>CAZWXK010000001.1:0-6359 GCA_964637875.1 uncultured Rhodobacter sp.
GGGTTCGGCGCGCGCGCCGGAATATCTTCAGGTGGGGTTCGAACTGTTCGCGCGCCATGACCCGGCCGCAGCGGATGCCGAGGTATTCGCCCTGTTTCACGAGGCTCTTGCCGGGTGCGGCCTGCGCGCGGCAACGGGCGATCTGGGCATCCTCATGGCCGCCGTTGACGGGCTCGACACCCTGCCACGGCGCAAGGCCGCGCTGCGTCGCCACATCTGGCGGCCGGCACGTTTTCGCCAGCTGCTTGACCGCTACAGCGGCAAGCGCCCGGTGCCCCCGGCCCGCGCCGCCCTGTTGCAGGCCGTGCAGACAAACGACGTCGATGATCTGATTGCGGCCGCCGGCCCCCATGTCGGCCTGCGCAGCCGCGACGAGATTGCCGAGCGCGTATCCGCATTGCAGCTCGACGCCGCCGCGCCACCCCTTTCAGGCGAACAGGTGGCGCTGCTTGAGGCGATCCTCGGCCTGCGCGAAAAATCCCCCGTGGCCCTTGCGCATTTGCGCGAAATCGCGCGTGACATGCCCGCGATCACGCCTGCGCTGGATCTGATGGAGGCCCGTCTTTCGGCGCTGGCGGGACGCGGTGTCGATGTCGATGCGCTTGATTTCGAGGGCTCTTACGGGCGCACCACGCTGGAATATTACGATGGCTTCGTTTTCGGCTTTTATGCCGAGGCGCGTGACGATCTGCCGGTCATTGCCTCGGGCGGGCGCTATGACGCGCTGACCGGGGTGCTGGGCCACGGGCGCGGCATCCCTGCCGTGGGCGGGGTGATCCGGCCCGAATTCATCATCGCGCTGAAGGAGGGGCTGCCATGACGATCAAGCTGGGCGTGCCCTCCAAGGGGCGATTGCAGGAAAAGACGTTCGACTGGTTTCGCGCACGCGGCATCAATCTGCGCCGCGCCGGCTCGACGCGCGAATATGCCGGTGCCGTCGAGGGTGTCGGGGGTGTCGATCTGGTGCTGCTCTCGGCCGGGGAAATCCCGCGCGAGCTGGCCGCCGGGCGCATCCATCTGGGTGTGACCGGTACCGACCTTGTGCGCGAAAAGATCCCGCTGTGGCAGGAAAAGGTCGAGGTGCTGGCGCAACTTGGGTTCGGGCATGCCGACCTTGTCATTGCCGTGCCGAAATGCTGGGTCGATGTGGATACGCTGGACGACCTGGATGCGGTCGCGGCACAATTCCGCGCGCGTCACGGATTTCGCCTGCGCATCGCCACCAAATATCACAACCTGACCCGCGAATTCCTGCGCGCCCACGGGGTTGCCGATTATCAGCTGGTTGACAGCCAGGGCGCCACCGAGGGCACGGTCAAGAACCTGACGGCCGAGGCGATTGCCGACATCACCTCAAGCGGCGACACGCTGCGGGCCAACCACCTCAGGATCCTGTCAGACGGGCTGATCCATGCATCGCAGGCGGCGTTGCTGTTGTCGCGCACCACACACCCCACCACGGACGGGTCCAGGGCACTGGATGCCTTGCGGGCACGTCTCGGCCTGATCTGACAGTCAGGAATTTCCACGAAAACGGGGCGGCCAGACATTCGTCCGACCGCCCCCGATCCGTGAGCAGGAATCGATGTTCTGGCCCTGTCAGAGGGGGCTGGCCTCGTAACCGACTTCCTTGAGCGTGCTCAGCAGCTTTTCGGTGCCGGCCTGGGTGGCGACCTCGATCACATGGGCATCAAGATCGACCTCGATCCTGGCATTGCCATCGAGCTTGTGAATCGCCTCCTCGATGGTTTTCTTGCAGTGACCGCAGGTCATGTCGGGAACGCTGAATTTCTGCATCTGTTTTCTCCGTTTCGGGTTGTTTTGCCCCATCTGGGCATTCCAGCAGGGGGAAGGTCAAGGGGAAAAAAGCCATTTCCATATTCTTGTGCATGGCTCCTTGCGCCTCGGGTGTTTTCCGCCCCTGCGCGGGGACGATCCCCCCGCCCGGATCGGGCGCGAGGGGGTATCTGCCGGGATGCCCACCCTATTTCAGCCGGGGCGGCAGGTCGGGATCCATGCCGGGCCCCTCCTTGGGGAGGCTGTCGCCGGGTTGCGCGGGTTCGGGCAGCTCGAATACAAGGCCCGCCCTGCGCAAAGGCGCGCAGAGGGGGTCGTTCGGGTCAAGAAACAGCAGGTCCAGCTGCATGTCATCTGCGCTGAAGGCAACGACATCGCGTGCGATCTGTTGCAGGGCGCCCTGCGCGTCAGGCGACGCACCCACAAAGGCCAGCGTCGGTGTGCGCGCGCCGCGATCATCTTCGAGCCGGGCCAGGGCGGCCCATTCGGCCAGACCCGCTGCCCGGGCGAGGCTTGCATCCAGTGCCTGCAGGAACATGACATCCAGATTTCCCGGTGGCACGACGGCGGCGGGGCGTCGCGCGCTCGGGGCGATCCGTGCGGCATCGAGAACCTCGTCGATCCAGGTGATGGCATCGTGGGGCAGCAGGATCGACGATGGGGCCACCTCGGGATTGATGGCAAGCCCGATCTGTTGTCCGCGCAGCATCTGGACAAGGCGGCGGCCCGACATTGCGACAAAGGGCGAGGGCCTGTCGGTAAACGAGGCCAGGCGTTCTTCGCTGTCGAATACCAGAACAAAGTCGATGCCATCCAGGCGAAAGGTCGCCGGTGAAATGCGATCCCCCGCGGGTTCGGACTCCAGCAGCAGGAACAATTCGCACTCGACTACACGCTGATAGAACCGCAGGCGCAGGGCCTCGTTTTCGGGCTCGCGGGTCATTCGCTCATGGGCCTGATCGAGTGGTGTCATGTCGGCGTGTCTTTCACGATATCCGGGCCAAGAACCTCGATCAGCCGCACCCTCAGCGCGGGCAGCAAGTCGGATTCGAACCACGGGTTCCTTTTCAGCCAAGCCGTATTGCGCCACGAGGGATGTGGCAACGGAAAAACGTGCGGCGCGTGGTTGCGCCAGGTGCGGACGGTTTCGGTCACACTTGCCGAAGTCGCCAGCCCCAGGTGCCAGCGTTGCGCATATCCGCCCACCAGCAATGTCACGCGCGGCGCCTGCAATACTGCCATGACGCTGGCCTGCCACTGTCGGGCGCATTGCAGAGGTGGCGGCAGGTCGGCCCCCCTGGCATCGTATCCCGGAAAGCAGAAGGCCATCGGCAGGATCGAAACCAGCCCGAGATCATAGAAATGCGCGCGCGAAAGCCCCATCCATTCGCGCAGCCGGTCCCCCGAGGGATCATCGAAAGGCAGGCCGCTGGCGTGAACGCGCGCACCCGGCGCCTGGCCGACGATCAGGACGGGCGAACTGGCCGAAAGGCGAATGACGGGTCGTGGGCTGTGGGCGGTTGCCGTTGCGGCAAAGCGGTCTGCACAGATATGGCAGGCGCGGATTCTGTCGATCAAAGGGTCGAGCGCGCGGTCGGAATTGCGGGAACGTGAATTCATGTCCTGCATGATCCTGCGCGTTACGGGCCGAGTCCAGAGGATATCCCCCGGGGCGCGGATATGGGGGGCAGGTCCCGCTCGCCGGAATGTGTCACAAAATTTCCAGCCTCGGCTTGCCCATTCTGCGCGCGTGACTTATCAGACCCCGGACAGGCGGCGCAAGAGGGGCAGGCATGTACCGAATCTGGAATTTCATCACCGGCTATTCCATTCTGTTGATCCTTGGCGCGGTTGTCGCCCTGCTCTGGGCAAATCTCGACTATGCCAGCTATCAGGAATTCATCGAAACGCCACTGCTGACCAACCAGTGGGTTGGTGTTCTCGAAGAAGATGCGGCCGGCAACGCCGTGCGGGTTCTGACGATCCATTTCCTGATCAACGACGTGCTCATGGCGTTGTTCTTTGCCATTGCCGCCAAGGAGGTCTGGGAGGCCGTCGCGCTGAAGGCCGGTGCGTTGCGGGGCAAAAAGGCGCTGACGCCGCTGATCGCGACCGCCGGCGGCATGTCCGGGCCGGTTGCCGTATATCTGGGCCTTGCCGCGCTGATGGGGGCCAAGACCTTTGCCGAGGTCGCCAATGGCTGGGCGATTCCGACCGCGACCGATATCGCGTTTTCCTATCTTGTCGGGCGCATGGTGTTTGGTGCCGGACATCCGGCGGTTCGTTTCCTGTTGCTTCTGGCGATTGCCGATGATGCTGGCGGTTTGCTGATTCTGGCCGTTTTCTATCCGTCCGGCGAGGTTGCGCCGGTGTGGATGCTGTTGTCCCTGGGGGCAGCGGTAACGGTTTTCGTGCTGTTCAACTGGCTGCCGCGCCGGCTGGACCGACACAAGCCGACGCGCCCGGTTTCGACCTGGGTTCGCAGGAGGTTGTCTTTCCTGCCTTATGCTGTGGCCGGGGTCGTCAGCTGGTATGCCTTTCAGCGGGCAGGCATCCACCCTGCGCTGGGGCTGCTGCCGATCGTGCCGACGATTCCCCACGCGGATCGTGCCTTTGGGTTTTTTGCGGCTGCCGAAGAGCATTTGCGCGATCTGCTGAACGCGATGGAACATGCGCTTGAGGTGCCCGTCGAAATCATTCTGTTCTTTTTTGGCCTTGCCAATGCCGGGGTCGCGCTGTCGTCCATGGGCGACGCGACGTTGCTTGTGACCCTTGGCCTGTTGGTGGGCAAACCGGTAGGGATCTTCCTGTTCGGCTGGTTTGCCGCGTCCGTGCTGGGGTTGGGCCTGCCAGAAGGAATGCGCATGCGTGATCTGTTCGTTCTTGGCTGTGTTGCGGCGATCGGGTTCACGGTCGCACTGTTCGTGGCCTCGGTTGCGTTTGCTCCCGGAACGGTGCAGGACGCCGCAAAGATGGGCGCATTGCTCAGCTTTTCGGCGGCGTTCGTCTCGCTGGTCATGGGCATCCTTTTCAGAATCGAGAAACGCACGGCCTGAAACATCGCGTGGCGACCGTTTCAGGGCCGCGTCGTCGCCGTGTGGTCGAGGAATGTCGCAAGGCCGGGCCTTGTCGGGTTTGACGTTTTGTCGGGTTTGGCTGGGCATGACCGGGGCTGGGCGTGACCGGGGCTGCCTGCCCGCGTTCGTCATGTCGCGGGGCGGGGCGGCCATGGGCGGCCCGGGTCGTCAGTCTCCTCGGCTTGCCGGGTTGCCGATTGCCGCCAGAAATTCGCGGCGCAATTCACGGTCTGTCTTGAAGGCGCCCAGCATCGTCGAGGTGACCATGGACACCCCCGGTTTGTGAACGCCGCGGGTTGACATGCAATGGTGCTCGGCCTCCAGGACGACGGCAACACCGCGCGGTTTCAGCACGTCGCACAGGGTATTGGCAATCTGGGCATTCAGCTTTTCCTGCACTTGCAGCCGCTTGGCAAAGGCATCGACCACGCGGGCCAGCTTGGATATGCCCACGACCCGGTCGGTGGGCAGATAGGCCACGTGGGCGCGCCCGATGATGGGGGCCATGTGGTGTTCGCAATAGCTCTCAAAGCGGATTCCCCGCAAAAGAACCATCTCGTCATAGCCTTCGACCTCTTCGAAGGTACGTTCGAGCATGGCAGCGGGGTCCTCGTCATAGCCACGGAACCAGTCCTCATAGGCCCGGGTGACGCGGGCCGGTGTATCGCGCAGGCCTTCGCGCTCGGGGTCGTCGCCGGCCCAGCGCAGCAAGGTCCGCACGGCGTCTTCGGCGTCTGCCCGGCTTGGGCGCGTCAAGGCTGGTCTGTCATCATTGTCGGTTTCCATGGCCGGGTCGTGAAGATTCATTTTCTTCCCTTCGGGTTTTGCCCTGTCATTACTCAGCTCGTGGCAAAGGTCAGAGATCGTTGTGACGACCGGTTTCACATGCGTTCACGCCAGCGCACCCAACCGCAAGCTGCCACATGCCTAGCAAAACCTAGAAGATTTGTAAACTTTGACCCTCTGGTTGTCAGACCAGAGCCAGCGCGGCCGAGATGTCGGCATTCAGGTCGTCCGCATCCTCGAGCCCGATCGACAGGCGTACCAGCCCGTCGGAAATCCCCAGCGCCGCGCGTTGTTCCGGGCTCAGCCTTTGGTGGGTGGTGGTGGCCGGATGGGTGATCAGGGATTTCGCATCGCCCAGGTTGTTGGAGATCTTGACGATCTTCAGCCCGTCGAGAAAGCGGAATGCACCGTCCTTGCCACCCCTGACGACCAGAGAAAGGACCGTGCCCCCCATGGACATCTGGCGCCGGGCAAGATCATGCTGGGGGTGCGAGGGCAGGAAGGGGTGAATGACCCTCTCCAGGCTGGCGTGGCCTTCCAGAGCGCGGGCAATGTCGATTGCGGTCTCGGCCTGTGCACGGCACCGCAGATCAAGGGTTTCCAGGCCCTTGAGCATGACCCATGCATTGAACGGGCTCAGTGCGCCGCCGGTATGTTTCAGATAGGGTTCCAGGGTTGTGCGAATGAATTCCCGGCTGC
>CAZWXK010000001.1:6459-15646 GCA_964637875.1 uncultured Rhodobacter sp.
CCGCCGGTATGTTTCAGATAGGGTTCCAGGGTTGTGCGAATGAATTCCCGGCTGCCCAGCACGACCCCGCCCAGACAGCGGCCCTGGCCGTCGATATGCTTGGTCGCGGAATAGATCACGACGTCTGCGCCAAGCTCCAGCGAGCGTTGGAACACGGGGGTTGCAAACACGTTGTCCACAATCAGCAGCGCCCCGGCCTCATGTGCGATTTCCGCAACTGCGGCGATGTCGATCACTTCGAGCGTCGGGTTCGAGATGGCTTCGAGAAAACACAACCGGGTGTCGGGCCGCACCGCTGCGCGCCACTGGTCCGGATCGGTGCCGTCGACGAAGGTAACCTCGACTCCGTATCGCGGCAGCAGGGTTTCGCAGATGTACAGACACGAGCCGAACAATGCGCGCGCTGCAACCACATGGTCGCCGGCCTTGATGCCGGCCATCAGCGCGCCATTCACCGCCGCCATGCCGCTGGCGGTGGCAAAGGCGTCCTGGGCGCCTTCCAGCGCCGCGATGCGCTCTTCGAACATGCGCACGGTCGGGTTGCCATAGCGGGCATAGATGTATTCGTCATCGCCCAGCGCGACAAAGCGGGCCTCGGCCTGTTCGGCGCTGTCATAGACGAACCCCTGGGTCAGAAAGATCGCCTCGGACACCTCACCGTACTGGCTGCGGCGGCTGCCGGCATGTACGAGGCGTGTTCTGGGTTTCCAGTTGTCGGTCATGTCGTGTCCTCCTGCCTGCGCCGCACAAAAAAACCCCCTACCGCGAGGTATCGGGGGCATTCCGCGACCTCTTTAGCGGCTTGTTTTACGTGGCCCGCAATCCGGTAACAAATCGCCACACCCGACCCTCTAGTCCAGTCGCCCGGCCCCGTCAAGGAAACACCGCGTCAACATGATGTGTTCCCCCTTGCACGTCGGGCGCCCTGCCTCATTATGGTTGCAGCAGGCAAACAGGGAGAGCCATACAATGACCGCAGCTATCGACCTCTATTACTGGCCGACGCCGAATGGCTGGAAGATCAGCATCGCGCTGGAAGAGATGCAGCTGCCTTACAGGCTGCATCTTGTCGATATCGGCGCGGGGGATCAGTTCGAGGAAAGTTTTCTGGAAATATCCCCCAACAATCGCATGCCTGCGATCGTCGATCCCGAGGGGCCCGATGGCGCCCCGATATCGGTTTTCGAAAGCGGCGCGATACTGCAATATCTGGCCCGCAAGACAGGCAGCTTCCATGGCAGCAACGAGCGTGAACGTGTCGCTGTCGAGGAATGGCTGTTCTGGCAGGTCGGCGGCCTTGGCCCGATGGCCGGGCAGGCGCATCATTTCCTGAAATATGCGCCTGCAATGGAGCCACCCAACGACATCCCCTATGCCAAGGATCGTTACCGAAACGAGGTCAACCGCCTGTACGGGGTTCTGGACCGCCGCCTTGAGGGGCGTCAATTCGTAGCCGGCGATTTCTATTCCATCGCCGACATGGCGATCTGGCCCTGGGCCAGCCTCTGGAAGGGGCAGGAGCAGGATATCGGGCGCTTTCCCAACATGAAGGCGTGGCTTGACCGCTGCTATGCGCGTCCAGCGGTACAGAAGGGGCGCGCGCTGGCCAAGGAAAAGCGCGGCAATCTGCAGGATGACAAGCGCGCGCAGCAGGTCCTGTTCGGTCAGAAAGCACGCTGAACGGCCGTATCACACGGGTTCAGCGGTTCAGGCCGTACAGCGAGGCCGCAACGCCCAGTGCGGCAACACCCAGAATGACGGCCAGGGCGATCTTGATTGCCGACCAGGGGCGCTCGCCGCTGACCTTGCCGGTCTGGCCGTTGACCACGAAACGGTAGGTCCTGCCGCGGTATCTGTAGGCGGCCATCCAGATCGGCAGCAATACATGCTTGAAGGTGATATCCGAAACGGATGTCTCCAGCGACAGGATCTGCTGGGCATCTCCGCCAATATCGCGCCGGATATCCGATTCGATCACCCCCTGCATTCTCGCCCGTGCCTGCGCATAGCCCTCGTCCAGGGTCACGGTATAGCCCTCGGCCCGAAAGCCGGCCAGGTATTGAGGTTGCCATGGTTCCAGCGCCGACAGGTCCCAGGGTTCGATCGCATCGGCATGACGGCGTGGCAGGCTGGTCGAGGCCATGACCAGAACATCGTCGAAAAATCGCCTGACCCTGCCTGAAACCGGGCGCCAGTCGATTCTCTGTACCTGTTGCGTGCGGGTCTGCATCTTGCCGCCGACATTCACCCGGATGCGCCGGGTCTCGTAGTGGATCCTTCCCCTCAGGCCGGAATAACGGCTGCGCGTGTTGGCGTCATAGGTCCAGTAGGGAACATATATGCCGCTGAGGGCGCGCCCCTTGCGGGCATATTCCAGCAGGCCCGAGGGTGCGAACCAGAGTTGCCCCAGCCAGTCGGTCATCGCCTTGCGCGCGCTGCGTTCGTCCAGCCGAAAGGGAATCAGCGCGGCCGGCCGGATCCTGCGCCTGCGATCGGCCCCCAGAACCAGGGGAGAGGCACAGAAGGGGCAGATCGTTGCCGATACCTGCTGGTCGAGCTCGATCTCGGCGCCGCAACTGTCGCATTTGACGAAACGGTTTTCCCGGGTGTCGGCGCTCTCCTCGAAGGCGGCGATGGCGGCCCGGAAGTCGAGCTCGCGAAAGACCCCGCCGCGTTCGATTCCCTCGGGCAGGGTTGTGGTTGCGCCGCAATAGTCGCACACCATGCTGTTGCTGCCGGGTCGGAAACGCAGATCCGATCCGCACTGACTGCAGGGAAAGACGATGGGCGATGCTTCGGCGGTTGCCATGGGCGGCCCCGTCCTCAGCTGCCCGGAAGGGGTGGAGGAAGGATGGTGAACAATGTGGCAAGCTCGGGAACATCATTGGCCGCCTTCCAGCCGTCCTGGCCTGCCGTCCACACCAGGGTGTCACGGGCCAGGCTGCCGTCGGCCACCGTGCGGCCCAGCGCGGCGCGCGAATAGGGCCCCCTGGCCTGCCCCTTGAGCGCCACATGCCACACCTTTTCGGGTGGCGGTGGCGGAGGGGCAACAGCGGCCAGTTGTGTCGCGGGGGCCGGGGCCTGGGATGAGGGGCGCGGCCCCCAGGGGCCGATGTCGCGGGCGATCTGTCGGGCCATGCCCATGCCCATTCCCAGACCGATCCCGGCGTTCATGCCTCCGCCAGCCGGGTTGGCGGCGGCGGCACTCATCGCCTCGGCTGCCGAAAACCGGGTATATTCTCCCAGATCGCCAGCCATCCCCATCGAGGTGCGCTTGTCCAGCACCTCTTCGACCGCTGCGGGCAACGAGATATTTTCGATGAACAGCATCGGCATTTCCAGCCCGTATTCCGCCAGATCCGGGGCGATCCTTGCGGCCAGCATCTTGCCCAGGTCGATCGTGTTTGCGGCCATGTCGAGAACAGGAATGCCGGATCCCGCAATTGCCGCAGAAAAGCGGCTTACGATGATGTTGCGTATCTGGAAACTGATCTCGTCCATGGTGAACTCGCCGTCGGTGCCGACAATCTCGATCAGGAACTTGGCGGGGTCCGTGACCCGGATCGTGTAGGTGCCATAGGCGCGTATGCGGACGGGGCCGAATTCGGGGTCGCGGATGATGATCGGATTTTTCGTGCCCCATTTGAGATTCTGAAAGCGGGTCGTGTTGACGAAATAGATTTCCGATTTGAACGGAGACTGAAAGCCATGATCCCAGTGCTGCAGGGTGGTGAGGATCGGCATGTTGTTGGTTTCCAGCATATAGAGGCCCGGCGTGAAAACGTCGGCCAACTGCCCCTCATGTACGAACACCGCGGCCTGGCCTTCGCGGACGGTCAGTTTGGCGCCATATTTGATGGCGTGGCCTTCGCGTTCGAACCGCCAGACCAGCGTGTCGCGGCTGTCGTCCACCCAGTGGATGACGTCGATGAATTCGCCGGTGAGAAAATCGAAAATGCCCATGCCGGGTTCTCCTGCATATACGGGGCGCAGGCTGGCTAGCTGCTGCCCTTCATCATGTCTCGTGCTATGGCTGGCAGAACCGCCCTGGCCTGATCCAGCGTCATGCCGACCTTGAGCCGCTTGTCATACAGCATCCGCAGGAGCATCTCGTCGTGGCGGGTGAGCAGGGCGAATTCCTCGTCATCGTTGAAGATCGAGGGCCGGGCGTCGGGGCTGTCATTGGCCAGGCCCATCGCCTGGGCCATTTCCTCGTGTATGCAGGAAAGGCGCATCAGGTCGGGATGTTCCGCCTTGATCAGGATCACCGCTGTATCATAGGCGCTGCCGTTGTTGCGGTCGGCAAAGGCATAGGTCACGCAATAGGTGTTGCGGGGGGTGTTCTCGATCTCGCGCACCACGATCGGGCTGAGATCGGGGATGCGCCTGAGCAATTCCGGTCCGATGGTCTTTTGCCGGTCATGGTAGAGGAACATCACATGGAAATTGGGGTTTTTCTCGGTCACGCTGATCGGCACGCCGGTCAGGCGCGACAGGCGCCGGGCATAGGCAACCACATCGGCGCGATCCCTGGCACGGGCATCCTTGGAGATGCGCTCGTCGAACAGCAACGAAATGCGGATCGGCTTGTTCCAGCGGCGCAGGGTGCTGGGGGTCTGGCGCGCGATGAAACTGCCGCCGGCAACGGCATATTCGTCAAACAGGGCGATCTGCTCGAAATCGCGGATCAGGCTGGCGGTCGTGACTGGCGCATCCGGCGGGGCGACATCGGTACGCATCAATCCTCGCGAACGCAGCCGGTCCTGCAGCGTGGCATAGTAACGCTCGAGGCGCATGCTTTCACCCGATCTGGCCAGCTTGTTGTCGGGCCCCTGCGTGCCGGTGGGTGCCAGCAAGGGCGTGCAGCCGGACAGTATGGCAAGCCCCCCGGCAAGGATCGCATTGCGCAATGCAGGTGAAAGGACGGGTTTGCGGCGGGTGATGGAAAAGACGAGGGTCATTCGGATATGCCCGCCACGGTCGATGCCCCCGGGGTGGTGGCCCGCGCTTCTGCGCCCCCTTTTATGCGCGCCGCGGCAAGGGTCTCGCGCAGCTCGGTTTCCATCTTTTTCAGCTCGGCCTCGGCTTCGGCGCGCTTGCGTTTCCCCTCGTCGGCGATGGTCAGCGATTCCTCGATTGTGGCGACAAGGTCGGCATTTGCGCGCCTGATCGATTCGATATCGAATACGCCACGCTCGACCTGAGTGCGAATGGTCCTGTTCGCCTGGCGCAGATTGGCCGCGTTGGCCTCGAGCAATTCGTTGGTCAGGTCGGCGGCCTCCTCGACCACCCTGGCGGCCTCGGCCGAGCGCTGGATGGTGATCGCCTGGGCAAGCTGGCTTTCCCACAGGGGAATCGTGTTGACCAGAGTCGAGTTGATCTTGGTTACCAGCGACTTGTCGTTTTCCTGCACAAGACGGATGGACGGCAGCGACTGCATGGTGACCTGGCGCGTCAGCCTGAGGTCATGTACCCGCCGCTCGAGGTCGTCGCGGGCGCTGCGCAGGTCGCGCAGGCGCTGGGCTGCCATCACCTTGTCGTCCTCGGGGGCGTTTTCTGCCTCGGCCTCGCTTGCCGGGATGTCCTGCCCATCCAGCCTGCGGATCACGGCCTCGCCCGCAGCGATATAGAGTGCGAGTTCGTCATAGAATTCAAGCGTACGCTGATAAAGGTTGTCGAGTGCGCGAATATCCTTCATCAGCTTGTGTTCATGCTCGAGCAATTCGCCGGTGATACGGTCGATCTGCCCCTCGACCTGTTCATAGCGGGCGAGGAACCGGGCAAAGGGCGCGGCGCGGCCGGTCAGCCTTTCCCACAGGCTGCGCCCGCGTCTCGTATCCAGCTCCGAGATGGAAAAGCCCCGGATTGATGTGACCATGTTGCGCAATGCTTCACCCGCCGGGCCGACATCCTTGTTGCGCACGCCATCGAGCATGGACTGGCTGATATTTTGCAGCCCCGACTGGGCGCGCGCGCCAAAGGCGACGATGGTCTGGGAATCGGCAATGTCGATTTCGTTCATGCGCTTGCGGATTTCGTCGGCGGCATCGCTCGGGGCCTGTTCCAGGGCAATGACCTCGGGCGAGGGATCTGGCAACACCACGGCGTTGACCTTTGCGACCAGCCGTGTCGCCTGCTCGGCCGATTTTCGCATGTCTTTCTGTGGCATCCCTTGTCCTCCCGTGGTCAGGTCTCGACACCTTCAAGGCGCAGCCTGTCCCGCAATACGTCAATTTCTACATCAAGATCGGCTCGATCATCCAGCAGCAATTGCCGGCGCTGGGCGTTGAAACTTTTTTCAAGGTCGGCAAGTAACGCCTCGTAATCCTTGCGCAGGGCGTCTTCGCCCGTTTCCCGGTAGAGCGCGACGAATTTCAGCGTCGCATCCCTTGCCCCCATCAGATAGACGCCAAGATACCTGCGCGCCTGCAACAGATCGCGCGGGTCCTCTTCAACGGTACGGCACATGGCGCGGACCTCGTCCACCAGGCGGGACAGGCGGTTGCTGAGCGCCCGGTCGTCCAGCGATGCAAGTGCTTCGGTCATGGTTTTCAGATGGGTTTCGGCCTCGTCCACGGCGCGGGCAACGCTGCGCCCACGCAGGTTTTCGATCCCATCCAGCCCCTTGTCCCGCAGGGGATCCAGGCCAAAGGCAAGCAGATGCAGACCGGTTGCCAGAAGGCCCAGTATGACAGGCGTGCCAATTGCCCCCCCAAGGGGCGACCAGGAAGCAACGCCGACCCCCGCACCCAACAGGAGCGCTGCCAGGATCTTGCGCGGCAGCAGCGGGCGTCGGGCCCTGCTGCGGGCGGTAAACGCCGCCTGTGCCGAGATCCCCTCGCGCAGAAGGAAAGACGAGACCGCCAGCAGGCCAAAGGCGCCAAGCTGCTGTGCGATTCCGGCCGTATCGGCCGCGATGATGGCAATGATTCCCCGGATCAGGAGGGGAATTGCGGCGATCGACAAGAGGCGTGAGCGCCCACGCAGGCGGCGGATCTCGGGCGAGGGGGCACCGCGCGAGCCCTGTCGGGACGCCGCCTTGGGCGTGGTGCCGCGTGGGCTGAATCTGCCGCCGAATCCTGTTGCCATCACGGGGTTCCCGCGAAAACGCCCAGGGCGGCGGCCAGCACCAGGGTCAGCAGGACGAGGAATGCAAATCTCTGAATGGTTTTCCCGGACATCGAAACCTTTAACCGAAAAACGCCGCGCGGCGATGAAAGCGGATATAGCAATCCCCCGGTCGGATTACTACCGTGACGGGCGATTTTCCCCCGCTTGCCCGTCTGACGCGGGCGTGCCGCGCGCCCGCTCGATCGCCAGCTTGCGCTGGTATCCGGTCTGGATGATCTCGACCAGAACCAGCACGACGACCGAGAAATAGAAGGTGCTCTTGGACATGGGCAAAAGCGCGTGGTCGAACACCACGATCTGCAACCCGGGGTCGTCCATGGCGTGGGCTGCGGCCGGGCCGGCCTCGCCAAGCAGAACGACACCGACGATCAGCAGGATGAACAGCCCCAGAACCTCGTACATGCGGTTTCTTTTCAGAAACCGGGTGACGGTTTCAGCCAGCCACAACATCGCCAGACCCGAAACAAGGATGGCTGCGGCCAGTACCGCAAAGACCTTGGTCACTGCGATGGCGGACAGGATCGAATCGAAGCTGAAGATCAGGTTCATCACCACGATCAGGACGACAACCCGCAGCGGCGAGCGTGCGTCCCGATCGCCGGCGCGCTCGCCCAGATGCTCGACGCTGAGCATATGGCCGATCTCGCGCACTGCGGTGTACATGATGAAGGCGCCGCCCAGGAGGAAGACCAGGGTCGAGAAATTCACCCCGCCCGTCAGGATGCCGGGAAAATCGAAAAAGAGGAACGGCGTTTTCAGCGTCTGGATCAGCCGGATCATCACGAACAGCAGGGCGATACGCAGCACGACCGCCAGGATGATGCCCCAGAAACGGACCGCGCGTTGCGATGCGGCAGGCGCGCGTTGCGATTCGATCGAGATGTACAGCAGATTGTCAAAGCCAAGCACCGCCTGAAGGAAAATCAGTACCAGCAGGTCGCTCAGGTTCTGGAAGGTCAGCAAATCGGCCATGTTCGGTCCTGTGTCCAAGGGGTTTTCCGGCCAATCTAGGCAGCCCCGTGCATGAGGGCAACACCACCTCTCCTGTGGCCTGTCCGCCTGGTCCGAGGGGTGGCCTGTTCTCGGGATTTTGAGATTTGACTGATTCGGGCTAAACTTGTGATTGCGAAGTTCGAAGGCTGCGACCGACTGGATCTGACAAGACTCCCGGAAACTGCGGCGATGGGCGTCGTAAGAAGACGGCGCAATGGGGCGCCGAAACAGAAGTGGGGGTTGACCGAAGATGGCAAAAGGAACCGTGAAGTGGTTCAACGCGGCAAAGGGATATGGCTTTATCCAGCCGGAAGATGGTGACAAGGACGTATTCGTTCACATCACGGCGGTCCAGGCGGCAGGGCTGACCGGGCTTGAGGATAACCAGCAGATCGAGTTCGAACTGATCGAGGGCCGCGATGGGCGTATGAATGCGGGGAACCTCAAGGTTTCCTGAAGGCGCGCCTTGCACAGACCTTGCGCCCCGGCGGCCGGAGTGGCTGCCGGGGCGCCCGTCTTACAGGGCGATCGGTTCGAGCACCCTGGGTTCGATCATGTTGACCCCGGGGGGCAGGCCGCGCAGCAGCGCGTCGGCGGACTGTTCCAGAATCGGGAATGTGCGATAGTGACAGGGTATCACCGTCTTGAAGTCAAAGAACTTGCGGGCCGCATAGGCCGCGCGTTTCATGTCCATGGTAAAATAGCCGCCAGCGGCCAGCAGGCCGATTTCCGGCTTGTGCAGATCGTTGAAGATCTCCATGTCGGCGGTCACGTCGGTGTCGCCGCTGAAATAGATGGTGCGGCCATCATGTTCGATCATGAACCCCGCCTCGGATCCGGTATAGACGGGGCCGCCTTCCCCATCCAGTGACGAGGAATGCACCGCATTCACCAGGGTCACGTTGACATTGCCCAGCGCAACCGTGCCCCCCTTGTTAAAGCCGACGGTTTGCGCGCCCTTTGTCGTCTGCCACCAGTTCATCAGGTCATAGATGCCGACGATGGGGATGTTCAGCTCGGCCGCGATGTCCAGCGCGCTGCCGGAATGATCGCCATGCCCGTG
>CAZWXK010000001.1:15746-89664 GCA_964637875.1 uncultured Rhodobacter sp.
GCCGACCCCAACGCTGAGGATTTCAGGCATGTCGATCGACAAGGAAACCGCGCGCCGTGTGGCGCATCTGGCCCGCATCAAGGTCGATGAAGGCGACCTTGAAACGCTGGCCGGAGAGCTGAGCAACATTCTGGGCTTCATGGAACAGCTGAACGAGGTCGATGTCGAGGGCGTCGAGCCGATGACCTCGGTCACGCCGATGGCGCTGAAACGGCGCAAGGACGAGGTCACCGACGGCGGCTATCAGGACAAGATCCTGTCAAATGCGCCAGACGCCCGCGAGGGCTTTTTCGCGGTTCCCAAGGTGGTGGAGTAGGCAACATGACCGAGTTGAACAAGCTGACCATCTCTGACGCACGCGACGCCCTGCGCAAGGGCGACCTCAGCGCGACCGAGCTGACCGAAGGCTGCATCAGGGCGGTCGAGGCGGCTGATGCCCTGAACGCCTACAGCACCACAAGTTTCGACGCCGCCCGCCAGCAGGCCAAAGCGGCCGATCGACGCCTGAAGGCCGGCGATGCACCCGACCTGTGCGGCATCCCGCTGGGCATCAAGGATCTGTTCTGCACGCGCGGCGTTGCCAGCCAGGCGGCATCCAACATCCTGCGCGGGTTCAAGCCCGAATATGAAAGCACCATCACCAGCCAGCTCTGGGATCAGGGGGCGGTGATGCTGGGCAAGCTGAACATGGACGAATTCGCCATGGGGTCCAGCAACGAAACCTCGGCCTACGGGCCGGTGGTCAGCCCGTGGCGCCGCCGGGGCTCGGATGTGCCGCTGACGCCGGGGGGCTCGTCCGGCGGTTCTGCTGCGGCGGTGGCGGCCGATCTGTGCCTTGCGGCAACCGGCACCGATACCGGCGGGTCGATCCGCCAGCCAGCGGCGTTCACCGGCATTGTCGGCCTCAAGCCCACCTATGGGCGTTGCTCGCGCTGGGGGATCATCGCATTCGCCAGCTCGCTGGATCAGGCGGGCCCGATGACCAAGACGGTGCGCGATGCGGCCATCATGCTGCGTGCCATGTGTGGCCACGACCCCAAGGACAGCACCAGCGCCGATATCCCCGTGCCCGATTTCGAGGCTGCCCTGACCGGCGACATCCGCGGCAAGAAGATCGGCCTGCCGCGTGAATACCGCCTTGAAGGCATGCCCGACGAGATCGAGAAACTCTGGGCCGAAGGTGCCGAGATGCTGCGCGATGCCGGCGCCGAGATCATTGATGTCAGCCTGCCGCACACCAGATACGCGCTGCCCGCCTATTACGTGATCGCCCCGGCCGAGGCATCAAGCAACCTGGCCCGTTATGACGGTGTGCGCTATGGCCATCGTGCCAGGCTGGATGCGGGCGATGGCATAACCGAGATGTATGAAAAGACCCGCGCCGAGGGCTTTGGCGCCGAGGTCAAGCGCCGGGTGATGATCGGGACCTATGTCCTGTCGGCGGGCTTTTACGACGCCTATTACAACCGCGCCCGCAAGGTGCGCGCCCTGATCAAGAAGGATTTCGACGACGTGTTCGCAACCGGTGTCGACGCAATCCTGACGCCAGCCACGCCGTCGGCGGCCTTTGGCCTGGGCGAGATGGCCGACCAGGACCCGGTAAAGATGTATCTGAACGACGTGTTCACGGTCACGGTCAACCTGGCCGGTCTGCCGGGGATTTCGGTTCCCACGGGGCTGAACCATGAAGGTTTGCCGCTGGGGCTGCAACTGATCGGACGCCCCTGGGAAGAGGGCGACATGTTGAATGTTGCCTATTCACTGGAACGTGCGGTCGGCTTTGTTTCAAAGCCGGAGAAATGGTGGTAAACGGCTGAACCATCCGGACTTTCCGACCGAGGACCGATCATGCGCATGACCATAGCCCTGTTTGCCCTGACAGCCCTTGCAGCCTGCGCGACGACCACCCCGCCTGATGACGGCGCGCGCGTGCCGACTGTCGGCAATACCGCGTCGCAGCAGAACATGACAGCGCGCGGCGGCTCTGCCCGCAAGAGCGACCCTACCAGCACGGCGCAGGCGCGCGCGGCAGATACCACCGCCAAGGACCAGCCAGCCCGCGCCGGAAACAGCGCGGCGATTTCGGATACGCAGAATTTTGCCGCAGTTACTGCGCGCGTAACCCCCGAGCAGGACGCGGCACGGCTGGAGGCATTGCGCAAGCAGTACAAGTTCATCGATCCGTCACAGGTCACGTTGCCCACGCAGAAAAGTGACGTGAATGTCGTCAAATATGCCCTCGAAACCACAAACAAGGTGGGTGAAAAGATCTATTCGCGGTTCAATCCGCTCGGGGCAATCACCTCCCAGGCCTGCCGGGCCTATTCCGTCCCGGACGAGGCGCAGGCCGCGTTTCTGCGGGCTGGCGGACCCAGGCGCGATCCGCTGGGCCTCGATCCGGATGGCGACGGTTTTGCCTGTGACTGGTCGCCGGAATTCTATCGCAAGCTTGTGAAGAAATAGCACGGGGGGAGACAGGGCAAATGGACATTCTGGCCTGGCCCTCGCCGAATTTCGGTGTCCGTCGCCACGGGCGCGGCCCCGAACTGGTGGTTCTGCATCATACCGCCATGCACGACGCCAAGGCGGCGCTGTCGCGGTTGTGCGATCCCGGGGCCGAGGTCTCGGCTCATTATCTGATCTGTCCGTTGGGACGGATATACCAGCTGGTGGATGAAAGGCTGCGTGCATGGCATGCCGGCGCCGGGGGGTGGGGCAGGACGCGGGATGTGAATTCGCACTCGATCGGGATCGAGCTTGCCAATGCAGGGCCGCTGGCCGGGTTCCCCCCCTATGGCGCCGCCCAGATGGATGCGCTGGAAGAGCTGCTTGCAGACATCCTGTCGCGCCATGGAATCCCGCCCTGTGGGGTCATCGGGCATTCCGACATGGCGCCTGGACGCAAGCGGGATCCAGGCGCAAAATTCGACTGGCGCCGCCTGGCCCTGCGCGGCATTTCGATCTGGCCCGATCCCGGCGAGGATGAAACCCCCGAAGAGGCTGGGTTTCTGGCTGCGGCGGAACGTTTCGGATATGTCCCGCCCGAATCCGCAATCAGCGATGACAAGACCTGGTTGCAGCATGTCCTTGCGGCATTTCGTCTGCGCTTTCGCCCCCTGCACAAGGGGCCGCTGGATGGAACGGACATGGCGATGATGCGCGAGCTTGCCGAACGCTACCCTTGCCGGATCGGCCTTGACCCCGAGACGCCCACCTCATAACTGTGGTTGTGCGCGGATGGCCGGATGGCCGCGTGCGTCGCAGGACGCGCGAGGAAAGTCCGGACTCCACGAGGAAAGGGCGCCGGGTAACGCCCGGCCGGGGAAACCCGAGGGAAAGCGCCACAGAAAACAGACGGCCCTGCATGCAGGGTCACGGTGAAAAGGTGGGGCAAGAGCCCACCGCGCCCCCGGCAACGGGGGCGGCATGGCAAGCCCCGCCCGGAGCAATGCCAAATAGGGGTTTCGGGGGCGGCAACGCCCGGGGCATCCTCGGCCCAGAGACCCGGGTCGGCAGCTAGAACCCGTCGGCAACGGCGGGTCCAGATGAATGGTCATCCAGGGGGGCAACCCCCGGACAGAATCCGGCTTACAGGCCATCCGCGCCCCAAAACGGGCCTTGACTGCGCGCTGCATGGGTTTAAAAGGCAGGTTCCAGATTTCGAAGGTGGCCGGACGAGTCGGCCGCAACGCGCAGGGCCGCAAAGGGACGTGGCCGCGACAGGAGACGAGCAAAATGGCGAAACCGACCACGATCAAGATCCGTCTGAACTCGACGGCGGATACCGGCCACTTTTACGTGACCAAGAAAAACGCCCGCACCATGACCGAAAAGATGGTCGTGCGCAAATACGATCCGGTCGTGCGCAAGCATGTCGAATACAAGGAAGGCAAGATCAAGTAGATCCTGCCCGACCGCAAGATGAACAAGGTCGCGCCTTTCGTGCGACCTTTTTTATTGTGCCTTCGCGATTGCCATGAAAAGGCCGCCAGACCATTCCGGTCGGGCGGCTTTCGCGTGAAAACGATCAGCATACGGGGCAGATCGCGGGGCAGATCGTCTGACCGGCGCCCTGCCTCGGCGCCGGGAAAGTCGTATCAGGCGGCGCGTGACACCAGAACGCTGTCAACACGCTGCTGGGCGCTGACCTCGTCAACGCCGTCAACCGCAGCGACTTCGCGGGTCAGGCGCTCAAGCGCGGCCTCGTAAAGCTGACGTTCGGAATAGCTTTGCTCGCGCTGGTCGTCATTGCGGTGCAGGTCGCGCACCACTTCGGCGATGGAAATCAGATCGCCGGAATTGATCTTCTGTTCATATTCCTGGGCGCGACGCGACCACATGGCGCGCTTGACCCGCGCACGGCCTTTCAGCGTTTCCAGCGCCTTGCCGACGAGCTCGGGGCTGGACAGGCCGCGCATGCCCACGGCGGTGGCCTTGTTGGTCGGAACCCGCAAGGTCATCTTGTCCTTTTCAAAGGAAATCACGAACATTTCCATGCGGAATCCGGCGATTTCCTCCTCATCGATCGAGACGATACGCCCCACCCCGTGCGAGGGGTAGACGACATAGTCATTGGGACGGAATTCGGCGGATCTCTTGGCTTTCGACATATGCTCTCTTTCCTTGTTGACCCATGGCCCGTTCTGAAGGCGCGGGGGCCGTTTGCTGTTCGAAGCTGACAAAACCGCCTGTGGTTCCCCGTTGCGGGAGCCAAAGCGGTCATGTCAACTGTCTCATGTAGTCCCCCGAGCGCGAGCAGCCCGGCAGGAAGGGTTGGATGGTCCTCGATTGTCTGGAATCCTGTATAGCATAAAATCAACCCTTTTTAAAGCGCTGCGCCGCGGCATGATGGGACAACTGCCGGATCAGGCAACGGCAACCGGTCCAGATGGTGGGCCCTGCTGTGTGTCCATGGAGCCGTGGCGCCCCAACAGGGGGCCGCGCCGTCAGGAAAAGTCGTCCGGGGCCAACGCGCGTGCCATGTGGTCAAGCACGGCATTGACAAAGCCGGCTTCGCGTCCGTCCGGAAAAAATGCCTTGGCGACGTCCACGAATTCATTGATCACCACCTTTGCCGGGGTCTGGCCGAGCAACAGCTCGGCTGCGGCGGCGCGGAAAAGCGCGCGCAGGGTGGGATCGATGCGGGTAATCGGCCATTTCGCGACAAGCGCGCGGTCGGTGGTCTGGTCGATCCGGGCCTGATGGTCTACGGCCCCTTCCAGCAGGTTGCGAAACAGCGTGATGTTGGCGTCGGAATATTTGACGCCGTCGATCTCGGCGCCCAGGCGGTGCGTTTCGAACTGGTGGCGCACGTCGTCGAGGGTGGCGTCCGAGGCCTCCATCTGGAACAGCGCCTGAACGGCAAACAGGCGCGCCGCCGATTTCATGCGACGTTTGTTGTCATGCGAAGGATGCGTCATCAGTCTTTTCCGGCGATCAGGATGTTGTCGGATGCGGGGCGAAAACCGATATCGCCTGTCGGTGGGGTGAAGCGACGCGAAAGCCGGATCAGGTGCATGGCGGCTTCGGCCGCGCCTCCGCCCTTGTTCTGGCCGACGGCCTCGGCCCTGACCTCGGCCTGGCGTCGGTTCTCGACGGTCAGGATGCCGTTGCCGATGCACAGCCCGTCGAGCCCCAGCAGGGACAGGGCGCGCGAGCTGTCATTGCAGACCGTATCGTAATGGGTGGTTTCACCCCGGATGACGCAGCCGAGCGCCACGAACCCGTCGAAATTTCCCCCGCCCGAGGCCAGGCGGATCGCCGTGGGAATTTCGAGCGCACCCGGCACTTCGACCAGGTCATGGGTTGCCCCGGCGACCTCGATCGCGCGGCGCGCGCCCTGGACGAGCTGATCGGTGATGTCCTTGTAATATGGGGCGACCACGATCAGCAGGCGGGTCGGGCTGTCGAATCGCGGCGCTGGCAGGGTGTGGTGGACTTCCGACTCAGCCATTTTTTCCATCCTTGGCTGCGGTTGTTCTGGTGATCGCCCGGGTGCCCGTGATGCGCAGCCCGTATGCGTCGAGACCGATCACCCTGGGCAGCGGGTTGTCGGTCAGGAGGATCAGGTCATGCACATTCAGCGATGACAGGATCTGTGCCCCGATGCCCGTCTGGCGCAGGGTGTGGGGCGAGGTTTCCTCCGAAAACTCGAGCGTCTTGCACGGTTCGCGGAACAGGATGACCAGGCCGCGGCCCTCGTCGGCGATGATCTGCATGGCACGGGGCAATTCGTCCGCCGGCGCGGGGCCCAGGCCCAGCACGTCTTCCAGCACGTTCAACGCATGGGTGCGCACAAGCACCGGTTCGGGCGTGTTGATATCGCCCTTGCTCAGCGCGACATGCTCGGTGCCATCGGTCTGGTCGGTGAAGATACGCATCAACCAGTCGCCCCCATGAGCCGAGGTAACGCGGCGGACGGCGGTTTCATGCACCAGGTTGTCATGCCTGTGCCGATAGGCGATCAGATCCGAAATCGTGCCGATCTTGAGGCCATGATGTTGCGCAAAGGCGATCAGATCGGGCAGGCGGGCCATGGTGCCGTCATCCTTCATGATCTCGCAGATCACCCCCGAGGGGTTGAGCCCGGCAAGGCGCGCAATATCGACGGCTGCTTCGGTATGACCGGCGCGAATCAGAACGCCTCCGTCGCGGGCACGCAGCGGAAAGACGTGGCCTGGCGTTGCGATGTCCTGCGGGCCCTTGCTGGGGTCGATGGCAACGGCCACCGTGCGCGCCCTGTCATGGGCGGAAATCCCGGTGGTCACGCCCTCGCGCGCCTCGATCGAGATGGTAAAGGCGGTTTCGTGGCGGCTGGAATTGTAGGATGCCATCAGCGGCAGGCCCAGCGCATCGATCCGCTCGCCCGTCAGGGCAAGGCAGATCAGGCCGCGCCCGTGGGTGGCCATGAAATTGATCGCGTCCGGTGTTGCCATCTGGGCGGGGATGATCAGGTCGCCCTCGTTTTCGCGGTCCTCGTGATCGACCAGGATGAACATGCGTCCGTTGCGGGCGTCTTCGATGATGTCCTCGATCGGTGAAATTGCGTCCGCAAAGTCCTGTTTCTGCGCCATGGGTTAACGCTCCATTTCGTGCAGGCGGGCCACATAGCGGGCCAGCGTGTCGATTTCAAGATTGACCATCGCGCCAATGCTTGCGTCGCCCCAGGTGGTTGCTGTCCTGGTGTGCGGTATGATGTTGACGCCGAATTCGGTACCGATCACCTCGTTCACGGTCAGTGACGTGCCATTCAGCGCAACCGATCCCTTGGGCGCGATGAACCTTGCCAGTGCCTTAGGCGCGCGCAGTGTGATGCGTGTCGAATCGCCATCGGGGCGCATGTCCGTGATTTCCGCAAGACCGTCAACATGGCCGGAAACGATATGACCGCCCAACTCGTCCCCTACCCGCAGGGCGCGTTCCAGGTTGACCTGCCTGCCGGCCTGCCACATGCCCAGGTTCGTCTTGCTCAGGGTTTCTGCCGATATGTCGACCTCGAACCAGTTTCGGGGTGTATTGCCCGGATTGCCCTCTGGACCGACCCCCAGATTGACCACGGTCAGGCAAACGCCATCACAGGCGATCGATGCCCCCATGTCGATGCTCGTGACATCATGGGTCGTCGCGATGCGCGCGCGCATGTCGTTCTGGCGGTCGACCTCCAGAACTGTCCCGATGTCGGTGATGATCCCGGTGAACATGTTGTCATTCCCGATCTGTGCAACAATTGAAACCCCTATCCGCACGACGCCCCAAGGGCAAGGGCCGTTGCGCGGCCCCGGCTGTTGCGCGCCAGTCTGACCGGACCCGTCGAAATGCCTTGGATTATCTCTCGATCTGGGCAAAGATCGGGTCGCGAACACGTGCCGGGTGGGCAACATCCGGCAGGATATTCGTCGGCAGGGAAGATAAATCGTGACAACAGGGATGTTCCCGCGGACAATCCGGGCCGTGGGGGCGTGACCAGTGGCAGGAAACCAATGGGCAAAGCGTCCGGCGCAGGCAAGGTATTCGCCTTTTTCCAGGGGCCTCATGGGCCGTTCTTCTACCGGCTGTCCCGGGCGCTCGGGGATTCCGGCGCCCGTGTCCTGAAGATCGGGTTCAATCGTGGGGACGAGGCATTCTGGCGTGACCCTGCGACCTATGTTCCCTATCTCGACCCGCCGGCCGCCTGGCCGGTTGCGGTGCGCAGGCTTTTGCGCGCGCATGGCGTGACGGATATCGTCCTGTATGGCGATATGCGCCCGATACACGCCGAGGCCATCCGTGCCGCGCGCGAGGCCGACATTACCATCCACTGTTTCGAGGAAGGGTATCTTCGCCCGTACTGGGCCACCTACGAGCGCGGTGGCGTGAACGGAAATTCGCGCCTGATGGACATGAGCATCGCGGAGATGCGTGCAGCCCTGAACGGCCGCGGCATTGATCACCCCGAGGCACCGGCACGCTGGGGAGACATGCGCGAACACGCCTTTTATGGCGCGCTGTACCACGGTCACATCCTGTTCAGGAACCACCGCTACCGCCATTACAGAACGCATCGCGAAACCTCGGTATGGCAGGAATTCAGGCTTCATTTCAGGCGGTTGCAGGCCATGCCGTTGCATGCAGCCCAGCGCAGGCTGGCAACCCGCCGCATCCGGCACGAGGGGTATGTCCATCATCTTGCCCTGTTGCAGCTGGGCCATGACAGCTCGATTCAGTCGCATAGCCCGATACGGTCGATGCCCGAATTCATCCGCATGGTGATCGAGGGTTTTGCCGCTGGCGCACCGATCCATCATCACCTTGTATTCAAGGCACATCCGCTCGAGGACGGCCGTTATCCGCTGCGTCGTATCGCGCTTGAGCTTGCCGCCGCTCACGGCCTTGCCGGAAGGGTCCATTTCGTGCGTGGTGGCAAGCTGGCCGAATTGCTGAATCTGGCCCGCTCGGTGGTGACGGTCAATTCTACCGCTGCGCAGCAGGCGCTTTGGCGGGGGTTGCCGGTCCGGGCGCTGGGTCGCGCCGTGTATTGCAAGCCCGAGCTGGTATCGGATCAACCGCTCTCGGCGTTTTTCGCCGACCCCCACAAGCCCGATATGACGGCCTACCGCGATTTCCGACAATATCTTCTGGAAACCTCGCAGGTAATGGGCGGATTCTATGCAACCCGAAGCCGTCGCCGTCTGATTCGGGGGGTCCTGGACAGGGTTCTTTCCGCCGAGGATCCCTATGATTCGCTCCGCCTGGGGAACGATCGAGCGTCGGTGCGCCTCCGGGTCGTGAATTGAAAAGATTGTTGGAAGTTCCCGCGATTTTTGTGTAAAGTGATCGAAAAACAAGAGGCAGAACCAGGCAGTAAGGGGCAGTTGCCGTGGAAATCAGGATCAAATCGGGGGCCCGACTCGTGGCCCTGTTCGCGCTTGTACTCGTGGTGGCGTCGTGCGGCCTGCCCCGCAGCGGTCCGAACAAGCGCGAGATTTTCGAAAGCTCGGTTCAGCGCAAGGGAAATGCCTTTATCGTCACGGTCAATGATCGGGTGATCAAATATACCTCGGTTGCCCCGACACTGGAATTCGACAGGCGATTCACCTCGGCCGGCAAGATCAACTCGGACGTGATCCGCCCTGGCGATGTGCTGGGCGTGCAGGTCTGGGAGAACACCAATGAAACCCTTCTGGGGGGCAAGGTATCAAATTCGACCAACCTGCAACAGATCCAGGTCGATGCGACCGGATCGATCTTCATTCCCTATGCCGGGCGGATCAAGGCCGCGGGCAACACGCCGGACCAGCTGCGCGAGATCATCACCCGCAAGCTGGATGCCCAGACCCCCGATCCGCAGGTGATCGTGCGCCGGTTGCCGGGACAGGGCTCGACCGTGTCGGTGATGGGTGGCGTGGGTGCGCAGGGCGTCTATCAGATCAGCGCATCGACGCGCTCTCTTTCGTCGATGCTGGCCAAGGCCGGCGGGGTCAGGATCGAGCCCGAGGTTGCGCAGATCAAGGTGACCCGCCATGGCCGTACCGGCACGATCTGGTTGCTCGACCTTTATTCCAATCCCAAGGCGGATATTGCGCTCAGGCCGGGCGACCGCATCTTTGTCCAGCAGGACCGGCGTTCGTTCACGGCCCTCGGCGCAACCGGGCAGCAGACGCGCATCCCCTTTACCACGCAAAAGCTGACCGCGATCGAGGCCATCGCACAGGTTGGCGGCCTGAACAGCAACCTGGCCGATCCGACCGGTGTATTCATCTTCCGGGATGAGCCGGCCGAGATCGCCAATGCCGTTCTGGGGCGAAACGATCTGAAGGGGCCGCAGCGCTTTGCCTATGTTCTGGATCTGACCAGGCCGAACGGCATGTTCCTGGCACGCGATTTCATCATCCGGGATGGTGACACGGTTTATGTGACCGAGGCGCCTTATGTTCAGTGGAACAAGACGCTGAGCGTGTTGAACAGCGGTATCGCCACCTCGGCCAATGTCAAGAATGTAGGGAAGTAACATTTGGGCCGCGATCCCCGGCGCCAGGCTGACAGACCGATGGTCGTTCACGCCTACACGCTGGGCCTTTTGCGTCACAGGCGGATTCATCGGATTGCCGGGCTCGCGGGTTTCGACATGCGCCCGGGCCTTCCGGCGCGGGGCGGTCGGGTTGCGATCTGGGGGGCCGGACCGCGCAGCTGGCGTGGGCGCGCCATCGCCCGATGGCGAGACGCGAGTCTGATCCATGTCGAGGACGCCTTTTTGCGCTCGGTCCGAACCGGGCGCGCGGGCAGCGCCCCTCTGGGCCTCGTGATCGACCGCAAGGCTGTCTATTTCGACTGCTCGGCACCCAGCGAGCTGGAGGACATGCTGAATGGGGCCGATCTCTCGGATGCCGCCCTGCTGCGCCGTGCCGAGGCAGGGATCCGGCGGCTGAGGGATGCGCATATCTCGAAATACAACGCTTTTGACCCCGCGCTCGATCCGCCGCTTGACGACTATGTGCTGGTGGTTGACCAGACCCGCGACGATGCCTCGATCCGGCTGGGCGGCGCCAATGCGAACAGCTTTTATCGCATGCTGGCGGCTGCCCTGTCCGAGAACCCGGGAAAGCCGATCCTGGTCAAGACCCACCCCGAGGTCGCGGCCGGATACCGGGCCGGATATCTGCAAGGCGATGCGCTCGCAGATGCCGATGGTGCCCGCATCCATGTGACCGCTGCACCGTTGTCGCCATGGCGCCTGCTGGATGGTGCATGCCGGGTCTATTGCGTGACCTCTCTCATGGGTTTCGAGGCCATTATTGCCGGCCACCGCCCCCGCCTCTTTGGGCGCCCCTTCTATGGGGGGTGGGGCCTGTCCGATGACGAGCACCCCAACGAGCGGCGTGAACGCCGGCTTTCGCATACGCAGCTTTTTGCGGCCGCGATGTTGCTCTACCCGTACTGGTATGACCCGCATCGCGACAGGTTGTGCGATTTCGAGGATGTCGTCGATATCCTCGAGGCGCGCGCGCGGGCCTGGCGCGAGGATCACCGCGGATATGATGCCTATGAAATACGCCTGTGGAAACGCCCCCATATGCGCCGCTTTCTGCACGATGCAGGGCGCAATCTGCGGTTTTGTGCCCCACCGCGTCCGGGCGCGCATCCGGACGCGCGTCCGGCACTGATCTGGGCCGGCAAGACCTCGGCCGAAACCGAGCGCAATCTTGGTGCCCCGGCGCGGACCGTTGCAAGGGTCGAAGACGGATTCCTCAGATCGCGCGGCCTTGGCGCCGAACTGGTCCCGCCGCTTTCCCTGGTGCTTGACGATCTGGGCATCTATTTCGATCCGACACGCGAAAGCAGGCTGGAACGCCTGCTGAACGCTGCCGAGAGCCTGCCGAGTGATGCGCTCGGGCGGGCGCGCCGGCTCAGAAGGAAACTGGTGGCGGCTGGTATCAGCAAATACAATCTGTCCCGCCCCGCCCTGGTGCCGGATACCCGCCGAGATGGCGACGGTCGCCGCCGCATCCTGGTGCCGGCGCAGGTCGAGGACGACGCCTCGATCCGACTTGGGGCGGACAGGATCCGACGCAATATCGATCTGCTGCGCGAGACCCGCGCGCGCAACCCGGATGCCGTGATCCTGTACAAGCCGCATCCCGACGTGCAGGCGGGTCTGCGTCCCGGTGCCGTTGAGCGCGATATATTGTCGGAACTGGCCGACGAGATCGTCGAAGACCCCGATCCGATTGCTGCAATCGGGTGGGCAGACGAGGTCTGGACGATCACCTCGACCCTGGGATTCGAGGCCCTTTTGCGCAAGCGTCAGGTCACCTGCCTGGGTGTTCCGTTCTATGCGGGCTGGGGTCTGACGCGCGATCTGGCGCCGCCCCCCGCCAGACGCAAGGCGCGGCTTTCGCTGGATGCCCTGGTATGGGGGGCCCTCATAGCCTATCCGCGCTATTTCGATCCCGTCACATCGACGGCCTGCCCGGTCGAGGTTGCGGTCGCACGCCTTGCCGAGGGCGCTGGCCTTGCGCCTGGCCCCTTTTCGCGAGCGCTCTCGAAACTCCAGGGCCTGTTTGCGTCATGGGCACCCTTCTGGCGGTGAACCCCGTGGTCGTCTTTTGCCGGGAAATATCCCGCGGGGCGCGCGGGGGGGGGGGACGTCAGCGGCGGGGGCAATGCCCCGCCGCCTGTTTTGTGCTTTGACAGGAAAGCCGGATCAGGCGCGAATCAGCCCCAGGTTTTCCAGCTTCAGGATAACCTGATGTGCACAGTGATCGACACTGACATTTTCGGTGTCCAGCCGCAATTCGGGGTGCTCGGGCACTTCATAGGGGTCTGAAATGCCGGTAAATTCCTTGATCTTGCCTTCACGCGCCAGCCTGTACAGGCCCTTGCGGTCACGCCGCTCGCACTCTTCCAGAGAGGTTGCGACATGGATCTCGACAAAGGCGCCGAACTGCTCGATTTCCTCGCGTACCGCCCGCCGTGTCGCCGCATAGGGGGCAATCGGCGCACAGATCGCGATACCGCCATTCTTGGTGATCTCGCTGGCGACAAAGCCGATGCGGCGGATGTTCAGGTCGCGGTGTTCCTTGGAAAAACCCAGCTCGCTCGACAGGTTCTTGCGCACGACATCGCCATCCAGCAGGGTCACGGGGCGCCCCCCCATTTCCATCAACTTGACCATCAGCGCATTGGCGATGGTCGACTTGCCCGAACCGGAAAGGCCGGTAAAGAACACCGTAAAGCCCTGCTCGTTGCGGGGCGGAAACCGCCGGCGCAGCTGTGTGACCACTTCGGGAAACGAGAACCAGTCCGGAATATCCAGCCCCTCGCGCAGGCGGCGCCGCAGTTCGGTACCCGAAATGTTCAGGATGGTGACATTGTCGCGATCCGCGATTTCGTCCCAGGGCTCGTATTGCGCGCGTTCCTGCACATAGACCATGTGCTTGAACGGCACCATTTCCAGGCCGATTTCATCCTGATATTCACGGAACAGTTCCTGCGCGTCATAGGGGCCATAGAAGTCCTCGCCCTGGCTGTTCTTGCCGGGGCCGGCGTGGTCGCGGCCGACAATGAAATGCGTGCAGCCATGATTGCGCCGGATGATGCCATGCCATACGGCCTCGCGCGGGCCGGCCATGCGCATGGCAAGGTTGAGCAGGCTCATCGTTGTCGTGGCGGCGGGGTACTTGTCCAGCACCGCCTCGTAGCACCGCACGCGGGTAAAATGATCGACATCGCCCGGCTTGGTCAGCCCGACAACCGGATGGATCAACAGGTTGGCCTGCGCCTCGCGCGCGGCACGGAAGGTCAGTTCCTGATGCGCCCGGTGCAGCGGGTTGCGGGTCTGAAAGGCCACGACCTTGCGCCACCCCAGCTTGCGGAAATAGGCGCGCAGTTCGTTAGGCGTGTCGCGACGTGCGCGGAAATCATAATGCACAGGCTGTTGCAACCCGGTGATCTGCCCACCCAGATAGACCGGCCCTGCGGTGTTGTGCAGATAGTTGACCGCCGGATGCGCCAGATCATTGGCGCCGAACACCTTTTCGGCCTCATGTGCCTTGTCCGGCACCCATTTGTCCGAAACCGACATGATGGCCAGGATCACACCTTCCGCGTCGCGCAGGGCAATATCCTGGCCGGGTTCGATGGTCTTGGCGAATGTCTCGGAAATATCCAGCGTGATCGGCATCGGCCACAGCGTCCCGTCGGCCAGACGCATGTTGTCAACCACGTTTTCATAATCTTCCTGCCCCAGAAACCCGTTGAGCGGATAGAACCCGCCATTCATCAGCAATTCCAGGTCACAGATCTGACGCGGAGTCAGATCCCAGGACGGCAGTGCACCTGCCTCATGCTTGAGCTTCTGCGCGCTGTCGTAAGAAACGTAAAGTTCCCGGATAGGGGCGGTGTTCGGGGACATCATCTATCGATACCTTGCTTTTTCTGGCGACCAAACAATACGCGCCCCCTATACCATCCGCGCGGTGCAGTGCAATGCGCGGGTGGGGTTGGGGGGCGCAAATTTTCCCGATCGGGCGAAATCGAGTCAGTTTTCCTGTTTGGCCAGCCAGCGTTCGGCATCCAATGCTGCCATGCAACCCATCCCGGCCGAGGTGACGGCCTGCCGATAGATCGGATCGGTCAGATCGCCCGCGGCAAAGACACCGGGGATCGAGGTATGGGTCGTCCCCGGTTCGACCTTCACATAGCCGCCCATATGGGTTTCCAGCTGATCGCTCACCAGTTCGCTGGCCGGCGCATGTCCGATGGCGATGAATACGCCCTTGGCGGGGATTTCGGTGATTTCTCCGGTCTTGACATGCTTCGCACGCACCCCGGTCACGCCAAGCGGCTCGTCGGTGCCGACGATCTCGTCAACCACATGGTTCCACAATGGCGTGATCTTGGGGTTTTTCAGCAACCGTTCCTGCAGGATCTTTTCGCCCCGCAAGCTGTCGCGACGATGGATCAGTGTTACCTTGGAGGCAAAATTGGTCAGGAAAAGCGCCTCCTCGATGGCTGTGTTTCCCCCGCCGACAACGACGATCTCCTCGCCCCGATAGAAAAAGCCGTCGCAGGTTGCGCAGGCGGATACGCCAAATCCCTTGAACTTGTCCTCGCTGGGAAGGCCCAGCCATCTTGCCCGCGCGCCTGTCGCAAGGATCACGGCATCGGCGGTATAGGTGGCGCCGCTGTCGCCGGTGGCAACGAAAGGCCGCCGTCCCAGATCCAGTGCGCGGATGTGGTCGGTCACGATATCGGTGCCCATGGCGCGGGCGTGGGCTTCCATCCGGCTCATCAGGTCGGGGCCCTGTACCTCGGTAAAGCCGGGGTAATTCTCGACCTCGGTGGTGGTGGTCAACTGGCCACCCGGTTCCATTCCCTGCACGAGGGTGGGTTTCAGCATCGCGCGCGCGCCATAAATCCCCGCGGTATAGCCGGCAGGGCCGGATCCGATGATGAGCAGACGGGTGTGTCGGGTGTCGGTCATTGGTTTCTTCCGATCTGTTGAATTGAACTGCACCCCATATAGGGCGCCCCGGTACGGGGGAAAAGACATGCCGGGGATGGCTGTGACAAGATTCCCTACCCCGCCGGGGTGGAGAAGAATTATTGCCGAAACGCGAAATATTATTGCGCCCAGGAAAGGTTGGGAGTAATTTGCGCGCAAATCACTGACCGGAGAGCGGCCCATGCCAACCAGCAAACTCGATCCGATCGACCGCAAGATTCTGCGCGAGTTGCAGGATGACGGCCGTATGACCAATGTCGAACTCGCCCGCCGGGTCGGCATCTCGGCTCCGCCCTGTCTGCGTCGTGTGCGCACGCTCGAGGAAAACGGACTGATCCGCGGTTATCATGCCGATGTCAACGCCCGCGCTCTGGGGTTCGAGGTGCAGGTCTTTGCAATGGTCGGCCTCCATTCCCAGGCCGAGGCCGATCTCTGCGCCTTCGAGGATCTGTGTCGTGGCTGGCCGCTCGTACGCGAGTGCCACATGCTGAACGGTGAGATCGACTTCATCCTGAAATGCGTGGCGCCTGACCTGTCCACATTCCAGACATTCCTGACCGAAAGCCTGACCTCGGCCCCCAATGTCGCCAGCGTCAAGACATCGCTGGTCATCCGTTGCGCCAAGGACGAGCCGGGTGTGCCCTTTGACGTGCTTGAAAACCGCGCAACCGACCAGGGCTGACCGCGCGCGCCCGTTTCTTCTTTGTCCAAATACGCCGGGGGTGCGGGGGCGGGCCCCCGCGTGCACAGGCCTTCAGCCCGCGCCGATCATCTCGGCCTGCTTCACGATCACCTCGGCCTGCTTGATGCTGGCAATGTCCACAAGCCGTCCCTTGTAGACGGTCGCACCCTCGCCATTGGCCTTGGCCTGTTCCATGGCGGCAAGGATTTCGCGTGCCTCGCGCACCTGGTCCTCGGAAGGCGTGAAAACCCGATTGGCCAGCGCGATCTGTTTCGGGTGGATCGCCCATTTCCCCACCATCCCCAGCGTGGCCGAGCGCCGCGCCTGCGCGATATAGCCCTCGTCGTCGGAGAAATCGCCAAACGGCCCGTCCACGGGCAGGATGCCATGGGTGCGGCAGGCGGCAACAATCGCCGTCTGCACCCAGTGCCACGGATCCGACCAGTATTTCTGCCCCTCATGCAGCATGTAATAGTTTTCCTGCGTGCCCCCGATGCCGGTGGTCTGCATCCCCATGCTGGCGGCAAAGTCGGCGGCGCCCAGGCTCATGGCCTGCAGGCGGGGGCTGGAGGCGGCGATTTCCTCGACATGGGCGATGCCGGCGGCGCTTTCGATGATGACTTCCAGGCTGATCCGCTTGCCTCGCCCCCTGGCCGCCTCGATCGCGGTGACCAGCGCGTCAACCGCATAGACATCGGCCGCGCAGCCCACCTTGGGGACCATGATCTGGTCAAGCCGCTCTCCGGCCTGTTCCAGCAGATCGACCACATCGCGGTACCACCAGGGCGTATCCAGCCCGTTGATGCGCACGCTGACATGCTTGTTTCCCCAATCCACATCGTTGATCGCCTCGATGATGTTCTTGCGCGCGGCGTCCTTGTCATCGGGCGCGACGCTGTCCTCGAGGTCCAGATTGATGACGTCTGCGGCACTGGCTGCCATCTTTTCGAACAGCGCCGGGCGCGAGCCGGGGCCGAACAACTGGCAGCGGTTCGGGCGGGCAGGGGGCTGTGGCTGGATGCGAAAGCTCATGGTCGGATTCCTTGCGCAAGCATGTTACGATTTCATGGGGTCATTTGGTATGATGTTGCGGAGACACATGCAAGTGCTGCAGTGCAGAAAATCATTTCCCCTGGATGCGCGCATCCCGGCGCGAGATCTGGACCGCAAGAATTCCGACGGCAATGACCGCGACGCCAAGGAAATCGCGCAACGTCATCTGTTCGCCCAGTATGGCCGCAGCAATTGCGACACCAAAGAACGGGTTGAGGAAATGATAGGTCGCCGCGCGCGTGTGTCCGATGCGGCGCACGAGGCGAAACCAGACCCAGGTTGCCAGCATTCCCGGCACGATTGTCGTATAGGCAAATGCCAGACCCAGTCTGATCGACCACCTCACGCTGAAATCATCGAGAACCAGGGCGGCTGGCGCCAGGGCCGCACTGGCCACCAGCATCTGCAGGCCGACAATCATCAGGATGTTTCCGCCACTGGTCGCGCCGCGTACGGCAAGGGTGGCAACCGACAGGGCCAGGACTCCGAAACCTGCCAGCACCAGGCCCAGAGGATCGGCTCCGCCGCCGATCCTCGTTCCCATGATCAGGGCGACCCCGGCAAGGCCGGCCAGCAGTCCAAGCATGCCAAGCACGCCAACCCTTTCGTTCAGAAAGACCCGGCTGAGCAGGGCCACCAGCAGGGGCATGGCGCTGGCGATGATCGCTGCCAGCCCCGCGCCGATGGTTTGCATCGCGATGAACAGCAGGCCAAGGTAGAGCGTGTTCTGGCAGATGCCGTAAATGATGGTATTGCGCCACTGGGTGCGGGTCATGCGCAGCTGCTGACCGTTCCAGGCCGCCAGCCCGACGGCAATGATGCCCGAGATCAGGAATCGCAGTGACAGCGCGGCCAGCGGGGGGGCATCCTGTACGATGACACGCGCCGAGGTGAACGCACTGCTCCACATCAGCACAAAGGCCAGCCCCATCAGGATCGATCGAAAATCCATTTTCGCCCCCTGGCCCCGGATCGACATCAAGGACAAAAGGCCGCCGTGTGATCGGCGGCCTTGCGCATTTCATCCCGCGCGGACGTGGTGTCCGGTGTCGGGATGGGCCAACAGGCTCAGTCGTTGATCACGTCCTTCAGCGCCTTGGCGATGACGACCTTGACCACCCGGTCGGCGGGTTTCTTGAACTGTTCGCCGGTGGCCGGGTTGCGGACCATGCGCTCGGGGCGGTCGCGGCACATGAACTTGCCAAGGCCCGGCAGAACGACAGCGCCGCCACCTGCGACCTCTTTCGACACGATCTCGGTCAACGCCTCGAGACAACGCTTGGCGGATGCCTTGTCGCTGCCGGTTGCCTCGGCCAGGGCGGCGATGAGCTGGGTCTTGGTCATGGGTTTTGTCGTCATGGTCTCTCGTTCCTGTTCCTTGTTATTCGCCCCTCGACAAGGGCGGGGGGCACATTGCGCGCATTTAACTGGATTGTGCCCGCCGACTCAATCACTTGTGCCCGCCAATGCGGTGTTTTTTTCCTTTTTCGGCGGATAGGGGGTCAATTACTGCCGTTAAAGGAAAGCGGTCTCCTCGAAACTGCGCAGTTTGCGCGAATGCAGGCGTTCGAGCGGCATGTCCCGCAGGGATTCCAGGGCACGTATCCCTATTCTCAGATGCTTGGTAACCTGGGTGCGGTAAAAGCTGCTGGCCATGCCGGGCAGTTTCAGTTCACCATGAAGGGGTTTGTCGGACACGCACAGCAAGGTGCCATAGGGCACGCGAAAGCGGAATCCGTTGGCCGCGATGGTGGCGCTTTCCATGTCCAGCGCGATTGCCCGCGATTGCGACAGCCGCTGCACCGGGCCGCTTTGGTCGCGCAGTTCCCAGTTGCGGTTGTCGATGGTGGCGACAGTGCCCGTGCGCATGATCCGCTTGAGCTCGTATCCGGTATATTCCGTAACCTCGGCAACCGCCTGTTCCAGCGCGATCTGAATCTCGGCCAGCGCCGGGATCGGCACCCAGACGGGCAGGTCGTCGTCAAGCACGTGATCTTCGCGCAGATAGGCATGTGCCAGTACGAAATCGCCCAGTGACTGCGAATTGCGCAGCCCGGCGCAATGGCCCAGCATCAGCCAGGCATGCGGGCGCAGCACGGCGATATGGTCGGTGGCCGTCTTGGCATTCGAGGGGCCGACCCCGATATTGACAAGCGTGATACCGCCGCCGTCGGGGCGTTTCAGGTGAAAGGCCGGCATTTGCGGGCCGTCCGGTGGTTCGGCCACCTTTTCGCCCGGTCGTGTGATCACGTTCCCGGGGCCGACGAACGCGCTGTAACCCGAGGCGGGGTCGTTCAGTGCCTGCTGGGCGTAGATTGCAAATTCATCGACATAGAACTTGTAGTTCGTGAACAGTATGTGGTTCTGGAAATGCTCGGGTGCGGTGGCGGTATAATGCGACAGCCGCTTGAGCGAATAATCCACCCGCTGCGCGGTAAAGGGGGCCAGCGGGCCAACCCCGTTTCCGTCGCGCAGAAGATGCCCGTTGACGATTTCGTCGTTGGTGTTTGACAGATCCGGCACGTCGAAAATGTCACGCAAGGGGAAGTCGATATTGCCGCTGTCCGAGCTGATCACGGTGTCGTCCCCAAGGGCAAAGTGAATCGGGATCGGGGTGTTTGACGGCCGGATGATGACGGGCACGCCGTGGGCCTCGATCAACAGGGCGATCTGCTGGCGCAGATAGTTTTCGAACAGGTCCGGGCGGGTGATGGTAGTGGCATAGGTGCCCGGTTCGGCCACATGGCCAAAGGAAAGCCGGCTGTCCACATGGGCAAAGCTGGCGGTGGTGATGCAGATTTCCGGGTAGAAGGCACGATAGCGTGCGGTCGGGGACTGCCCCGACAGAACCTGCTGGAAGCGCTCCATCAGATAGCCGGTGGCCTGTTCGTACAATTCCTGAAGGCGCGCCACGGCTGCGCCTGGATCAAGGGTTTCCAGCGTCGGCAGAGCGGGTGCCTGTTCAAGCGGCAGGGCTGTTACATCACTCATTCATCCACCTCGTCAAACAGATCCACCACCTCGAACCGGGTTACATCCACCAGCCCCTTGTCGGAAATCCGCAGCTCGGGGATCACCACCAGCGCCAGCAGGCTGTGCTGCATGTAGGCGTTGTTCAGGCTGCAGCCGCATTCCAGCATCGCGGCAACCATGCGGTCGGCCTTTTCGGCGACCTCGGCGGCCGGCAGGTCTGACATGAGGCCCGCGATGGGCAGCTCGACCAGCGCCAGTTCGCGCCCGTCCTTCCAGACGGTGACGCCACCGCCGACCTCGCCCAGGCGGTTGGCGGCGGCGGCCATCATCTTGCGGTCGGTGCCCACAACGATCATGTGGTGGCTGTCATGGGCGACCGTGCTGGCCATGGCCATGCGGCCCTTGTAGCCAAAGCCCGAAACAAAGGCGTTGACCACCTGCCCGGTGGCGCGGTGGCGCTCGACCAGCGCGATCTGGCAGATGTCGCGTGCCTCATCGCCCTCGACAAGCCCATTGATGACCGGCAGTTCCGCATGCAGCAGTTTCGTGGGTGCCTGATTTTCGACCATGCCGATCACCTTGACGCGGGCGGTGTTGGCACCATTGGGCGCGTGGATGGCAAAGTCGCCCGCGCCCAGCGTCTTGCCCATGCGCACGCTCTGGCGCACATCCTCGGGCCATTCAAAGCTGTCGGGGCCGACCAGCAACCTGCCGTCGATCGCGACAGTGACGCCGCGCGCGATCACCCGGTTGATGGGCAGCGCGCGCAGATCGTCGGTCAGGATCACATCGGCCCGCCGCCCCGGCGTGATCGAGCCCAGCTCGCGTTCCAGCCCGAAATGGCAGGCGGTATTCAGCGTCGCCATTTGCAGCGCGACCAGCGGATCGAGCCCGCAATCGATGGCGTGGCGCACGACGCGGTTCATGTGCCCGTCACCCACCAGCGTGCCCGAATGGCAGTCATCGGTACACAGGATGAAATTGCGCGGATCGAGCCCCTTTTCGGTGACGGCCGTGATCTGGCTTTCGACGTCATACCAGGCGCTGCCAAGACGCAGCATGGCGCGCATGCCCTGGCGGACGCGGGCGATGGCGTCTTCCTCGCGGGTGCCTTCGTGATCGTCGGCAGGGCCGCCTGCGACATAGGCCGCAAAGGCCGGGCCAAGGTCGGGGCTGGCGTAGTGGCCGCCCACCGTCTTGCCGGCGTTCTGGGTTGCGGCGATCTCGGCCAGCATCTTGGGATCGGCAGCGATGACCCCGGGAAAGTTCATCATCTCGCCCAGCCCGATGATGCCGGGCCATTGCATCGCCTCGGCCACATCCTGTGGGGTGATCTCGTATCCGGTGGTTTCCAGACCCGGCGCCGAGGGGGCGCAGCTGGGCATCTGGGTAAACACGTTGATCGGCTGCAACAGCGCGTCGTCATGCATCAGCCGCACGCCGCGCAGGCCCAGCACATTGGCGATTTCATGCGGGTCGGTGAACATGGTCGTGGTGCCGTGCGGTATGACGGCGCGGGCAAACTGGCCCGGTGTCAGCATGCCGCTTTCGATATGCATATGGGCGTCGCACAGCCCCGGAACGGCATATTGACCGGCGGCGTCGATCACCTGCGTGTCGTCGCCGATGCAATGGCCGGCATCCGGGCCGCAATAGGCAAAGCGGCCCTCGGCAATGGCGATATCGCTGCCGTCGATCACTTCGCGCGAATGCACATTGACCCATCGGCAATTGCGGATGACCAGATCGGCGGGTTCACGGCCGACGGCAACCGCGACGAGGCGCGCCGCAGCCTCGGGCCAGGATTTGAGCGGGGTCGTCGTTGTTTTTTCCATGTTTCAATCTTTCACGAAGCCTTGCGCCGGACAAGGTGGAAATTGACCGGATGGTCCGAAATCCGCTGCTCCAGGCCTACCAGATGCCGCGCTGCTGCATGACCCGTTTCAGCGCGGCCGGGTCGTCGGACATGATGCCGTCTACCCCCATGTCGAACAGGGCATGCATGGTCGGGGCGTCGTTGATCGTCCAGACGTGAACCCGCAGGCCCAGCCGATGCGCATAGGCGACACTGGCCGGTGTGATCAGGCGAATTCCCCGGTGTTCAATCGGCAGCTGCAGGGCGCGTGCCGAAAAACGTTGCGGCAGTCTCAGCCGGAATCCGGCAATGAACCGCAATGCATGCATGGTTCCCACCCCGCGGCACGTTCCGCCCCCGAGCAGACGATCAAGGCGTTTGATCCGTGAATCCGAAAAGCTGCCGATCAGAACCCGGTGCTGCATGTTCTGGGCCGCGATTGCACGCGCCATTGGTTCAGGCGCGGATTTGGTCTTGATGTCGAGATTGAACCACGAGTCGGGGAATGCCTCGAACAGATCGCTCAACCGCGGGATCGCATGACCGCCCCTTATGCGGATGCTGGCCAGATCGCGGTCGTCCAGATCCTGCACGCGGCGGGGGTCGTCCGCCAGTCGCATCAATGTGTCGTCATGGAAAATCCAGGGCGTGCCGTCCCGCGATGCCTGGATATCCGTTTCCAGAAACCGGAACCCCAGATCATGGGCCCGTTCAAAGGCTGCCATGCTGTTTTCGGTGACATCGGCCGCTGCCCCGCGATGGGCAAATCCGATGATGCGCCCCTGGTCGAGCCATGCTGCGAAACTGTCGTTCGGGGTGGGTGATCGTTTCCGGCTCTCGCGCATCCCATGTCATCTGTCGGTTGTGGATGATGGTGCCCGCGGCCGGATTCGAACCGGCATGGCCCGGGGCCGAGGGATTTTAAGTCCCTTGTGTCTACCAATTCCACCACGCGGGCGGGCGAGGCGACCATAGCCGCTGAAGCGGACTTGTAAAGCACGGGTTGCCCGCAGACAGGAAAAGGGCCGCCCATGCGTGAACAGGCGGCCCGTTTGCAGTTTCTGCGCATCCCGGCCCGCCCGGGGGTGTTCCCGGGGGGCGGCGGATCATGGCCGATCCGTTACCTGAAGGCGTTGGAAGTATAGACGAAATCGCCACCATCGGCCAGTGAATGGCAAGCGATGCAGCCCTTGCTTGCGCCCTTGGCGACCTTGCCGGCAAGGGCCATCCCCTTGGGATTCTTGTCGAGCGATCCATCAGGCAGGTATTTCACCCAGAACCAGTCCTTCGTTTCGGGATCATACCCCTTTTCGCGACGGAACATCACGGTGATCGAGCCGAGATGCTTGTCCGGGTTCATCTGAACCTCTTCCTCGGAAACGCCCTTGGGGCCGTAATTGCGCTTGACGATCAGGTCTCCGGTCTGTCCCCTGATGGTGGCCTTGGTATAAAAGGTTTCCAGCATCATGCCATGGGGGTCGGTTCCCTCATAGGGGCGGGCATGCATCGCATCCGGTCCGGCCAGACGAAGGTTCTCCATGGCCTGCCAGACATCCCTGGCATAGGCGGTGTCCTCGTCCGAGCCGAAGGGGGGCATGCTACCGGCGGTTGCAGTCGCGCCAAGCCCCGCCGCCAACACGAAAATGGCCAATGCCGATTTGATGTGTAAATTTGTCATCTTCCCTGTTTCCTTTTTGCAGTATTTGTATCAAAAGAACTGGCAGAAAGGGCGGTCACAGTCGCGCAACATGTTTTCAACATGGCGTTACAACATGTCACACCCCGTGACTGGACTACCAGGGTCAAAGCGATGAGAATTACTAGCAAGCGTCACAGCAAATGAAAGGAAAGCACATGCGTTTCGGAATGAAGAGCCTCGCCATCTTCGCGGTTGCAGCCTTTGCGGCAAACGGGGCCTATGCGGCGGGTGACGCCGCCCTGGGTCAGAAGGTTTTCAAGAAATGCGCAGCTTGTCACAAGGTGGGCGACAAGGCCAGGAATGCTGTCGGCCCCGTGCTGAACGACGTGATCGGCCGCACTGCCGGTACCTATGAGGGCTACAAGTACAGCAAGTCCCTCAAGCAGGCCGGCGCAGATGGCCTGGTCTGGACCGAGGAAGAAGTCGTCAAGTGGCTGGAAAACCCGACCAAATATCTGCGTGCGCGTCTGGGTGATTCCAAGGCCCGGTCGAAAATGTCCTACAAGCTCAAGAAAGAGGCCGATCGCGAGAACGTTGCGGCCTATCTTGCCACGCTTTCCAAATAATCGCGTTGCGGGCCCGGCAGGGGCCTGCGGCCTGATATTTGCGGGCGCTCTGGCGGTCTGGGGAAACCCGGTCGTCGGAGCGCCCGTCTGCATTGAAAACCGGGCAGACGAAGCCCTTTTCCTGGTGGTTGACGACATGCAGGGCAGGCGCGTCGCCCGCATGACCACCCCGCGCGGGGCGCTGTGCATGGATGTTGCCGATGGCGCCGACAAGGCCCTTGTCGGGGTGTTTCAGGAGCCTGATGCGCTTGAGGGATGTTCGCGTCTCACGCGCCCCGGCCAGACCGAGCGCCTGCTGGATTTCTCCGAATCCGACAATTGTGCCTGGGCCCCGACGCGGCGCGAATTTTCCGGTGAATGAAGTTCCCGGCACCGCGATATCCGGGCCGTCCCCCTGTCCGCCGCCTTGTCAGGCCCCTTGTCCGCCCTTGAACCGCTGTTCCATTTCGGCGCGCGCATCATCGGTGATTTTCGCAAACAGCACATCGGGAACCGTGAATTCATGTCCCGGCGTCAGAATGTTCATGGCGGTGGCCACATCATCTGGCCAGTCATGCGCTTCGGTCTTGATCGCCGCCAGGATCGTCGCGGTGGCGTCCGGGATGAAGGGTTCCGACAGAACCGCGTAAAGGCGGATCAGGTTCAGCGCAAAGCGGATGATCGCGGCGGCACGCTCGGGGTCGGTCTTGAACGCGGCCCAGGGTGCGGCCTCTTGCAGGTATTCGTTGCCGACCGCCCAGATCGCCCGCAGCTCGGCGGATGCCTTGCGGATCTCGATGGCCTCCATATGGGCCTGATAGGCCGCCAGGCGGTTCGAGATTTCGTTCATCACGGCCTGTTCGGCGGCACCGTAGGCGCCGCGCTCGGGCACGACCTCGCCGAACTTGCTGCGGCAGAACTTGGTCACACGCGAAACGAAGTTGCCCAGCACGTCGGCCAGATCCTTGTTGATGCTGGCCTGAAAGTTTTCCCAGGTGAATTCGCTGTCGGAATTTTCCGGCACATGGCTGAGAAGCCACCAGCGCCAGTAATCCGAGGGCAGGATTTCCAGCGCCTGGTCCATGAACACGCCGCGGCCCTTGGAGGTCGAAAACTGCCCGCCATCATAGTTGAGGTAGTTGAAGCTCTTGATGTAATCGACCAGCTTCCACGGCTCGTTCGAGCCCATCAGCGTTGCCGGAAAGCTGAGCGTGTGAAAGGGCACGTTGTCCTTGCCCATGAACTGCACATAGCGCACGTCATCCGCGCCCTTGTCGGTGCGCCACCAGCGTTCCCACGCGCTGTCATCCAGCCCTTTGGCATCGGCCCATTCGGCGGTGGCGCCGATATATTCGATGGGGGCGTCGAACCAGACGTAAAAGACCTTGCCCTCCATGCCCTCCCAGGGGGCACCGTCGAACTGCACCGGGATGCCCCAGTCCAGGTCGCGGGTGATGCCCCGGTCCTGAAGCCCGTCGCCGTCATGCAGCCATTTTTTCGCGATCGAGGTGGTCAGTACCGGCCAGTCCCTTTTGGAATCGATCCATTCGTCCAGCCGGTCGCGCAGCCTGCTTTGCCGCAGGAACAGGTGTTTGGTTTCGCGCACTTCAAGGTCGGTCGAGCCGCTGATCGCGCTGCGCGGGTTGATCAGGTCGGTCGGGTCAAGCTGCTTGGTGCATTCCTCGCACTGGTCGCCGCGCGCGCCCTCGTATCCGCAGTTGGGGCAGGTGCCTTCGATATAGCGGTCGGGCAGGAAACGGCCATCGGCCTTTGAATAGACCTGTTTTTCGGTCACGACCTCGATCAGCCCGTTTTCGCCCAGACGTCTGGCAAGATGCTGGGTCAGCCGATGGTTGCGCTGCGAGGATGAGCGGCCGAAGAAATCGAAAGACAGGCGGAACCCGCGGGCAAGTTCGGCCTGAACCTCGTGCATTTCGGCACAGTATTGCGCCACCGGCTTGCCGGCCCTGGCGGCGGCGATCTCGGCCGGGGTGCCGTGTTCGTCGGTCGCGCAGATATACATGACCTCGTGGCCGCGCGCGCGCATGTAGCGGGCATAGCAGTCAGAGGGCAGCTGGCTGCCGACAAGATTTCCCAGATGCTTGATGCCGTTGATGTAAGGGAGCGCCGAAGTGATGAGAATGCGTGCCATGATATGCCTCGAAATCCGGTTTCGCCCCGTTTAGCGCAAGGTAATGAACTGCACCAGCCCCGTGTACCCCTTTCGCTACCCCCAGAGGGGCGACCTGGTGCGGCCGCATGTATCATTTTTCGGCATGCGCCCCCTTGGCAAGCGCACACAGAGGCCTTATAGGGCAGGCTTCCTGCGGCCTTGCACCCTTGGAGGAAGGCCGCATCATGCAAATCAGGAGAATACCGATGGCTGGACAGATTCCAGATCTTCACGCCACGGTGCGCGCGGGGACAGGCAAGGGGGCCGCCCGTCAGGCACGCCGTGAGGGGTTCGTCCCCGGGGTTGTATATGGTGGCGGGCAGGACCCCCTGCCGATCAATGTCAGGTTCAACGAACTGTTGAAAAGGCTGCGGGCCGGGCGTTTCATGTCTACCCTTTTCAACCTCAAGGTCGAGGGCCATGATGATGTGCGCGTCATCTGCCGGAACGTCCAGCGCGATGTGGTCAAGGATCTGCCGACCCATCTGGATCTGATGCGTCTGCACCGGAATTCGCGGATCAACCTGTTCATCCCGGTCGAATTCGTTGGCGAAGACGTCAGCGTAGGCCTCAAGCGAGGCGGTGTTCTGACCGTTGTCCGCCCCGAGGTCGAGCTGATGGTGACCGCGGGCGACATTCCCGAAAAACTGATCGTGGATGTCAGCAATCACGATGTCGGCGATGTCATCCACATGTCCGAGATCACCCTGCCCAAGGGCACGCGCCCGGTCATCACCGACCGGGATTTCGTGATTGCCAACATCTCGGCCCCGTCGGGCCTGCGTTCGACCGAGAACGAGGACGACGGTGAAGAAGCCGAAGAGGGCGGCGAAGAGTAACGCGCCCGCCATGCAAGGCCATGATATTCAGGGCGCGCCAACCAATGCGGCTGGCGCGCCTTTCTTGTCGGGGTCAGGAACATGAAACTTTTTGTCGGTCTTGGAAATCCGGGTGCGAAATATGCGCGCCATCGTCACAATGTCGGTTACATGGCCGTTGATCGCATTCACGACGATCATGGATTCGGCCCCTGGAAGGGCAAGTTTCAGGGCCTGATGTCCGAGGGGCGGTTGGGGCCGGAAAAGGTGATCCTGCTGAAACCCGAGACATTCATGAACAACTCGGGTCAGTCGGTCGGCGCGGCCGCCAGGTTTTTCAGGCTCGATCCCGAGGATGTTGTCGTCTTTCATGACGAACTGGATCTGGCGCCGGGAAAGCTGCGGTTCAAAAAGGGTGGAGGGCATGCGGGCCATAACGGGCTGCGCTCGATCCATCAGCATATCGGCGCCGACTATGGGCGGGTGCGTATCGGCATCGGCCATCCCGGCCACAAGGATCGTGTTGCGGGCTATGTTCTGCACGATTTTGCGCGCGCCGACCAGGGCTGGCTTGACGATGTGTTGTGCGGCATTTCCGACGGTGCGACGGATCTTGCGGTTGGCGACGGCGGCCGCTTCATGAACAAGGTTGCGCTGCGGGTGGCGCCGCCGCGCGCATCAGCCCCGGCGGCCCGGGCCGAAAAACCGCACCAGACCTCGAAACCCGGGGCCGACACACCCGCGCAGGACAGCAGAACCCCCCTTCAGCGCCTTGTTGACAAGTTTCGCTGAGGCCCGGCAACGGGCAACGTGAGAGAACGATTGACCATCCGGAAAATTTCCCGATAGGCTCGTCCCGACAAAAGCGACCGAGAGGGAAGGATCATGTCTGCATTCGTCAGGCAACTGCGCGGTGCGGTCGGCGGTGTCGGGGTCGTCGCGCCGGTCGTCGCGCGGCTCGACTGGCCAAAACTGCAGCGCCTGGTACGGGTCAATTCCCTGTTCTCGGACAAGAATATCCTGCGCAATTTCTCCGACATGAAGGGGGTGTTCTTTCATCGGGAACTGCCGGTGAAATCGGACAACCCCACGCCTCTGCCCCCCGCGCCGCGGGGCCTGCCGCGGGTTTTTTCCTTTCGCGGGCAGGAACATGATCTTGACGCCTGGCGCTGCGAACGTCGGCACAGCGCGATGGTGGTGCTGAAGGACGGGCAGCTTGCCTGGGAAGACTATCGTCTGGGCACGGGCCCCGAGGATCGCCGGATCAGCTGGTCGGTGGCGAAAAGCTTTCTTTCAGCGGCATTCGGGTGCGCCGTGCGCGACGGGTTGATCCCCTCTCTGGATGCGCCGGTGACGGAATATGCGCCGATGCTCAAGGGCAGCGGTTACGAAGGCGTGACCATCCGCAACGTGCTGAACATGGCCTCGGGCATCAGGTTCAACGAGGATTATCTGGATTTCCATTCCGACATCAACCGCATGGGCCGCGTGCTGGCGCTGGGCAAGTCGATGGACGGATTCGCCGCCGGCCTCAAGGAACGCGCGCGTCCCCCCGGCAGCGCCTGGCAATATGTGTCGATCGACACCCATGTTCTGGGCATGGTGCTGCGCGGGGCGACAGGGCGCAGCAATGGGGATTACATGGCCGAGACCATCCTGCGCCCCATGGGGATGGAGGCCGATGCCTATTTCCTGACCGACGGATTCAGCGTCGATTTCGTGCTGGGCGGGCTGAACATGCGCACGCGCGATTATGCCCGCTTTGGGCTGATGATGTGCAATCGGGGCAGGGTGGGCGGCAAGCAGGTCGTGCCCGAGGAATGGGTGCGCCAATCCACCACCCACTCGGGGCTGGAGCCAGGTGAAGACGACCAGCTTACCGATAACGGGCAACTGGGATACGGGTTTCAGTGGTGGCTGCCGCCCGAGGCCGAGGCGGGCGAGTTCTTTGCCATCGGCATCTACGGCCAGTACATCTATGTCAACCAGCGCGCCGGCGTGGTGATCGCGGTCAATGCCGCAGATCGGAATTTCCGCAAGGGCGATGGCCGTATCACCCTGATCAACATCGAGATGTTTCGCGAGATTGCGCGATTTCTGAACTGACCCGAAAAATGGGTGCGGTGGCTGTCCGCGTTACCGCACCCGAAAACGGACCGCTGCCTACAATCCCTTGTCGCGATAGCTGCTGGCAACGCGCTCGATCGACACGATATAGGCGGCAACCCGCAGATCATGCACATCCTCACGGCCATGCCAGACCTCGCGCATGGCCTGATAGGCCTCGCGCATGGTGTCATCCAGCCCCGAGCGCACCAGTTCCAGTTCGCCCGCGCCGTTCAGATATTGGCGCACGAAATTGTCGGAAAGCCCGGTCTTCAGCCCGCCCTCGCGCGCGAGGCGCTGCAACTCTTCGATAAGGAGGGCATTGCGTGCCTCTTCCTGGCGGCGCTGCATGCGTCCGAACCGGATATGGCTGAGATTCTTGACCCACTCGAAATAGGACACCGTCACGCCGCCGGCGTTGGCATAGAGATCGGGGACGATGACACAGCCGCGCTTTCGCAGGATCTCGTCGGCGCCTGCGGTGATCGGGCCGTTGGCGGCCTCGATGATCATCGGAGCCTTGATGTTGGGGGCGTTGTGCATGTTGATCACGCCTTCCATCGCGGCCGGGATCAGGATGTCGCACTCTTCTTCCATGACGGCGCTGCCGTTCTCGACATATTCGCCCTGGTCACAGCCCATGACGCCCCCGGTCTCGATCAGATGTTCGCGTACCTTTTCGACATCCAGCCCCCTGGGATTGACCAGCGCGCCGTCCCGTTCGATGATCGCTGTGATCAGCGCGCCGTCTTCGGTCGAGAGGAACAGCGCCGCGTGATAGCCCACGTTTCCCAGGCCCTGCACGATGATCCGCTTGCCTTCGAGCGTGCCGCTCAGCCCGGCCATCTTCTTGTCCTTGTCGTGGCGGAAGAATTCCCGCAGCGCATATTGTACGCCGCGACCGGTGGCCTCGACCCGGCCGTGGATGCCGCCTGCCGCAAGCGGTTTTCCTGTGACGCAGGCGCGCGCATTGATGTCGCGGGTGTTCATGCGGGCGTACTGGTCGGCCATCCAGGCCATCTCGCGTTCGCCCGTGCCCATGTCGGGGGCGGGAACGTTCTGGCTGGGATGGATCAGGTCCCGTTTGGCCAGCTCATAGGTAAAGCGGCGGGTGATCATTTCCAGCTCGTGCTCGTCGTACTGGCGGGGGTCGATCCTGAGACCGCCTTTCGAGCCGCCAAAGGGGGCCTCGACCAGCGCGCATTTGTAGGTCATCAGGGCCGCCAGTGCCTCGACCTCGTCCTGATGGACCGTCGGGGCATAGCGGATGCCGCCCTTGACCGGTTCCATATGTTCCGAGTGAACCGAGCGATAGCCGGTAAAGGTGTGAATCCCACCGCGCAGCCGTACCCCGAAACGGACCGTGTAGGTGGCGTTGCAGACCCTGATCTTTTCCTCGAGCCCGGGCGGCAGATCCATGCGCGCAACGGCGCGATTGAACATCAGATCGACGGATTGGCGGAAACTTGGCTCGGCGGTGCTGTTCATCGTGGTATCCCCGGTTTTCAAGACCGGCCGACGCAGAGATGACGTTGCGTCCGATCTCGTTGATCGGGGCGCGAATCGGGGTCGGCCATGGGCTGCTGCTACGCCCGGGAAACCGTTTTTGCAACGGCTTTATTGCCAAAATGTCGCAGACTGCCGGGCAGAGGCCGAAAGGTGGCAAGAATGGGGCATGGTGGGCGGCAATTCTGCCTGGCCTGGGCCAAGCCTCTGTTTCAACGGAGGAAATGCCGCGCATTTGCCGCAGCGTTGCCAGCGGGTTGGCCCCCGAATCGCCGAAATCGGATCACATTTCCGGCGCTTTGGCCGTCTATTTTGATGTCATTGACCAAGAGTGGCATGCGCAATGACGATGGGAACTGTGCAAATGAGGTGGCTTCGGTCCAGGTTCTGGAAACAAGAGGATGGCAACGCCACGGTCGAATTCGTGCTGTGGTTGCCTCTGATCATGGGGATCGTGGTCGGGGCATTTGACCTCAACATCGTTCTGATGACCCAGAACAACATGTACAATGTCGCCCGGGATACGGCGCGGCGGGTTTCGATTGGCGAGCTTACCGCCGCGCAGGCGCAGAAATACGCGCTGTCGAAACTGACCTACATGAATTTCGACTATGGTGTCGACGTTACCGTTGGCAAGGATGTCGTCGTTCAGATCAACACCAACCTCAGCGATGTCGCCACGCTGGGGATCATGGGGGGACATGGCAAGTACACCCTCGATGCCGCGGTAACCATGCGCAAGGAGCCATGAGCAGTGGCCAGAGCCCGTTTCGGCATAACTTCGACTGTGCGCATGACGCGGTTTGCGTGTGACGAGGATGGCTTTGTCACCCATTTCGCCCTGACGGTGATGATCCTTGTGATCCTGTTTGCCGGCCTGTCGGTCGATACCGCCAATGCCTGGCGTACACGCACGCATCTGCAGGCGGCGGCCGATGCTGCTGCCCATGCCGCGTTACTGGCCCTTCCGGACAAGAAGGCCGCGCTGAAGGCCGCGCTCGAACTGGCTGGCGACAATCTGGGCAGTCGATCCGGGGCCATTGTGGCCAATCAGGTCCAATTCGGCCACTGGAACCCCCAGAAACGCAGCTTCAGGAAGGACGCCACCCCCCTTGACGCCGTGCGCGTGGTGGCGATGCGCGCGGGTACCAATTCGGTGCCGACATTTTTCCTGAAATTCGCGGGTTTCAAGAGCTGGAACATCACCGTCGAAAGCGTTGCATATCGCCAGACCGACGCCTGCGTGAAACCCGACATATCTGCCAATGGCAAGATCACGCTCTACAAGGAAAACGAGTTCTACAAGAGCTATTGCATCGAGGCAGCTCAGGGTGTTGTCCTCAAGGACGACAACCGTTTTGACGACAACAACCGCATCATTGTTCCCGCACTTTCGGATGTCAGCCTTCCGGCCGGTGTGACCTTGTCCACCCAGGTCGGGCGTGGCACCGGGGACAGCAGCACGACCCTGACATATCGCGACGTGGTCGAGACCAGGTCCCCGATCGCGGCCTCCTATGTCAGTGATGTCGATGCGCTGGCAGCAAAATATCTCGACCCCCTTTACGAGGGCCAGCCTGCCTATATCAACACGGCGGCACCGGTCATCAAGCTGGCGGCGCGGGACGTGAAATACACGATATTCCAGCCGGGACGTATCTACAACATAACCTGCGACAGCAGCGGCACCGCGCAGTTCTACAAGGAAACCGAGATGCGCCAGGTGGTTGTTGTCTCGCAATGCGCGATGCGGATCGGCAAGGAATCGAAACTCAGGGACGTGGTGCTGATATCCAGGGCCAGCGGCGCCCGGTCGATCCGGTTCGCCAGGGAGGTGCGTCTTGGCAAGAGCGACGACTGCGCCTCGGGCGGTGGGGTCGAAATCTATGCCGCCGGGGACGTGGTTTCGGACAAGGATCTCAGGGTCAACGGAGTCTACATTTCTGCCAGGGGCAGTGTCTCGTTGCGAAACAGGGAAAACGGCATCAAGGGCCTGACGATTGATGCGGCGGGCAACGTGTCGATCCGCAAGAAGGCACGTTTTGGCACCTGCAAGGGCAGCAGGGAAGACAATCTGACCGTGGCCTATGTGCTGGTGAAATAACCCGTTGGGCCAGCCGATCGTCAGGGGCCGGACCGGCAAGGACATCAAACCATCTTGCAACCTGCTGCTACCTGTCTTTTGATGTGCAGGTCAACGGGTGTGATGGATGCGGTATTCGGGGCTGAATGTATTTCTGAACGGATTGGCCGGCAATCGGGGCTGGGCGCCTGTCTGGCGTGACCCGGCACCGAGGGATCATTACGACGTCATCATCATCGGCGGCGGCGGGCATGGGCTGGCAACTGCGTATTACCTGGCGCGGGAACATGGCATCACCAATGTCGCGGTGCTGGAAAAGGGCACGATCGGCAGCGGCAATGTGGGGCGCAACACGACGGTCGTGCGCGCCAACTACATGCTGGAGGGCAATGTCGAATTCTATTCGCATTCCCTGAAACTGTGGCAGAACCTTACTGCCGAGCTCAATTATAATGTCATGCTGTCGCGCCGCGGCTGCATCCTGCTGGCCCATTCCGACGGGCAGATGGAGGCGCTGGCGCGCCGGGGCAACATGAACCTGATGCAGGGCGACGGGGCCGAGCTGTGGGACGGCGCAACCCTGCGCCGCCACATTCCTTACCTGAATTTCGACGATGCCCGTTTCCCCCTCAAGGGCGGGTTGATGCAGTGGGAGGCCGGCACCGCGCGCCACGACGCGGTGGCCTGGGGTTATGCGCGGGCGGCCGACCGGCTGGGCGTCGATCTGATCCAGAATTGCGAGGTCACGGGCTTTCGCATAACGCAGGGGCGGGTGACCGGCATCGAGACCACGCGCGGCCATATCGGCGCGGGCAAGGTGGGCATGGCGGTTGCCGGGCGCTCCAGCCAGGTGGCGGCGATGGCCGGGCTGCGCCTGCCGATCGAAAGCCATGTGTTGCAGGCCTTTGTCACCGAGGGGCTGAAACCCGTCATCGACACGGTGATCAGTTTCGGCATGGGGCATTTCTATATCAGCCAGTCCGACAAGGGCGGGCTGGTCTTTGGCGGCGATATCGACGGCTATAATTCCTATGCCCAGCGGGGGAACCTGCCGATCGTCGAGCATGTGGCCGAGGCGGGCATGGCGCTCATGCCCATGATCGGGCGCGCCCGCATGCTGCGCAGCTGGGGCGGCATCATGGACATGACGATGGACGGATCCCCCATTATCGACCGCACGCCGATTGACGGGCTCTTTTTCAATGGCGGCTGGTGTTATGGCGGCTTCAAGGCGGTGCCGGGCGGCGGGCATGTGTTTGCCCATCTGATCGCCACCGGCAAGCTGCACCCGGCGGCAACGAAATTCCGGCTGGATCGTTTCGCGCGCGGCGCGGTGATCGACGAGGAGGCAACAGGTGCGACGCCGAATCTGCATTAGACGAATGGGGAAGGGACCAGACGCGTGGGTGGCCGATCTGTTTTCCGGGGCGGCAGCCCCGGATCGCGCCCGCCCCGCCCCCCAGGCGGGCGCGATTCCGCGCCCACCTCGGGTCGCGCGCGATCCTCATGTACATGGTGCTGTCGTTGCAAGATGGCAGGAGAATCCCACATGAAACTTGCCTGCCCCCTTTGCGGTGCGCGCGACATCCGCGAGTTCCACTATCAGGGCGCGGCCAGCCTGGCCGACCGCCCCGACCCGGATGCGCCCGAGGCGGCGCGGGAATTTCTCGATTACGTCTATATGCGCGACAACCCGGCGGGCGAAAACCGCGAGCTGTGGTTTCATGCCCATGGCTGCGGCGCCTGGCTGGTGGCGACGCGCGACGTGACGACCCATGAATTCCTTTCCGTCCGTCTGGCAACAGACAAGGAGCCCACGACATGAGCCGCCTTGCCCAGGGCGGGCTGATCGACCGCAGCCGCCAGTTGCCCTTTACCTTTGACGGCAAGACCATGCTGGGGCTGGCCGGCGATACGCTGGCTTCGGCGCTCTTGGCCAATGGGCAGCATCTGGTCGGGCGCAGCTTCAAGTATCACCGCCCGCGCGGCATCATGACCGCCGGCTCGGAAGAGCCCAACGCGCTGGTCACCATCTTGCGCGGCAATCACGCCATTCCCAACCTGCGCGCCACCACGCAAGAGCTGTATCGCGCCCTCGACGCGCGGTCTCAGAACCGCTTTCCGTCGCTCGATTTCGACCTGCTGGCGGTCAATGACCTGCTGTCGCCGTTTTTCGGCGCGGGGTTCTATTACAAGACCTTCATGTGGCCGCGTTCCTTTTGGGACCGCGTTTACGAGCCCTTTATCCGCCGCGCCGCCGGGCTGGGCCGGCTGGGGCTTGAGCCTGACGACCGGCTGCACGACAAGGGTTTTGCCCATTGCGACCTGCTGGTGATTGGCGGCGGGCCTGCGGGGCTGATTGCGGCGCTGGCAGCCGGGCGCGCCGGTCTGGACGTGATCCTTGCCGACGAAGATTTCCTGTTCGGCGGCCGCCTGAATGCCGAGCGGATCGAGGTCGCGGGCCAGCCCGGCAACGCTTGGGCCGCCGCCATTGTTGCCGAGCTGCGCGCGATGGAAAACATCCGCCTGATGGGCCGAACCACCGTGACCGGTGCCTATGACGGGGGCATCTATGGCGCGGTGCAGCGCGTGACCGACCACCTGCCCGCCGCACCCGCGGATGTGCCCGAACAGATCTTCTGGCGGATCAATGCGCGCCATTCGATTCTGGCAAGCGGGGCCATCGAGCAGCCGATCATATTTCCCGGCAATGACCGCCCGGGCGTGATGATGGCGGGCGCGCTGCGCAGCTATCTCAACCGTTTTGCCGTGGCCGCGGGGCGCTCGGTGGCGATATTTGCCAATAACGACACGGGCCACCGCACCGCGCGCGACCTGCTGGCGGCCGGGGTCGAGGTCGCCGCCGTGATCGACACGCGCCCGGATGCAACGCCGCAGGGCGACTATCCGCTGCTGAGCGGCGCACAGGTCATCGCCACAAGGGGGCGGCTGGGGTTGCGGGAAATCACCGTGCAGACCGGCAGCGGCAGGCAAAGGCTGCGCGCCGACTGCCTGGCGGTCGCGGGGGTCTGGGCGCCGGCGTTGCATCTGTCCTGCCACCTTGGCGCGCGGCCTGTCTGGCGCGACGACATCAACGCATTTGTTCCCGCGGATGGTGCCGTGCCCGGCATGAGGGCGGCGGGGGCGGTCGCAGGTCACCAGACAACCCGCGACGCGCTGAAATCGGGCCTTGCGGTGGCGCGGGAAGTGATTGCCGAACATGGCCGCAAGGCGCCACGGATCCGGCTGCCGCATTGTTCCGACGGTCCGGTTGAAGGCGCGCCCTTCTGGCATGTCACCGCCGGCAAGGGGCGCGCCTGGGTCGATTTTCAGAATGACGTGACCGCCAAGGATATCGCACAGGCACATCGCGAGAATTTTCGCGCATCCGAACATCTGAAACGCTATACCACGCTGGGCATGGCCCCCGACCAGGGCAAGACGGCCAACATGGCGGCGCTGGCGATCATGGCGGGGCTGGATGGCCGCAGCATCCCCGAGGTCGGCACCACCAGTTTCCGCCCGCCCTATGTGCCGGTCTCGATGGCGGCTCTGGGCGCGCAGGGCGCGGGCAGGGGCTTTGCCCCCGAACGCCTGATGCCGTCGGACGCACTGGCCCGCAAACGCGGCGCGGAGTTTGTCGAACTGGGCCTGTGGCAGCGCCCCGCATGGTATCCGCGCCCCGGCGAAACCAGCTGGCGCCAGTCTTGCGACCGCGAGGCGCGCATGGTGCGCGAAACCGTCGGCATCTGCGACATGACCACGCTGGGCAAGATCGACGTGCAGGGCCGCGACGCTGCGGAATTTCTCGACCGAATCTATGTCAACAACATCGCCACGCTGGAGGTCGGGCGCATGCGCTATGGCGTGATGCTGCGCGAAGACGGTTTCGTGATGGATGACGGCACGGTTGCCCGCCTTGGCAAGCGCCATTTCCTGCTGACCAGCACGACGGGCGCGCATGATCAGGTCTGGCGGCATCTGACATTCTGCGCGCAGGTCCTGTGGCCCGATCTAGACGTGCAGCCAAGCGATGTGACCGAGGCCTGGGCGCAATTCGCCATCGCCGGCCCAAGGGCGCGCGACCTGCTGCACCGGCTGACACAAGCCGACATTTCCAATGATTCCATGCCCTTCATGTCGTGGCGCGAGATCAGGATCGGCAAGATCACCGCGCGCCTGTTCCGCATCTCGTATTCGGGCGAGCTGGGGTTCGAGCTGGCCGTTCCGGCGCAATACGGGCCCTCTCTGGCCGAGGCGCTGGAGGAAAGCGCCCGCGCCGAGGGGGGCGACTGGTTCGGACTTGAGGCGCTCAACGTGCTGCGGCTGGAAAAGGGGTTTCTGACACATGCCGAAATCGATGGCAGGGTGACGCTGGATGACCTTGGCCTGGGCCGCATGATGGCCGCGCGCGATTGCATCGGCAAGGTGATGGCCGACCGTCCCGCCCTGCGCGCCCCCGACCGGATGCAGCTGGTCGGGCTGAAACCGGCGGGGGCGTCGAAACTGTTGCTGGGTGGGGCGCATCTGTTCAACCCCGGCGACCCTGTTGACCGCGAACATGACCAGGGCGTGATCACCAGCCAGTGTTTTTCGCCCCATCTGGGCCACCCGATCGCGCTGGCCTTGCTCAGAGGCGGGCGGGGGCGCATTGGGGAACAGATCCTGATGCATGACCATCTGCGCGGCGTCGAGACATTGTGCGAGGTCTGCATTCCGACATTCCTCGACCCTGAAGGAGGGCGCATGCGTGGTTGAGCTGATCCCCACATCACCCCTTGCCGATCTTCTGCCGGCCGAGATCGGCGACACGAATCTGGCCGAAATCCGCCCCGCCCATGTCACACTCATATTGCCACGCAAGGCGGCGGATCTGGCCCGCGCCATGCAGGCGGCGCATGGGCTGAAGCTGCCCGCGCCCTGTCGCAGCAGTGGCAATGACAGGCTGCGCCTGATCTGGGCGGGGCTGGGGAAATATCTGCTGGTGGGCGAGGCCCCTGCCGCGCCTGCGCTTTCCCGCCAGGCCGCGCTGGTGGATCAAGGCGGCGCCTACGCGATCATGCGCCTTCAGGGCGGGCTTGCCACCGACATATTGGCGCGACTCACGCCCATCGACCTGCGCCCTGCGGTTTTCAAGCGTGGGCATGTGGCGCTGAGCGAACTTTCTCATATCCCGGCCCTGATCCTGAAACGCACCAACGGCGCCGACATCATGGTGCCGCGCAGCCTGGCAATGTCCGCCTGCACGCGGTTGCTAGACAGCATGAGGCGCGTTGCGGCGCAATCGAAACTTTCCGCGATCTGATTTTGGGGAGGTGGGGGTGGTACCGACGCCCCGGCTCGAACGGGGGACCTCTTGATCCACAATCAAGCGCTCTAACCTACTGAGCTACGTCGGCATGCTTACGCCCGGTCGAAGTAAGGTTTTCGGTCGCCCTGGTCAACAGGAAATCAACGCATGACGGCGCATCATCCCCTTGCCTGCGGGCAGACGGCAAGGTAGCCAAGGTGCAACCTCACCGCAAGGAGCATGGCACAGATGAATATCGACAAGGAAAGCGACATCGCGGCGAATCTCCAGATCGGTCCGACCACCCTGGGCATGGTGCGCATCTATGTCGAGGCCCCGGAAATCAGCCTGCCACTGGATTTCGAACCCGAAGAGGCCGAGGAAATCGCCGAAGAGCTGCGCGCCGCCGCCGCCCGTGCCCGTGCCATGTCGAAAACACCTAAACCGCGCTGAATCGCTGCTCGGGCGCCGGATCGCGCAGCGCCTGCAAACGGTCTGCCGCCACGCGTGCGAATTTCTGCGTCAGGCTCTTGCGGCGCGCCGCTGCCAGCTTGCGCGCCAACCCCAGACGCAGGATCTCGCCGTCATGTTCGTCGGCCAGGATCAGCCCGTGTTCCTGCGGCAGCAGGGCGCGTGGGAAATCCGGCCCCACCGCCCACAGAAACCTCTCGCACCAGTCCAGATAGCCCGGCCATTTCCTGTCGGTCAGGAAATCCGTGCGCGACGACTTGCATTCGACGACCCAGATCTCGCCCCGCGGGCCAAGGGCGATCACATCGACGCGCAACCCGCGCACCGGCACGAATTCCTCGATCACGGAAAACCCGTGCCGGCGCAGATGTCGGCAGACACCCCGCGCCAGTTTTTGCCCCGCTGTCATTCCATTTGCCATGCGTCATATGAACAACAGGTGAACATTTCGTCAAGACCCGCCCCAGCATCTTCTTCTTTGCCCAAATACGCCGGGGGAGTCGCGGCAGCGACGGGGGCAGCGCCCCCTCATTTCGCCGTGTTCGACCTTGTGTGCAGCCTGCCGACTGCCTACATCCGGCATCGGCGGGTACTGCCCGATGCGTGAGAGGTTCCATTCCAGTGGCCTTACATTTTCGAAAGGGAGCTGGCTCTGCGACTGGTCGTGGCCTATCGCACCTGGCGCCCACCTGGTTGTCCAGGCTCTCGGGAATGACCCAACCTCCACGGTCGTCCTTGCGGTCCCGCCACCATCAACCCAGCAGATGCGCCACCTGACGCAGCGCCAGCAGATAGCCCTGCGTGCCGCAGCCCGCGATCACCCCGTCGGCCCTGCGCGAAACAAATGAATGATGCCTGAACGCCTCGCGCTTGTGGATATTGCTGACATGCACCTCGATCACCGGCCCGTCAAAGGCGTTCAGCGCGTCCAGAATCGCCACCGACGTATGCGTATAGGCAGCCGGGTTGATGACGATCGCGGCGGCCTGCTCACGCGCCTGCTGAATCCATGTCACCAGCTCGCCCTCGATGTTGGACTGGCGGAAATCGGTTTTCAGGCCCAGTTCGTCCGCCAGATCGGCGCATTCCCGTGCGACATCGTCCAGCGTCCCGGCCCCATAGATATCCGGTTCGCGCTGGCCCAGAAGGTTCAGATTCGGGCCGTTCAACACCATGATTGTCTTGCTGCTCACCAGATATCCTCCTGCGGGCCGTCGCGGTGGCCGGTTGAGCGCAGGATAGGCGAAATATCGTGATCTGCAACCGGGTCTCCCGCTTGACGCGGCGCGCCCACTTGATTACCTAACAGGCGGCTGCGGGTATGGTGAAATGGTATCACACGAGCCTTCCAAGCTCTTGGTGCGGGTTCGATTCCCGCTACCCGCTCCATTCTCTTTCAACAGTTGCACGGTTTCAACAGCGGCACGGTGCCATGCATGACATCGGGGCAACCGGTCATCGTGCGGCAGTATTGGCGCCGGTCATGATGCCGGGGCGCAGCTTTTCCGCCATGCCGAACCAGTAATCGGCCTGTTTCAGGTCGCGTCTGACCCCGTCGCCCGACAGGTGCAGCCGTCCCAGCGCTATCTGCGCGGGCGCAAAGTCGCGGTCGGCGGCCTCGCGCAACCACATCAAGGCAACCTTGGGGGCCCGGCCGGTGCCAATCCCGTATCTGTAGTCGCGTGCAACCATGTACTGGGCCGCAGGGTTGCCTGCCTCGGCGGCCGACAGCAACAGCTCGTGCGCCTTGCGGGCATCCTTTTCGACCCCCAGACCCTGCGCATAAAGCATGCCCAGCTTGAACTGTGCCTCGGCATCCCCCTTGCGGGACAGTTTTGCCCAGAAACGGGCTGCCGTGCTGTAATCACCCTGATCATAGGCATCCAGCGCCGCCCTGTCGCGACCCGGGAATTGCTTGATTGCCAGCACGAGCAATCCCAGCACCACGGCCCAAAAGACGATCCTGCGTATGGCTTGGCGAATTTCCTTCATGACGGGATATTGCCACGGCCGCGCGCCGAGGTCGATGGGTTGAAACAAGGCGGGCGCGTTCTCGCAACCTTGTGAGGCTTGCGACATTGCTTGCGCTTGTGATTGGCGGCGCGCTCGCTTATTGGAGGCCAGGATTACAGTACAGGGAAGCAGGGCGAATGGCCAGGAAACCCACCAGCAAACCATCCGAGGAAGAGCGTGCCAAGGCAAAGAGCATAGGTCCCATGCGGGCACTGCTTCCCTTTGTCCGGCCGTATCGCGGCATTGCGATCCTTGCCGGCATCGCGCTTGTGCTGACGGCCGCGCTGTCGCTGATCCTGCCCATGGCTGTACGCCGGGTTGTCGATGGTTTCGGGGCTGGCGATGTTACCCTGCTGGATCAGTATTTCGGTGCCGCGCTGCTGGTGGCGCTGCTTCTGGCGATCGGGACGGGTACACGATACTATCTGGTCACACGGCTGGGCGAACGCGTGGTGGCCGACATTCGCGAGGCCGTCTATGACAAGATGATCGGCATGAGCCCGGCCTTTTTTGAAAAGATCATGACGGGCGAGGTGCTCTCGCGCATTACCACGGATACGACGCTGATCCTTTCGGTGATATCGTCATCGGTATCGGTGGCGCTGCGCAATTTCCTGATCTTTCTTGGCGGGCTGACGCTGATGCTGCTGACCAGCGCCAAGCTGGCCGGCCTCGTCTTTCTGATGGTCCCCGTGATCGTCATTCCGATCATCGTGCTGGGGCGCCGCCTGCGCAAGCTGTCGCGGGAAAATCAGGACCGTGTCGCCGAAAGCTCGGGCAACGCATCGGAAACATTGCAGGCGGCCCAGACGGTGCAGGCCTTTACCCACGAGGAAGCCAGCCGGCGCAAGTTCCGCGACGTGACCGAGCTGTCCTATCAATCGGCGCTGCAACGTATTGCCACGCGTGCCGTGATGACGGTGCTGGTGATGTTTCTTGTCTTTGCCGGTGTCGTCGGCGTTCTGTGGGTGGGCGCCAATGACGTGCGCGCCGGCACCATGACACCGGGCGAACTGGTGCAGTTCGTGATCTATGCGGTTCTGGTCGCCGGTGCCGTGGGGGCCTTGTCCGAAATCTGGGGCGAGTTGCAGCGCGCTGCCGGTGCCACCGAGCGCCTGATCGAACTGTTGCAGGCCGAGGATACGGTCGCCGACCCGGCCAGTCCGGCCCGCATGCCCGCGCCGGTCAGGGGCGAGATCGCCTTTGATCACGTCAGCTTCCACTATCCGGCGCGTCCCGGGGTGCGGGCGCTTCACGATGTCGATTTCGTCATCAAACCCGGTGAAACGGTGGCCATCGTCGGCCCTTCGGGGGCGGGCAAATCGACGCTTTTCCAGCTGATCCTGCGGTTCTTTGATCCGATCGAGGGGGTTGTCCGCCTTGACGGGCTGGATATCCGCAAACTCAGGCGGTCGGATTTCCGCAAGGCACTGGCACTTGTTCCGCAGGATCCGGTGATCTTTGGCGACAGCGCCCGCGAAAACATTCGTTTCGGTCGCCCTGACGCCACCGATGCCGAGGTCGAACAGGCTGCCCGTGCCGCTGCGGCCCATGATTTTCTGACCGAGCTTCCCGATGGCTATGACACATATGTGGGCGAGCGCGGCGTGATGCTGTCGGGCGGGCAGAAACAGCGCATTGCCATTGCCCGCGCGATTCTGCGGGCGGCGCCGATCCTGCTTCTGGACGAGGCAACATCGGCCCTGGACGCCGAGAGCGAGCAAGCCGTGCAGAAGGCGGTCGAGTCGCTGGCCGCCGAGCGCACCACACTGATCGTTGCCCATCGCCTTGCAACCGTGAAAAAGGCCGATCGCATCATCGTGTTCGACAAGGGGCGGATCGTTGCCACCGGCACCCATGACTCGCTGGTGGCCCAGGGCGGTCTGTATGCGCGCCTTGCCCGGCTCCAGTTCACCGAGGGTGCGGCTGCGGCGGAATAGGCCGTGTCGGGTCGGCATTATGGCCGATATTCCCCCTGTCGATCCCCTTGTCGATCGGATCCCCATGGGATGACCTTTCGTAAACCCCGGCGCGCGCGACCTTCAACAGGGTTGCGCCGCCATGGTGTTTTGGTTCAATCTGTTTCGGCGTCATGCGGCGCCTCGCCGCATGGGCTGTTCTGGAGGGCATGATGGCGAAACTCGCGACACTGGACGACAAGCTGGCAATCGAGACCGAGATGCCCTTTGAGGAACGTCAGCCCGCGCGTACGATCTATCAATATGTCAGGCGCAGTGCCGACCGCTTTCCCGACCGGCCGGCCCTTTCCTTTCAGATCACATCGGGGCCAAAGGACAAGGCCGAAACCCTGACCTGGGCCGAGCTGATGAGCAAGGTCACGCAGGCGGCCAACCTGTTCCGCCGCCTTGGTGTGGGCGAAAACGATGTTGTCGCCTATCTCATGCCCAACGCCAATGAAACCGCGATCACGTTGTTGGGGGGCGCGGTCGCCGGAATCGTCAACCCGGTCAACCCGTTGCTGGAGCCCGAACAGATCGGCGCGATCCTGCGGGAAACGGGTGCCAAGGTGCTGGTCACGCTGAAATCCTTTCCAAAATCCGACATCGCCCAGAAGGCGGCCGAGGCCGTCAGCCACGCACCCAATGTCAAGACGGTGCTGGAGGTCGATTTGCTGCGCTATCTGACCCCGCCAAAAAGCTGGATCGTGCCCCTGATCCGTCCCAAGCTCGAGGTAAGCCATCACGCCAAGGTGCTGGATTTCAACAAGGAGCTGGGCAAGCAGCGGGCCGATGCGCTGGATTTTGCCGATGCCACCACCGACCGCGTTGCCGCCTATTTCCACACCGGCGGCACAACCGGCATGCCCAAGGTTGCGCAGCATCGCTATTCCGGCATGATCTATAACGGCTGGTGCGGCGAGGCGCTGCTGATGGACCACGATGACGTGGTTTTGTGCCCGCTGCCGCTGTTTCACGTCTTTGCCGCCTACCCCATCCTGATGGCAACCGTCGGGGCGGGCGGCCATATGGTCATGCCCACGCCCGCGGGCTATCGCGGCGACGGGGTGTTCGACAATTTCTGGAAACTGGTCGAGCGCTGGAAGGCCAGCTTCATGGTGATGGTTCCGACCGCTGCCGCCGCCCTGATGCAGCGCGAGGTCAATGCCGATGTCTCGACCCTCAAGACCGCGTTCTGTGGTTCGGCCCCCATGCCGGTCGAGCTGTTCAACCGGTTCGAAAAGGCAACCGGCGTGACCATTCTGGAAGGCTACGGCATGACCGAAACGACCTGCCTGATCTCGGTCAACCCCTATGATGGCAGGAAAAAGATCGGTTCGGTCGGGATCCCGTTCCCCTATACCGATGTCAAGATCCTCGACTGCGCCCCCGATGGCACCGTCAAGGCCGAGCGCGGCATCGACGAGGTGGGCGAGATCTGCATTTCCAACCCCGGCGTCTATCCCGGCCACACCTATACCGAGGACGACAAGAACAAGGGCCTGTTTGCGTTGGAAAAATATCTGCGCAGCGGCGATCTGGGGCGGATCGATGGCGAGGGGTATCTGTGGATCACGGGGCGCGCCAAGGATCTGATCATCCGCGGCGGCCACAATATTGACCCCGCCGAGATAGAAGAGGCCCTGGCGGCCCATCCCGACGTGGCGTTCGTGGGCGCCATCGGCCAGCCTGACAAGCATTCGGGCGAGGTGCCCTGCGTCTATGTCGAAATGGTCGAAGGCGGCAAGGCCACGCGTGACGAACTGATGGAATTCGCGGCCGAGCGGATTGGCGAGCGCGCCGCCGTGCCGAAATATCTGGAGATCCTCGACGAATTGCCAAAGACCGCGGTGGGCAAGATCTTCAAGCCCGAGCTGCGCAAAAAGGCGATCACGCGGGTATTCAACGAGACCCTTGCCAGTGACGGCGTCGCGGCCGAGGTGGTTGCGGTGGTCGAGGACAAGAAACGCGGCCTTGTTGCGCAACTGCGCAAAACGGGCGAGGCAGATGACGCGGCCGTGCAGGCCAGTCTGGGCGCATTCATCACGCCCTGGGAATGGGCGCCCTGAGCGGCCCGACAGATCACGTAACGGAGGGTGAAGGTGACGGAAACGGCAATCAATCAGATCAAGGCCGCCAGTTCCATCTGGGAGATGCTTGATGGCGCGGTACGCAGATATGGCGATACGATCGCTTTCGAGAACTTCAACAACAGCCTGAGTTTCTCTGACCTGGGCCGCCATGCGGATGCGCTTGCGGCCTATATGCAAAACGAGATGGGCATCAACAAGGGGTCCAAGGTCGCGCTGATGTCGCCCAACACGCTGGCGCATCCGGTCTCGACCATGGCGATCCACAAATGCGGCGCGGTGCAGGTGTCGGTAAACCCGCTTTACACCCCGGACGAGCTGGAACACCAGCTCAACGACTCCGGGGCCGAGGCGATCATCATCTTTTCGGGCTCGACCCCTGCCTTTTCTGCCGTGCGCGACAGGGTGCCGGTGAAACAGGTGCTGGTGCTGCAGCTGGGTGATTGCGGGCAGAACCCGCTGCCGAGCCCGCCCTTGCCCGATGATTTTGCGGATTACACCCTGCTGGCCGATGCCATGGACAAGGGGGCCGACATGGGCTTTGTGCCGGTCGAGGTATCGCGCGATGACCTGGCCTTTCTGCAATACACCGGCGGCACGACCGGCCCCTCCAAGGGTGCGATGCTGACGCATGGAAATATCCTGTCCAATATTGAACAGATCTATGACATGGCCCATGATGTGATGGAGGAGGGCAACGAGGTGATGATCACCGCGCTGCCGCTGTATCACATCTTTGCGCTGACGGTGAATTTCCTGCTTTACGCGGCCTTTGGCGGCAAGAACATCCTGATCACCAATCCGCGCGACATGGACAGTTTCATCAAGACGATCAAGAATTCGCGCTTTACCCGCATCAATGGCGTCAATACGCTGTATGCGGGCATGATGCTGCACCCCGAATTCAAGGATGTCGATTTCTCGCGCCTGAAATGGGCGGTGGGCGGCGGCACCGCCACCATGAAGGCGGTGTCGGACAAATGGCAGAGCTTTACCGGCAAGCCCATCCTCGAAGGTTACGGGTTGTCGGAAACCTCGCCCGTTCTGGCCATGTGCCCGCCGCACTGGACGGAATTCACCGGCACGATCGGCTATGCGGTTCCCGATACCGAAATCAAGCTGCTGGATGACGACGGCAACGAGGTGCCCGATGGCGAGCGCGGCGAGCTGTGCGCGCGTGGCCCGCAGGTGATGCCCGGCTATTACAACCGGCCCGACGCCACCCGCGACGCGTTTACCCAAGACGGGTTCTTCCGTACCGGCGACATCGCCATCAAGGATGAACAGGGCCGCCTGAAGATCGTTGACCGCAAGAAAGACATGGTGATCGTGTCCGGCTTCAACGTCTATCCGAACGACATCGAACAGGTCGCAACCCGCTGCCCCGGCGTGCAGGAATGTGCCTGTGTCGGTGTGCCGGACGAAAAGACCGGCGAGGCCGTCAAGCTGTTCGTGGTCAGGGAAAAGGGTTCGGATGTCACACCGCAGGACATCATCGCCTATTGTCGCGAACATCTGACGGCCTACAAGGTGCCCAAACAGATTGCGTTCATCGACGAGGTGCCGAAATCGGCCGTGGGCAAGGTCCTGCGGCGCGAATTGCGCAAATAGGATAGAAACAGCTTTCAGGGCACGGGACATCGGTTTCGTGCCCTTCCTGTTTTTTCCGTTCGGCAAGACCCGGGTTTCGGGCTTATGATTGCCGTTAATTGTTGGCGATGTTTGGAGGTAGCGATGTTTTCAAGAATATTTCTTTCCGCCGTTCTTGTCGGCCTTGTCATGTGGTTTCCTGCCGTGTTGCCGGGGTTGCCGGGAATCCAGGCTCAGGCAGGGGTCAGGGAATCCCGGCGCGTCTATCAGCGCAAGGCATGGGAGGTCAGGGTTGTCGCGTTCGACGATGGCTCTTTTGCCTGTGTGGCCCGGGTCAATGCGGGCAGCAGCAATTTCCTGATCTGGGCCGACCCCGATGAAACCGTCAGCCTGCAGTTCTACAATCGCACCTGGCGCCTTGGCAATGAAAAGGTCGATATCGTCGTGCGAATCGATCGCCGCCCCAAATGGACATTGAACCAGGCGCGGTTGACCAGCAGCAGCGTCTTCTTCACCCTGCCCGACAGCAAGGCATCGCTGCGTTTCCTGCGCGAGATCATGGCGGGGAACCGCTTGAGCCTGTATGGAAGCCGGGGCAGCAGGATCAACAGCTACACGCTGGCCGGATCCAGGGCGTCGATGCTGATGTTGATTCGCTGCGTGAAGGCCCTCAAGGGATATGACAGCGACAACAATCCGTTCAACTGAACCGAGTCGGCCTGTGGTTGAAGATTGCCTTCAGTTTTATGCTTGAAACAAATCGGGGTGGTCGTGATGATGGGCCGCGCGCGTGGATTCGTCTTGTCGGCCCGGATCCGGCAAGGCCGGGCCAAGGGCGGCGGCGCGGTTAAAACTTCTTGAAAGATATGCAGGATAATGCAACTCTGAAAGAAAAAAACCCAAACTATGCCTCATAATGCACATTCATGTGCTTTGACAGGGAGAGGGAAAAAGAACAACGTCTGAGTACCACAACGGGAGGAATATCATGAAAAGACTACTGAGCGTGGCCCTTGCCGCGACGATGTTGACGACGCCTGCCTTTGCGCGCGAGGTCAAGATCGGCTTTGTGACCACATTGACAACGGGCGCCGCGGTCATCGGCAATGACATCAAGAAGGCCGTCGATCTGGCGATGGAACATATCGGCGGCAAGATGGCAGGCCTGGATGTCAAGCTGATCTATGCGGATGACGGCTTCAAGCCGGAAATCGGCAAACAGGTGACGGACAAGCTGATCAAGCAGGAAAACGTCGATTTCGTGGCTGGATATATCTGGAGCAACGTGTTGCTGGCATCACGCAAGTCGGTGCTCGATGCGGGCAAGTTCCTGATTTCGGCCAATGCCGGACCCAGCCCGCTGGCCGGCAAGCTGTGCAACAAGAACTTCTTTTCGACCAGCTGGCAGAACGACCAGACGCCCATGGCCATGGGCGAGTATCTGAACCAGAAGGGCGTCAAGTCGATCTATATCATCGCCCCCAACTATGCTGCCGGCAAGAACATGGTCGCCGGCGTCAAGCGCACCTTCAAGGGCAAGATTCTGGGCACCGACATGACTACCTGGCCGACACAGCTCGATTTCTCGGCCGAGCTGGCCAAGGCCAAGGCCTCGGGCGCCGAGGCCCTGTGGGTGTTCTATCCGGGCAAGGCGGGCGGCGCCTTCATGAAACAGTATCAACAGGCCGGCCTCAAGAGCTCGATGCCGCTCTTTACCTCGTTCACCATCGATGCGCTGAGCCTGCCGAAATTCCAGGCCGCCGGTTTCAATGATGTGCTGGGCTCGAAATTCACCCAGGAGTGGGACCCCTCGCTGGACAATCCGCAAAACAAGCGATTTGTTGCCGATTTCAAGGCGAAATACGGGAGCTATCCGTCGTTCTATGCCGCTCAGGCCTATGACTCGATCTTTCTGATCAAGTCGGCGGTCGAAGGCGTGAATGGCAATCTGGACGATATCGACGGCATGCGTGCGGCGATGAAATCGGCCAGCTTCCCCTCGGTGCGGGGCAAGTTCACCTATGGCAACAACCACTTCCCGGTCCAGAACTTCTATCTGCGCGAGGTGGTCAAGGATGCCGACGGCAACTGGACGACGAAGGTCGCAAAGACGGTCTATGAGAACAATCAGGACCCTTACGCCGCGCAGTGCCCGCTGAAATAGGCTGGCGCGACGGGTAATTGCGTGGCCGGTCGGAATAAGCCCCTTCCGGCCACGCAGACCAACTCACGGAAAGCCTGCTCGTGGACTATACCTTACTGTTTATCCAGACACTCAATGGCGTGCAGCTGGGGCTGCTGCTGTTTCTGGTCGCATCCGGCCTGACGCTGGTTTTCGGCATCCTCGATTTCGTCAACCTTGCCCATGGTTCGATCTATATGCTGGGGGCTTTCATCGGTGCCTCGCTGACCTTCCTGATCGGGAATTTCGTGATTGCGGTTCTTGTGGCGCTGCCGATTACCGGGGCGATCGGTTACCTGATCGAGCGGGTTCTGGTGCGCCGCCTGTATGCGCGCAATCATCTGGATCATGTGCTTGCAACATTCGGTCTGATCCTGGTGATCGACACGACGGTTCAGATCGTCTGGGGCCCGGCAGGGATTTCGGTTCCCCTGCCAGCCTGGCTGAACGGCCAGACCGAGCTGTTCCCCGGTGTTGTCATGCCCACATTCAGACTGGCCATCATCGCAGCCGGGCTGGTGGTTGCCGGAGGCCTGTTCTGGCTGGTGAACCACACCCGGCTGGGAATGCTGATCCGGGCAGGGGCCAGCAACAGCACCATGGTTTCGGCGCTGGGGATCGACATCAAGACCCTGTTCAGCCTGGTCTTTGCGCTGGGGGCCGTGCTGGCAGGGCTGGCGGGCATGTTGATTTCGCCTATCACCGAGGCCTCGATCAACATGGGAGGCGAGGTCATCATCACGGCATTCGTGGTGATCATCGTCGGCGGGATCGGGTCGATGAAGGGGGCCTTTGTCGCCGCGATCCTGATCGGGCTGATCGACACCCTGGGGCGGTCGTTCCTTGGCGATCTCTTTGCCCTGTTCATGTCGCCGAGCGCTGCCGAGACGGCAGCCCCGGCGATCTCGGCCATGTTGATCTATATCCTCATGGCGGTCATTCTTGCGCTGCGTCCGCAGGGCCTGTTCCCACCGAAGGTGCGTTGATGAAAGCCTTGTCCCAAGTCATGACAAAAACCGGCTGGATCACCGTGGTCGTCCTGCTTTTGCTGGGGGTCGTGCCACCTGTCCTGATGTGGACGGGTAGCGAGTTCTACCTGCTTCTGGCGACGAGGCTGGTAATCCTGGCGGTTGCGGCGGTCAGCCTGAACCTTATTCTGGGCTATGGGGGGATGGCATCCTTTGGTCATGCCGCCTTCATCGGGATCGGAGCCTATGCCATGGGCATTCCCGTCTATCACGAGTTCTATGGCGGATTTTCGGCAGTGGCCTCGACCAGCGGGTGGTTCCAGATCGCTCTGGCGGTCGGGCTTTCGGCCGTGTTTGCGCTGATCACCGGCGCGATCAGCCTGAGGACCAGGGGGGTCTATTTCATCATGATCACCATGGCATTTGCGCAGATGGTGTTCTACCTGTTCCAGTCGCTTGACGAATATGGCGGCGATGACGGTCTGGTGATCGAGATGCGGTCCCAGCTGCCCTGGATCAATCTGGACGATCCGCTGCAAATGTATTTCCTGGCGTTCGGAACGCTCGTTGTAACGATGTTGCTGGTCCATGCCATCGTCAATTCCCGTTTCGGCATGGTATTGCGCGGGGCCAAGGGGAATGATGAACGCCTGGTCACGCTGGGCTACAATACCTATCTGTATCGCCTGACGGCCTATGTGATTGCAGGGGTCATTGCCGGTTTTGCCGGTTGGATGATGGCCAACTTTTCCAGCTTTATATCGCCCTCGATAACGGGATGGACGCGATCGGGCGATCTGATGTTCATGGTGATCCTTGGTGGGACGGCGACCGTGCTGGGCCCGGTTCTGGGGGCAGCGGCCTTTGTGCTGATCGAGGAAATCCTTTCTTCGTTTACCGTCTACTGGAACCTTCCTTTCGGCCTGATGCTGATCGGGGTCGTGCTGTTTGCCCGTGGGGGTCTGCTGGGAATGTTGCACGGTCGGAGGCGGGACAAATGACCCGCCTTCTGCAAGTGCGCGATCTGAGAAAGAGTTTTGGCGGTGTTGCCGCAACCGACGGTGTCAACCTCGAGATCCGCAAGGGCGAGCTGCACGCCATCATCGGCCCCAACGGTGCGGGCAAGACCACGCTGATTGCTCAGCTTTCCGGTGCTCTGCGCCCGGATTCGGGGGCCATCCTGTTCAAGGGGATGAACATCACCCGCCGCCCGGCCCACAGGCGCGCGCGCCTGGGTATCACACGGTCTTTCCAGATCACCTCGCTGGTGATGGAGATGAGCGTTCTGGACAATGTCGCGCTGGCAGTGCAGGCGCGGGATGGTCATTCCTTCCGCTTCATCCGGCCTGCCCGCAAGATCACCCATCTGCGCGACCGCGCCCGGGAAGTGTTGCGCCAGATCGGGCTGCAGGACCGTGCCGATGCCCCGACCGGCGAACTCAGCCATGGGGAACACAGGCAGCTGGAAATTGCGGTGGCCCTTGCGACCGAGGCGGAAATGATGCTGCTCGACGAGCCGATGGCCGGCCTGGGCGGCACGGATTCCGCGCGGATGATCGATTTTCTCAAGGGGTTGAAGGGTGATCGTACCATCCTGTTGATCGAACACGACATGGATGCGGTCTTTGCGCTGGCCGACCGCATTTCGGTGCTGGTCTATGGGCGCATCATCGCCACCGGCAGCCCTGACGAGATCAGAAGCAGCGCCGATGTGCGCCATGCCTATCTGGGCGAGGAATAATCCATGCTGAAGATTTCCGGCCTCACCACCCATTACGGTTCCAGTCAGGCATTGTTCGGAATCGACCTGGAATTCGGCACTGGCGAGGTCGCCACCCTGCTGGGGCGCAACGGCATGGGCAAGACGACCACGATCCATTCGATTCTGGGGATCACCCCGCCTTCGGGCGGCTCGATCACCTTTGACGGGGTCGAACTGGCGGGCATGCCCAGCTTTCGCATTGCCAACCTCGGGATCGGGCTGGTCCCCGAAGGGCGGCAGATATTCCCCAATCTCAGCTTACGCGAAAACCTGATCGCCACGGCCTCCAACCATCTGGGTCGCCCGGATCCGTGGAGCGTCGAGAAGGTATATGAACTATTCCCCGAGCTGGCCGCGCGCGAGCGCTCGATGGGCAATCTTCTTTCGGGCGGCGAGCAGCAGATGCTGGCAATCGGGCGCGCGCTGATGACCAACCCCCGTCTTTTGATTCTGGATGAGGCAACCGAGGGGCTGGCGCCGCTGGTGCGACAGAAGATCTGGTCGGCGCTGAACCGGATCAGGGGACAGGACATGTCCATCCTGGTCGTGGACAAGAACCTGTCGGATCTGCTGAAGATCGCCGATCGCAATTTCATCATTGAGCGGGGCAAGGTGGTGTGGCGGGGGTCGTCGGACGCGTTGCGCAAGGATCGCGATGCGCTGCAGCGTTATCTGGGGGTGTGACCGGGTGGCCGCAAGCGGGGCTGCGGGTTTGCGGGTGGACGCGCCGGGATGAGTATTTGAGCAAAGAAGAAGGGGGGATGTCATGTCCAGGGCTGAATTTCTCGAACTGATTGCCGATGTCGTCGGGGTGATTGGCGATGATGATCTGGATGAGGCGCTTGAACGCAAGATGAATGACAATTTCCCCGCCGATGGGGCAGTGTTCCGGCGCCTGAAGGAGCTGTGCGCCGAGGGCGCGCGCGATGGCTGGCTGATGGAGCGCGAGGCGGGTGGTATCAGCTTTGGCCGTGCGGTCAGGCCTGGGGCAGAGGCCGGGCGCTTCAGTGTCGATGTGGTGCGCATGCAGGATGTCGTGGGCCCCCATCACATTCACACCACGGGCGAGATCGGGGCGGTCATGGCGCTGGAAGGCACGCCGCGCTTCGACCGCTGGGGCGAGGGGTGGTATGTTTATCCGCCGGGCTCGGCCCATCATCCGACGGTCAGCGGGGGCGCGGCTTATGTGCTGTATCTGCTGCCGGACGGGGCGATAGAATTCACGGGAAAATAGGTCCGGGCAAGGCCGGATTCGGGAGGTTTGGAAAGATGAGTGACAAAAATGGTAATGCCGCACTGTTTTTCGTAGATAGACATCGGCAGACGCGCGCCGACAAGCCGGCCTTTGTTGAGGGTATCGAAGGCGGGCGCAGCCTGAGTTATGGCGAACTGGCAGAACAGTCCGACCGCATGGCCGATCTGCTGGCCCACCATGACATCCGCCGCGAGGAACGCGTGGCCATGCTGGTGCTGGATGTCATCGAGTTTCCGATCATCTTCTGGGGCAGCATCAAGGCAGGTGTCGTGCCGGTGGCCCTGAACACCTTGCTGGCAACCGACGTCTATGCCGCCATCCTGAACGATTGCCGGGCGCGTGCATTGTTCGTTTCCGAGGCCCTGCTGCCGGTGGTCGAGCCCGCGCTGGCGGGCAATCCCTGGGTTGAGAAGGTCTTTGTCGTGGGCGGCGATGCGGGCGCGCATCTGGCGTTTTCGGACGAACTCGCCGCCAGCCAGCCGCGGCCCCTGGTCGAGGCCAGCGCGGATGAAACGGCGTTCTGGCTGTACTCCTCGGGCTCGACCGGGGTGCCCAAGGGGGTGCGGCATGTGCATTCGGCGCTACAGGCCACCGCCGATACCTATGGCGCGCGGGTGCTGGGCATCGAAGAGGGCGACACCATCTTTTCGGCGGCCAAGCTGTTCTTTGCCTATGGGCTGGGCAATGGCATGACCTTTCCCATGTCGGTGGGGGCCACGGCGGTGCTCTATCCGGCGCGCCCCACGCCCGAGGCCATGTTCGAGGTGATTGCGCGCACACGCCCGACGATATTTTGCGGCGTGCCGACGCTTTATGCGGCCATGTGCGCGGCGATGGGGGATGATCCCTTTGCGGGGGCTGAAGGGATCCGGCGGTCGATTTCGGCGGGCGAGGCATTGCCGGCCGAGATCGGCCGCCACTGGCGCAAGGTGGTGGGGACCGATATCCTCGATGGGGTCGGCTCTACCGAGATGCTGCATATCTTTCTGTCCAATGCGCCGGGGAATGTGGAATATGGCACATCGGGCATTGCGGTTCCCGGCTATCAGCTCCGCCTGGTGAATGAGGCCGGCGAAGAGGTGGCCGCGGGCGAGATTGGCGAGCTGCTGGTCAACGGGCCATCTGCCGCCGACGGTTACTGGAACAAGCGCGAGAAAAGCCGTGCCACATTCGAGGGCGTCTGGACGCGCACCGGAGACAAGTATGAGCGGCGCGAAGATGGCCGGCTGATCTATTGCGGGCGGACCGACGACATGTTCAAGGTCAGCGGCATATGGGTGTCGCCATTCGAGGTGGAACAGGCGCTGATCGCGCATCCCAGCGTGCTTGAGGCCGCGGTTGTTGCGCATCCCGATGCCGAGGGGCTGGACAAGCCCAAGGCCTTTGTCGTGCTCAAGGATGGTGCCAGCGCCGAGGGGCTGGCCGACGCGTTGAAGGATCTGGTCAAGGAAAAGATCGGCAAGTGGAAATATCCGCGCTGGGTCGAGGTGGTTGACGAGCTGCCCAAGACGGCGACAGGCAAGATCCAGCGTTTCAAGCTGCGGGGATAGGGTGTGCCTGTTGCCCGTGTCGGATTCGCGTATTTGGGCAAAGAAGAAGAAGGGATATTGCGCGGCATGATCGACTGGGCTGATGAAGGGCGGCAATGGCTGGAGATCGGTGGCAGGCGGCTTGAGGCGCGCTGCTGGGGGCCGGGGCCCACGCAGGCGCCGACGATCGTCTTGTTGCACGAGGGGCTGGGCTGCATCAGCCTGTGGCGCGATTTTCCGCAGGCGTTGGCGCGGGCAACGGGCTGTGGGGTGTTTGCCTACAGCCGCGCGGGCTATGGGCAGTCGGACCCGTCGCCCTTGCCCTGGCCGCTTGATTACATGACGCGCGAGGCGCTGGAGGTGTTGCCCCATGTCCTGGATCAGGCGGGGCTGAAACAGGTGGTGTTGCTGGGCCACAGCGACGGGGCCTCGATTGCCGCGATATATGCGGGCAGGCGCCAGGACGACCGGCTGCGGGGGCTGGTGCTGATGGCGCCGCATTTCTATACCGAGGATGTCGGGCTGGCCGAGATCGCGCGCGCGCTGGAGGCGTGGAGGGAAACCGATCTGCGCGACCGTCTGGCACGCCACCACCGCGACCCGGACAACGCCTTTCTGGGTTGGAACGGCGCCTGGCTGGCCCCGGATTTCCGCGATTGGAACATCGAGGATGTGATCGACGGCATCACCGTGCCGGTTCTGGCGATACAGGGGCTGGACGACCAATATGGCACGCAGGCCCAGATCGAGGCCCTGCGCGCGCGCCTCAAGACCCCACCGGATGTGCGCCTGTTGAAGGATTGCCGCCATTCCCCCTATCTCGACCAGCCCGATGCCAGCGTCGAGGCGGTGGCGGGATTCGTCGCCAACTTGTTCGGGCTCATGCATCATAATGCATAATTGTGGGCAAATATCGGAATTATCTTGCAAATACGCCCCGAAATGCAGGATTGACTATGTAATATACTGCACGATAGAGTGGTGGACGAACAGGATGGACAAGGAAAATTCGTGAAATGGCCAAGGTGATCGATTTTCAGACCGACCCGGCGCGCTATCGCCATTGGCGGGTGGAACTTGACGGCGATGTTGCCCATGTCCTGATGGATGTGGATGAAAAGGGTGGCCTTTTCGAGGGCTATGACCTCAAGCTGAATTCCTATGATCTGGGGGTCGATATCGAACTGGCCGACATCATCCAGCGCATGCGTTTCGAACATCCCGAGGTGGGCTGCGTGGTGCTGCGCTCGGGCAAGGACAACGTGTTTTGCGCCGGTGCCAATATCCGCATGCTGGCGGGCGCAGAACATGCCCACAAGGTGAATTTCTGCAAGTTCACCAACGAAACCCGCAACACATTTGAAACCGCGGGCGAGGATTCGGGCCAAAGCTGGATCGCCGCGATCAAGGGTTCCTGCGCGGGTGGCGGATACGAGCTGGCGCTGGCCTGCGATTACATCATGCTGACCGATGACGGGGCCTCGAACGTCGCGCTGCCCGAGGTGCCCCTGCTGGCGGTGCTGCCGGGCACGGGCGGGCTGACGCGCATCACCGACAAGCGCAAGCTGCGGCGTGATCGCGCCGATGTGTTCTGCTCGCTGGAAGAGGGGATCAAGGGGCACCGGGCGCGGGCCTGGAACCTGGTGGACGAGGTGGTGCCGAATGCGCGCTTTGACGAGGTGGTGGCGGAACGTGCCCGCGAGATTGCCGCGCGCAATAGCCGACCCGAAAACGCGCAGGGAATCAGCCTGACCCCGCTGCGGCGGCAATTTGCCGAAGATGGCTCGATTTCCTATTCGCTGGTCGATGTGGCGCTGGATCGCGGGGCGGGGGTTGCGACGATCGCCCTTTCGGGGCCCGACATGGATGTGCCGGCAGATGCCGCCGCGCTGCACGAACAGGGGGCGGAAAACTGGATGCTGCGCCTTGCGCGCGAGCTGGATGACGCGATTCTGCACCTGCGTTTCAACGAGCTGGAAATCGGTGTGCTGGTGTTCAAGACGGCGGGTGATCCGGCCGCCGTGCAGGCGCAGGAGGCGGCGCTGCTGGCGCTGGAGGATGGCTGGCTGGCGCGCGAGATATTGCTGTACTGGAAACGTCTGCTGAAACGCATCGACATGACCTCGCGTTCGCTGGTGGCGCTGGTCGAGCCGGGCTCGTGCTTTGCCGGCACCCTGGCCGAGATCCTGTTTGCCGTCGATCGCAGCTATATGGCCGAGGGCGAATTCGAGGGCGACAACCGCCCCAACGCCACCATCACCCTGACGGATGTGAATTTCGGCCGCTACCCCATGGGCAATGGCCTGACGCGGCTGCAAACCCGTTTCCTGGGCGCGCCCGAGGCGGTTGATGCGGCGCGCGCGCGCATGAACGAGGCGCTCGAGGCCGCCGATGCCGATGATCTGGGCCTTGTTACCTATGCCTTTGACGATATCGACTGGGAGGACGAGATCCGCGTGTTCCTGGAAGAACGCGCATCCTTCAGCCCGGATGCCCTGACGGGGATGGAGGCCAATCTGCGCTTTGCCGGCCCCGAGACGATGGAAACCCGAATCTTCGGCCGTCTGACCGCCTGGCAGAACTGGATTTTCCAGCGCCCCAACGCGGTTGGCGAAAATGGCGCACTCAGGCGTTACGGCACGGGCCGGCGCGGTGAATATGACAGGCGCCGCGTCTGACGGCCGCCACAGGAGGAAAACATGTCCGATACGATCAATGTCAGCTATGACACCCAAATCCCCAACAATGTGGGCCTGTCCAGCGACCGCCGCGTTCTGAAGGCGCTGGAGAAATGGCATCCCGGCTATCTTGACTGGTGGAAGGGGCAGGGGCCCGACGGGTTTCAGGAAAGCCTTGTCTATCTGCGCACCGCGGTCAGCGTCGATCCCAAGGGCTGGGCGAAATTCGACTATGTGCGCATGCCCGAATATCGCTGGGGCATCCTGCTGGCCCCGCAGGTCGAGGGGCGCATCATCCCCTGCGGCGAACATTACGGCGAACCCGCCTGGCAGGAGGTGCCCGGCGAATACCGCTCGATGCTGCGCCGCCTGGTGGTGATCCAGGGCGATACCGAGCCCGCCAGCGTGGAACAGCAGCGCTTTCTGGGCAAGACGGCGCCCAGCCTGTATGACATGCGCAACCTGTTTCAGGTGAATGTGGAAGAGGCCCGCCACCTGTGGGCGATGGTTTATATCCTGCAGAAATATTTCGGTCGCGACGGCCGCGAGGAAAGCGCGGAACTGTTGCAGCGGCGCTCGGGCTCGGACGAAAAGCCGCGCATGCTGGGTGCCTTCAACGAGGAAACGCCCGATTGGCTGTCGTTCTTCATGTTTACCTATTTCACCGACCGCGACGGCAAGATGCAGCTGGAAAGCCTGGCGCAGTCGGGGTTCGATCCGCTGTCGCGCACCTGCCGTTTCATGCTGACGGAAGAGGCCCATCACATGTTTGTCGGCGAAACCGGCGTCGGGCGGACGATCCAGAAGACCTGCGAGCGCATGCGCGAGGCGGGCATTGACGACCCGACCGATATCGGGCGCGTGCGCGACCTGGGTGTGATCGACCTGCCGACGATCCAGAAAAAGCTGAACCTGCATTACACGCTGTCGCTGGATCTGTTCGGCTCGGAGGTTTCGACCAATGCCGCCAATGCCTTTAACGCGGGGATCAAGGGGCGCTATCGCGAAAACAAGATCGACGACGACCATCGCCTTCAGGATGCCACCTATCCGGTTTCGGAATTCACCGATGGCAGGATCGTGGTGAAAGAGGTGCCGGCGCTGACCGCCATCAACATGCGGCTGCGCGACGATTACAGCCGCGACGCGCTGGGCGGGGTCAAGCGCTGGAACGCGATCATCAAGAAGCACGGTTTCGATTTCGAACTGACCCTGCCGCATGAGGGCTTTCACCGGCAGATCGGCACCTATACGGGCGCGCCGATCACCCCCGAGGGCGAGGTCGTCACCCCCGAGGAATGGGCCGCGCGCCGCGATGAATGGCTGCCGTCGAAAGAGGATGGCGATTTCATCGCATCGCTGATGAAACCCTGCTGGGAGGCGGGCAAATATGCCGGCTGGATCGCCCCGCCCCGTGTGGGGATCGACAACAAGCCGGGTGATTTTGAATATGTGCAGCTGCACATGGCCTGAGGCCGCGCGCGCGGCGGCCACTGGCGCGAGATGCGTATTTCTGCAAAGAAGAAGCAGGGGGTGCCGTGCCCCCTGCGGCAGGTTGTGACCGGCGGGCAATGGTGGAGGGTCGGGTGAACAAACCCCTCAAGCAACATCTGATCGACCCGGAAATCTGTATCCGGTGCCATGCCTGTGTCGAGGCCTGCCCGAAGGATGCGATCACCTTCAATGACGACAATGTGGTGGTGGATGCCGCGATCTGCGACGGGCAGATGGCCTGTATCGGGCCGTGCCCGACCGGCGCGATCGACAACTGGCGGGTGGTGGCGACGCCCTACAGCCTTGAAGAACAGCTTGAATGGATGGAACTGCCCGAGCAGCAGGAGATTGCCGCGGGCGAGGGCGAGGGCGACAGCGAGGCGCTGGACGATGCCATTGCGGCGCTGCTGGCCGAGGCGCACAAGGGCGCCGGCGGTGTGGCCCGCGCGCCGGCCTCGGCAGCAAGGCCGACGGTCAATCTGCACGGGCTGGAAAATCCGCTGAAGGCGCGGGTGCAGGGCAATTTTCGTCTGACCGCCGAAGGTTCCGACAATGATGTGCGCCATATCATCCTTGACCTTGGCCCCGGCCATTTTCCGATACTGGAAGGCCAGACCATCGGCATCATCCCGCCGGGCGAGGATGCGCAGGGCCGGGCGCATATGCCGCGGCTTTATTCCGTTTCCAGCCCCCGCGACGGTGAACGCCCCAGCACAAACAACCTGTCGCTGACGGTCAAGCGGGTGCAGGGGGGGGTATGTTCGAATTATGTGTGCGACCTTGGCCGCGGCGACGAGGTGCTGGTGACCGGGCCTTATGGCTCGACCTTTCTGCTGCCGGATGACCCCGAGGCGCGCTTGGTGATGATCTGCACCGGCACCGGCAGCGCGCCGTTTCGTGCCTTTACCATGCGCCGGCAGCGCGTGATGCCCACGGTAAATGGCCGGATGAAGCTGTTTTTCGGCGCGCGCAGCCCGGATTCGCTGCCCTATTTCGGGCCGCTGGGCAAAGTGCCGCAGGAATTTCTGGAAAAGCATTTCGCCTTTTCCCGCGTGGATGGCCAGGACAAGACCTATGTGCAGGACCGCCTGCGCCAGGATAGCGAGGCGCTGGCGATGATGCTGACTGACGCGCGCACCCATATCTATCTGTGCGGCCTCAAGGCGATGGAGGCGGGCGTGGAAGAGGCGTTCAACGATATTGCGCGCGCATCCGGCCTGAACTGGGCCGAGATCCGCGCACGCCTGCGCGAGGAAGGGCGCTATCATGTCGAAACCTACTGAACAGGGCGCGGATAACGCGGGTGGGCGCAAACGGTTCCGCCATGTCATGCGCGTGGGCTGGGCCGATTGCGACCCCGCGCGCATCGCGTTCACCGGACGCATTCCCTATTGGGCGCTTGAGGCGATCGATGCCTGGTGGGAAGAATGCGTCGGGCTGGACTGGTACGCGTTGAATGTCGATCGCGGCTTTGGCACGCCTTTTGTGCATATGAGTCTGAATTTCCGTTCGCCCGTCACCCCGCGCCATGCGCTGGAATGCGAGGTGCGGCTGCTGGCGCTGGGCAACAGCTCGATCCGGCACTGGGTGGCCGGGCGACAGGACGGGGTGCTGTGTTTCGAGGGGGAATTCGTGTCGGTCTTTGTGGAATCCAAAACCCTGACATCGCGGCGCCCGCCCGAAGACCTGCTTTCCATTCTCAAGGCCCTCTGAACTGCGCCCTGTGCAGAGGTTTGCAGTATTGTTCATGTTGCTGTTGTGCATTATATTTCGCGCACGCGGCAGGGAAGGGCAGTGATGAGCGAGATCGTGACGTTCAGCGGACAGGTGACCGCCCTCGGGCAGACAGGCCGTATCGATCAGGCCGCCACCGCGGCATTCCTGCAAATGGTGGGCGAGCGGGTGCGCGCCGTGCGGGCCCGAAAGGGAATGTCGCGGCGCGAACTGTCCGAGGTTTCGGGGGTTTCGCCGCGTTATCTGGCACAGCTCGAGACCGGCAAGGGCAACATTTCCATCGCATTGCTGCTGAAGATTGCGGCGGCACTGGATTTCAGCGTCGAATGGCTGGTTTCACGCCATGATCCCTGGAGTTCCGAGGCTGCGATGGCGCGTTATCTGTTTGACAACGCAACCAGCGATCAGCGAAGGCGTGTTCTGAAAATCCTGGAATCCCAGCCGCCCCAGGCCAGCCGGGCCGGGCGTATTGCGCTGATAGGTTTGCGTGGCGCCGGGAAATCGACCCTTGGTCGCCTGGCCGCGGCCGAGCTGGACCTGCCCTTTCTCGAACTCAACGACGAGATCGAGGCCGCCAGCGGCATGCCGGTGAACGAGGTGTTCTCGCTTTATGGGCAGGAAGGCTATCGCAGGCTTGAACGCCAGGCGCTCGAGCGGATCGTGGCAACGCATGAAAATCTGATCCTCGCGGTTGCGGGGGGGATCGTTTCCGAGCCCGAGACATATAATTATTTCCTGCGCCATTATTCGGCGATCTGGCTGAAGGCACGTCCCGAGGAACACATGGCTCGTGTCCAGGGGCAGGGAGATGAACGACCGATGATCGGCAACCCCGACGCGATGGCCGACCTTCGGCGTATCCTCTCGAGTCGCGAGTCGCTGTATGCCAAGGCGCTGGCACATGTCGACACGTCGAACACGACCCAGCAGGAAAGCCTGCGCGCCTTGCTGGATGTCATTCGCAGCGGTTTCCTGCAAAAGGGTTGACGCCGTGCTTTGCCGAAAAGGCAAATGGTAGTATCATCTCCCCATAGATTTGTTTTTTCGGACGGGTCGCCCGGATCCGGGCCTTGTTTCAGGAGGTTGGCATGCGTGTATTTCAGCTGATGGTGGCGGTTCTGTTTGCCACGGTGGGGGCTCTTGCCGCGACATCCCGTTCTTTTGCGCTCGAGGCATCGGCCACGACCACTCTCAATGTGCGATCGGGGCCGGGAACCAGTTTTGGCGTCGTCGATTCGCTTGACCCCGGCGAGGTGGTTCAGGTCGGGGAATGTGCCGATAACGGTTGGTGTTATGTCTATCAGTCCGGGCCGAATGGCTGGGTCAGCTCGCGCTATCTTGCGCCCGTTACCGGTGGGGGTGGTGGTTCGGGTGGCGGTTCGGGGGGGGGCTCGGCCAGCAATCCGGATTGCAAGCTGAAGCTGACCATCGATGGTTCGGGCCGGCCCGGGCTTGCCCTGACCTGTGGCGATGTGACCATTGCGACACCGGCCCCGACACCGGCCCCGACACCGCCGGTTGCCGAAAAGGCCTGTTTCTATACCGGGCTCAACTATACCGGCGCGGAATTCTGTACCGGACTGGGGACGATCAACAGCTTCAATGCGACCTTCCGCAACCGGATTTCGTCGGTGCGTCTTTTCGGTGGAGCCAAGGTCAAGCTGTGCCGACTGCCCGATCTGGCCGGCTATTGCCAGGAGATACCCGGGGATCGGCCGGTTCTGGGAGCGGCAATCAATGACCGCGCGGCATCGGTGATCGTGTTTACCGGTACGGCACCGACACCCACTCCGCCACCGACGAGCGATCGGGTGTGTTTCTATACCGGGGCAAACTATACGGGGGCAAGTTTCTGTCGTGGCCCGGGGGTTGTGAATGTTCTGAACGCGACTTTCCGCAACCGTATCTCGTCGGTGCGGGTATTTGGCGCCGCCCGCGCCCGTTTGTGCCGATTGCCGAATCTGGCTGGTCTGTGTCGCGACATCACGGGGAATCGCCCGGTTCTGAGTGCAACGATCAATGATCGCGCAGCTTCGTTGAGGGTCTATGTCGGGGCGCCTCCGCCTCCCCCACCGCCTCCGCCTGCCACGGCACGGGCGTGTTTCTATACCGGCGCCAACTATACCGGCGCGCGGTTCTGCCGTGGGCCCGGGACGACAGCTGTGCTGGGGACGACCTTCCGCAACCGGATTTCATCCGTTCGGCTGTTTGCTGGAGCCAGGGCGCGGCTGTGCCGCCTGCCCAATCTCGCCGGACTCTGCCGGGATGTCACAACGAACCGCGCGCTTCTGGGGGCGGCGATCAATGATCGGGCGGCTTCGCTGAAGGTCTATGCCGGCACGCCGCCTCCGCCGGGCCCGCCGGTGACGGTCTCGACGGGGTTGATCCTGCTTCCGCGGGGTGGGCGTGCCAATCTGGACAATGGCGCCATCGGCAGCGCCGGGGCGGATATCTGGTATCGCTCTCCCAATCCGGCGCTCAGGAACCTGGTTCCGGTGAATGGTGCGCGTTTTTCGCTGGGCAGCGGGACGGCCCGTGGTTATGCCGGCTGCCGCGTTGCGGCCTATTCGACCGGCGCGCTGTCACTGTGGACGATGCCTGTGGGCACTTATGTCTGTGTCAGGACAAATGCCGGCAGGATCAGCCAGTTCCGGGTGAATGGCTATGTCGGAAGCAGGGTCAAGCTGGGATATACGACCTGGGCACCCTGAGCCGGGGTCGGCCGTCAGCACGGCTGGCGGTCGCCGATGGCCTCGCGCCAGTGCTTGCGGCACATGGTGACATAGGTTTCGTTGCCGCCGATCTGCACCTGCGCACCCTCGCGCAGCACCTTGCCGTCGTGGCCCTGGCGCACGACCATGGTGGCCTTTTTCCCACAGAAACAGATGGTGCGCACTTCGCGCATCTCGTCGGCAATCGCCAGTAGCGTGGCCGAGCCGGGAAACAGCTCGCCCCGGAAATCGACGCGCAGGCCGTAGCACATGACCGGCAGGTTCAGGTCATCGACGGCGCGGGCCAGTTGCCAGACCTGATCGGGTGTCAGGAACTGGGCCTCGTCCACGAACACGCAGGCGACATCGCCCTGTTCGGTCTGGGTGCGCAGCATCTCGAACAGGTCCGAGTTGGTGTCGAACATGTCGGCATCGCACCCGATGCCGATGCGCGAGGCGATCCTGCCCCGGCCCGCGCGGGTGTCGAGCCGGGCAGTCAGCAGATAGGTGTCCATGCCGCGTTCGCGGTAGTTGTGCGACGCCTGCAGCAACACCGTGGATTTGCCGGCATTCATGGTCGAGTAGTGAAAGTAGAGCTTGGCCATGAGCCGTTTCTGCCCGCGGTGCGCCACGGGTTCAAGGGGAAATGCGTTGCGCTCTGTTGCGCGGGCGGGGGCGCTGCCCCCGCACCCCCGGACGTATTTGCGCAAAGAAGAAGCAGGGCGTGACCTTTGGGGCGATGGTGCGCCCCGTGGGCAGGTGGTATGAAGGGCCAAAGCCGTGAACAAGAGGGAGGAAATCACGCATGGCACGTCGTTATGTGGATCTGTCGGTGCCGCTGGAAACAGGGATCGTGTCGGACCCCGAGATCATGCTGCCAAGGATCACCTATATGGATCACAAGCAGACGGCCGGGCAGGTCTGTTCGTTTTTCGAGGGGCTGAGCCCCGAGGATCTGCCGGGTGGCGAGGGCTGGGCGATCGAGATGTTGCAGATTGCCACCCATAATGGCACGCATCTGGATGCGCCCTGGCATTTTCATTCGACCATGAATAATGGCGAGCGCGCCATCACCATTGACGAGGTGCCGCTCGAATGGTGCCTGAACCCCGGCGTCAAGCTGGATTTCCGCCATTTCGACGATGGTTACGTGGTCACGGCCGCCGATGTCGAGGCCGAGCTTGCCCGCATCGGGCACGAGCTGCAACCGCTGGATATCGTTGTGGTCAACACCTCGGCCGGGGCCTGTTACGGGCAGCCGGATTATCTGGTCAAGGGGTGCGGCATGGGGCGTGAGGCGACGCTGTATCTGCTGGAGCGCGGGGTGCGGGTGACCGGCACCGATGCCTGGAGCTGGGACGCGCCCTTTCCGCTGACCGCGCGGGAATATGCGCGCACGCAGGATGCCTCGATCATCTGGGAGGGGCATCGCGCTGGCATGGAGATCGGCTATTGTCATATCGAAAAGCTGACCAACCTGGAAGATCTGCCCCCGACCGGGTTTGAAATTTCGTGCTTTCCCTACAAGATCAGGGGCGCATCCGCAGGGTTTACCCGCGCTGTCGCCATTTTCGAGGAGTAATCACATGCGTCTTGCAACCGTTCTGCATGAGGGCCGGCCCCGCGTGGCGGCTGCGCTTGATGACGAAACCCTGCTGGATCTGGACAAGGCCGCCAAGTTTGCGCGCTATGAGACCGACACCTTCCAGCAGATGCTGTCGGTCGTGGAAGAGGGCGATTACGGGCTTGAGCAGGCCCATGGGCTGATCCGGCGTGCCGAAAGGCGGGCATTGCTGAAAACCTCTGACGTGACCTTCCTGCCGCCGATCATGCCCGTGCAGTTTCGCGACTGTCTGGTGTTCGAGCAGCACCTCAAGAACAGCTTTGCCGCCGCCGAACGGATGACCGGGCACAGTTTCGACATTCCGCAGGTGTGGTATGACCAGCCGATCTATTACAAGGGCAACCGCTTTTCCTTTATCGGTCACGAGCATGACGTGATCTGGCCCTCTTATGCGCAGTTTCTGGATATCGAGCTGGAACTGGCCATCGTGATCGGGCGCAAGGGCAAGAATATCGCGCCGGAAGAGGCCAGCGATTACATCTTTGGCTATACCATCCTGAACGATATTTCCGCCCGCGATGCACAGATGGCCGAAATGCCGGGGCAGCTGGGGCCAGCCAAGGGCAAGGATTTCGACACCGGCAACATTCTGGGCCCGTATATCCTGACGGCGGATGAGGTTGACCACCCTGTCGCGCTGAACATGGAGGCCCGCGTCAATGGCGCGCGCTGGGGCGGCGGCAATTCGCGCGACATGCACCATGATTTTGCCGATATCATCTCCTTTATCTCGCGCGAGGAAACCCTGCATCCCGGCGAGGTGATCGGATCGGGTACCGTGGGCACGGGTTGCGGCCTGGAGATCGGCCGTCAACTGGCACCTGGAGACGTTTTCGAGCTGGAGATCGAGGGAATCGGCGTGTTGCGTAACCGGATCGTGAAGCCGGACTAGTCACCCGAATCCAAAGCGCGCTACATTGAATTTTTGCACCGCCGGATCGCCTGCGATCCGGCTCAAACCCGACCCCGCCCCCCAGGCGGGCGCGAATTGGTGGTGTCGTTTCAACAGATTGCAACGTTGCACTCGTGGAAGCCGCAGCGCAAATCTTGGCGCGCCCCCCTTGGGGTCGGGCGCGAACCTCGCCTTGCGCAAAGTATTCAATGATACGGGTTACGATTCCACCTCACCGGCCGAAACAAGATGCACAGGCAGGGCTGTTGCCGCTGCGACATGCCCTGTATGCAACTGCCTGACTTTGCGGAAAATTGGAGCGGGCGATGAGATTCGAACTCACGACCCCAACCTTGGCAAGGTTGTGCTCTACCCCTGAGCTACGCCCGCGTCCTTGGGTGAGGCGTGATTTAGCCTCTGTCTTGCGGGCGTGCAAGAGGAAAAAGGCAGGGCATGCGGATTTTTCGCGCCCTTCCTTCCGGCAGGCTTGGCGGGGCCTGATCAATGGCTTTCCCGGTTGCGCAGGGAACCTGTCCGGATTGATCCTGCCGAATCGCCATTCATCCACGTGATTGCGCCGTGACGGCCCGGCCCCCTTGCCGTGCTTGCGCGGCAAGGGCCATGGCGGTCGAGATCGGGTCGGGCAAGAGGCCGGTCATCCGTCGGCAGCCCCGCCCGGCGTGTCGCGCCCGGCGACGGGGCAGGTGTCTGTCGGTCGAGAGCGCAACCGAAAGTCGTGTTTGGCGCAGCCGACATATTTTGTTATGCCAAGAATGCGACCCGGAAAACCGGGCGAAAAAAACAAAAGGGAAGATCATGAATATCTGGAGAAGTTTTCTGCTGGTGGCAGTGCTGTACCTGCTGGGTGGCCTGCTTGTCGGCATGTATGTGGGGGGGTCTCACGATCTCGAACTCAGGCCGTTGCATACGCATCTCAACCTGTTGGGTTTTGTGATGATGACTCTGTTTGCGCTTGTCTATCGGCAGTTTCCACAGATGGAATGCGGGCGCATGGCTCCCATCCATTTCTGGCTGTATCAGGTGGGCGTTCTGGGCATGCTTCTGGCGTGGCTGGGGGTTGCCTGGCGTCTGGCCGGAGAAGAAATGCTGGCGCCCCTGCGTGGGGCCAGCGAGGGGTTGGTCGTGCTGGGGGTGATGGTGTTCGGGCTGTGTGTCTGGCGCAATGCCAGGTGATCCTGCCCGTTGAGCGGGCTTTGCCCCGGTTGGCAGTCGTTCGGGGGCAGCGTTTTTTGGTGCCCTCGGCCTTCTGGAGGGGCTGGCCGCCGGTGATGCCGGCCCCTTGATGTTTGTCAGTTTTCCTGGTCCAGCTCGATCAACAGATCCTTGGCGTCGATCTGGTCGGCCGCGCGCACATGCACCGCCTTGACCGTTGCCGCGCGCTCGGCATGGATGCCGGTTTCCATCTTCATCGCCTCGATGGTCAGCAGCAGGTCGCCCGCCTTGATGTGCTGGCCCGCGCTGACCGCGACCGAGGCCACGACACCGGGCATCGGGGCGCCGATATGGTCGGGGTTCCCGGTCTCGGCCTTGGGGCGCTTTTCGACACGCGCTCGCACATGGCGGTCGGGCACGCGGATCACGCGGGGCTGGCCGTTGAGTTCGAAGAAAACCTTGACCTCGCCCGCGTCATCGACCTCTCCCACCGCCTGCAGGCGGATTTCCAGCGTCTTGCCCGGGTCGATCTCGGCGCTGATTTCCTCGCCCGGCTCCATCCCGTAAAAGAATGTGCGCGTGGGCAGGGTGCGCACGGGGCCATAGATCTCGTGGCGCTCCATGTAGTCGAGGAACACCTTGGGATACATCAGGTAACCGTTCAGATCCTCGTCGTCGATCCTGGTGCCGTTCAGCTTTTCGGACAGCTTGGCGCGGGTGGATTCGATATCCTCGGGCTCAAGATGCAGGCCGGGGCGTTCGGTGTTGGGACGCTCGCCCTTCAGAACCCTTTCGATCAGCGCAGGGGGAAAGCCGCCCGGAGGCTGGCCCAGATTGCCGCGCAGCATGTCAACGACCGAATCGGGAAAGGCAACCTCGACATCCGGGTCGAGGACCTGTTCCACCGTCAGGTTCTGGCTGACCATCATCAGCGCCATGTCGCCCACCACCTTGGAGCTGGGCGTGACCTTGACGATATCGCCGAACATGCGGTTCACATCCGCATAGGCATGGGCGACCTCGTTCCAGCGATCCTCCAGCCCCAGCGCACGGGCCTGGGTCTTGAGATTGGTAAACTGGCCGCCGGGCATTTCGTGCAGATAGACCTCGGATGCCGGCGATTTCAGGCCACTTTCAAAGGCGGCATACTGGCTGCGGACGGCCTCCCAGTAATCCGAGATTGTGCGCACCGCGTCGATATCCAGCCCGCTGTCGCGTTCGGTATGGCGCAGCGCCTCGACGATCGAACCAAGGCAGGGCTGGCTGGTGCCGCCCGACATCGAATCCATCGCGGCGTCAACGGCATCGACCCCGGCATCGACCGCGGCCAGGACGGTGGCGCCGGCAATGCCGCTGGTGTCGTGGGTGTGGAAATGGATCGGCAGGCCGACCTCTTCGCGCAGCGCCTTGAACAGAACGCGCGCGGCGGCGGGTTTCAGCAGGCCCGCCATGTCCTTGACACCCAGAACATGGGCGCCGGCATCGCGCAGATCCTTGCCCATCTGGACATAATATTTCAGGTCGTATTTGGCCCGATCCGGGTCAAGGATGTTGCCGGTATAGCAGATCGCCGCCTCGCACAGCTTGCCTGATTCGATCACCGCATCCATGGCCACGCGCATGTTTTCGACCCAGTTCAGGCTGTCGAACACGCGGAACACGTCTACGCCGGTTTCCGCCGCCTGGCGCACGAAAAAGCGCACCACATTGTCGGGATAGTTGGTATATCCGACGCCGTTGCTGGCGCGCAGCAGCATTTGCGGCATGATGTTGGGCATGGCCTGGCTGAGGTCGCGCAGGCGCTGCCAGGGGCATTCCTGCAAAAAGCGATAGGCCACGTCGAACGTCGCGCCCCCCCAGCATTCGACGCTGAACAGCTGGGGCAGGTTGTGGGCGTAGGCCTCGGCCACGTTGATCATGTCGAGCGAGCGCATCCGGGTTGCCAGCAGGCTTTGGTGCCCGTCGCGCATGGTGGTGTCGGTGATCAGCACCTTTTTCTGCGCCTTCATCCAGTCGGCCACCGCCTGCGGGCCCTTTTCGCGCAGCAGGTTGCGGGTGCCCGGCCCCGGGGCGGGCGCGCGGTTTTCGGGCGCGCGGGGGGCACGCGCCTGTGCGGGCGGTTTGGGGCGGCCTTCGGTTTCGGGATGCCCGTTCACGGTGATGTCGGCGATATAGGTCAGGATCTTGGTCGCCCGGTCGCGCCGCGGGGTAAAGTTGAACAGCTCGGGCGTGTTGTCGATGAATTTCGTCGTGTATTCGTTGTTCAGAAAGGTCGGGTGTTTCAGCAGGTTCTCGACGAAGGCGATATTGGTGCTGACGCCGCGGATGCGGAATTCGCGAAGCGCGCGGTCCATGCGGGCGATGGCGGCCTTGGGGGTGGGGGCCCAGGCGGTGACCTTTTCCAGCAGGCTGTCGTAATAGCGGGTGATGACGGCGCCCGAATAGGCGGTGCCGCCGTCAAGACGGATGCCCATGCCGGTGGCGCCGCGATAGGCGGTGATGCGGCCGTAATCGGGGATGAAGTTGTTTTGCGGATCCTCGGTGGTGATGCGGCATTGCAGGGCGTGGCCCGACAGTTCGACCCCCTGTTGCGACGCAATCCCCGTGGCCTCGGCCAGCGGGGCGCCTTCGGCGATGCGGATCTGGGCCTGCACGATGTCGATGCCGGTGACCTCTTCGGTGACGGTATGTTCGACCTGGATGCGGGGGTTCACCTCGATGAAGTAGAATTCGTCATTGTCCAGATCCATCAGGAATTCGACGGTGCCGGCGTTTTCATAGCCGACCTGCCGGCAGATGCGTTTGCCCAGTTCGCACAGCTCTTGCCGCCGCGCCTGGTCCAGATAGGGGGCAGGGGCGCGTTCCAGAACCTTCTGGTTGCGGCGCTGGACCGAACAATCCCTTTCCCACAGGTGATAGATTTCGCCAAAGCGGTCGCCCAGGATCTGTACCTCGACATGGCGGGCGCGTTGCACCAGACGTTCCAGATAGCCCGCGCCATTGCCAAAGGCGGATTCGGCCTCGCGCCGGCCTTCCAGCACTTTTTCTTCCAGCTCGTGCGGGCCCATGATCGGGCGCATGCCGCGCCCGCCGCCGCCCCAGCTGGCCTTGAGCATCAGCGGATAGCCGACCTCATCGGCCATGCTCCGGACCTTTTCCATGTCAAGGGGCAGGATGTCGGTTGCCGGCACCACCGGAACACCCGCCTCGATCGCCACCTGGCGCGCGCTGGCCTTGTCGCCAAGCGCACGCATGGTTTCGGCGCGCGGGCCGATAAAGGCGATGCCGGCGGCCGTGCAGGCATCGACGAAATCGGGGTTTTCCGACAGCAGGCCATAGCCGGGGTGGATCGCATCGGCGCCGCATTGTCTGGCAACCCGGATGATTTCCTCGATCGAAAGATAGGCCGCCACCGGACCCATCCCTTCGCCGATGCGATAGGCCTCGTCCGCCTTGAAGCGGTGGAGGCTCAGCTTGTCTTCTTCGGCATAGATGGCGACGGTGCGCTTGCCCAGCTCGTTTGCGGCGCGCATGACCCGGATGGCGATTTCGCCGCGGTTGGCGACAAGGATTTTCTCGAATTGAGGCAAGGTCCGGCCCTTTCCGGTTGAGACTGTTGGCTTGGCCAAGGTTATACGGATGCTGCGGCGCAGCAGGCAAGCGCGAATGTTGCAGCAATGTTTCAACCATACCCGGACATCTTGTCCCGTCTTGTTGTCGCAAGCGGGTCAAATGCGGAACATTCGCTGAACACGTCTTTTCAATGCTGCGGGCGCCAGCTAAGTTGGCACCATGACGGATTTTGACGACTCTCACCTGTTCGAGCAGGCTGCCAGCCTTTCGACGCGCGCCATGGCCGCGCGGCCGACGCCCTATCTGGACGCGCTCAACCCGGCGCAGCGGGCTGCGGTCGAAACCCTTGACGGCCCGGTATTGATGCTGGCGGGTGCCGGCACCGGCAAGACGCGGGCGCTGACCGCGCGGCTGGTGCATCTGCTGAACACGGGGCGTGCGCGGCCCAATGAAATTCTGGCCGTGACATTCACCAACAAGGCCGCCCGCGAGATGAAGACCCGCGTGGCCGAGATGCTGGGCGAAACCGTCGAGGGGCTGCCCTGGATGGGCACCTTTCATTCGCTGTGCGTCAAGATCCTGCGCCGACATGCGGAACTGGCAGGCCTGAAAGGCAATTTCACCATTCTGGACACCGACGACCAGATCCGCCTGCTGAAACAGCTGATCCAGGCCGCCGGAATCGACGACAAGCGCTGGCCCGCGCGCATGATGGCCGGGATCATCGACAACTGGAAGAACCGCGCCCTGACGCCCGAGAACGTGCCCGCCGCCGAAGCCGCCCTGTTCAACAATCGTGGCACCGAAATCTATGAACAATACCAACAGCGATTGCGGGTACTGAACGCCGTCGATTTCGGCGACCTGCTGCTGCATGTTGTGACGATCTTTCAGCGCCATGAGGATGTGCTGGCGCAATACCGGCGCTGGTTCCGCTATATTCTGGTGGACGAGTATCAGGACACCAATGTTGCGCAATATCTGTGGTTGCGCCTGCTGGCCAGCGAACATCGCAATATCTGCTGTGTGGGCGATGACGACCAGTCGATCTATGGCTGGCGCGGCGCCGAGGTGGGCAACATCCTGCGCTTCGAGCACGATTTCCCCGGCGCGACCGTGATCAGGCTGGAACAGAACTATCGCTCGACCCCGCATATCCTGGGGGCCGCCAGCGCGCTGATCGCCGCCAATGAAAGCCGCCTGGGCAAGACCCTGTGGACCGACCGTCAGGATGGCGACAAGCTGCGGCTGATCGGCCATTGGGATGGCGAGGACGAGGCCCGCTGGATCGGCGAGGAAATCGAGGCGATGCAGCGCGGCACCCGCGGGCATGCGCCGATGTCGCTGGACGACATGGCGATTCTGGTGCGCGCCAGCCACCAGATGCGCGCGTTCGAGGATCGGTTTCTTTCCATCGGCCTGCCCTATCGGGTGATCGGGGGGCCGCGTTTTTACGAGCGCATGGAAATCCGCGATGCCATGGCCTATTTCCGCGTCACCGTCAGCCCCGATGACGACCTCGCCTTCGAGCGTATCGTGAACACACCCAAACGCGGCATCGGGGATGTGGCGCAGCGCAAGATCGCGCAGGCGGCGCGCGACAATGGCGTCGGCCTGCTGGAAGGCGCGCGAATCCTGCTTGATGCGGGGGGGCTTGGCGGCAAGGCGGGCAAGGAGCTGCGCGTGCTGCTTGACGGTTTTGCCCGCTGGTCGGCAGCCTTGCGCGCGGGCGAAAACCATATCGCGCTGGCCGAAACCATTCTGGATGAATCCGGCTATACCGCGCACTGGCAGAACGACAAGTCGCCTGACGCGGCCGGGCGGCTGGAAAACCTGAAAGAGCTGGTCAAGGCGCTGGAGGAATTCGAAAATCTTCAGGGGTTTCTGGAACATGTCGCCCTGATCATGGAAAACGAATCCGAAGACGCCAGCGAAAAGGTGTCGATCATGACGCTGCACGCGGCCAAGGGGCTGGAATTTCCGGCCGTGTTCCTGCCCGGATGGGAGGACGGGCTTTTCCCCAGCCAGCGCAGCATGGACGAAACCGGCCTCAAGGGGCTGGAGGAAGAACGCCGCCTTGCCTATGTGGGCATCACGCGGGCGGGGGAATTCTGCACCATATCCTTTGCTGCCAACCGGCGCGTCTATGGGCAGTGGCAGGCGCAGATCCCGTCGCGTTTCATCGACGAGCTGCCCGAAGATCACGTCGAGGTGCTGACCCCGCCGGGCCTGTATGGCGGGGGCTATGGCGCCGCCGCGCCAAGGGCCGAGCGCAAGGCATCGCCGCTTGAGGACAGGGTGGCGCGGGCGGATGCCTACAACTCGCCCGGCTGGCGGCGGATGCAGAGCCGCGCGCGCCAGCGCCCCGGGGCGGCAGCAACCATGGTGATCGACCAGACAGCCACCCATGTGCACGAGGTCGGCGCAAGGGTCTTTCACCAGAAATTCGGCTATGGGCGGGTGACAGGGGTGGATGGCGACAAGCTGAGTGTCGATTTCGAAAAGGCGGGCGAAAAGAAGGTGGTCGCCAGTTTCGTCAGCGCCGAGGACGAGGTGCCGTTCTGATCCCGCCGCTCAGCGGCCACCGGCCACGTCGATCGAGGTGGCGGTGATATAGCTGGCCTTGTCGCTCATCAGATAGAGGATGGTATCGGCAACCTCTTGCGCGGTGCCTGCGCGCTTCATGGGAAATTCGTTGGCCATGGCTTGCACACGGTTGGGCATGTCGGCCTTTGCGTGAATTTCGGTGTCGATCACGCCCGGCCGAACGCCGACGACGCGTACCTTGTCGGCGGCCATTTCCTGGCCAAGGCCCAGGGTCAGGACATCGACCGCGCCCTTGGAGGCTGCGTAATCGACAAACATGTCCGCACTGCCCAGACGCGCCGCGACAGAGGAAACATTCACGATCACCCCGCCTGCGCCACCATAGCGCCATGCCATCCGGATTGCCGCCTGTCGCGCGCACAGGAACGGGCCAACGGCATTGACCGCGAACATCCGTTTCACGCGTTCGGGCGGCATGTCTTCGACGCGCGCAGGCACATCTGCGATTCCGGCATTGTTGACAAGCGCTCCCAGTTCCTCGAACTCGGAGTCGACGGTTTCGAACATCCGCTCGACATCATCGGGATTGGCGACATCCGCCTGAACGGTAATTGCCCGTCTTCCCCGATCACGCACGGCGCGGGCGGTCTGATCGGCGCCGTCGCTGTCGCTATGATAGCCGATGACGACGTCATAGCCCGCCTCGGCTGCGGCAATCGCTGTCGCTGCGCCGATGCCCGAGCTTGCACCAGTGATCAGAACGGTTTTGGGAATATCCATTTCTTGCAATACCAAACGACTGGAGTCGACCGAAATTAACCTTTTGACGGGTATCACTCAATCACCACCTTGCCGCAGGCGGGTCTTCGCCGGTGCGGTGACGTCTTTTGGTAACAGTCATGTGTCGGCGGGCATTCAACCCTTGAGGATGCGTTCGACCATCTCCGATGTGTCGCGCGACAGGTTTGCTGACTCGCCTATCCGTTCCAGCTGGGCCTTCATCAGGGCCTGGCGATCGTCGTCATAGCGCCGCCAGGATTCGAATGCTGTGGACATGCGCGCGGTTGTCTGCGGGTTCACCGGGTCCAGCCGGATCAGCCAGTCGGCCAGAAATTCATATCCCGCACCGCTGGCATCGTGAAAACCGGCCGGGTTCATCATGGCAAAGCCCGCGATCAGGCTGCGGAAACGGTTGGGGTTCTTCCAGTCGAAATCGGGATGGGCGGCAAGCCGGTGCACGGTTTCAACGGCGCGCTCGGGTGGTGCAAGGCTGGCTTGCAGGGCAAACCACTTGTCGATCACCAGATCATTGCCGCGCCATTTTTCATGGAAGGCGGCTAGCTCGGCCTCGCCCTTGCCCGCGCGCAGCAGGCAGGACAGGGCCGCCAGCGTTTCGGTCATGTTGTCGGC
>CAZWXK010000001.1:89764-92074 GCA_964637875.1 uncultured Rhodobacter sp.
GGCCGGCGTCATGTTCGGCCCCGGCTATTTCATCTTCGCCGGGCAGCTGCAAGGCCAGCGCGCGAAAGGCGGGGTCGAGGCGTTCGTCGGCCGCCATGCGCGCGACGGCATCCAGATAGGCCTGCGCGGGCTGTCCGCCGCGCAGCATGTCGCCCAGCGTTTCCAGCGCCAGCGCGCGGCCCGATTCCCATTTGTTGAAGGGGTCGGTGTCATGGGCCAGCAGAAAGATGCGCTCGTCTGTCGAGGTTTCGCGCTCGACGATCACAGGGGCGGAAAAGCCGCGCAGGATCGACGGAACCGGCCGGCTGGCCAGCCCCTCGAAGGTAAAGCTCTGCTGGGCCTCGGTGATCTCGAGAACCGTGGTTTCCACCACCTCGTCGCCATTGGGGTTGAGCAGGCCGACAGCCACCGGAATGACCATGGGTTTCTTGTCGTCCTGCCCCGGTGTTGGCGGCACGCTCTGGCGGAAGGTCAGCCTGTAGGTGCCATCCTGCCATTCGTCACGCACCGACAGGTGCGGCGTGCCGGCCTGTTCATACCACAGCTTGAACTGGCTCAGGTCGCGCCCGGTGGTATCTCCGAACACCTTCAGCCAGTCCTCGATGGTGCAGGCCTGCCCGTCATGGCGGTCGAAAAACAGATCCAGCGCGCGGCGATAGTCCGCCGGGCCGACAAGGCGATGCAGCATGCCGATGACCTCGGCCCCCTTGTCATAGACGGTTGCGGTATAGAAATTGTTGATTTCCTTGTATTCGCTGGGCCGCACCGGGTGGGCCAGCGGGCCGGCATCCTCGCGGAACTGGCGCGCGCGCAGTTGCTGGACCTCTTCGATGCGCTTGACCGCGTGGCTGCGCATGTCGCCCGAAAATGTCTGGTCGCGAAACACCGTCAGCCCCTCTTTCAGCGACAGTTGAAACCAGTCGCGGCAGGTGATGCGGTTTCCCGTCCAGTTGTGGAAATACTCATGCGCGATGATGCCTTCGATCAGCTCGTAATCGCGGTCGGTGGCGGTTTCGGGGCTGGCGAGAACATATTTGGAATTGAAGATGTTCAAGCCCTTGTTTTCCATCGCACCCATGTTGAAATCGTCCACGGCGACGATCTGGAACAGGTCCAGGTCATATTCGCGACCATAGTTTTCCTCGTCCCAGCGCATGGCCTTTTTCAGGCTTTCCATCGCATGGGCGCATTTGTCCTGATCGCCCGCGCGCACCCAGATGCGCAGGGTCACGTCGCGCCCCGACATGGTGGTAAAACGGTCGTCGAACGACACCAGATCGCCGGCGACCAGCGCGAACAGGTAACAGGGCTTGGGCCAGGGGTCGCGCCATTCGACCCATCGCTTGCCGCGCGCCACCGGGTTGCCGTTGGACAGCATCACGGGCGCATCACCCTGAATGCGTACGTGAAACGGGGCCATCACGTCGGGCCGGTCGGGGTAGAAGGTGATCTTGCGAAAGCCCTCGGCCTCGCATTGCGTGCAATACATGCCCTTCGAGATATACAGCCCGTCAAGCGAGGTATTGGCCTGCGGGTTGATTTCGACCTCGGCCCGCCAGGTAAAGGCATCGGGCAGGCTGTCGCCGGGGATGGTCAGGCCTTCGTTATCGAGTCGATAATCGCCCGGCCCAAGCTTGCGCCCATCGATGCTGACCGAGATCAGTTTCAGCGATTCGCCGTCAAGGTGGAAATCACCCGATACCGCCTCGTTGCGCCGAAAGACGATTTCCGAGGCGACGCGCGTCTGTTCGGGGGCAAGGTCAAAGGCCAGATCGACCCTTTCCACAAGAAAGGCGGGTGGGCGGTAATCGGCAAGGCGAATGGTCTTGGCGTCGGTCATCTCTGCTCTCCGGGGAAGGGTCGAAAGGCAAGCTTAATGCCGGGTCTGGCAAAGTGCAATCGCCCTGTCCGACCCCGTCCAACGGGGTGTCCGTGGCCGAAAACCTGCACCCAAAATCCGGTTTGTATTGCCTGGCATTCCATTGTACACCTAACGTGTTTCCTATCGGAAACACTTGCCGGCCGCCCGTCTTTTGTACGTGGAATCAAGACAGAAGGAGCGCAACCTTGTCCGAATACCTCGACCGAATGAGCCTGCGTGTTGCCCCTGAACTGGTCGCGTTCATCGAGGAACGCGCCCTGCCCGGGACCGGCATCGAAGCGCCCGTTTTCTGGCAAGGTCTGGCGGCGCTCGTGCGGGATTTCACACCGCGCAACCGCGCGATTCTGGCCCGCCGCGTCGATTTGCAGACCAGGATCGATGATTGGCACAAGGCCATGCGCGGCCAGCCCCACGACGCCGATGCCTAT
>CAZWXK010000001.1:92174-93753 GCA_964637875.1 uncultured Rhodobacter sp.
GATGCGCTGGCGGACAGGGCGCAATTTGTCGGTCGCACGGAAAAGGGTTTCCTGCTGGTCAACAATAAGCTGCATATCCATGTGATTGTTGATCCCGACAGCGAAATCGGCCGTGATGATCCGGCCAATATCGCCGATATCCACCTTGAAAGCGCGCTTTCCGCGATCATCGACCTTGAGGATTCGGTCGCCTGCGTGGATGCGCAGGACAAGGTGCTGGCCTATTCCAACTGGTTGGGCCTGATGCGGGGCGACCTGACCGAAACGGTATCAAAGGGCGGCAGGACATTCACCCGCGCACTTGTTTCGGATCTGGAATTCACCGCCCCCGACGGCAGCACGGGCCGCCTGAAAGGGCGCGCCCTGATGCTGGTGCGTAATGTCGGCCATCTGATGACCAACCCGGCCATCCTCGACCCCCGGGGCGACGAGGTGTTCGAGGGGCTGATGGACGCCATGATCACCACGCTGTGCGCGCTCCATGACATCAGGGGCGCGCGCCGCAATTCGGCCGCCGGCTCGATCTATGTGGTCAAGCCCAAGATGCACGGACCCGAAGAGGTGGCCTTTGCAAGTGACGTGTTCACCCATGTCGAAGGGGCGCTGGGCCTGCCGCAATACACTGTCAAGCTGGGCATCATGGACGAGGAACGCCGCACCAGCGTGAACCTCAAGGAATGTATCCGCGCGGCGAAACATCGGGTGGCCTTTATCAATACCGGCTTTCTCGATCGTACCGGCGACGAGATCCATACCTCGATGGAGGCGGGCGCCATGATCCGCAAGGGGGACATGAAGAACACCCCCTGGATCAGGGCCTATGAGGACAACAATGTCGATACGGGCCTTGCCTGCGGTCTGCGGGGCAGGGCGCAGATCGGCAAGGGGATGTGGGCCATGCCCGACATGATGGCGGCAATGCTGGAACAGAAGATCGCACACCCCAAGGCAGGCGCCAACACCGCCTGGGTGCCCAGCCCCACCGCTGCCACGCTGCACGCCACCCATTACCACAAGGTGGATGTCGCCGCCCGGCAAGAGGAACTGGCCCGCGCCGGGCGCCGCGCCTCGATGGACGACCTGCTGTTGATCCCGCTGGCCGCGCCCCCGGTCTGGACCGCCGACGAAATCACCGCCGAGCTGGAAAACAACGCCCAGGGCATCCTTGGCTATGTGGTTCGCTGGATCGACCAGGGCGTGGGCTGTTCCAAGGTGCCCGACATCCATGATGTCGGCCTGATGGAAGACCGCGCCACCTGCCGAATTTCCAGCCAGCATATGGCCAACTGGCTGCATCACGGGATCGTTTCGACCGAGCAAGTGCTGGAGGTGATGAAACGCATGGCCGCGGTTGTCGATCGTCAGAATGCGGGCGATCCGCTCTATCGGCCAATGTCCCCCCGTTTCGACGGGGTGGCCTTTCGCGCGGCCTGTGATCTGGTTTTCAAGGGCCGAAGGCAGCCCTCGGGCTATACCGAGCCGATCCTTCACGCCCGCCGCCTGGAGTGGAAGGAGGAATTCCGGAAAGGGTAAGGATGTCTGTCCGGGGATCGGTATGGGGATCGGTATGGGGATCGGT
>CAZWXK010000001.1:93853-99382 GCA_964637875.1 uncultured Rhodobacter sp.
GGGGATCGGTATGGGGATCGGTATGGGGATCGGTCCGGGGAATGTGATCGAAAACGACTCGACCGTCACGTCCCGATGCGGTATTGACTGCGCCGACCGGTCACAGCTTCCAGCGCAGGAACCCTACATGACCCGCCCGGTAATCGGCATCATTGGCAATCACGCAATACTGGGTGATGACTATCCGGTACAGGCCACCGGAATGATCAATATCGAGGCCGTGTCAAAGGTCGCCGACGGCTTGCCCCTGATGGTGCCGGCCGACCCGCGTTATGTGGACATCCCCTCGGTGATCGAGGCCTGCGACGGGTTTGTCTTTACCGGCGGTCGGCCTAACGTCCACCCGAAATATTATGGCGAGGAAGAGACCGAGAAACACGGTACCTTCGACCAGTGTCGCGACCTTCTGACGCTGGATCTGATTCGCACATCTGTACAGCGCGGACAGCCGGTTCTGGGAATATGCCGCGGGTTTCAGGAATTCAACGTGGCTTTCGGCGGGACATTGCATCCCGAAATCCGCGAGTTGCCAGGGCGGATCAACCACCGTATGCCGCCCGACGGCACGCTTGCCGAACGTTTTGCCCCCCGGCACGAAATCACCCTGACGCCGGGGGGGATATTTGCCCGTCTGTTCGGCGCCGAAAGGGTGATGGTGAACTCGTTGCATGGTCAGGGAATCAAGGAGCCCGGCCCTCGTATCGTGATCGAAGGCCTCGCCGTGGATGGCACCCCCGAGGCCATTCATGTCAAGGACGCCCCCGGCTTTGCGCTGGCGGTGCAGTGGCACCCGGAATATGACGCGGCGAACAACCCTGTCTCGCGCCCCCTGTTTCAGGCCTTTGGCGAGGCTGCGCGCATGTGGAAACGGGGCGAGCGCGCCAATCCGCTGGCCAGATCTGCCTGATCGGCCTCTTGCCGCCGGGAAAGCACAGCCTTTTCACTCCTCCCAGCGCCACAGTGCCGGGATGAAGCGATAGCCATCTGCAACCGGCATCACATGCCCCACGCCCGGAAAGGGAAAGTGATAGCCGAGCACGGCAAATCTTTCGCTGGCGGCCATGTCCAGCAGGCGCTTGCGCGTCTTTATGGTCTGTTCCGGTTCCATGTCGAAACCGGCCAGCCATTCGGGGCGCTCGACGCTGATATAGGCATGGGTCATGCTGTCGCCCAGCACCAGCAGGCGGTTGCCGTCGCTTTCGACCATCACGCTCATGTGGCCGGGGGTGTGGCCGAAGGTGGCCATCAGGTGCACCCCGGGCGCAACCTCGTGGCCATCGCGCGCCATCGTCCATTCCAGCCCTTCGGTTTTCAGCGCGCTGACCGCTCCGGCTCCGAACTGTTGCAATCTCTCGGGCAGTTGCAACACGCGTCCCGGGGCCATCCACCAGTCATATTCGGTGGTGCCGATGATGTATTCCGCCCCCGGCAGGATCGGCTCGTCAAAGTCGTCGCGTATGCCCCAGAGATGGTCGGGATGGGCGTGGGTAATGACCACGTGGGTGATGCTTGCGGGGTCGATTCCCGCAGTCACGAGATTGTCCATCAGCCGGCCTTCCGTTGGCAGAAAGCGGTTGCCTGCCCCCACGTCGATCAGAATACGGGCATCGTTCAGATCGATAATGGCATGGTTGGTGTGGGCGTATGACCGGGTTTGCGACAGGTAATGGGCTTCGAGAAAGGCAGCAACCTCCTGCGGATCGGCATTGACCCCAAGGCCCGAGACAGGCACGCCCAGATAGCCGTCTGAGACGATGGTAATCCGCGCCTGGCCGACACGAAAGCGGTGGTAGACCGGCTGTGGCGCATCAGGCGCCGAGATTTCAGCCCGCGCCTGCCCGGCCGGCAGACCCAGCGCCGGCGCCGCGGAGGCCATGAACAATATGTCGCGGCGGTTGGGTTTCCTGATGGTCATTGCGTGGCCTCTCCATGAAGTTCCGCCGTTATATTCGATTTATTGAATTTGACCAAGGATTTTCCTCACGACCGCGACGCAATCGTCCCGTCTCCGGGCCAGCATGGCCGCTCAGGGTCGTGACCGCCCTGCCGCGCCGACCGCGCGCCCGATCCCCTCGGGGCGTGGCAGGCGGGAATGGCATTTTTCGATCATCGCCAGGCGTTCGGCAACATGGGGCAGAGGTGGACAGGCGCGCCGTGTTTCCAGGCTGACGTGGATCAGCATCTGTTCGCAGGTTGCCAGCAGACGGCCATCCTGGTGATACATCATCCCGAACACATGCATCCGCTTGCCCGAACCTGACAGAAGCAGCGTCTCCACCCGGATTCCGGCCCCTGCCCGTACCTCGTCAAGGTGGCGGATATGGGTTTCGGCGGTAAAATAGCTGTTGCCGCCGGCAATATAGGTCGCGTCCGCTCCGACGAGTTCCATGAATCGATCAGTTGCATTCGAGAACGCCTCGAGATAGCGCGCCTCGTTCATGTGGCCGTTATAGTCGGTCCACTCTTGCGGCACGATCCTGGAAAGGGTCTCGACCGGGCCGGAAAAGTCGATTTCTGCGGTCATGTGGTGCCTCCCTCGGATATGGGGGCATCCTCGGGAATGGTCCGCGGAAGGTCAAGTTGTCATGGCGATGCCAAGCGTGATCACGTTGCCTCCGGTAAACGTGATCACAATCGTCCTGCCGCGCAGCACAACCGGTGGGCAAACATGCGAACAGCCTGTGGATCCCCTGAAAAATACAACAATAATCAATCTACTATCGACTGATCCTGCTGTGAATAACAACGACCACCAAAAAAACCGGGGGGGGCGTCAGACCTGCATTTCCTTGATGGCGCTTAGCGTCAGTTCGGGATAGTCGCGGATGATCCGGTCGATATCCCATTGCAGGCGCGTCAGATAGACCAGATCGCCGTCGTTGTCATGGGAAATATGCCCCTTGTTGGCGTTGACGAATCTGTCCACCGCCTCCTTGGGGCCGGTGATCCAGCGGGCCGAGGTGAATTGGCTGGGCTCGAACCGCACGGGCAGGGAATATTCCTGCTCGATGCGGCTGGCCAGCACCTCGAATTGCAGCGCGCCGACGACGCCGACGATAAATCCCGGGCCAACCATGGGCTTGAACACCTTGGCGGCACCCTCCTCGGCAAACTGCATCAGGGCCTTTTCCAGATGCTTGGCCTTCATGGGGTCGCCTGCGCGCACATTTTGCAGCAGTTCGGGCGCGAAAGAGGGAATTCCCTTCACGCGCAGCATCTCGCCCTCGGTCAGGGTGTCGCCAATGCGCAGCTGGCCGTGATTCGGGATGCCGATGATGTCGCCGGCCCAGGCCTCTTCGGTCAATTCGCGGTCGGATGCCAGAAACATCACCGGGTTGGAAATCGCCATGGGTTTCTTGCTGCGCACATGGGTCAGTTTCATCCCGCGCCTGAAATGGCCGGAACACAGGCGCAGAAAGGCCACCCGGTCGCGGTGTTTCGGGTCCATATTGGCCTGTACCTTGAAGACAAAGCCCGCGACCCCGCGTTCCTCGGGCGAAATCTGGCGCGGCTCGGCGGCACAGGGCTGGGGTGGGGGGGCGAATTCGCCGATGCCCAGCATCAGTTCCTGTACGCCGAATGAATTGATCGCGCTGCCAAACCAGATCGGCGACATGGTGCCGTCATGCACCGCCTGCCGGTCGAATTCAGGCAGCAGGCCGCGGGCCATCTCGACCTCGTCGCGCAGTTTTTCCAGCAGGTCGGCGGGGACGTGCTGCTCCAGCAGCGGGTCTTCAAGCCCGTTGATCTCGATGGTTTCGGCGACACGGTTCCGGTCGGCGCGGTCCATCAGAAGCAGGCGGTCGCGCAGCAGGTCATAGCATCCGATGAAATCGCGCCCCATGCCGATGGGCCAGCTGGCCGGGGTCACGTCGATTGCCAGGTTTTCCTGTATTTCGTCAATAATATCGAATGTATCTCGGCTTTCCCTGTCCATCTTGTTGCAAAAAGTCAAAATAGGAAGGTCGCGCAGACGGCATACCTCGAACAGTTTGCGGGTCTGGCTTTCCACGCCCTTGGCCCCGTCGATCACCATTACGGCGGCATCGACCGCAGTCAGGGTGCGGTAGGTGTCTTCGGAAAAATCGGCGTGGCCGGGGGTGTCGACCAGGTTGAACCACCAGTCGCCAAAGGGAAACGACATGGCCGATGCGGAAACCGAGATCCCGCGCTCCTGCTCCATCTTCATGTAGTCCGAGCGCGTGCGCCGGGCCTCGCCCTTGGCGCGCACCTGTCCGGCCATCTGGATCGCGCCCCCATACAGCAGGAACTTTTCCGTCAGCGTCGTCTTGCCGGCATCAGGGTGGCTGATGATCGCAAAGGTCCGGCGGCGGGCAATTTCGGGCGGCAGGGCGGGCATGTTGGTGGGGCGATCAGGCATGACGGGCGATATAGGCGAGGCGCGCACAAAGGGCAAGCGCGCCCGCGGTCCACGGGCCGCAACCGCGTCTGTCGTGGCTGCGAGCATCTTGATCTGGCCGACCTGTCTTGCAAGACTGGACAAGAGCAGGGCCGTGCAGCTGTACCGCCCACCGAAACATGAAAAAGGCGCACGCGCAGGGAGGAACCTTGATGGCCGTACAAGGCAGCTATCGTCAGATGGCCAACTATCTGACAACGGGGTATTGGGCATGGCTGGGCGGCCGTGAACGGAAATTCGATCACCTCAACCTGACGATCGATATTTCGGCCCTGCAGGCCCCCGATCAGGCCTTTGCGAAGGCCGCGCTCGACCTGTGGACGGATGTTTCGGGCCTGACCTACAGCATTGTCGCTTCGGGCGGCGCCGATATCACCTTTCAGGACACGGGTATTGGCGCCATCACCAATACCAGCATCACATACGGCGCGACGGGTCCGGCCACGCTGACCGCGGCGACGGTGAACATCGATACTTCCTGGGGTGGAGGTGTGGGAGCGCCGCTTTACAGCTATCGCTTTGCCACCTTCATTCACGAGGTCGGTCATGCGTTGGGGCTGGGACATCAGGGGCCCTACAATGCCACGGCAAGCTACCCCGCGGACGCCGCCTTTACCAATGACTCATGGCAATTGTCGGTGATGTCCTATTTCGACCAGGTCGCAAATACGTCGATCACCGCGACAAAGGCCTATTTCCTTACGCCCCAGATCGTCGATATCCTCGCGGTCCAGAGCCTTTACGGCGCGGGGGTGGCCCGCCCCGGCAACACGATCTACGGGGTAGGAAACAACACCGGGCGCGCGTCCTTTGATGCCGGTTTTGCCGATATGCCGACGGTCACGATCTATGACAGCGGTGGCAGGGACAGGATGGACTATTCCGGCACCACGGCCGATCAGACGATCGACCTGCGCCCCGGTGGAATCTCCAGCGTTCACGGCAAGACCGGCAATATCGTCATCGCCAAGGGCACGATCATCGAAGACGCAGTTGGCGGTTCCGGCAAGGATCGCATCATCGGCAATGGTGCAGGCAACCTGCTTGAGGGAGGCGCCGGCAGGGACAGCATGTTCGGAAAGGGCGGTGCCGACCGCCTGATCGGCGGC
>CAZWXK010000001.1:99482-122248 GCA_964637875.1 uncultured Rhodobacter sp.
CGCCGGCAGGGACAGCATGTTCGGAAAGGGCGGTGCCGACCGCCTGATCGGCGGCGCGGGGCGCGACAGGGAAATCGGCGGTGGCGGAAACGACCGGCTGATCGGCGGTGGCGGTGGCGACCGGCTGGTCGGCGGCAACGGACATGACACCCTGATCGGCGGCGGCGGCAAGGACCACCTGCGTGGCGGGGCCGGCAGTGACGTGCTCAAGGGCGGGGCCGGTGACGATATCCTGCAAGGTGGGCGCGGGGCCGATGTTTTCGTCTTTTCGGTGCGTGGTGGCCACGACCAGATCGTCGATTTTGTCTATAACGTCGATACCGTGCGGCTGGATGCGCGCCTATGGGGTGGCGGGCTGGCGGTTGCCGACGTGCTGGCAACCTACGCGCATGTCACGGCCGGGGGAGATGTCGTTCTGGATTTCGGCGGGACGGACACGTTGACGTTTACCGGCCTTGGCGCGGCAAATCTGCTGCTCAACGACATGGTGATTGTCTAGGGCCTGTCGCATATGATCGGATCAGGCATATGTTCGAGACAGGGCAGACGACCCCTCGCGAGGCCCGAGCCGGGGGATTGCGTATTTGGGCAAAGAAGAAGGCGGGTGCAGGGCATGTCGATGTTGACCTTGCCGGAACGGGCACACGCCCGGCCGCCACACGCCGGGGCGCGCGGACCTGATCAGGGGTTGAACCGGGGGCTTGACCAGGGGGTGGGGCGCGGCGTATCGCGTTGTACCGCCCCAAGGCCCGAGGATCCCATGCCCACATATACCGCGTTGACCACCCTCGAAACCCGCGCAGGCGCCGAGGCCTTGTCCGAGGCGATGGAGCGTCTTTCACCAGCACCCGCGGGCATCGGTCTGCTGGAAGTCGAGGATGGGTCGGGCCTGTTCGAGGTGGGGGGGTATTTCACCGAAGCGCCGGATACGGTTGCGCTTGCCCTTCTTGCCACGGCATTTGATGCGCGGCCCTTTGCGGTATCGGAACTGCCCGATGTCGACTGGGTGGCCCATGTGCGCCGGGAACTGGCGCCGGTAAGGGCGGGGCGATTCTTTCTGTATGGCAGCCATGATGCCGACAGGCTGGCCAACCTGCCCGATGATATGGTGCCGTTGCTGATAGATGCGGCGATGGCATTCGGTACCGGCCACCACGATACGACGCGCGGTTGCCTGATCGCGCTTGATCGTCTGCTGATGCAGGGCCTTGAGGCGGCGTCGGTTGCCGATATCGGTTGCGGCACCGCCGTTCTGGCCATGGCGGCAAAACGGGTCTGGCCAGACGCACGGGTTCTGGCCAGCGATATCGACGAGGTCGCGGTCGAGACGGCGCAGGCAAACCTGGTGTTCAACGATCTGGCCGGGCAGATCGAATGTCTCGGCTGTCCGGGTTTCAACCATGAAAGGTTGCGCAGGCAGGGGCCTTTCGATCTGGTTTTCGCCAATATACTCAAGGCGCCGCTTGTGCAGCTGGCGCCAGACATGGCCGAACATGTCGCGCCGGGCGGGCATGTCATCCTGTCGGGGATCCTGAACGAACAGGCCGACGAGGTGACCGACGCTTACGAGGAGCACGGATTTTCCCCATGTGACCACGATCGTCTGGGTGAGTGGACGACCCTGACCATGCGCAAGCCGCGATGACACGCGGCCTGCCCCAGCCGATGACGGCGACCCGGCCCGACCGAGAAAGGGCCGCCCCTGCCAAGGGAAGGCCCTTTGTCCGAAACGGCAAGGATGTGGCCCGCGCTCAGATCCTGCGGGCGGCGTTGCGGGCCACGCGGTCGATATCTGCCGGGGTCAGACCGATGTCTTCCAGTTGGCGCAGGCTCAGGCGTTCGAGCTCACGGCGCGTGCGACGCGCATCGTTCCACTCGACGAACGCATTCCACAGCGCCTCGACGCGCGACACGATGTGATAGGCGGTTTCGGCGCCAAGCGGTGCCGGTCTTGTCAGTCCTTGATAGGCCATTTTCTCTTCCCTTCTTCAGTGGCGCTCCCATGCCGGGGCCGCCTTCTCGATGCGCATCTAGGCCTTCGAATCGCATGCAACAAGCGGCGTTTCTGCATGTCCGGATTGCATTTTCTGCAACCTCTCCGTGATTGTTCCGAAAGCGACATTCGCGGGCCCGATGCCGGCTGAAAACGACATTTCCCCGGGGTGGGCGCGATCCGCCTCTGGTCAATGTTCGCGTTTCGTGCTAGCGATCGGAAAAATCCGACGGCCAGAACGGACAGAGATTGAGGATGGGGAGCAGGGGGCAGGATGCGCGTGATCGGAATCGACCCGGGGCTGCGGCACATGGGATGGGGCGTCATCGACGTGGCGGGCAGCCGGCTGTCGCATGTGGCAAACGGGATCTGCCATTCCGAAGGGGTCGATCTGGCACAGCGCCTGTTGTCGCTGCATGGCCAGCTTGAGCGGATCCTTGCCAGCCACCGGCCCAGCCATGCGGCGGTGGAACAGACCTTTGTCAACAGCAACGGCACGGCGACGCTGAAACTGGGGCAGGCCCGCGCGATTGCCTTGCTGGTGCCCGCGCAGGCCGGTCTGGCGGTGGCGGAATATGCGCCCAACACGGTGAAAAAGGTGGTGGTCGGGGTGGGGCACGCGCAAAAGCAGCAGGTCGAACACATGGTGCGCCTGCAACTGCCCGGCGTGCAGATCGCCGGGGCGGACGCGGCCGATGCGCTGGCGATCGCGTTGTGCCACGCCCATCACGCCCAGTTTGCCGGCCGGCTGGATGCGGCGCTGGCGTGCGCCGATGGAGGGCTGGCATGATCGGCAAGCTTACGGGGCGGCTGGACTACAAGGCCGAAGATCACGTTCTGATCGACGTTCAGGGTGTCGGCTATCTGGTGTTCTGCGCCGGGCCCACGCTGGCGGCCATGCCCGCGCCCGGCGGCATGGTGTCGCTTTATACCGAGCTGGTCGTGCGCGAGGATCTTTTGCAGCTGTTCGGCTTTCCGACGCTGGCCGAACGCGAATGGCACCGCCTGCTGACCAGCGTGCAGGGGGTCGGGGCCAGGGTCGCGTTGAACATCGCCGGCACGCTGGGGGTCGAGGGACTGGCGCGCGCGCTGTCGCTGGGGGATGCGCCGGCAATCAAGGCCGCGCCCGGTGTCGGCCCCAAACTGGCGCAGCGCATCATTGTCGAGCTCAGGGACAAGGCCCCCGCGATCATGGCGCTGGGGGCGGCAGGCGCCACGCGCGCGCGCGTTGACGAGGCCGCGGTGATCGAGCCGTCATTCGAAACCCCCGCGCCCTCGCCCGCGCCCGAACAGGCCCAGGATGATGCCACAGCGGGTGCTGCGGCGCGGGCCGATGCGCTGTCGGCGCTGGTCAATCTGGGCTATGGTCAGGGCGAAGCCGCCACCGCCATTGCCGAGGCCAGCGCCAACAACGCGGCTGCGGATGCGCCGGAACTGATCCGCCAATGCCTGCGCCTGCTGGCGCCAAAAGGGTAAGCCATGAACGACAGCGACATGACCCGACCCGACCCGACCCTGCGCCCCGAGGTCCGCCCCGAAGACACCGACCGCGCCTTGCGCCCGCAGAGCCTGGACGAATTCATCGGCCAGGCCGAGGCGCGCGCCAATCTGCGCGTTTTCATCGAAAGCGCACGCACGCGCGGGCAGGCGATGGACCACACGCTGTTTTACGGCCCGCCGGGGCTGGGCAAGACGACGCTGGCGCAGATCATCGCGCGCGAGCTGGGGGTGAATTTTCGCATGACCAGCGGCCCGGTGCTGGCGCGTGCCGGCGATCTGGCCGCGATCCTGACCAATCTGGATGCGCGTGATGTGCTGTTCATCGACGAAATCCACCGTCTCAACCCCGCGGTGGAAGAGGTGCTTTACCCCGCTCTGGAAGATTTCGAACTGGATCTGGTGATCGGCGAAGGCCCGGCTGCGCGCACCGTGCGCATCGACCTGCAACCCTTTACGCTCGTCGGGGCGACCACGCGGCTGGGCCTGTTGACGACCCCGCTGCGCGACCGCTTCGGCATCCCGACCCGGCTGGAATTCTATACCGAGGACGAGTTGCTGGAAATCGTCACCCGTGGTGCCCGCCTGCTGGGGGTGCCGGCCGACGAGGGGGGCGCACGCGAAATCGCCCGGCGCGCCCGGGGCACGCCACGGGTTGCCGGGCGTCTGCTGCGCCGGGTTGTCGATTTTGCCGTGGTCGATGGCGATGGCACGGTCACGCGCGCGGTGGCCGATGGCGCGCTGACCCGTCTGGGGGTGGATCATCTGGGCCTGGACAGCGCCGACCGGCGCTATCTGCGCCTTTTGGCCGAGCATTACGGTGGCGGCCCGGTCGGGGTCGAGACCATATCTGCCGCATTGTCGGAATCGCGCGATGCTGTAGAAGAGGTGATCGAACCCTTCCTGCTGCAACAGGGGTTGATTCAGCGCACGCCCAGGGGGCGCATGCTGGCGGCCCGTGCGTGGCGCCATCTCGGCCTGAACCCTCCGCGAAAGGCGGACGAGGCCGACCTGTTTGGAGATTGAAGAATTGAGCAAAGACATCCTGACCCCCGGCCGCGTCGAGGAACTTTTCGCAGCGCGCGAGGGCGGCTATCGCTTTTCGCGGTGGGGGCGGCCCATCGCGCCGGTCGTCTTTGGCGTCGATGACGAGACGCTGGATCACCTCAAGGACGCCATGCGCTCGGTCGTCAATATCTCGGGCGCGGAATTCGCCGAAACCGACCCCGAGCTGGGCGCCAACCTGATGGTGTTTTTCTGCACCGAGTGGGACGAACTGGACATGGTGCCCAATCTGGGCCAGCTCCTGCCCGATTTCGAGATCCTGAAATCGTCGCTCAAGCGCACGGGCGCCAACCAGTACCGGACCTTTTCCTTTGACGAACAGGGCGCGATCCGTGTCTGCATCGTGCTGCTGCGCTATGACGAACATATGGCCAATGCAACGATTCAGACCATCGGTGTCGGCCAGATGACCCAGTGCATCCTGCTGTGGGGCGACGAGGCGTTCAAGGATGACAGCCCCATCGCCATCGTTCCCGAAAACGGCATGTGCATCGTCAAGCCTGGCTATGCGGCACTGATTCGCGCGGCCTATGATCCGGCCATGCCGCCTTCGGCAACCGATGCGTCACACGCCATGCGTCTGGCTGCGCGGGCGCGGATACTGCTGGAAAACCTCGAAGACGAGGGCAAGCGTCGGCAGGAAACAGGTGACGATGACGCATGAATTCACCTGCCGCGTCTATTACGAGGATACCGACCTGGCCGGTATCGTCTATTATGCCAACTACCTGAAATTCATCGAGCGCGCGCGCACCGAATTCATCCGCGCCCTCGGCATCGACCAGAATCGCGTCAGGGCCGAACATGGTGTGGTGTTTGCCGTGCGGCGGGTCGAGATCGACTATCTCCTGCCGGCACGTTTCGATGACCTGATCCGAGTCGAAACCCGCCTGCGCGCGCTTACCGGTGCGCGTGTCGTGTTGACGCAAGACGTGTTTCGCGCGCGCGACATGCTCGTGCAGGCCGAAGTCACGCTTGTCAGCCTTGCCGATTCGGGGCGTCCCACCCGTTTTCCAGCGGATATTCGCCGAAAGCTGGGTCAAATCCTTGCGCGTTCACCCGATTAATCGTTCAAGCTGTAGCAAGAGAGGTAGCGAATTGTTAGTCTCTCGTGCAAAACGGCCCCGGACGGCCCCGTGGCGGCCCGGGGTGGCCCCCGTGTCATGGCATATGGGCCGTGGTTCGTACAAGGATCCGAATCCCCGGAAATGAACCGGGGTCTGAAAGAGCAGGCTGATGGAAACAGTGGATTTTTCGATTCTCGCATTGTTCGTGCGGGCAACGCTGGTCGTCAAGTTCGTGATGCTGGCGCTGGTTCTGGCATCGTTCTGGTCGTGGGCGATCATCATCCAGAAATTCATCAACTTTCGTATTGCGCGGCGCGAGGCCGCCATGTTCGACCGGGCCTTCTGGTCGGGTGAGCCGCTGGACGAGTTGTACGCCAAGATTGCCGACAATCCGCGCGGGGCCTCGGAAAAGATATTTTGTGCCGGCATGGCCGAGTGGAACCGGTCACACCGTTCGGATGGCGTGATGATGGCCGGAACACAGGCCCGTATCGACCGCTCGATGGATGTGGCGATCGCGCGCGAGACGGCCAGGCTGACCCAGGGACTGAACTTTCTTGCGACCGTGGGCTCGACCTCGCCTTTTGTCGGCCTTTTCGGAACCGTCTGGGGCATCAAGAATGCATTTCAGGACATCGCCCTGCAGCAGAGCACCAATCTGGCGGTGGTGGCCCCGGGCATTGCCGAGGCGCTGGTTGCCACGGCACTGGGCCTGCTGGCGGCGATTCCCGCGGTGATCTTTTACAACAAGCTGTCGGCCGATGCCGATGCCATTGCCTCGGGGCTCGACAGTTTTGCCGACGAGTTTTCCACCATCCTGTCACGTCAACTGGATCTTTAGGCAATGGGTGGCGGCATGATCGAGGGTGGCGAGCGCAGGGGCAAGCGGCGCAGTGGACGCAGGCGCACCCCCCCCATGGCCGATATCAACGTGACCCCGATGGTCGATGTCATGCTGGTGTTGCTGATCATTTTCATGGTCGCGGCGCCGATGCTGACCGTCGGAGTCCCGGTCAAGCTGCCCAAGACCGCCGCCACGCCATTGCCTGCCGAAAAGGAGCAGCCGCTTACGCTGTCGATCACCGCCGACGGCCAGCTCGTGCTGCAAAAGACCCCGATCGACCGGGCCGCGCTGATCCCCAGGCTGCGCGCGATCGCAGCCGAGCGCCAGGATGACAAGATATTCCTGCGCGCCGATGGCCGCGTCCCCTACGAGGTGGTCATGCAGGTAATGGGGGCGCTCAATGCCGGAGGGTTCCGCAAGATCGGGCTGGTGACCGATTCGGGGGGCCCGACACTGAACGGGCAGGACAACTAGGCGTGCGCGGTGCAGACAGGAACCTACATATCGGGCCTTGGCCACGTCGCGGTCATCGGCTGGGTGATTCTGGGCTCGGTACTGTCCGAAAAGCCCAGTGTCCCCGAATTTCGCGTGACCGAGGTCTCGCTGGTTTCCAAGGCCGAGCTCGATGCAGTCCAGAGCAGCTCGCCCCGGCCGGCGCAAGAGGTGACCCGGCCCGCCCTTGTCCCTGACAATACCGTTGCACCCAGGGCTCCGGCGCCCGTCAGCGCGGTGCCCCTCAGACCGCGCAAGGAGGCCTTGCCGCCCCAGCAGAAGGTGACGCCACCCGATCTGAGCGCCCTGAAAAACCCGGTGCAGGCCACGGCGCAGGTCGATGCCCCCGAATTTGCGGCCCAGCCCAGCGTGACCGAGCAGGGCGCCACCCTGATCATGCCGACGGCGCCCATCGCCCCCGTTGCCCGCGAGGGGCTCACCCGTCCCGACCGCCCTGTTCCGGCAGATGCGGCCGAGGCACCCTCGCCGCGCATAGACACCACACCCGCCCCGGCGCCGGCACCCGATGCCAGGACCGCGCCCAGGGTCGAAAAGGCGACCCGTCCCGACCGCAAGGCAACGGGTCCCGACAAGCCACGGATCGAGACGGCGCCCAGGCAGGCCTCGACCCGGATCGTGACCGAGGCGATACGCAAGAAAAAGACAGCCGCGCCCCTGCGCAGCAGCAGGCCGCGGGGCCGTCCGGCCAGGCTGGCCGAAAAGGCGCGGGCCGCGCGGGACATTGCCGCCGCTCTTGCGGCCGCCCAGCGCGCCTCTGCACCCGCGCCGGCCCCGCCCCCACCCGCGCCTTCGGGTCCGCCGCTGACAGGGGCCGAAAGGGATGCGCTGCGTCTTGCCGTGCAGGAATGCTGGAATGTCAATCCCAGCTCGGAATCCGCGCGCATCACGGTGGTGGTCGGCGTTTCCATGGAGCGAAACGGCAAGCCGCGGGCCGGCACCATCAGGCTGATCAGCGCGACCGATGGGTCGGACGCGGCCAAACAGAGTGCCTTTGATGCCGCAAGACGCGCGATTCTGCGGTGCGGGGTCAAGGGATACAAACTTCCGGTGGCAAAGTATGATCGCTGGCGTAATATCGAAATGACATTCAATCCCGAAAAGATGAGGATCAAATGAGACCTCTTTTTGCCTTTCAGACATTCGTTTTGTTGCTCGTCCTGGCATTGCCGGCCTCTGTGGCACCTCAGGATGTCCAGGCCCAGACGGCACAGACAACGGCACAGATACGGGCCCAGGGCCGGGCAACGACCGGCCCGCTCAGAATCGAAATCACCCAGGGCGTGATCGAACCCATGCCCTTTGCGGTGCCGACCTTTGTTGCCGATTCGGCGGCGGCGACCCAGCTTGCCAGCGATATCAGCCAGCTTGTGGTGGCCGATCTGGTGGGCACCGGCCTGTTTCGCGAGATCCCCCCCGCAGCCCAGATTTCAGGTATCTCCAATTTCGATGCCCCGGTTCAGTTCTCGGACTGGAAGGCAGTCAATGCGCAGGCGCTGATTACCGGTGCCGTGTCGCTGAAACTGGGCGGGCGGCTCGAGGTCAAGTTCCGCCTGTTCGACGTGTTCGCCCAGACCCAGCTGGGCAAGGGGCTGAAATTCAGCGGCCGGCGCAATGACTGGCGCCGCATGGCCCACAAGGTGGCCGATGCCGTCTACGAGCGGTTGACGGGCGAGGGAGGCTATTTCGACAGCCGGATCGTGTTCGTGTCGGAAAGCGGGCCCAAGAACGCGCGCCGCAAGCGCCTTGCCATCATGGATTATGACGGTGCCAACCTGCGCTATCTGACCGATGACCGCGCGCTGGTTCTGGCCCCGCGGTTCTCGCCCGACGGGCGCTCGATCCTCTATACCTCGTACGAAACCGGCCTGCCGCGGGTCTATCTGATGAATCTCAAGTCCCTGCGCCGCAGGGCCGTGGACGATCTGCCCGAGATGAGCTTTGCCCCTCGTTTTGCCCCGGATGGCAGGTCGGTTCTGGTGTCGCTCAGCAAGGCGGGAAATGTCGACATCTACCGCATCGACCTGAGATCGGGCAAACGGACGCGCCTGACCTCGGCCCCTTCGATCGAAACGGCGCCCAGCTATTCGCCCGACGGGCGCCAGATCGTGTTCGAGAGCGATCGCTCGGGCTCGCAGCAATTGTATATCATGCCGGCCAATGGGGGCGAAGCGCGTCGCATCAGCTTTGGCGCCGGGCGATACGCAACCCCGGTATGGTCGCCGCGCGGAGATCTGATCGCCTTTACCAAGATGAACAAGGGCCGTTTCCATATCGGCGTGATGCGGACCGACGGCAGCGAGGAGCGCCTGCTGACCGCCTCGTTCCTGGACGAAGGGCCGACCTGGGCGCCGAACGGGCGGGTGTTGATGTTCTTCCGTCAGGGCAGGGGGGCGGGCGCGGCTCCGCAGATCTGGTCGGTCGATGTCAGCGGCCGCAACCTCAAGCGGGTTCCTACCCCCGAATCCGCGTCCGATCCATCCTGGTCACGCCTGTTGAAATGATCGGACCGCAAAGGTAACCGTGCCGTGATTCCCTTTCCAGCGTTGGAATGGTATAAACGTGGCGGAGCAGAAAAAAGGCCGCAGATGGCGGTTCATACAAGGAAACGAGACATGACTCCAAGATTGGCAGTGATCCTGACCTTTGCCTCATTCGTTCTGGCCGCCTGCACGGGCGGAATTCCCGACAGCGGCGCGAATGTCGGACAGGCGAATTACAAGCCCGATACCCCCGAATATTTTGTTGCGTCGGTGGGCGACCGGGTTCTTTTCGCGCTGGACAAGAGCGCGCTCAGCCCCGCGGCAATGGCGATTCTTGATGCCCAGGCCGCGTGGTTGAAACAGAACCCCGGCTTCAACGCCGTGATCGAGGGCCACACCGACGAGCGCGGGACGCGCGAATACAACATCGCCCTGGGGGCCAGACGTGCAAGTGCGGTCAAGGAGTATCTGGTCAGCAAGGGGATATCGCCCACGCGCCTGACGACGGTCAGTTACGGCAAGGAACGCCCGGTCGCGACATGCTCGGCCGAAAGCTGCTGGTCGCAGAACCGTCGTGCGGTTACCGTGCTGCATGTGCGCGCAACCAGCTAGGGCGGGGTGAAAGCGGATGAAACCCCTGCAACTGATCGTCGTGATCGCGCTGGCGACCCTGACCGGGCTGCCCGCGCAGGCCCAGCAGAGCCGCAAGGAAACCCTTGCCGACGTCCGGCAGGAGTTGAACATCCTCTATGTCGAAATCCAGCGCCTCAAGCAGGAGCTGTCAACGACCGGAATCAACACGCCGCCACCGGCCGCAAACAATGAGCTGGCCCGGATCGATGCGCTCGAACAGGAGTTGCAGCGTCTGACCAACAAGGTCGAGCGGACGGAATTCTGGATCAGGCGCATCGTCAAGGATGGTACCAACCGGATCGGCGATCTGGAATTCCGGCTGGTCGAGCTTGAAGGCGGCGATACATCCAAGCTGGGCGAGACAACCACATTGGGCGGCAATGTCACACCACCGCCTGCGGTTTCCGAAACGCAACCGTCATCAAAGACCGAACTGGCGGTCGGCGAGGAAGAGGATTTCAAGGCCGCCAAGGCCGCCTTTGACAGCGGAGACTACCAGCGCGCCGCGGACCTGTTCAGGAATTATCCCGGCAATTATCCCGACGGCCCCCTGGTGCCCGCTGCCGAATACTGGCGTGGCGAGGCGCTCGCCCGGCTGGAGAAATGGAGCGATGCCGCACGCGCCTTTCTCCAGAGCTTCAGCGGAGCACCCGACAGTGAATTCGCGCCACGCGCGCTGTATCGGCTGGGGATCAGCCTCGACAAGATCGGCCAGAAGGACGAGGCCTGTCTGACCCTGAACGAGGTCAAGCCGCGCTACCCCGATGCGCCCGACGTCGTGAAACAGGCCGAGCAGTCCATGCAGGACCTCGGATGTGGCGGTTGACAGAAGGTTGACCGACGAACGTGACGCCCGGCTCGTTTCGGGCTTTGACCGGCTGTTTGCCCATGGGCCGCCCGCGCGACTGGGGCTTGCGGTGTCGGGCGGTGGCGACTCGACGGCGCTCCTGCTGCTGGCGGAACAATGGGCGCGACGCAATGGCACGCGGCTTGCGGCCGTGACGGTCAACCACAATCTGCGCCCCGAAGCGGCGGACGAGGCCGCCCTGGCCGCGCGTGCCTGCGCCCGGCTCGGGATTTCCCACCAAACGGTTTCCTGGCAGGGCTGGAACGGGCAGGGCAACCTCCAGGACGCGGCGCGTCAGGCGCGCCGTCGCCTGATCGCCGCATGGGCGCTGGACAACGGGATTGATGCCGTCGCCCTGGGGCATACGCTCGATGATCAGGCCGAGACGGTGTTGTTGCGCCTGGCACGGGGCTCGGGCGTTGACGGATTGTCGGGGATGTCGCGCGCGGTCACGGTCGAGGGCGTACGGATCCTGCGCCCCCTGCTGCACCTGCGCCGGGATGAGCTGCGCGATTTCCTGCGCGCGCGGGGCCAGAACTGGGCGGAAGATCCGAGCAACCAGGACGCGCGATTCGCCCGTGTTCGGGCGCGACGGGCACTGGCAGCACTGGCCGGGCTGGGGCTGGATGCCGAGGGTCTGGTCGAAACGGCCGCCCGCCTGTCGGTCGCGCGCGCGGCGTTGGGCCGGCAGACATATGATGCGGCGCGACAATTGGTCCGGGTCAATGACGCCGGGGCGGTCATGATCGAGCGCGACGGATTTTTCCAACAGCCCGAGGAAATCCGTCGTCGCCTTCTGGCGCACAGCCTGCAATGGGTCGGCGGGGCGCCGTACCGGCCGCGCCTGAGGGCGTTGCTCCGGCTTGTGGATCAGATCAGGCAGGGGCGTGGGGGCAGTCTGGGCGGTTGCCTGGCCGAGGCCCGCGCCCAACGCGTGATCGCGATCACGCGCGAGCCCGCTGCGGTAGCGCACAGCATCAGTCCGCCTTCCGTTCCCTGGGACGGCCGCTGGCAGATGGATGCGCCGACGACCCCGGTGGATTGCCTTGTTGCCGCACTTGGCGAAAAGGGGCTGGCGCAATGCCCGCACTGGCGGGAAACCGGTCTGGAGAGGGCCGCTCTGCTGGCCTCTCCCGCGGTCTGGAGGGGCCAAGAACTGGTCGCGGCGCCGCTGGCGGGATTCGCAAATGGCTGGTCCTGTCGGCGTGTTCCTGCCAATGACCATTATTTTTCCTCGATTATATCGCATTGAATCCCTGACCGGGATGCCTATGTTAAGCTCAACCAGAGACCCGCCCGCCTCATTCGGGCGAGTCCGTTCCATTCAGGGGAGCCTGTGTATTGGGAAACACGCGCAATATTGCCTTTTGGGTCGTCCTTTTCCTGCTGATGGTCGCGCTGTTCAACCTGTTCAGCAACTCGCAGGGCGCGATGTCCACGCAAAGCAAGAACTATTCGTCCTTCATCGAGATGGTCGATCGCAACGAGGTGCAGAGCGTCGTCCTCGATGGCGAAAAGATTTATGTCCGGGCCAATGACGGCACGCAATATGTCACGGTCAAGCCCGACGGCACCAAGGTGACCGAGGCGCTGACCGAGCGTCTGCTCAAGCACAAGGTCGCCATCACCGCGAAACCGCAAGAGGTTTCGGGCTTTCTCAGCTTTCTTTCGCTGTTTGGCCCGGTTCTGCTTCTGGTCGGGGTCTGGATCTTTTTCATGAACCGCATGCAGGGCGGCGGGCGTGGTGGCGCGATGGGTTTTGGCAAGTCCAAGGCCAAGCTGCTGACCGAGGATTCCAAGCGCGTCACATTCGATGACGTGGCCGGCATCGACGAGGCCAAGGAAGAGCTGGAGGAAATCGTCGAATTCCTGCGCGATCCGCAGAAATTCACGCGCCTTGGCGGCACCATCCCCAAGGGGGCGCTGCTGGTCGGCCCCCCGGGCACCGGCAAGACCCTGCTGGCACGCGCCATTGCCGGCGAGGCAGGCGTGCCCTTTTTCACCATTTCGGGTTCGGATTTCGTCGAGATGTTTGTCGGCGTCGGCGCCAGCCGTGTGCGCGACATGTTCGAACAGGCGAAAAAGAACGCGCCCTGCATCGTGTTCATCGACGAAATCGACGCCGTTGGCCGCCATCGTGGTGCGGGCTATGGTGGCGGCAATGACGAGCGCGAGCAGACCCTCAACCAGCTGCTGGTGGAAATGGACGGCTTCGAGGCCAATGAGGGCGTGATCCTGATCGCAGCGACCAACCGGCCCGACGTGCTTGACCCGGCGCTGCTGCGCCCCGGTCGTTTCGACCGTCAGGTGCAGGTGCCCAACCCCGACATCAAGGGCCGTGAAAAGATTCTGGCCGTCCACGCCCGCAAGGTGCCGCTGGCCCCTGACGTGGATCTCAAGATCATCGCACGCGGCACGCCCGGATTCTCGGGCGCCGATCTGGCCAACCTGGTGAACGAGGCGGCCCTGATGGCCGCGCGCACCGGCAAGCGGTTCGTGACCATGGAGGATTTCGAAAACGCCAAGGACAAGGTCATGATGGGCCCCGAGCGGCGCTCGATGGTCATGTCCGAGGACGAGAAAAAGCTGACCGCCTATCACGAGGCGGGTCATGCCATCGTCGGGCTTCACGTGCCGCAGCATGACCCGATCCACAAGGCGACCATCATTCCGCGCGGTCGCGCGCTGGGGCTGGTGCTGTCGCTGCCCGAACGCGACCAGCTGAGCGTGACCAAACGCAAATACCTGTCGAAGATCGCCATGGCGATGGGCGGCAAGGTTGCCGAAGAGCTGACCTTTGGCCCCGACAACGTGACATCGGGGGCCAGTTCGGACATTCAGCAGGCAACCCGGATTGCGCGCGCCATGGTCACCCAGTTCGGCATGTCGGAAAAGCTGGGCAATATCGAGTATATTTCCGAGCAGCAGACATTTCTGGGGCCGCAGGGCTCGCAATTCGTGGCTGGTCCCGAAGCGCGCAAGCTGATCGACGACGAGGTGCGCCGGATCGTGGACGAGGGCTATGAGACTGCCCGCAGGATCCTGACCGAACATGCGGACGAGCACGAGCGTCTGGCGCAGGGGCTGCTGGAATATGAAACCCTCACCGGCGATGAAATCATGAAGGTGATCCGGGGCGAACCCCTCGATCGGGGGGACGACGAGGATGATTCGGCGCAGGCAGGCGGCAAGACGTCCAGCCTGACCGAGGTGCCCAAGACCTCGCCGCCCAAGACGCGCAAGGATGGCGGGCTGGAGCCCAAGCCCACCACCTGAACCAGCACGCAACAATCATAAAGATGCCCGCCCTTGGCGGGCATCTTTGTTTGTGCCCGGACAAGGTCCCGCGGATCGCTGGCATCATCATGTCACCATCATGGGAAAAAGCGACCATGCCTTTTGACAAGGGCGATTCCGGCCGCGAATATGTCGCAAAGTGTGCCTTTGCATACCGACGACGGGTCTATAGCCAGAACAGGCACCCTCATCATCAGCGCCAACATTCAGCAGGAACGAGGAAATCAACATGGGATACAAGTCGGATATCGAGATCGCCCGCGAGGCGCGCAAGCTGCCGATTCAGGAAATCGGCGCCCGTCTGGGTATTCCTGCTGACGATCTGTTGCCCTTCGGCCATGACAAGGCCAAGGTCTCGGCCGACTTCATCGCGTCTTGCCGTGACAAGCCGGATGGCAAGCTGATCCTTGTCACCGCCATCAACCCCACGCCGGCCGGCGAGGGCAAGACCACGACCACGGTCGGGCTGACCGACGGGCTGAACCGGATCGGCAAGGATGCCATGCTTTGTATTCGCGAGGCCTCGCTTGGCCCGTGTTTCGGCATGAAGGGGGGCGCGGCAGGTGGCGGCTATGCCCAGGTCGTGCCGATGGAGGAAATGAACCTGCATTTCACCGGTGATTTTCATGCCATCACCAGCGCCCACAACCTGTTGGCGGCGATGATCGACAACCACATCTATTGGGGCAACGAGCTGGGTATCGACGAACGCCGGGTCGTGTGGCGTCGGGTGGTGGACATGAACGACCGCGCCCTGCGTGACATCGTGACCAGCCTCGGCGGGGTTGCCAACGGATTTCCGCGCCAGACCGGCTTTGACATCACGGTGGCGTCCGAGGTCATGGCGATATTGTGCCTGGCCGATGACCTGGCCGATCTGCAACGCCGTCTTGGCGATATCATCATCGCCTATCGCCGCGACCGCAGCCCGATCTATTGCCGCGATCTGGGGGCAGACGGGGCGATGACCGTTCTGCTCAAGGATGCGATGCAGCCCAATCTGGTGCAGACGCTGGAAAACAACCCGGCCTTTGTGCATGGCGGGCCCTTTGCCAATATTGCCCATGGCTGCAACTCGGTCGTGGCAACGCGAACGGCGCTGAAGCTGGCCGATTATGTGGTGACCGAGGCGGGCTTTGGCGCCGATCTGGGGGCCGAGAAATTCATGGACATCAAATGCCGCAAGGCGGGGCTTGCACCGGATGTCGTCGTTTTGGTGGCCACGGTGCGCGCCATGAAGATGAATGGCGGCGTGTCTCGCGCCGATCTTGGCGCCGAAAACGTCGAGGCCGTGCAGGCGGGCTGCCCCAACCTTGGCCGTCATATCGGCAACCTCAAGGGGTTCGGCGTGCCGGTGGTGGTGGCCATTAACCATTTCGTCACCGATACCGAGGCCGAAATCGCCGCCATCCGCGCATATGTCGAAAGCCAGGGCGCCGAGGCAATCCTTTGCCAGCACTGGGAAAAGGGGGGTGAAGGGGCCGCCGATCTGGCCCGCCGGGTGGCCGAGATCGCCGATGCGGGGGTGTCCAGCTTTGCCCCGCTTTACCCCGATGACATGCCGCTCTTCGAAAAGATCGAGACCATCGCCAAGCGGATCTATCATGCCGACGAGGTGCTGGCCGACAAGAAGATCCGCGATCAGTTGCGCACATGGGAGGCCGCGGGTTACGGGCATCTGCCGATCTGCATGGCCAAGACGCAGTATTCCTTTTCCACCGATCCCAACCTGCGCGGCGCCCCCACCGGCCATTCGGTGCCGGTGCGCGAGGTGCGCCTGTCGGCAGGCGCCGGGTTCATCGTGGTGATCTGCGGCAACATCATGACCATGCCGGGCCTGCCACGCACACCTGCGGCGGAAATGATCCACTTGAACGACGAGGGCGAAGTCGAGGGTCTGTTCTGAGGTAAAAAGCGCAAGTCGGGCCGCGGGGCCCGATTGCGCTTTGCCTCCGGCGGGAGTATTTCGGCAAAGAAGAAACGGGGCAGGCAGGGGTAACGACATGACGGCAAGGATCATTGACGGCAAGGCATTCGCGGCCGATGTCCGGGGGCGCGTGGCTGCGCAGGTTGCGGCGCTGAAGGCCGATCACGGGATCACGCCAGGGCTGGCGGTGGTGCTGGTGGGCGAAGATCCGGCCAGCCAGGTCTATGTGCGCTCCAAGGGCAAGATGACAGTCGAGGTGGGGATGAATTCGTTCGAGCACCGCCTTGATGCCGCGACCTCGCAGGAGGATCTGCTGGCGCTGATCGACCGGTTGAACAACGACGCCGCGGTGCATGGCATTCTGGTGCAGCTTCCCTTGCCCGATCATCTGGATGAATCGCTGGTGATCAACGCGATTGCGCCCGAAAAGGATGTTGACGGTTTCCATGTTTCCAATGTGGGCAGGCTGGCGACCGGGCAAGAGGCGATGGTGCCCTGCACGCCGCTGGGGTGTCTGATGATGCTGCGCGATCATCTTGGCACGCTTTCGGGGCTGGATGCGGTGGTGGTGGGGCGCTCTAACATCGTGGGCAAGCCGATGGCACAGCTGTTGCTGCGCGACAGCTGCACCGTGACCATCGCCCACAGCCGCACGAGGGATCTGGCCGGGGTATGCCGGCGGGCCGATATTCTGGTGGCCGCGGTCGGCCGGCCGCAGATGATCCCCGGTGACTGGGTGAAAGAGGGGGCAACCGTGATCGATGTGGGCATCAACCGCATCCCGGCACCGGAAAGGGGCGAGGGCAAGACCCGCCTTGTGGGGGATGTGGATTTCGCCAGCGCGGTCGAACGCGCGGGTGCGATCACCCCGGTTCCCGGCGGCGTCGGGCCGATGACGATTGCCTGCCTGCTGGCCAACACGCTGACAGCGTGCTGCCGCGAAAACGGTCTGCCCGAGCCACAGGGCCTGACAGCCTGACCGCCGCGATCAACTGCTGGCGCGAACCGTGTTGCGGACCATTTCCCAATAGCTATGGGCGACCTGGTCCGGGCTCAGCCTTCCTCCCTGACGGTACCAGGTGTTGACACCGGTCAACATGGCAATCAGCGCGAGGGTGGCAATGCGCAGATCGGGAACCGAAACCGTGCCCTCGGCCTGGCCTCGACGCAGGATTTCCTCGAGCGTGTCCTCGTATTGGCGGCGCAGTTTTTCTATGGATGCGAAATTCTCGGTCGTGAGATTGCGCAACTCCATATAGGCAATGAAAACCTCGTCGGGGCGGTCAAGATGGTAGAGGATGTGAAAGCGGGTGAATTCCTCGAGCTGGGCAAGGGCGCCTGCGGGTTTTTCGCGCTCGTCCCATGCTGCCAGGAGGGCGGTCAGATGGTCGTGCATGAGGTCGAAAAGCAGGCTTTGCTTGTCGTTGGTATACAGATACAGCGCGCCTGCCTGTACTCCGACCTCCTGCGCGATCTGGCGCATCGAAACCGCCGCATAACCGTGGCGCGCAAAGAGTCTGAGCGCCGCCTCCCTGATGCGTGGGCCTGTAATCTGAGAATGTGAGCCTGTCTTGCGTGCCATGAAGCCTCCGGGTCAAGTTTAACTGAACATGTGTTCATTTCACAGCCCGTTTCTGCCCTGGCTCGGGTGGTTTTCGGGTGGTGCATACTTGGCAAGCCATGTCCCGGCGGCCTAAGCTGTCGCACGGCCATCTGCCGGCCGTGCTGCCTGTGTGTTGCCCTTGTGATGACGAGTCCTGGCAAAATTGCCGCTCTGGCTGTCTGTGCCCTCGTGCTGGGGGGGTGTTCGACCGCGATCTTTCCCGATCGCGAGGGAATAATGCTCCAGACGCGTCAGGCTGGCTGGTTGGGTTTTCTTCCGCTCAATGAGGTTCTGGCTGGGGACTCGGCGGATATGATCCGAAGCCAGGCCGAAATCCGCGCCCTTCAGGCCCGGGTTGCGCGCCTGCACCGCCGCACTGCCCTGTTGCGCGGTCCGGTCGATGCGGCGCAGACGCGGCTCCATGCCCTGAACCGTGATACACGGGGGCGCGCGGTGACGTTGCCTTGAACCGGAAATGTCGCTAACAGACGTCAAAACCCCGAACCCGCCCAGCACGGAGTCTGCGACATGACAAAACCCTTGCGCCTCGGCATCGCCGGTCTTGGAACCGTTGGCGTTGGTGTGATCCGTATCATCGCGCGCCATGGCGAGCTGCTGACCGCGCGCGCCGGGCGCCCGATCGAGATCGCCGCGGTATCGGCGCGTTCGCGCGGCAAGGATCGCGGCGTGGACCTGTCGCCCTATGCCTGGGAGGATGACCCGGTCACTCTGGCACGTCGTGATGATATCGACGTCTATGTCGAGCTGATGGGCGGCGAGGACGGCCCGGCAAAGGCATCGGTCCAGGGGGCCTTTGCTGCGGGCAAGCATGTTGTGACCGCCAACAAGGCCATGCTGGCCATCCACGGGCAGGAAATGGCCGAGGCCGCCGAGGCCGCCAATGTGGCGCTGCGCTTCGAGGCTGCCGTGGCCGGCGGTATCCCTGTCATCAAGGCGTTGACCGAGGGCCTTGCAGGCAACCGCATCACGCGCGTGATGGGGGTGATGAACGGCACTTGCAACTATATCCTCACCCGCATGGAAAACGAGGGCGTACCCTATGACGAGGTTTTTTCCGAGGCCCAGGCACTGGGCTATCTCGAGGCCGACCCGACGCTTGACGTGGGCGGCATAGACGCGGGCCACAAGCTGGCGCTGCTGTCGGCCATTGCATTTGGCGCCAGGGTCGATTTTGCCGGCGTCGATCTGGAAGGAATCGAAAGGATTTCGATCACCGATATCGAACAGGCCCGCGACATGGGCTTTCGGATCAAGCTGCTGGGGGTCGCACAGCTGACCGGCCGCGGGCTGGAACAGCGCATGCAGCCCTGTCTGGTGCCGGCCAACTCGCCGCTTGGTCAGTTGGAAAACGCCATGAATATGGTGGTCCTCGAGGGCGATTCCGTCGGGCAGATCGTGCTGCGCGGCGCCGGTGCGGGGGCGGGACCAACCGCCAGCGCCGTGATGAGTGACGTGATCGATATTGCCCGTGGATTCCGTTTGTCGACCTTTGGACAACCGGCCGGTACGCTGGCCAATATCCAGGCCGCACAGGCCTCGGCCCCGGCTGCGTTCTATCTGCGGCTGACCCTCAAGGATGCCCCTGGCGTGCTGGCCAAGGTCACCCGCGCACTGGCTGACGCCGGGGTATCGATCGACCGCATGCGGCAATACGGCCATGACGCCGCTGCCGCCCCGGTGCTGATGGTTACACACAAGACCACGCGCGCCGAGCTCGATCATGCGCTTGACGGAATCAAGGCCACCGGGGTGAGCCTGGAAGATCCCGTTGCCATCCGGATCGAGGATGTCTGAGCGCACCGCATCAGGGCTGACGCTTGCCAGCGATGCATCGGCCGCGCTAGATGTGGGGCCTCGAAAACATGTTCATGTCTCCCCCGGCCAACCGATGGATGATCTTCTGCCTGTTGCACAAATACACCTGGTGCCATCTTCCGGCCCGCGCCCGGAAATCCCGGGTTCTTCTTCTTTGCACAAATACGCTCGGGGGTGCGGGGGCAGACAGCCCCCGCCTTGTGCAAAAGGTCGGCCCGGCACAGGCGGACAGGGTGAAAAACGTGAAGGGAAATTGCAGCCGGATCCTTGGGATCCACGATGGCGGAGGCAGATGGAATGACGGTATCGACCGGGGACGACCGCGACGAATTCAATGATCGGCTGCTTTCCCTCAGCCTTGCCCGCGTTTCCGAGGCTGCGGCGCTGGCCTCTGCCGACCTGATCGGACGTGGTGACGAGGATGCCGCCGACGATGCCGCTGCACAGGCCATGGAATATGTGCTGGGCGCGATGGAGATCGACGGTCGTATCGTGATCGGCGAAGGCGACGCGGATGACGTCGATACCCTTTTTGTCGGGCAGGAGCTGGGCACGGGTGCCGGCCCGGCAGTGGACATCGCGCTCGACCCGCTCGAGGGGCGCACGCTCGCCGCCAAGGACATGCCCAACGCCCTGGCCGTGGTGGCGATGGGGCCACGAGGATCGATGTTGCAGGCGCCGCCCATCTATATGGACAAGCTGGCAATCGGGCCGGGCTATCCCGACGGAATCATCAGCCTCGAGATGGCCCCGGCCGAGCGGATCGACGCGATCGCCGCCTGCCGGGGCTGCGATGCGCAGGAGTTGACCGTCTGCGTGCTGGACCGACCACGACACGAGACACTCATCGCCGAGATTCGTGCCACCGGCGCCCGCGTCCGCCTGATCAGCGATGGCGATGTTTCCGGCGTCATGGCCTGCGCCGAGCCGGCGCGGACGGGAATTGACATGTATATGGGGCTGGGCGGCGCCCCCGAGGGCGTGTTGGCCGCGGCCGCGCTGAAATGTCTTGGCGGTCAGATGCAGGGCCGCCTCGTCATCCGCAACAGCGACGAAGCCTCCCGCGCCCGCCACGCAGGCATCAGCGACACCGACCGCATCTGGTCGCGTGACGAGATGATTCGCGACGACGTGGTTTTCGCCGCAACCGGCATCACCGACAGCGCGCTGGTCAAGGGCATCCGCAAGGATACCACCCACATTTCCACGGAAACCCTGCTGTTGCGATCGAAAACCGGATCCATCCGGCGTCAGAGCTGCCGGCGCTTCCGGCGCCCCGCATGAGCAAGGCTTTTCTCGGCGTCGATCGCTCGGCAACCGGGCGGCGATGGGTCGGCCCCGACGCCGCGCAGGAGCGCCATGCCGAGGCCCTGACCCAGGCGACCGGCCTGCCACCGGCGCTGTGCAATGTGCTGGCGCGGCGCGGGGTGGCGGCACAGGATGTCGAGATGTTCCTTGCCCCGGCCCTGCGCGACCTCATGCCGGATCCCTGCGTCCTGCGCGACATGGAGCGCGCCGCCACCCGCATTCTCGAGGCGGTGACGGCCCGACAGAGGATCGCGATCTTTGCCGATTACGACGTGGACGGTGGTGCATCGGCGGCGCTGCTGCTGGACTGGTTGGGCCAGCTGGGGCGCAACGCCACGCTCTATGTCCCCGATCGCATCACCGAGGGCTATGGTCCGAACGCGCCTGCCATGCAGATGCTTGCCCGCGATCACGATCTGATCATCTGCGTTGATTGCGGGACGCTCTCGCATGATCCCATCGCGGCAGCAGGCCCGGTTGATGTGATCGTGATCGATCATCATCTCGGGGGCGAAACGCTGCCACCCGCTCTTGCGGTCGTCAATCCCAACCGCCAGGACGAGAGCGGCGATCTGGGCTATCTCTGTGCTGCCGGGGTGGTCTTCATGTTGCTGGTTGCGATGAACCGCCTTTTGCGTGCGCGTTCGCGCCCGTTGCCCGACCTGATGGCGATGCTCGATCTCGTGGCGCTGGCCACGGTGGCCGATGTCGCGCCGCTGGTGGGGCTGAACCGCGCATTGGTGCGCCAGGGATTGAAGGTGATGGCCCGGCGCGCCCGCCCGGGGCTGGTTGCACTGGCTGATTCGGCCCGGTTGCAGACAGCGCCCGAGGCGTGGCATCTGGGGTTTCTGCTGGGCCCTCGGGTGAATGCCGGCGGTCGTATCGGCCAGCCCGATCTTGGCGCGCGTCTGCTCTGTAGCCGCGACGAACACGAGGCCGCTGCCATGGCTGCGCGCCTTGAGGAGCTGAACGCGCAGCGGCGCGAAATCGAGGAGCAGGTCCGCCTGCAGGCCATGGCCCAGGCCGAGGAACGCGGCCTTGACGGCCCGCTGGTATGGGCAGCCGGCGAGGGTTGGCATCCGGGCGTCGTGGGAATCGTTGCCGCGCGCCTGAAAGAGGCGACAAACCGGCCCGCGGTCGTGATCGGCCTTGACGGGGACGAGGGCAAGGGCTCGGGCCGTTCGGTTTCGGGGGTCGATCTGGGGGCAGCCATCGCCCGTCTGGCGGCCGAAGGGCTGATCGTCAAGGGCGGGGGGCACAGGATGGCCGCCGGTCTGAGCTTGAGGCGCGAGATGCTGGAGCCGGCAATGGAGCGCCTTGGCGTTCTTCTCGCCGCTCAGGGCGCGGGTTTGGCAGGCCCGGCCGATCTGCGCCTGGACGGGATGCTGATGGCGCGCGCGGCAACGGTCGAGCTGGTCGAACAGCTCGATCTTGCGGGGCCCTTTGGTGCAGGCGCGCCCGCGCCGCGTTTTGCCCTGCCATCGCTTGGGGTGGCCTTCAGCCGCCGCGTGGGCGAAAATCATCTCCAGCTGACCTTTTCCGATGGTGCCGGGGCGCGTCTGGATGCAATCGCCTTTCGGGCATTTGACGGGCCCTTGGGCGAGATGCTCGAAAATCACCGGGGCGCATCGTTCCATGCGGCGGGACAGCTGGAAATCGACAGTTGGGGCGGTCGGCGCAAGGTCAAATTGCGACTGGAAGACATTGCCCCCGCGCAAGGGTGATTTTCACATTTGCGGGAAAAAACCCTCTTGCGTGAGCAGCGATCAGCGACTAAAAGGCCCCCCACGATCTGTGCGGTCCCTTCGTCTATCGGTTAGGACGCCAGGTTTTCAACCTGGAAAGAGGGGTTCGAC
>CAZWXK010000002.1:0-105166 GCA_964637875.1 uncultured Rhodobacter sp.
CGGTTCCGGGAAAGGGTCATGCAGGAAAACGGCGGAAGATATGGTGCCCAGGAGAGGACTCGAACCTCCACGTCCATACGGACACTAGCACCTGAAGCTAGCGCGTCTACCAATTCCGCCACCTGGGCCGGTGTCGTCGGTGAGAGGCCATGTAGACTCGGAATTCAGCGGTGTCAACGGGCTGAGCGCAGCTTTGGCGCGATAATTCAAACTTGTTCCCGCGCGCGCATGGGATTATTGGGATGACAGGCAGCACTCAAGGAGAGTTCCATGTCCAGCGCACCCAGAATAGCAACGGTTTTCGGTGGGTCCGGCTTTGTCGGTCGCTATATTGTCAGGCGCCTTGCACAGCAGGGCTGGCGCGTAAGGGTTGCCGTCAGACGCCCGAACGAGGCGCTCTTTGTGCGCACCTATGGCAGTGTTGGGCAGGTCGAGCCGATTCTTGCAAACATTCGCGACAAGGCATCGACCAGGGCGGCGATTGCAGGGGCCGATGTCGTGGTCAACTGCGTCGGCATCCTTGTGGAAACCGGGCGCCAGCAATTCGATACCGTTCATGTCGAGGGGGCCGGGCGGATTGCGCGTATCGCGGCGCAGGAAGGGGTGTCACGGCTGGTTCACCTTTCGGCGCTGGGCGCCGATCCCGAATCCGACAGCGATTACGCCCGCTCCAAGGCGCGCGGCGAAGAGGCCGCGCGGGCGGCCTTTCCCGATGCGGTGATTCTGCGTCCCTCGGTCGTGTTCGGGCCCGAGGATCGCTTTTTCAACCGGTTCGGCCTGATGGCGATGCTGTCGCCGGTCATTCCGCTGGTCGGTGCCGGGACGCGTTTCCAGCCGGTTTATGTCGATGATGTCGCTGCCGCCGCGGTGATGGGTGCCGAGGGGAGCGCCGCCCCCGGGGTATATGAGCTGGGCGGTTCGGAAACCCGCAGCTTCCGCGAGCTTGTCGAGATGATGCTGCACATGATCCGCCGGCGCAGGCTGGTCATTTCGTGGCCGTTCTGGATTGCCCGGATAAACGCCTGGTTTTTCGACATGGCGCAGGCGATCAGCCTGGGCCTGTTTACCAACAACATCCTGACCCGGGATCAGGTAAGGCAACTGCGTCACGACAATATCGTGTCCGGAAAATTTCCCGGTCTGGTCGAGCTGGGGATCGAGCCCACCGTGATGGAGGGGATTCTGGAATCCTACCTTTATGTCTATCGCCCGCACGGCCAGTACGAGGCCATAAGGGAATCCGCAGGCAAGCTGCGGCATGTCTGACCGGGCGTCGCGCGCGCCAGACAACCAGCATCTCTGAACCCGGAAGGCCCAGATGACAGATCAATCCATTATCGTTTCACTGCTTCTGGGCATTCTCGAGGGGCTGACCGAATTCATTCCCGTATCGTCCACCGGCCATCTGTTGCTGGCAGGGCATTTTCTGGGGTTTCAGTCGGCCGGAAAGACATTCGAGGTGGTGATACAGTTCGGGTCGATCCTGGCCCTGATCACCGTTTATGCGGCCAAGCTGTGGCAGGTGTTCAGCACGGCCCACAAGGACCCGGAGTCACGACGCTTCATCTTTTCGGTGACAATCGCATTTCTGCCCGCGGTGGTGATCGGGGTGCTTGCGCATGATTTCATCAAGAAGGTCCTGTTCGAGACGCCGATGCTGATCGCCGTGATGCTGGTTCTCGGCGGGATCGTCCTGTTGATCGTTGACCGGCTGCCGCTGAAACCGCACATGCATGATGCGACGAAATTCCCGTGGAAAACCTCGCTTGCCATCGGGTTCGCCCAGACGCTGGCAATGGTTCCAGGGGTGTCGCGATCGGGTGCGACGATCGTTGCCGCCATGTTCCTGGGCGCGGACAAGAGGTCGGCCGCGGAATTCTCGTTCTTCCTGTCGATCCCGACGATGCTGGGCGCCTTCGTCTATGATCTGTACAAGAGCTGGGATATCCTGGACGCCAGCGCGCTGAACGAGATCGCGATCGGCTTTGTTGCGGCATTCATTGCCGGCGTCATCGTCGTCAAATGGGTGCTGGGCTATATCAGCCGACATGGCTATGCCCTGTTCGGATGGTGGAGAATCCTTGTCGGCGGAGCCGCCCTCATCGGGCTCTGGACAGGGTGAGCAGCTAAAAGGTATGTAATGCTGACCTAAAATTCACGGCCGGCGCGCCAATAATCGGCCACCGCGACAATTTTCACTGTATTAGGTCAATAATGCTGACTTTTAATTCCGCGGACCCCGGTATATTACCGGGCTGCAATGGAATTGAGGGTGCAGGAAGATGCCGAAACAATGGATGTTGAAATTTGTCGAGGTTGGCCGTGACATGCCGCCCAAGCGCGACCCGAATGCGCGCAAAAAGGATTTCAACGAGATCTACGCCGAATTCGCCCGCGCCAAGGCAGAAGAACAGGCCAGCCGATGTTCGCAATGCGGGGTACCCTTTTGCGAGGCACATTGCCCATTGCACAACAACATTCCGGACTGGTTGCTGATGACGGCCGAAGACCGGCTGGAGGAGGGCTATCTCCTCAGCCAGGAGACCAACACATTCCCCGAAATCACCGGCCGCATCTGCCCGCAAGACCGGCTGTGCGAGGGAAACTGCGTCATCGAACAGGCGGGCCACGGCACGGTAACCATCGGCTCGATCGAGAAATACCTCACCGATACCGCATGGGAAAAGGGCTGGGTCCGCCCCATCAGGCCCCGCACCGAAAGAAAGGAAAGCATCGGCATCATCGGAGCAGGCCCCGCCGGCCTGGCCGCGGCCGACCGTCTGCGCCGGGCAGGCGTGCAGGTGACGATCTATGACCGTCACGACCGCGCGGGCGGCCTGATGACCTATGGTATTCCGTCCTTCAAGCTGGAAAAACATGTCGTTCAGCGCCGCGTTCAGCAGCTGACCGAAGGCGGCGTCATCTTTCGTCTGAACTGCAATGTGGGCAAAGATGTCGGTTTCGCCGAACTTCGTGACCGCCACGATGCCGTGCTGATAGCGACCGGCGTATACAAGGCGCGCGATATCGCAGGCCCCGGTTCCGGCCTGCGCGGAATCGTTCAGGCGTTGGATTATCTTACAGCGGCCAACCGATTGAATTTTGGTGATAAAGTACCCGAGATCGACTCGGGCGAAATGTGGGCCGAAGGCAAGAAAGTGGTGGTCATCGGCGGGGGCGATACCGCAATGGACTGTGTGCGCACCGCCATCCGTCAGGGCGCGAAATCGGTCAGGTGCCTGTACCGGCGCGACCGCGCCAACATGCCCGGCAGCAAACGCGAAACCGCCAATGCCGAGGAGGAGGGCGTCGAATTCGTCTGGTTGACGGCCCCCAGGGGATTTATCGGTGAAAACCATGTCACCGGTGTCAGGGTTGCGCGCATGCGCCTTGGCCCACCTGATGTGACCGGCCGCCAGCGCCCCGAGGAAATCGAGGGTTCGACCTATACCGAAGAGGCCGACCTTGTGATCAAGGCACTGGGATTCGAGCCCGAAGACCTGCCCGCATCATGGGGCCAGCCCGACCTGCCCGTGACACGCTGGGGTACGATCAAGGCCGATTTCCGCAGTTTCCGTACCGACATGCCCGGTGTCTATGCTGTGGGCGATATCGTGCGGGGGGCGTCGCTGGTGGTCTGGGCCATTGCCGACGGCCGCGCCGCTGCCGACAGCATCCTCGAACAGCTGAACAGCGAATCGCGCGCGGCCGCGGAATAGACCGGATACGAACCAGAACAGACCGGCGGCCGGGTTCGGCTGCCGCATCGCCCGGAGGAGCGGTAAAGATGACGAAATTCGACGAAAACTGGATCGCCGATTACACGGCCAGGCGCGATCTTGTGGCTGAACAGGGCATGTACCGCCCCGATGACGAGCACGCCTCGTGCGGCGTCGGACTGGTCGTATCGATCGACGGCAAGCCCTCGCGCAAGGTGGTGCAGAACGGGATCGACGCGCTCAAGGCGGTCTGGCACCGGGGCGCCGTCGATGCCGACGGCAAGACAGGCGACGGCGCGGGGATTCACGTCCAGATCCCGGTCAGGTTCTTTTACGACCAGATCCGTCGTACCGGCCACGAGCCGGAAACGGACAGGCTGATTGCCGTGGGGCAGGTGTTTCTGCCGCGTACCGATTCGGGCGCACAGGAGACCTGCCGTACCATCGTCGAATCTGAAATCCTGCGCATGGGTTATCACATCTATGGCTGGCGCCATGTGCCCGTCGATGTCAGCTGTCTTGGCGAAAAGGCAAATGCGACCCGCCCCGAGATCGAGCAGATCATCATCAGCAACGCCAAGGGCGCGGATGAGGAGACATTCGAGCGCGAGCTGTACGTCATCCGCCGCCGCATCGAAAAGGCCGCGGCTGCCGCCCAGGTCTATGATCTGTATATCTGTTCGTTGTCATGCCGGTCGATCATCTACAAGGGAATGATGCTGGCCGAACAGGTTGCGGAATTCTATCCCGACCTCAAGGACGAGCGATTCGAAAGCGCCTTTGCCATCTATCACCAGCGCTACTCCACCAATACATTCCCGCAATGGTGGCTGGCCCAGCCTTTCCGCATGTTGGCCCATAACGGTGAAATCAACACGTTAAGAGGCAACCTCAACTGGATGAAAAGCCACGAGATTCGTATGGCGTCCAATGCGTTCGGGGACCACGCCGAGGATATCAAGCCGATCGTTGCTCAGGGGTCGTCCGATTCGGCTGCGCTGGATGCGGTGTTCGAGGTTCTGGTGCGCGCCGGTCGTAACGCCCCGATGGCCAAGACCATGCTGGTGCCGGAGAGCTGGTCGAACTCGACCAGGGAAATGCCCAAGGCGTGGCAGGACATGTATTCCTATTGCAACAGCGTGATGGAGCCCTGGGATGGCCCCGCGGCGCTGGCCATGACCGACGGGCGCTGGGTTTGCGCGGGGCTCGATCGCAACGGCCTGCGGCCCATGCGCTATGTGGTCACCGGTGACGGGCTGGTGATCGCCGGCTCCGAGGCGGGCATGGTGCCGCCCGACGAGGCAACCGTCGTCGAAAAGGGCGCGCTGGGCCCCGGCCAGATGCTGGCCGTTGACATGAAAGACGGGCGTCTGCTGCATGACGCCGAACTGAAGGACGAGCTGGCCGCCTCGCGCCCATTTGGCGAATGGGTGGGCTCGATTGTCGATCTCGAAAGGGAAACCGGTCACGTAGCCGAAAAGGCAATGTTCGAGGGCGACGAACTGCGCAAGCGGCAGATTGCCGCGGGCTATACGCTGGAGGAACTGGAGCAGATCCTCCAGCCCATGGTCGAGGACGGGAAAGAGGCGATCGCCAGCATGGGGGACGACACCCCCTCGGCCGTGCTTTCGGACCAGTACCGACCCCTGTCACATTTCTTCCGGCAGAATTTCAGCCAGGTCACGAATCCGCCGATCGACAGCCTGCGCGAATATCGGGTGATGAGCCTGAAAACGCGCTTTGGCAACCTCAAGAACGTGCTGGACGAAGACAATACCCAGACCGAGATCCTGACATTGGAGAGCCCGTTTGTCTCGAACGCGAAATTCGAGGAAATGGTCAAACATTTCGGTCGCGACGTTGCCGAGCTGGACTGTACCTTTGTGCGCGACGGCGGCGATGGTGCCTTGCGGCACGCCCTTGAAAAACTGCGCGCCGAGGCCGAGGATGCCGTGCGATCGGGTGCAATGCACCTGATCCTGACCGACCATTTCCAGGATGCCGACAAGGTGCCGATGCCGATGATTCTGGCGACCTCGGCGGTGCATTCGCATCTGACTCGCAAGGGGTTGCGGACCTTCTGTTCGCTGAATGTGCGCGCGGCCGAATGTATTGATCCGCATTATTTCGCCGTGCTGATCGGTTGCGGCGCAACGACGGTCAACGCCTATCTGGCACAGGATTCCATCGCCGATCGTGTTACGCGCGGTCTGATCGACGGGCCGCTGGATGCCGCGGTCGAACGTTACGCGAGCGCCATCAACCAGGGCCTGCTGAAAATCATGTCCAAGATGGGCATTTCGGTGATCTCCAGCTATCGCGGCGGGCTGAACTTCGAGGCCGTGGGCCTGAGCCGTTCGATGGTGGCGGAATATTTCCCCGGCATGCACAGCCGGATTTCAGGCATCGGCGTGACCGGCGTCCAGCGCAAGATTTCGGCCGTGCATGCCAAGGGCTGGCTGGGGCAGGCGGACATGCTGCCGATTGGCGGGTTCTACAAGGCACGCCGCACGGGCGAGAAACACGCCTGGGGCGCGCAGTCGATGCATCTGTTGCAGTCGGCCTGCGATCAGGCGTCCTATGATCTGTGGAAGAAATACTCGGCCAGGATGCGGGCCAACCCGCCGATCCACCTGCGCGATCTGCTGGATTTCAAGCCCCAGCTCGACCCGATCCCGCTGGAGGAGGTGGAAAGCATCACCTCGATCCGCAAGCGCTTTGTCACCCCGGGGATGAGCCTCGGCGCGCTGTCGCCCGAGGCGCACAAGACGCTGAACATTGCCATGAACCGCATCGGCGCCAAGTCCGACAGCGGCGAAGGCGGCGAGGACCCGGCCCATTTCACGCCCGAACCCAATGGCGACAACCCCAGCGCCAAGATCAAGCAGGTTGCCTCGGGCCGGTTCGGGGTGACGGCGGAATATCTGAACCACTGCGAAGAGCTGGAAATCAAGGTTGCCCAGGGTGCCAAGCCCGGCGAGGGGGGGCAGCTGCCCGGCATCAAGGTGACCGAGCTGATCGCGCGGCTTCGCCATTCTACGCCCGGCGTGACATTGATCAGCCCGCCGCCGCATCACGATATCTATTCGATCGAAGATCTGGCGCAATTGATCTATGATCTCAAGCAGATAAACCCGAAAGCCAAGGTAACGGTCAAACTGGTTGCGGCCAGCGGTGTTGGCACGATTGCAGCCGGTGTGGCCAAGGCCAAGGCCGATGTGATCCTGATTTCCGGCCACAATGGCGGCACCGGGGCCAGCCCGGCCACCAGCATCAAATATGCCGGCCTGCCGTGGGAAATGGGATTAACCGAGGCACATCAAGTGCTTGCACTGAATAATTTACGTGATCGTGTAACCTTGCGCACCGATGGCGGGCTGCGTACAGGGCGCGATATCGTGATCGCCGCCATGATGGGGGCCGAAGAATTCGGCATCGGCACCGCCGCGCTGATTGCGATGGGCTGCATCATGGTGCGCCAATGCCAGAGCAACACCTGCCCCGTCGGCATCTGCGTACAGGATGAGCGCCTGCGCAGGAAATTCACCGGAACGGCCGACAAGGTCGTGAATCTGATCACTTTCTACGCGCAGGAGGTGCGCGAGATCCTGGCCAGCATCGGCGCCCGCAGCCTGGACGAGGTGATCGGCCGTGCCGACCTTTTGACCCAGGTCAGTCGGGGCTCGGCCCATCTGGACGATCTGGATCTGAACCCGATGCTGTTGTCGGTCGATGAAGGCCACAACATCACCTATGACCGCAAAAAGCCCCGGCAAGAGGTGCCCGATACGCTGGACGCCGAGATCATCAAGGACGCCGAGCGTTTTTTCAACGACGGCGAAAAGATGCAGCTGTCCTATTCGGTGCAAAATACCGATCGCACCATCGGCACCCGCGCCTCCAGCCACATCGTGCGTCGTTTCGGCATGCGCAACAACCTGCAACCCGATCACCTGACGATCAAGCTGTCGGGCTCGGCCGGCCAATCCCTGGGCGCCTTTGCGGCGCCCGGCCTCAAGATCGAGGTATCGGGCGATGCGAACGACTATGTCGGCAAGGGCCTGTCGGGGGGTATCATCGTCGTGCGCCCGCCGCTGGTATCGCCGCTGGTCCCCGAGGAAAACACGATCATCGGCAACACGGTCCTGTATGGCGCAACCGCGGGCAAGCTGTTTGCCAACGGCCGCGCTGGCGAGCGCTTTGCCGTGCGCAATTCAGGCGCGCGTGTGGTGGTCGAGGGCTGCGGCTCGAACGGGTGCGAGTACATGACCGGCGGGGTCGCGGTGATTCTGGGGTCGATCGGCAAGAACTTTGCCGCCGGCATGACCGGGGGAATGGCCTATCTCTATGATCCTGCCGGCAAGGCGCAGGATCACATCAACATGGAATCGGTGGTTGTCAACAGACTGTCCTCGCGCCACTGGGAGGGCGAGTTGCGCGCCCTCATTGCCGAACACGCCGCCGAGACCCGCAGTGCCCGTGCCCAGCATATTCTGGCGAACTGGGATGACGAGCGCGCGCATTTCCTGCAGGTCTGCCCCAAGGAGATGCTGCCCCATCTGCGCCATCCGCTGAGCGACACGGTCGACAGCCTGACGGCCTGACGGCCCGAGGGAACCCGAGAATCAAGGACCCGGCGCCGCCAGGGTGGCCGGCCGGGTCCTGATCTGGTCGGCTTGTCGCGATCACTTGATCGGAATCGGTTTGACCACGGGCTTGCCGTTCTTTTTCACCGGGTGATCGGCGCCCGGAAATTCATATGTGCCCTTCTTGCCGGCGTCGACATGGAGCATCGCAAGCACCTTCTGCCCGGGGCTGGTCGGCGCATCCAGAGGGACGACGACATTCTTGTCGGTCCCGGCCTTGACCGCGACGTGGCCAAGCGATCCGGGCACGACCGGTTTGCCATCCTTGATCGCATGGATCACCAACCAGCCGTCGCCGGTGATGGTGAGCGATTCGATGGTCACGCTCTTGCCCGCGGGCTGCGGTGCGGCCATGATCTCGTCCGCATTGGCGGCAAGGCCGGCGGCCATCGGCAAGGCGGCAAGAATGGCGATTTTTGCAAATTTCATGGTCTGTTCCCTTTCGGTTATGATTGTTGGGCGCGTGTCGCACATGGGAAATACGCCGCCACGTGAAAAATATTCCCTCGGCCGGGGAATTTTTTCGTGCCGGTTGCGTAAATGGGTCAGGACTACAGGAAAAAGAACATGAAAACCCGAGATCAGGAGATCGAGGCCTGTATCCTGCATTTGCGCCGGTTTGCCCATGCGTTGACGGGCGATGGCGACCGGGCCGATGACCTGGTGCAGGATACGGTGGAACGCGCATTGTCGCGCTGGAACCTGCGCAAGCCGGGGTTGCCCCTCAGGCCGTGGTTGTTCACGATATTGCGCAATCTGCACATCAGCGCCCATCGCCGTGCGCTGCGCATGATCCCGGATCCCGGCACCGATATCGAGCATGTGCACAGCGCGGACTCCAGCGCGGAACAGAAGATCGAGCTGAAACAGGTACTGAGCCTGCTGTCCACGCTGCCCGATGAACAACGCATGGCCGTTCTTCTGGTATCGGTCGAAGGGTTTTCCTACGCGGAGGCATCAGGAATCATGGGTATCCCGGTGGGTACGTTGATGTCGCGCCTGAACCGGGCCCGCGGCAAGCTGCGCGAACTTGCCACCACACCACCGGCGCAACGGCTGAGGAGGGTTAAATGACCCGCGAAACAAGACCCATTGGCGAAGATGACCTGAACGCCTATGTCGACGGCGAACTGGACGAGGCACGTCATGCACTGGTCGATCAGTGGCTGCGCAGCCACCCCGAGATTCGCCGTCGCATCGAAAAGGATATGGAAATAGCCCAGCATCTGCGCGAAACCCTTGCGCCGCTGGGCGATGCCAGCCTTCCCGATCGTTTCAGGATCGAAAATATCCGCGCCCGCCGGCAGGAAAGATGGGCGGGCCGTTTGCGTCGGGTCGCGGGGGCGGTTGTACTGATCGCGATCAGCGGAGCGGGCGGATGGGTTCTGCGGGGACAGCTGGCAACAGGTGCCGGTGCGGGCCCGAACTCCGAGATCACGGCGGCATTGGCGGCGCACCGCGTCTTTGTGCCGGAAAAACTGCACCCCGTCGAAGTATCGGCGCAGGCACGCGACCATCTGGGCACATGGCTGGGAAACCGGCTGGGCCGGCCGGTTCCCATACCGGACCTGACGGATGAGGGCCTTACCCTCATGGGGGGGCGCCTGTTGCCGGGGCCGGATGGACCTGCCGGGCAGCTGATGTATCGGACGGCTTCGGGCAAGCGGGTGACGCTGTATCTGCAACCGACGCGCGGCAAGGGAAAGGCCTTTGCCTTTGCCCGCGAAGGCGAGGTCGGCACATTGGCCTGGCGCTCGGGCAAGCTGGACCTCGTCCTGACCGGACCGGTCGCGCGGGACGAGCTGATCCGTATCGCCCATGTCATCCGCCCGGCATTGTAGGCTTTCCTAACCGCGTGTGCCGGCATATAGCTGGGATGTGGCAGGAAAACGGAAATCGACGGGCAGACGGAAAGGGGCAAGACGGCGCAAGCAGCCCCTTTCGTCCCGGCTGCGTGCCGGATTGCGTGCAAGCCCCCGAATCATCGGGCGTATCCTGCTGGTTCTGTTTGCGGCCCAGGTCATGTTGGTCGCGCTGTTTTCGGTGGTCGATCCGCCAACCGATTTCTACATGTTTTCCCAATCGCGGGCACTTGGCGGCGTGCGCCAGGAATGGGTACCACTGGAGAGAATATCACCTGACATGGCCCGCGCGGCGGTGGCGGCCGAGGATGCAAATTTCTGTCTGCATTGGGGGTTCGACATGCAGGCGATTCGCAAGGTGATCGATAGCGGTGGCAGACGATTGCGGGGCGCCTCGACCATATCGCAGCAGGTCGCAAAGAATGTTTTCCTCTGGCCGGCGCGCAGTTGGTTGCGCAAGGCGCTCGAGGCGGAAACGACCCTGCTGGTCGAGCTGATCTGGAGCAAGCGCAGGATATTGGAGGTCTATCTGAACATGGCCGAGACGGGACGCGCAATTTTTGGCGTCGAAGCCGCGGCAAGATCCTATTTCGGGGTGGGTGCAGACGCATTGTCCCTGGAGCAGGCGGCCCGGTTGGCGGCGGTTCTGCCCGATCCGAAAAACCGCTCGCCGGTGCGGCCATCGGCGCAGTTGCGCAAACGGGTGCGCGCAATCATGGATGGGGCCCGCACCATTGCCCGCGATGGCAGAGACAGCTGTTTTCTGGTGTTGAAAAACGCCTGACAAAGCGGCAAAGAGGCATATGGCAATCGCGAACCCGAGCAGTCAGAATATGCACCAGCTGTATCATGCCCCTCTTTCACCCTTTTGCCGCAAGGTCCGCCTGGTCCTGGCCGAGAAACGGATCGAGGTCGAGCTGATCGAGGAAAGATACTGGGAAAAGCGCAAGGATTTCCTGGTAATGAACCCCGCGGGACAGGTGCCCGTGCTGCGGGTGGGCGGGCTTGTCCTGGCCGAAAGCAGCGCGATCTGCGAGTATCTGGAAGAGGTAAACCCCGACCCGCCCCTGATGCCCCGCACCCCGGCCGAGCGCGCCGAGGTGCGCCGGCTCGTGTTCTGGTTCGATGACAAGTTCCACCGCGAAGTTACCGCCAACCTGCTGTATGAACGGGTCAACAAGAAAATCATGCAGGCGGGCTATCCCGACAGCAGAAATGTCAAGAATGGTGCGCGCAATATCAAGTATCACCTTGATTACATGGGCTGGTTGCTGGAGCGGCGGCGCTGGCTGGCAGGCGACCGGTTGACCCTGGCCGATTTCGCCGCCGCGGCCCATCTTTCCTGTCTTGATTATATCCGCGATGTCGACTGGAACCGCAGTCGCGCGGTCAAGGACTGGTATGCGACGATCAAGTCGCGCCCTGCGTTCCGGTCGCTTCTGGCGGATCATGTACCGGGCTTTCCGCAGCCGCCCCATTATGCGGATCTGGATTTTTGAAGGCCCTGCGGGCGGCGCTGGAACGCAAGGCCCTGGACGAGGGATTTGCGGCAGTCGGGGTTTGCCTCCCCAGCGATATTTCCCGCGCCGGCAACCACTTGCGCGAATTTGTTGCGATGGGACGTCATGGTTCGATGGGCTGGATGGCCGAAAGGATGCATTGGCGCAGCGATCCGACAGCCCTGTGGCCCGAGGCGCGCGCCGTCATCATGCTGGCCGAAAATTACGGCCCCGATGACGACCCGATGCGGGTTGTCGGAATGCCCGATCGGGGGGCAATATCGGTTTACGCCCGCAACCGGGATTACCACGATATCGTGAAAAAGCGGCTCAAGCGGGTGGGCCGATGGCTGCTCGATCAGGTTGACAATGCGCAGATCAAGGTCTTTGTCGATACCGCCCCGGTCATGGAAAAGCCCCTGGGCCAGGCGGCGGGCCTGGGCTGGCAGGGAAAACATACCAATCTGGTCAGCCGCACGCTGGGCAGCTGGTTCTTTCTGGGGGCGATCTTTACCACAATTCCCCTGCCGCGCGACCGGCCCGGGGCCGATCACTGCGGTCGGTGCCGGGCCTGTCTGGATGCCTGCCCGACGGGGGCCTTTCCCGCGCCTTATCAACTGGATGCGCGGCGCTGCATTTCCTATCTGACGATCGAACATGTCGGGCCTGTGGACGAGGCGTTGCGCCCCGCGCTGGGCAACCATATCTATGGATGCGACGATTGCCTTGCGGCATGTCCATGGAACAAGTTTGCCCGCCACGCGCGCGAGGCACGCTATCACGCGCGCGTGGCGTTGAAGGCACCGCGACTGGCCGATCTGGTGCAGCTGGACGATGCGGGATTCAGGGCGCTGTTTTCGGGGTCTCCGATCAAGCGGTCCGGGCGAAACCGATTTGTCAGGAATGTCCTGTATGCCATTGGTAATTCTGGTGATTGCAGCATGATAGGGTCGATCAAGGGATTGCAGAAAGACCCCGACGAAGGCGTTTGTGATGCCGCATGTTGGGCGCTGGCGCGATTGCGGGGCACGGGGCACAAGGGAGGTTGACGATGGAAAGGGTCATGCTGATATTCGGCCATGGCTATACGGCGTCGGCGCTGTCGCCGGGGCTGATTGCCGACGGCTGGAGGGTGATCGGCACCACCCGCGACCGGGACAGGCTGGCCGAAATGCGGCGGATGGGTGTCGAAGGCCGGCTGTGGCCGGGTACGGATCTGGACGCGGATCTCGGGGCTGCAACGCATATCCTGCAATCCATTGCGCCCGGTCAGGGGGGCGATCCGGTTCTTGCCGCGTTCGGGCATCAGATCGCCACGCGGGCAAAACAGCTGAAGTGGATCGGATATCTTTCCACCACCGCCGTTTATGGCGACCATCAGGGCGGCTGGGTGGATGAGGACACCGCTCTTTCCCCGGCAACCCGGCGTGGCAGATGGCGGGTCGCGGCCGAACGCGCGTGGCAGGATCTGGCACGGCGCAACGACCTGCCCCTGCACATTTTCCGTCTGGCCGGGATCTATGGCCCCGGGCGCGGTCCCTTTGCCAAGCTGCGCAAGGGCACGGCACGGCGGATCGTCAAGCCGGGGCAGGTATTCAGCCGTGCCCATGTCGAGGATATCGCCCAGGTACTGCGGGCCTCGATCAGGCGGCCCGATCCGGGGGCCGTATACAATGTGTGTGATGACGAGGCCGCCCCGCCCCAGGAGGTGATCGGCTTTGCCGCGGGGCTGTTGGGTGTGCCGGTGCCCGAGGCCGAAGATTTTGCGACGGCCGACATGTCGCCCATGGCGCGCAGTTTCTATGCCGAATCGAAAAAGGTGCGCAACAACCGGATCAAGCACGAGCTGGGGGTCAGGCTGATCTACCCGACCTATCGCGAGGGTCTGCGGGCGCTGGCCGCAAGAGAGCGGTCGTGAAAATGCGAAAGGCGGCACATGCCGCGCCGCCTTTCGGAAACCTTTGCAATGGTACGGTGCGGGCCTTAGCGCGCAGCCAGCAGAACCATGAGCAGGATCAGCGGAAGGACCATGCCGCCCGACGAAGAAGCGGCGGACTGCTGAACGACGACCGGTTCCATGACCGGCTTGTTCAGGCCACCGGCGAGAGCCGCAGTGGCAGCGACCGAAAGAGCAGCTGCAAGAGCGAGTGATTTCATTGTATCCTCCAAATTTCGCCTGCCGCATTTTGGGGAAGGTAGGGAACCCCGCCGCAAGCACCCAAGACTGTACCTCGTCCCCATTTTTAAGCAGCAATGACTTGCAATTGCAATGCTTCTGCGTCGAGGACAAACACAGGTTTCGCAAAATATCGCTAAATTAGCAACACCTGTGTGCCTACCTTGGTCAGATTGAACAGCTCCTCGATGTCTCGATTGTACAGGCCTATGCAACCATTGGACGAGCGACGGCCGATCTTGCGTGTGTCATTGGTGCCATGGATGCGATAATATTGCCAGGATAGATACAATGCGTACAATCCCAGCGGATTGTCCGGGCCTGGGCCAACATAATCGGGCCAGTCGGGATTGCGCCGCTTCATGGCCGGGGTCGGTCGCCAGGAGGGGCCCTTGACCTTGCGGATGATTCGGGTCCTGCCGCGTCTGGTCAGCTGATCGGTCAGGGGAACGCTGGTCGGATAAAGCCTGTAGATCGTCCCGTCTTCGGACCAGAAATGCAGGACGCGTTCGTTGGTATCGACCAGGATGACGCCGTTCTTCCTGGTCTTGAAGTAGTCCTGCCATTTTCTGGCGGTAAAGCTGGAAATGTTGTGCCGCGCAATTCGCGGGGCGTCTGCCTGGTCCTGTGCCTCGGCGCCAAGGGGCAGCGCGCCCGCGGCGGCGCCGATCCCGATCGCCAGTGTTTGTGTGAAGGCACGACGAGTCAGGATGATCCGGTCACCCTTTGCCATGTGTGCGTCTCCTTCTGGTATTCCGTTCCAAAGGGTAATACCCGAAAAAAGAGGTCTCAATTCAAACTGCTGTTATCTGGCATAATTCAACACGCTATGGTTTGAAAGGGGCGGGACAAGAGGTTAGGAGTGGTTCCGGTTTCCCAACGGATGGAATGACAACGATGAAACGCCTGGCTCTAGTCCTTCTCGCGCTGACGATAACCCTGGCGGGATGCACCGTCTCCAAGCCGCAGCTCGGCCCGGATGGCAAGCCGCTGCCCGCGGTTTTCAAGATAACCAAGCGCGAGGCCAACAGGATTCCGCTCAGGATGCTGGACGCGGTGAACGCTCTGCGCAGTGCAAGTGGCCTGCAGGCGGTGGAACTGTCGCCCGAGCTGACCGCAGCCGCCGCGACGCATTCGCGGGACATGTCGGTACAGAACAGGGCCTGGCATTTTGGCTCGGACGGTTCGTCACCCGTCGATCGGGTCAAGCGGGCGGGCTACAAGGGCCCGCTGCTGGGCGAAAACATCTCGGAAACCTTCGAGAATGACGTCCTGACCCTGGCCGCATGGATGGAAGAGGACGATACCCGCACCGTGATCATGAATCCCGAAGCGCGCTATATGGGCATTTCATGGTATCAGGAACCCAGCGGCAAGATATGGTGGACGCTGGTCATGGGTGGTTAGCCCCGCCGGTGACCCGGGCCGTGGTCAGGGGAGGATATCGATTTCGGTCCCGTTCCTGACCATGGCATAGATTTCCTCGATCTCGCGATTGCTGACCGAGATGCATCCGGCAGTCCAGTCCTTGCGGCCGAAATCGGCCAACCGGGTCGGGCCGCCGTGAATGAAGATGTCGCCGCCCGGATCGCGCCCGGCCTTGCGGGCCCGGGCAATGTCTGCGGCGTTGGGGTAGGATATTCCCAGACTCAGATGGTACTGGCTGTCGGGGTTGCGGCGGTCGATGACATAGCGCCCCTCGGGGGTGCGGCCGTCGCCCTCGAAACGTTTGGGGCCGACGGGGGCAAAACCAAGATCGACATCATAGCTTTTCAACCTCTGGTCGCCATGCATGAGATACAGCTTGCGCGTGCTCTTGACCAGGACGACGCGGGTGACTGCGGGGCCGTCATATGTCTTGAACTTGCTTGCGCAACCGCCCAGCGTCAGGGCCAGCAGCAGGGCGGCAAACAATCGGGTCAGCGTCTGTAACGGGGCCTGCATCGGTATCTTTCGCGCGGTTTCCTCATCACGGTATAACGCGAATGGCGCTGTGGTGACAGGGCGCCGTCAGATCAGCGCCAGCAGCGCCGCGTGACGGGCCAGAAAATCGGCGTGCACCTCGACCGGAGGACGCAGGCGGATTTCCATGCCCTGGATAATGTCTGATCGCGGTTTGCCGAACAGGCGGTCAGCCTCGTCGCGATCGAATCCGGCAATCTGGGTTGCCTCCATCCATGCCGAGATGCGATCGGCCCGCTTGATCCGGGCCTTGATTCCGGTCGGCAGCGTGGCAGGCAGGCCGAATCTCAGATGCACCGCTGCCATCAGGCGCTGGTCGAGCGCGCGATAGCCGGGTCCGACGGCCGCCTTGACCGGCGAAATCATGTCGCCGATCACGAATTCGGGCGCATCATGCAGCAGCGCGGCAAGGCGCCATTTGGCCAGGCTCCGGGGATAGAGGCGATGGAACAGCTCCTCGACCAGGAGCGAATGTTCGGCAACACTGTAGGCGTATTCCCCTCGCGTCTGCCCGTTCCAGCGGGCCTGAAAGGACAGGCCGCGCGCAATGTCCTGGATCTCGATATCCAGGGGAGACGGGTCGAGCAGGTCGAGTATGCGACCCGAGAGCATTCTTTGCCAGGCGCGGGGCTGTTTCATCCGATGCGTGTTTCCCTGTTGTGCAGGGCTGCAAACTATGCCGGAGGGTAAGCCATTGTCCAGCAGCCATGCCGGTGATAAGGGAGCCTGCGAACATGTATTGAAGGAGCCCGTGCCCGTGACCACCGATTACATCGTAAAGGATATCGGCCTTGCAGATTTTGGCCGCAAGGAACTGGATATCGCCGAAACCGAGATGCCCGGCCTGATGGCCCTGCGCGAGGAATATGGCGACAGCAAGCCCCTGAAGGGCGCGCGCATTGCAGGCAGCCTGCACATGACCATACAGACCGCCGCGCTGATCGAAACGCTGGTCGCGCTGGGCGCCGATGTGCGCTGGGCTTCGTGCAACATCTTTTCGACCCAGGACCACGCCGCCGCCGCGATTGCCGCCAGCGGTGTGCCGGTCTTTGCCATCAAGGGCGAAACCCTTGAGGAATACTGGGATTACGCCGACCGCATTTTCCAGTTCCCCGAAGGCACCTGCAACCTGATCCTCGATGATGGTGGCGATGCGACCATGTATATCCTGCTGGGTGCGCGGGTCGAAAATGGCGAAACCGATCTGATCGAGGTGCCGACCTCGGAAGAAGAGGTTGCCCTTTTTGCCCAGATAAAAAAGCGCCTCAAGGAAAGCCCCGGCTGGTTCACCAAACAGCGTGACGCCATCAAGGGCGTGTCGGAGGAAACCACCACCGGCGTACATCGCCTGTACGAGCTGGTCAGCAAGGGCCTGCTGCCGTTTCCCGCGATCAACGTCAATGACAGCGTGACCAAGTCGAAATTCGACAACAAATATGGCTGCCGCGAGTCGCTGGTCGATGGTATCCGCCGCGCGACCGACGTGATGCTGGCCGGCAAGACGGCGGTCGTCTGCGGCTATGGCGATGTGGGCAAGGGTTCGGCCGCGTCGCTGCGGGGTGCCGGCGCGCGCGTCAAGGTGACCGAGGTCGATCCCATCTGCGCGCTGCAGGCCGCGATGGACGGGTTCGAGGTCGTGTTGCTTGAAGATGTGGTCAGGGATGCCGACATCTTTATCACCACCACCGGCAACAGGGACGTGATCCGCATCGAGCATATGCGCGAGATGAAGGACATGGCGATCGTCGGCAATATCGGCCATTTCGACAATGAAATTCAGGTCGCCGCGCTGAGAAACCACAAATGGACCAACATCAAGGACCAGGTGGACATGATCGAAATGCCCAGCGGCAACCGGATCATCCTGCTGTCCGAGGGGCGCCTGCTGAACCTTGGCAACGCCACGGGCCACCCGTCTTTCGTGATGTCGGCGTCATTCACCAACCAGGTGCTGGCCCAGATCGAGCTGTGGCAGAACAACGGCAAGTATGAAAACAAGGTCTATATCCTGCCCAAGCATCTGGATGAAAAGGTCGCGCGCCTGCATCTGGGCCGCATCGGTGTCAAGCTGACCAGGCTCAGCCCGGAACAGGCCGCCTATATCGGCGTGACCCCCGAAGGCCCGTTCAAGCCGGAACATTACCGTTACTGATCGATCCCGCAGATCGCAGAAACGCAAGACCCGCCCGGCGATGTTCCGGGCGGGTTTTTTCGTGTCAGACCGGCGAGGGGTCAGTCGGTTTCGCCGATGCCGAATTTCTCGACCACATAGTCGATATCCTTGTCGCCGCGGCCCGACAGGTTGATCAGGATCGACTTGCCCGGATGTCTGGGCGCCTCGCGCATGGCAAAGGCAACCGCATGTGCGCTTTCCAGCGCGGGGATGATGCCTTCGTGGCGCGACAGGGCAAAGAAGGCATCAATCGCCTCTTTGTCGTTGGCCGAGGTATAGGTCACGCGGCCGGTCTTGTGCAGATGGGCGTGTTCCGGGCCGACGCCGGGATAATCGAGGCCCGAGGCAACCGTATGCACGGGGGCGGGCTCGCCCTTGTCGTCTTTCAGCACCAGCGTACGGAAACCGTGGATGTCGCCATCTTCGCCAAAGGTGATGGTGGCGGCATGGTCGCCCAGCCTGGACGAGGTGCCCATCGGCTCGACCCCGTAAAGGGCAACGTCGTCTTCGTCGATAAAGCCGGAAAACAGGCCCATGGCGTTTGATCCGCCACCGACACAGGCGGCGACCATGTCGGGCAGGTCGCCGGTCATTTCCTCGAACTGTTCGCGGGCCTCGATGCCGACGACATGCTGGAAATCGCGCACCATCATCGGGAAGGGATGCGGCCCGACGACCGAACCAATGGCAAACAGCGCCTTGTCGGCCTGCGGTACATAGGCCTGGAATGCGCTGTCCACGGCCTCTTTCAGGGAACGCCCGCCAAAGCCGACGGGAACGACCGTCGCGCCCAGCAGTTTCATGCGGGTGACGTTGGGTGCCTCTTTCTCGATGTCGATCTCGCCCATGTGAATTTCGCATTCCATGCCGAAATAGGCGGCTGCGGTGGCGAGCGCCACGCCGTGCTGGCCCGCGCCGGTTTCGGCCATCAGCTTGGTCTTGCCCATGTATTTGGCAAGCAGGGCCTCGCCCATGCAATGGTTCAGCTTGTGCGCGCCGGTGTGGTTGAGATCCTCGCGCTTGGCATAGATCTGGGCGCCGCCGCAGATCTCGGAGAGGTTCTTGAGATGCGAAACCGGGGTCGGGCGGCCCTGAAAATGTTTTCGGATATAGCGCAGCTCGTTGATGAAATCGGCTGATTTCGAAATCTTCTGGTAGGCTTCGCGAATTTCCTTGAAATGGGGTTCGAGCGGAGGCGGCAATTGCGCCCCGCCATAGTCACCAAAAAAGCCCTCGTTGTCGGGTGTGGATTTCAGATATGACGTCATGTCCGGTCTGTCCCTCCTGTTGTCGTTTTGTCGATCTGGGCAAAAAACGAGACGGATCACAAGCGGGAATCGGCGCAAGCGCGAAATTTTATGGCGCCAGATCGTGCTGCCGCCGCATCTTTGGCGTCCGACATGGTGCCCACCTCGCGTGGCTTGCCGGCTGCGTGCCTGACCCCCGCGGCAGACCCGGTAGATGAACGGCAAGGCGTGAAAGGTGTTCCCGCTGCCGGGGAAAAGCCCTGTGTGTGAGTCGATCCCCGGTTCGGTAAAATTGTCATGATTTCGGATTTGCCGCCGAGGCCGCCTGCGCCTATTGTCGGTCGCACGGGCCAGGATGGCCGGGACTGATATCATGAGCGTGTGGTGGAGCACACGTGGGGTGGTCGAGGGTCCCGGTCCGCTGGGGCCCTCGGTTCCCCGGCATTATTGCATTTTCCGACAGCCGCGCCTTCGGTGATCGTGTCGCCAGGTCGGGCAGGGGAATGTCTGCGCCTCAATACCGGTCGGATTTCAACCCGCCAAGTTCGCAGATCACTTGCCATTCCTGTTCTGTCACAGGCTGGACCGACAGGCGTGAATTGTTCACCAGCACCATATCGGCAAGACGGGGGTCGTGTTTGCACATGCCCAGCGTCACCGGGCGCGGCAGCGATTGCACCGCCTTGATATCTACGCATTCCCAGCGCGCATCGTCGGTGGTGCTGTCGGGGTGGGCCTCGGTAATGACCTCGACAATGCCGACGATCGCCTTTTCCTTTTGCGAGTGATAGAAAAACCCCCGGTCGCCGACCTTCATCAGCCGCATGTTGTTGCGGGCCTGATAGTTGCGCACCCCGTCCCATTCCTCGCCCGCCTCGCCCCTGGCAAGCTGGTCTTGCCAGCTCCAGGTCGATGGTTCCGATTTGAACAGCCAGCAAGCCATGTTTCCCCCCTGTTTCGCCCCCTGTTTGCCGCGTGTCAGTTTTCCGATCTTAGCGGGCGCGACAGCAGTGCGGCAACCGCCGCGTCAATGTCGCAGCGATGCGCCAGAACATCGGCCACGATCCGGGCGATGGGCAGTTCGATTTCCAGCGGCTCGGCCAATGTCAGGCTGGCCTGCGCGGTGGCGGCGCCCTCGAATGTGGTGCCAGTCTGTTTCCGGCCCCCCCTGCCCAGCGTCAGACCAAGCGAGAAGTTGCGCGATTTTTCCGAGGTGCAGGTCAATGCCAGATCGCCCAGCCCGCTGAGCCCGGCGAGTGTTTCGCGTCGCGCGCCCAGGGCCACGGCAAGGCGCTGCATCTCGGCATAGCCCCGGGTCATCAGGGCGGCGCGCGCACTTTCGCCCAGGTTGCGGCCGATGCTGATGCCGCAGGCAATGGCAATCACGTTTTTCAGCGCACCGCCCAGCTGCGCGCCGGTCATGTCATGGGAAAGATAGAGGCGGATCGAGCGGGTCGAAAGCAGCTGTTGCAGCGCGGTGCCATGTTCGCCCGGCGCCGTCGCAAGCGTCAGCGCGGTGGGCAGGCCGCGGGCGATCTCGGCAGCAAAGCCGGGCCCCGTGAGGATAGCGATTCTGCTGTCTGGCAGGATTTCGCGCAGGATCTGTCCGGGCAGCAGGCCGGTGCCTGTTTCGATTCCCTTGCAGCACAACACGCAGATCTTGCCGGCGAGGCTGGGGCGGTGGTCGTTCAGAAAGCCGCGCAGTTTCTGGGTCGGCACCGTCACAAGGATGGTTTCGGCCGTCGCCAGCGCATCCGCATCAGCGGTGATCGACAGGTTTTCCGGCAGCACGATACCCGCCAGATGCCGGGTGTTTTCGCGGGTTTTTCCCATCGCGCCAGCCGCACGCGCATCGCGCGCCCACAGCACAACATCGCGCCCGTCGCGTGCCAGCGAGGCCGCCAGTGCCGTGCCAAAGGCACCGGCGCCCGCAACCGTGATGCGGCTCATGCCTTGGCCCCCTTCTTGCCACCTCCCAGCATCGGCGCACTGGTCTGGTCCAGTGGCCAGCGCGGGCGGGCGGCCAGTGTCATGTCGTCAATCTGGCCCGCGCGGTATTTCTCGAGCCCCGCCAGCGCAATCATGGCCGCGTTGTCGGTGCAGTATTGCAGGGGCGGGGCGGTAAAGCGCAGCCCCTCTGATTCGCATAGTTGTTGGAGTGCGGCGCGGATGCTGCGATTGGCGGCAACGCCGCCGGCAACGGCCAGCGCGCCGGGCTGGGTGCCGGCGTGGTCGGGGAAATATCTCAACGCGCGGCGGGCCTTTTCGACCATCACATCGCGCACGGCCGCCTGGAACGAGGCCGCAAGATCGGCGACATCCTGTTTCGTCAGCCCGCCCTGTTCATGGATCAGCGCGTCGCGGGCCCGCAGCAACGCCGTCTTGAGCCCGGAAAAGGACATGTCGCACCCCTTGCGATCGAGCAGCGGGCGCGGGAATGAAAACCGCCTCTCGTCACCCTGTTCGGCGGCGGATTCGACCGCGGGGCCGCCGGGCTGGGGCAGGCCCAGCAGATGCGCCGTCTTGTCGAATGCCTCGCCCGGGGCGTCGTCGATGGTGCCTCCAAGGCGGGTGAAATCGTCCTGCGCGCGCACGACCAGAAACTGGCAATGCCCGCCCGATGCAAGCAGCATCAGATAGGGATATTGCAGATCGTCCGACAGTCGCGGTGTCAGCGCGTGCCCCGCAAGATGGTTGACCCCGATCAGCGGCAGCCCGGCCCCTGCGGCCAGCCCCTTGGCGCACATCACGCCCGCCAGAACGCCACCGATCAGCCCCGGCCCGGCGGTGACGGCGATGGCGTCGATGTCGCGCAGTTTCAGGTGCGCGCGATGCAGGGCCTCCTCGACGCAGAGGTCGAGCTTTTCGGCATGAGCGCGCGCCGCGATTTCGGGCACCACACCGCCGAAATCGGCGTGCAGTTCCGTCTGGCCATAGACGACCGACGACAGAACGACCGGCTGATCATCGCCGCTTTGCCGCAATATGGCGGCGGCGGTGTCGTCGCAGCTGCTTTCCAGCCCCAGGATGGTGAGGTTCCGTTTCATGGACGCATTTTCTTGCCACAGGTCATGGTGGCAGGTAACACCTGTGCCCATGGCAGGCAATCCCGGCACATATGTCCTGGTGACGCGCCCCCGCGCGCAGGGGCAGGCATTTGCCGCGCGCCTGAAGGCCAGATTTGGAGGCGCGATCAATATCACCCAGTCCCCGTTGCTTGAGATCAGATTGCTGGATGCCGACCTTTCATTGCAGGGGGTGGGCTGGCTGCTGTTTACCTCGGCCAACGGCGTCAGGGGGTTTGCGGCGCTGTCCGAGCGGCGGGACATTCCGGCCCTTTGTGTGGGGGATCGCACTGCGCAGATGGCCGCAACGCTGGGCATGACGGTCGAATCGGCGGCGGGCACGGTTGACGACCTGCTTGATCTGGCGCGTGCGCGCGCGTGCGCGTCAGGGGGCGCGTCAGGTGATGCGTTCCTCTATCTGCGTGGCGCAACCGTGGCCCGGCCGCTGGTGAAAATGATGCGCGATGCGGGGCTGAACGCGCGCGAAGCGGTTGTCTATGAACAGGTTGCCCTTTCCCTGACATCCGAGGGCCGCGCGCTGTTTGATGGCCGCCAAAAGGTGATCGTGCCGCTATTTTCGCCGCGCTCGGCGCGTCTGTTCATCGAGGCGTCTCAGGGGCTGGATACCACGGCTGCGTGCATCGTGTGCATCAGCCGGAATGTTGCCGAACAGTTCGATTCAGAACGTCTTGACCAGATTCGCGTTGCGTCCGCGCCGAACTCTCTGGCAGTCGAGCGGGAAATCGCCGCAATCCTCTGACGCGACTTTCTGTTACTTGTGACGGGCTGACTGGTGACATATCTAACAGCCTGTGTCGGCCTATTGCTGCGAAAGGATCTTGTAGAGTGACAACCGGAAAACCCCCGTCCCGACCAGGCAGGAAGTCGCGCAAGGCAAAAGGCCCGAACCAGCCCGAGGCAAAACCCGATACCGCGATTGACAAGGAGGGTGACGCGGGAAACGATGCGGAAATCATCGAGCCTGTGAAAATCCCGCAAGGCGAAAGACGCAACGAGCCGGTCGTGATCGAGGGCGAGGCCGTCGAGGTTGCCCAGGGCGAAGGCGCGACAGGGGATGACAGGTCAGGGGATGACAGGTCAACGGACACGGCCGAAACGGACAGTAACGGGACCACCCGGCAATTGCAGTCCGAAACCGATCCCGACAATGCGGCAGACAGAACGGCCGAACAGGGCGCGCCGGCGCGGCCCGATGATACCTCCGCCGAGGATACCCCCCATGACAGGCCCGCAGGCGCTGCCGCCCATCCGCCGCAAGAGCCCCTGTCGGAATCGTCCCTGCCGGGCGGCAAGGGGTCTGGACGGGGATTGACCCCCTTTATCGGCTTTGTTGCCGGCGGTGTGGTTGCTGCCGTGTTCGGCTATGGCCTGGCCGAATACATGACACCACCGCCCCCGCCTGATCGCGGCGCCGAGATCGCCACGCTGCGGCAGGAAACCGCGGCCCGGCTGGATGCACTGGACAAGAGGTTGACGGCGTTGGAGGCGCGTTCGAACGACACGGCGCTTGCGCGGCTGCGGGTGGCGCTGGCCTCGCTGCGCAAGGCGCTCGACAGGCAGTCGGCGGATCTGGGCGATCGGATTGATCGGGCGGAAAAACGACTGGATACGCTTTCCGAAGGATTGACATCCCTCAGGGACAGTGTGGTTTCGAGGGCAACCACTGCGGGTAATGCAGGGGTAGAAATTTTTGATCGATTGCAGGCGCGAATCGATGACCTTGGAAAACAGTTACAGGACGAGGTTGCCGCGCGCGAGGAGCTGGCCGGACAGATCGACAAGGTTTCCAGGGCAATAAACAACCGGCTGGCGGCAGCGCAGCAGAAGGTGACCGCGCTGAGCCAGGCCGCGCAGGAAGCCGCGCGCAGCGCCGAGTTGACCAAGATGCGTGAACGTTTGCGCGCTGCAATCGACACGGGACGAGCCTATGGCGAGCTTTTGGGCGCGATCGCCAGGGATGCGGCGATCAGTATCCCCGCTGCCCTGGAAAACGGGGCGAAAACGGGTGTGCCGACAATGGCGCAGCTCCGGCAGGATTTCCCGCCTGCCGCGCGTCGTGCGTTGAAGGCGTCGATCGAGGCACAGGCCCAGGGCAACCGGTGGGAGCGATTCCAGGCATGGCTGAAGGCGCAGGTCGGCGCGCGCTCGCTGGCCCCGCGGCAGGGCGACGACCCGGATGCAATTCTTTCCCGCGCCGAGGCCGCACTGCGGGCCGGGCAATTGAAAAAGGCTGTTGATCTGGTCCAGACACTGCCTCCTGCCGGCGTGGCCGAAATGGGCGACTGGCTGGATGCCGCCAAGCGGCGACTTGCCGTTCAGACCGCCCTCGAGACATTCGAATCGGCCCTCAAGGCCGGCCAGCAGAAAGAAACGAAATGATCTGGACCCTTGTCAGGATTATCCTGTTCGTTGCCGCGGTTGCGGCCGTTACCGTCGGTGCGTCCTATGTCATTGATGTGGGTGGCGAGGTGCGCGTGGCCATTGGCACGATCGAATTCACCCTTACGCCGCTGGCCGCGATCATCGCGATCCTTCTGATCCTGTTGGCTGGCTGGCTGATTTTCCGCCTTGTCGGGCTGCTCATGGCGGTTGTCCGGTTTCTGAACGGGGATGAAACCGCGATCAGCCGCTATTTCGACCGCAACCGCGAACGCAAGGGATTCAACGCGCTGGCCGAGGGGCTGATGGCGCTGGCCTCGGGCGAGGGGCGTGTTGCCCTGGCCAAGGCGGCCAAGGCGGAAAAATTCCTGCGTCGGCCCGAACTGACCCTGCTGATCAGCGCCCAGGCGGCCGAGATGACAGGCGATACCAGACGCGCGCAGGAATATTACAAGAAACTTCTGACTGATGAGAAAACCCGTTTTGTCGGGATCAGCGGCATTCTGAAACAGAAACTGGCCGAGGGCGACACGGATACCGCGCTGAAACTGGCGCAAAAGGCATTTGCATTGCGGCCCCGACATGAAAAGACGCTGGACACCCTGTTTGCCCTGCAATCGCGCAAGCATGACTGGAAAGGTGCGCGCCAGACCCTGCAGGCCAAGCTGCGCGCCAAGGTTCTGCCAAAGGATGTTCATGCCCGGCGCGATGCAGTACTGGCGCTGGCGGATGCGCGCGAAAAGATCGAGGCAGGCGACATCGAGGCCGGGCGCATCGCGGCCCTGCAGGCCAATCGTCTGTCGCCCGACCTGATTCCCGCAGCCGTTCTGGCGGCCGAGATGCATGCGCTGAACAATGCCTCGCGCAAGGCCGTGGCGGTTCTGAAAAAGGCCTGGAGCGTGCAGCCGCATCCCGATCTGGCAGCCGCCTTTGCCGAGCTTCAGCCCGACGAAACACCGCAAGAGCGGCGCAAGCGCTTTCAACCGCTGTTGAAACTGAAACCGGACCACCCCGAGACAAGAATGCTGGAGGCCGAGCTGGCCATCGTGGCCGGGGATTTCGCGGCCGCGCGCAAGGCAATGGGCGATCTGGCCGAGACCGATCCGACCATCCGCGCCTTGACCATCATGGCCGCGATCGAGCGTGGCGAGGGGTCGCCGGACGAGGTTGTCCGTGGCTGGCTGGCCAGGGCACTCGGCGCTTCGCGCGGGCCTCAGTGGATATGTGGAAATTGCCACCACATCCATGCCGAGTGGGTCCCGATCTGCGAAAACTGCGGCGGGTTCGACACCCTTTCCTGGGAGGTTCCCCCGCCCTCGGCCGGCACCAGCGCCGGGACCACGGACATGCTGCCGCTGATTGTCGGAGCAATCGAGGACAAGACCGACAAAGTCGTCGAAGATGTGGAATCGACCCCGGAATCGGTAGCTGAATCGATAGCTGAATCGGTGGCTGAATCGGCGACCGAATCGCGGCCCGCCGAGATTGCCGAGGTCATCGACGAATCCCCCGACAGACCCGTGGTCCACGGTGACGGGATCATTGCCGAACAATCCGAAGATCTTGACGGAATCCTTGGCGATCCGCATGTGGTTCCCGAGGCGCAGGATCGGAAATCGTGATTTTTTGGGCTACCGCTCGGCGGGTTTCCTTGCTATCTAGCGCCCCGTGCCGGTGTAGCTCAGCTGGTAGAGCACGTCATTCGTAATGATGGGGTCGTAGGTTCGAGTCCTATCACCGGCACCACTGCTGCGTCTCGTGGCTCGACGGACAACGTGCCGGTCACGCCATCAGGCCCTGATCCGGTGGCAGCAGCCGAAGGGAAAGGGATGGACAGGCATGAGTGATTTCGTTTTCTCTCCGCCACCACCACCCAGTGTTGCCGTCAGCGGCAGCAAGGCCCGCCTGCCTGTGCGACGGATATTTTGCGTCGGGCGCAACTATGCGGCGCATGCCCGTGAAATGGGGCGCGATCCCGATCGCGAGCCGCCTTTCTTTTTCACCAAGCCCGCGGATTGCGTTGTCGATGATGGCGCCACCATCCCCTATCCGCCGCTGACCGAAAACCTGCATCACGAAGGCGAGCTGGTCGTTGCCATCGGTATCGGCGGCGACAACATCGGCAGCGATGACGCGCTTTCCCATGTCTGGGGCTATGCCATCGGCAACGATCTGACCAGGCGCGACCTGCAGCTTGCCGCCCGGGAACTGGGGCGTCCCTGGGATTGGGGCAAGGCCTTTGACAATTCGGCAATCTGCGGCCCGGTCCATCCGCATCGCCAGACCGGCCACATGGCGCAAGGGGCCATTCGCACGCGGGTCAACGGGGAAATCCGGCAAGAGGCCGATCTGTCCGACATGATATGGTCCGTCCCCGAGGTCATCGCGATTCTTTCCACGGCGATTTCCCTGCGTCCGGGGGATCTGATCTATACCGGCACGCCGGCAGGGGTCGGGCCGCTGGTGGCGGGAGACCGGTGCGAGGTCGAAATCGAGGGCCTTGGCACCCTCACCACCACCCTGGCACCACGCAGCTGAGCGCATCGGTCTGGGATCGCGCGGCGCAGGGCTCCGGGGGTGGTCCCGGCCGTCAACACCTCGTGATCCCTGGTCGGCCCCTGCACCAGGGGTCGCCGGGCGGAAACGGGCTGCGGCAGCAGATTGCGCCACGCCCTTGTCAAGGCCGCGGACGCGCTGTTTACTGGCGGGCGTGCCGGCAGGGCGACAGCTTTCCGGCCTGAAACAGATCGGGGAAACAGATGGATAGCTATCTTTACGAGGTGATCCTGACATGGCTGGAATTCGCCGTGCGCTGGACTCATGTCATTACGGCGATCGCCTGGATCGGCTCGTCCTTCTATTTCATCGCGCTCGATCTGGGGCTGCGGCAACGACAGGGCCTCCCCGACGGCGTTCAGGGTGAAGAATGGCAGGTTCACGGAGGCGGGTTCTACAATATCCGCAAATACATGGTCGCCCCGGCTGAACTGCCCGAACATCTGATCTGGTTCAAATGGGAAAGCTATTTTACCTGGCTCAGCGGGTTTGCCATGCTGTCGCTGGTCTATTATGCGCGCGGTGATCTGTTTCTTGTCGATCCCCGCGTGATGGAGCTGAGCCTGGTACAGGCAATCGGCATCTCGCTGGCAAGCCTGGCATTCGGCTGGATCATCTACGACCTGATATGCAAGAGCCGTCTTGGAAATGACAACACCCGGCTGATGCTGTTTCTGTATGTTCTGCTGGTCGTCATGGCCTGGGGGTATGCTCAGGTCTTTTCGGGGCGGGCGGCCTTGCTGCATCTGGGGGCGTTCACCGCCACGATCATGACGGCGAACGTGTTCTTCATCATCATCCCGAATCAGAAGATCGTGGTCGCCGACCTCAAGGCCGGGCGCACACCCGACCCGAAATATGGCCGCATCGCAAAGCAGCGCTCGACCCACAACAACTATCTGACACTGCCGGTCATCTTTCTGATGTTGTCGAACCATTACCCGCTGGCCTTTGCGACCAGATACAACTGGGTCATTGCCAGCCTGGTTTTCCTGATGGGGGTCGTGATCCGGCACTATTTCAATACGCGCCATGCCGGCAAGGGGCGCCCGAACTGGACGTGGGGTGCCGCAGCGGCGATCTTTGCGGCCATCATCTGGCTTTCCACCCAGCCCACCATCTATACGGCACGGGTCCGTGCCGACGGCACGTTGCCGCCGCTGGCCGAAAAGATGGCTGCGTCCTCGTTGTTCCCCGAGGTTGTCGATGTGGTGACGTCGCGTTGCTCGATGTGTCATTCCAGCGCGCCGGCCTGGCCGGGCCTTGTCGCTCCGCCCCGTGGTGTAACCCTTGAAACCGAAACCGAAATCGCGCTGATGGCGCCGCAGATATATCTCCAGGCCGGGCGCAGCAATGCCATGCCGCCCGCCAATGTTTCGGGCATCGAACAGGCCGAACGCAATCTGATCGCGGCATGGTTCGAAAAGGCCTCGGCAAACTGACGGAAACGGTTCGACCGCAGGCATCAACGCGCGGTTCATCTTTATCCCTTATCCCCGATCATGGAGTGGACGACATGTCGGGGACCGGGGATGAGCGAATCCAGCACAAACGCGCCTATCATCATCAAGCGCAAGAAGGCGGTCGTCGAAGGCGGCCATCACGGCGGGGCGTGGAAGGTGGCCTATGCGGATTTCGTTACCGCGATGATGGCCTTTTTCCTGCTCATGTGGCTGTTGAACGCGACAACGGAAAAACAGCGCAAGGGAATCGCCGACTATTTCAATCCATCGATTCCGCTCAGCCGCATTTCAGGGGGCGGCAACGGCATGTTCAAGGGCGACAGCGTGTTTTCCACGCGCGACCTGACCCGGGATGGCACCGGCGGCGAAAGGCGCCTGTCCAGCCCGGCGAAACAAAGCGGCCGCGAATCGCGGGCGCGAAAGAAGGGCCGAAACAGGGCCGAAAATGCGGCCCTGAAGGCAATCGAATCGAGGCTCAAGGGCAATAGCGGCGAAAGTGATGTGGCCAACCGGCTGTTGCGCCATATCCGCACACGCGTCACCGACGAGGGCCTGATCATAGAACTGTTCGACCTGCCCGATGCACCGCTGTTCCAGCGCGGGAGTGCCAGCCCGACCAGGTTGCTGGAGGAATTGGTGCGCATGATCTCGGACGTCATTCGTTCCACTGGAAACAAGATCGCGATCGGCGGCTTTACCAGGTCATACCCCATTGTTTTGAAAAAAAACCCCTCGTGGGATCTGTCGGCGCAGCGGGCTCAGGAACTGCGCCGCATGATGGCGGGCGCGGGTACGAATCCAACCCGTTTCCGGCGTGTGACGGGCTGGGCGGACAGAAAGCCGGCCAATCCCAACCTGATGTCCGTGCGCAATAATCGGGTCGAGATCATCCTGCTCAGGCAGCTGTCCTCCGGCTGAGGTCAGGAAAAGGATTACATTAGGGGGTTTTTAAACCATGTCGCCCATGGTTCGAAAAAAGTGATCCAGCGAAAAGGCGCGACATGACGATATCATCCTCTCTGAACGCGGGCGTTTCCGGCCTCAATGTGAACAGTTCGAGACTGGCCACGATTTCGGACAACATCGCCAATTCGGCGACTTTCGGATACAAGCGGATGACAGCCGATTTTCAGTCGATGGTCCTCAACGGTGGCGGCGGATCCTATTCCGCGGGCGGTGTGCGGGTAAGCACGCGTCGCGAAATCGACAGGCCTGGCCCCCTGATCACGACGGACAACCCGACGGATCTGGCGGTGTCGGGGCGGGGAATGATCCCGGTCACGCCGGTTTCGGCCATCGGCGGATCGTCCGGCACCCTGCCGACGATGCTGGTAACGACGGGATCCTTCCGACCCGACGAAAACGGAATCCTGCGCACCGAAAGCGGGCTTGCCCTCATGGGGTGGCCTGCGAACCCGGATGGCTCGATTCCAAATTTCCCGAACGATACCTTTACCGGCCTTCAGCCCGTACATGTCGAACAGAACCAGTTTGCGGGTGATCCGACGACCTCGGTTTCCCTCGGCGTCAACCTGCCCGCGACCGAGACGAGGGCTGGTGCAGCGGGAACTCCGCGCGATCTGTCGGTCGAATATTTCGACAATCTGGGAACCTCCCAAACCCTCAAGATCACCTTTACCCCGGTCGTCCCGGCCACGGGCGAGTCGAACCAGTGGAACATGGTCGTGCAGGATATGGCCACGGGGGGTACCACCGTCGGGGAATACGATATCACCTTTGACAATTCGCGTACGCTCGGCGGGACCATCGCGTCGGTAACTACGGTTTCCGGCGGCGGGTATGATTCGGCAACCGGCAAGATTCCCCTGTCGTTGGCCGGTGGGGTGGTCAACCTGGATATCGGCGCCCCCGGTACGCGGGGCGGCCTGAGCCAGCTGTCTGGCAGTTTCGCGCCGGTTTCCATCGTCAAGGATGGATCGCCAGTGGGAAACCTGGCTTCGGTGGAAATCGATGCCAAGGGGAATGTGAACGCAATCTATGATGCGGGTTTCAGTCGGCGCATCTACCGCATTCCACTGGTTGACGTTCCCAACCCGAACGGCCTGATTTCCGGGGACAACCAGACCTATCAGACATCACCAGAGAGTGGCGCGTTTTTTCTCTGGCAGGCAGGTGATGGACCGGTTGGTGAGATGGTCGCCTTCGCACGCGAGGAATCCACCACCGACATCGCCGGCGAACTGACCCAGCTGATCCAGACCCAGAGGGCCTATTCCTCGAATGCCAAGATCATTCAGACGGTCGATCAGATGTTGCAGGAAACGACCAATATCAAACGCTAGCATGGACCGCCCCGAAAAATGAGCACGCTCGGTTCTCTCCTCAACGCATATTCCGGACTCAAGGTTGCCGCGCGCTCTGCCGAGGTGATTTCTCAAAACGTGGCCAACGCCATGACGGATGGCTATGGTCGCCGCGAGGTCGAGCTCGTCTCGACATTGGCGGGCCGGCAGGCGAGCGGTGTTGCCATTGCCGCGATAACCCGCCAGGTCGATTCGACAACCATGGCAAGCCGCCGCCTCGCCCAGGCCGAGACCGCCGGGCACAAGGTTCGCACCGAGATCCTGTCACGTCTGGAAACGGAATTCGGCCGTCCCGGCAAAGGGGACTCTTTCTCTGCTCTCACCGTCGCCCTCGAATCAGCCCTTGTTGCGGCACAGAGCCGCCCCGAATCGCAACCGCGGCAGAACAAGGTGGTCTTTGTCGCACGTGACCTTGTCGATCGCCTCAACCGGACGGCCCGGGTTGTACAGGACATGCGGATGCAGGCAGATGCCGAGATTTCCCGTCAGGTCGATCTCTTGAACGGTAATCTGCGCAGGATTTCCCGTCTCAACCGCGATATCCGCGTCGAAAAATCGGCCCACCGGCAAATCACCGGCCTCCAGGACGAGCGCCAGCGATTGATCGACCAGATCGCCGACATCATCCCTATCAAGACCTATATGCGGGAAAAGGGGCAGCTGGCCATTTCGACACCCGGAGGGGCGATTCTCCTCGACGGGTTGCCCGCCACGTTCGAATTCACGAAATCAGGGGTGATTACCGCCCGGATGAGCCTGGAGTCCGGCGCGCTCTCGGGTCTGCAACTCAACGGCAGACAGATTCCAGTAGGGGGTGGTGCCGGCCCCCTGGAAGGTGGATCTCTTGCCGCGTGGTTCGAGATTCGCGACAGGATTGCGCCCGAGGCATCAACCCGACTTGATGCGTTCGCGCGAAACCTGGTCGAGCGGTTCCAGGATCCTGCTGTAGATACAACCCTAGGCGCCGGCGATCCAGGTCTGTTCACCGATGCCGGCACGGCGTTCGATCCTGCCAACGAAACTGGTCTTGCCGGTCGGATAGCGCTCAATACGGCGGTCGATCCGGCAAAGGGGGGTGCACTGTGGCGCGTGCGCGACGGATTGGCCGCGACAACCCCGGGAGACAGCGGCAATGGCAGGCTGATGGACCGCCTGGTTGGCGCCTTGCGTGCGCGGATCCAGCCGACCTCGGGGAACCTGCCGCCCGAGCCGATGTCGCTCGCCGAAATAGCTGACAATATCTCGGGCCAGATCGCCACAAGTCGCCTGAATTCGCAGGCCAAGGGAGCCTATGCCGGATCACGGCTGGATGAGCTGCGCCGAAACGAACGATCTGCCGGTGTCGATACCGATCAGGAGATGCAGAAACTGATGCTTGTGGAAAAGGCATACGCCGCAAACGCCAAGGTCGTCTCGACAATTGACGCCATGTTGAAAACGCTGATGGAGATCTGAGATGAGCTTTTCTTCCATTGGCGATCTATCTTCAAGCCTCGCGTTGCGGGCAATCAACAATGACCTGAAGGTCAGGCAGGCGCGTCTCTCATCCGAGCTTGCCAGCGGCCGGGTGTCGGATTTGGCCGCCCAGAGTGGTGGTGACTTTGGCCCCCTTGGCGCTTCCGAGCGCTGGCTTGCGATGGCCGAGACATATCGCTTTACCGCGCAGGAGATCGCCTTGCGCGGGCAGGCATTGCAAGCGGCACTTGAGGTTGTCGGAAATCAGGTCGGGGAGGTTGCGGGACAGGTCTTGACCGCTGGCAAATCAGGCCTCCGTCCCCAGATCGATCTGGCCGGAAAGGCCGCCCTTGCCGGGTTCGCGAGTGTTGTCAGTGCACTGAATACACGGCTGGAGGGGCGCAGTCTCTTCGCAGGCGACGCAACGCGAGATAACGCCGTGATCCCGGCCCGAGCCATTCTTGATGACCTGCAGTCACGTGTTTCCGGCGCGATGGACAAGGGGCAGGTGGAACAGATCGTCAAGTCATATTTTCAGGACCCTGCGGGTGGTTTCGAGGCGACCGGTTATCAAGGCTCACCACTTGCCGGAGGGCAGACCCGTATCTCGGAAAACACTGTCGTCAGCTTTGATGTGACCGCCCTCAGCCCGGAGATACGCGATGCACTTGAAGGCCTTGCCCTTGCGTCACTCACAACAAGGGATGTTCCCGCACTGAACTCACTGACCGCGCGCAGGGACGTCTTGCTGCAATCGTCGAACATTCTACTGAAAGCAGGCGACGGAATTACGGCAAGGCGCGCTGAGATCGGGACGGTTCAGGCCAGGATCGATGTTGTGCAGGCGCGTAATGCGGCGCGCAAGACAGCTGTCGAAACCGCGCGAAATGCACTGCTTTCCGCAGATCCATACGAGACAGCAACACGCCTCCAAGGGATCGAGAACAATCTTCAGGCGTTGTATCTGGTTACTTCGCGCCTGTCGCGGATGTCATTGGTCAGGTTCCTGAGATGAAGCGTGTCTTTCTCCTTCTGGGTCTCGTCATGTCGGTCGTTGTGCAGGTCGGGATCGCCCATACAACGCCTGTGCGCCTGAAGGATCTAGTAAATTTCGACGGGGTTCGGGGAAATGACCTTGTTGGATACGGTCTGGTGGTCGGGCTCAACGGTACGGGTGACGGCATTCGGAATGCGCCCTTTACCGAGGAAGCAATGTCGAACATTCTTGAAAGGCTGGGGGTAAATGTAACGGGCGAAAAATTTCGCCCCAAGAATGTGGCGGCCGTGTTCGTGACCGGCACGCTCCCACCTTTTGCCCGCGCGGGAAGCAGGATTGATGTCACGGTTTCCACCATTGGCGATGCCAAGAGTCTGCGAGGTGGTACCCTTATCCTGACACCTCTGAACGGGGCGGACGGTCAGATCTATGCGGTGGCACAGGGGCCGATCATTGCCGGGGGAGCCGTGGCACAGGGAAAGGCAGCCAGGGTCACGATGGGCGTTCCGACTGCGGGGGTCATCCCGTCGGGCGCACGGGTGGAACGCGAGATCAAATTCGATTTCAGTGGAATCCGAAAGATGCGACTTGCCCTGCGAAACCCTGACTTCACGACCGCATTCAAGATCGAGACGGCAATAAACAGTGAATTCGGGCGAAAAGTAGCCTTGATGCGCGACGGTGGAACGGTCGAGATCGACCTGAAACGGGCCGCCAGTCGCAATGCAGCCCATCTGATCAGCAGAATAGAAAACATACGGGTCGAACCCGAGCAGAAAGCGCGCGTGGTGATCGATCAACGTTCCGGTACCATCGTTCTTGGCGAAGATGTCCGTATATCCCGGGTGGCCGTCTCGCAAGGCAACCTGACGTTGCGTGTGCGTGAGCGGCCCTTGGTCGTGCAGCCAAATCCCTTTTCGCAAGGACAGACATTAACCGTGCCGCGCAGCGATGTTTCCCTGACCAAGGAAAAGGGAATCGGTCTGGCACAGGTTGACGGCGAGACCTCGTTGTCACAATTGATCCAGGGTCTTAACGCGTTGGGGGTATCTCCGAATGACCTGATTGATATCCTCAAGAGCATCAAGGCGGCCGGCGCTCTGCATGCCGAATTCGTGCTGCAATAGCCGTGAACAGGAGATGCCTGCGCAAAAATGGAGCATGGCAATCCCCGCCGACAGACTATCGCGGTATCCTTTCACGGGTGGTCTGTGCTGCCTGGTGGACAGCCTTGCTGGATGTCTCGGAAGGGCGCCACCGCTTGTTGTTCAACAACACGAGGGCAAGCCCGACACGCCGGGCCTGGGCGCGGGGGAGCATTGTCAGGACCGATCGGGCACGGGCAGGTGTCTGCGCCCAGAGAACGGTTGCGGCCGTACAAGGGTGCTGGGCGAGCAGATGCCGAGCCAGATCGGTTACCGGGAGCTGGTCCCACCCCTTGTCGCGGCATGTTGAAGCTCTCGCGCGTTTCGGGGAGCGGTGATCGGCATTGGCGCCGATCTCGGCAAGAAGTTCCCCGACCACTTGTTGCAGAACCTGTATGTCGGCAGGCGTCTTGCGGGATTGCGCGGCGCCGTCGGCAGCTTTCCCGGGCTGTGATGATGGCGGCTGACGCAGGGCCCGAAGGATGACACGCGCCTTTTCATTGGGCGAAAGATGGTCTGTTCCCGTGTTTCGAATATCAGGTCGGTCAGCGATGCCGGTCGTGGAAGGCGATGTCATTGGTAACCTCTTACCAGTGCGCCCGCCAACAGGCCCCAGCCATTCGACACCACGAAAAAGGCCAGCTTGAACGGCAGCGACACGATTGCCGGAGGAACCATCAGCATACCCATGGACATGAGAACAGCCGCGACAACGAGGTCGATGATCAGAAATGGAAGAAAGATCAGAAAGCCGATCTCAAAGGCCCGCTGGATCTCGCTGAGCATGAATGCGGGCAGAAGAACCGAAAGGGAGATCGCGCCATTGGCGTCGAGACGGGGAACAGAAAGCGCCGATGTCAACGCCGAGAGGGTGTCGGCGTCCGTTCGTGCGGTCATGAACTGGCGAAAGGGCGCCATGACGAGAGGAAAGGCCTGCTCGACCGCGATCTTGCCATTCAGCAGCGGCGCCACGCCATTGCTCCAGGCCTGGGAAAAGACGGGCTCCATGACGAAATAGGTCAGGAACAGGGCGAGGCTGACAATCAACATGCCTGGTGGCGCCTGCTGAAGGCCGATTGCCTGACGCAGGATTGAAAGAACCGTAACCATGAAAGGAAAACAGGTGATCATGATCGCCAGCGCCGGGGCAATGCTGAGAAGGGTAATCAGGACGAAAAGCTGAACGCCGCGCAGAGTGAGCGTATCCTGTGCGCCGAGATCGATAGACAGTTGTTGCGCGACCACGACGCCAGGCAGAATGGCAAGCAGCATCGTCAGCACCGCCAGGAATGATCGTCGGGCCATGTTCAGCCCCTGTCATCCATGTCCGCCACTTCGGTGAGGCGCACCGCAAGCCGCCCCTCGGGCGATTGGGTCAGGGTACCCCGTGCGATCAGCTTGTCACCGACGAACAACTCGACCGGGTCATCAAGGTCGCGATCAAGGGGCAGGACAGCGTCGGGGGTCAGATCGACCAGCTCACCGATCAGGGGGTGTGCACGGCCAACGCAGACAGACACGGAAACCGGGATGCGCGATAAGGGCGAGGTCCCGAGCTCGCCGATCGGGGAGGGGGTGCCTGGTGAGGTCGGGGCGGTGGCAGTGCTGTCATCCATGTGATTCTTCCTCGGTCATCAGTTCGAAATAGGTCTCGACCCGTTCCTTCAATGCCGTCAGTGCGCTGGCCTGATCGACATGTCTCTCATGATCGGCGGCCTGAATAACGATCTCGTTGTCCGACAGGTCCGGGTCGGCCTGTATGTCGGGTTGCGCAGGAATGTCGGCGAGGGTGTCGATCAGCTGTACGAGCGCGTCCTTGTGTGCAGGGGAACATCGCAAGGTTATCTGATCGGGGATTATCTGGTCAGCAATTGCGGCGATCTCGGTTGTCAACAGATCTGCAAGCCCGACATGTGCAACACTGGGCAATACGACGTCGATGAATGTCAGCACAAGATCGCGCAGGTCGCTCAGTATGGCCCTGCGGGCCTCGACATGGGTAAAGGTCACCTCTTGCAGCTGCTGGGCCAGCCCCTCGGCCAGTGCGAGGTCGCGTTCGCGCAAGGCAGCACGCGCTGTGGTGTCGCCCTTCTGTCGCCCGCGTTCAAAGGCGTCGTTTCGGATATTGTCCAGCTGTTCCCGGGTGAGGAAAACCACGCTGGGGGTTTCGGTTTCCCCCTTGGGGGCATCGAAATCGGGAAAGGCGATCATCAGGCAGGCTCCTCATCGGATTCGATCCAGCTTTTCAGAACTTCCATTGCGTCGTCCTGACGCTCGGCGATGATCTGGCGGAGCTGAGCAACCGGGTCGGGGGTGTGGTCAAGCGCGTTGGTACCGGCACCCTGGGGCGCGTCGGGCGCAGGCAGGGCGGCACCCTCGGCGTTGGCCGTGTCGGACCCGGTCACAAGGGGGGGGCGGGCGAGCAGCGGGCGCAGCACGGTCAGGACCAGAACCAGCACAACCAGCGCAAGCATGCCCGCCTTGATGATAGCGGTCGCATCGAGCGACAGCCGCGACAGGAGGGACGGAACGGCCTCGGTTCCATTTTGGGGGACGGGCTGGAATTTCATCGCGCGCACGGTGACGACATCGCCCCGAGATTTGTCATAGCCGATCGCACTCTGGACAAGATCGCGCAGGGCGGTCAGCTCCTGTTCGGAACGTGGGCGCCAGCTGATCGTGCCGTCCGGATTGGTGGTCTTGACGTCATTGACCAGCACGGCAACGCTGAGCTTTCTGATCTGCCCAGGATGTTTGATCAATTCGCGCGTTGTCTGGGAAACCTCGTAATTCACGATCTCGCGGGTTTCGCTGCGGGTGGATTTGGAGGTTGCGCCCCCATTGCCGGGGCGATTTGCCGGAAGGTTGCTGGCGACGGTTACCTGGCCTCTGCCGCTGTCCGTGGAATTGCCGGAAACCTCGCGATTGTCGGTACTGATGGCCACGCGACTGTTGGGATCGAATTTCTTTTCGACCAGCTTTTCCTGTTGGCGCAGCAGATCGACCGAAACCTCGACAACGGCATTGCCAGGCCCGACCCGCGCCTCGAGAAGCTGTACGATATTGCGGCGCAATTCCTGAGCCTTGCGGCCGGCCCCCGGACTGGCACCATCGACAGGGATCAGGCCGCGATCCGCGTCGATGATTGCAACGTCTTCGGGCATCAGCCCGGCAACGGCGGATGCGACAAGAAAACGTAACCCTCGCACCTGTTTGTCGGTCAGCCGGCTTGCCGTCAGGCGCAGGGTGACCGATGCGGTCACCTTTTGCCGTTTCGCGAAGGGGCGTCGTTGGGGGGTGGCGATATGCACCCGCACGGAACGCACGTTTGGCCAGATCAGGATCGTGCGCGCAAGCTCCCCCTCCTTGGCGCGCCAGTATGCGGCGTCGAACATGCGGGCCGTCGTGCCGAACCCGGAAAGATTGTCGAGCAGTTCATACCCCTTCGAAGTGTTGGCTGGCAGCCCCTCCTGCGCAAGGCTCATGCGCAGTTCGTCACGGCGTGTCGAATCGACATAGATCGCATTGCCCCGCACCTGATAGGCGACACCGCGTTGATCGAGCGCACTGACAACCTCGCCGGCGATGGCCGGGTCGAGGCCCGAGAACAGTAACGACATCGAGGGCGAAGTGGCCATTCTGGCAAGCAGCAGGATGGCTGCAAACATGGCTGCCGACGAAAGAATGACGATCACTCGCCGCCGCATGTCCAGAGCCTGCCAGAACGTCGTGACCTGATTCAAGATATTGCCCTCAACCTGCCGGGGGCCGTTCTGGCCCCGCCCTGGAATCGAAAACTGGGCCAGCGGCCTTAACATTTGGTTAGCCAGAAGCGGATTAGGTTGTGCCCGTCGCGCATACCGCCGGCTCCAGAATCGAGGAAAGGGAATCTTGTCCGAAAAAAAGAAAACCGAGCAGGAACAGTCCGCCAGACCGGGTGGGAAAAAGGGCCTGATCCTGGGTGCCCTGATGGCTGTTGTTCTGGGCGCGGCAGGGTTTTATGGCAGCTATTCGGGGCTCATTCCCCTGCCTGCCCGTGGCAAGCCGGCACAGGCCAGCCAGGACGTTACCCCCGCCCCCCCCGAGATCGCCGGAACACTCAAGGGTACGGCCTTTGTCGATCTCAAGCCGATGGTCATTTCGCTGGGCGAGCGGGCTGGCAACAATTACCTGCGGCTGCATGTAACGCTCGAGGTTTCTGCTGCCGGGCAGACCCTGGTCAAGATGTTGACCCCCCGGATCATGGATGTGCTGAACGAATATCTGCGAGCCGTCACCCCCGCGGATATCGAGGATCCGGCAATGATGGGGCGGTTGCGGGCGCAGATGCTGCGCCGGGTGCAGGTGGTCACGGGCTCTGACGCGGTGCGCGACCTGCTGATCATAGAATTCGTGTTGAGCTAGGAGGGTTTCATGGGCTTTCTGTCCGATGTCTTGCTTTTGTCGGCTGCATTGCTATCGGCACTGTATTGCTGGATTCTGGCCAGACGTCTGAAAAGACTGAACAACATGGAAGATGGCCTTGGCGCGGCCATCACGGCATTGACCGCCCAGGTGGACGAGATGCGTGTCGCCTTGGGGGATGTGGCACGATCGGCCGACAACCGGGTCGAATTGCTGCAAGCCGTTACGTCACAGGCAAATCGCGCCGCAGATCGGCTGGAGCTGACGCTGGCCGCGCTGCACGAGGACGAGATTGCCGATTCAGGGTCGGGCGGCCTTGCGGTGAACGGCGAAGGAATGCGTGGGCGCCCTGGCGCGCCGGGTCGTCGGCTGCCGGGTGCCCCGCGTGTCCGGCCCCGGGCCAGAAGGCTGGCGCCGGAGACCCCCACATGAGGCCAGCGCGTCGTGCACGGCCGGGGCCGCTCGGCGTCATCATCCTGGTGCTTCTGACTTCGGCCGTCATAAGGGCCGAGGGGATCGATCTTGCCGGGGCCCAGGAAAAGGTTGCGGCATCCATCGATTCGGCAACGGGCGGGGCTCGATCCCCGCAGGGTCGGGCCCCCGGGTGCCAGCCGCCGCCGGATGTCGAGGCCCTGATCAAGGCTGTGAAGAACCGGCAGAAGAACCTCGACGAACGCGAGAGACGCCTGGCTGACCGCTTGCAGGCGCTCAAGGTGGCCGAGATGAAACTCGAGGAAAACCGTACCGCACTGATCGCCGCCGAGAAAAAGCTGGCTGCGACCCTGGCCATTGCCGACAAGGCCGCAGAAAAGGATGTGGCCCGCCTGACTGCGGTGTATGAAAACATGAAACCCCGAAACGCCGCCCGCCTGTTCGAGGCAATGGCCCCGGAATTTGCCGCCGGGTTTCTCGGCCGGATGCGCCCCGATGCCGCAGCGCGCGTAATGTCGAATATTGCGCCAGAAAAAGGATATGAGATCAGTCTGATCCTGGCAGGGCGCAATGCGCGCGCGCCCAGGAAATAGCGACCGGATCAGCCTTTGTTAACGCCTGCGCGTCCATTCTGGTGCCCGGACGATTCTGTCTGATAACAGGGGTTCTGGCATCTGATGGTTGGCATCATCGGCATCATAATGGTCATTGGCATGATCTTTGGCGGGTTTCTTGCCGATGGCGGAAAGCTCAGCATCATCCTGCAGGCCGCACCCTATGAGATGATCATCATTCTTGGCGCCGCGGTCGGGGCTTTCGTGCTGGCCAATGATGGTGCCGGCCTGAAACACACGGTCAAGGATATCGGAAAGGTCTTCAAGGGGTCCCGGTGGAAGAAAAAGGATTACCGTGACCTGTTGTGCCTGCTGTTCGAACTGATTCGCCTGGGCCGACAAAATCCGATGTCGCTCGAGGAACATATCGAAAATCCGCAGGAATCGGCGATCTTTTCGCGCTTTCCCCGAATCCTCTCAGATCACGAGGCAGTCGCCCTGATCAGTGACACCTTGCGGGCCGCACTGATGAACTATGACGACCCCAATCAGGTCGAGGAAGTGCTGGAAAAGCGGATGGAACGAAACCTGCACCATGCGCTGCACTCGAGTCACGCCTTGCAGACCCTGGCCGATGGCCTTCCCGCGCTGGGCATTGTCGCTGCCGTTCTGGGTATCATCAAGACCATGGGTTCGATCGACCAGCCACCGGAAATCCTGGGCGAGCTGATCGGCAGCGCGCTGGTGGGAACCTTTCTTGGCGTTCTGATGGCCTATGGAATCGTCGGCCCCTTTGCGGCAAAGGTCAAGATGGTGGTTGAAACCGATCAGTATTTCTACCAGCTCATCCGCGAGGTTCTCGTTGCGAACCTTCACAGTCATGCACCCAACATCTGCATCGAGGTGGGACGACAGAATACGCCCAGCCAGCTCAGGCCATCCTTTTCGGAACTTGAAGAAGCGCTGAAAGAGGTCAAGCAGGGGGCGGCGGCATGAACCGGACTGGCGTCATTCTGGCAGGCCTGTTGCTCTTGCTGCCGGCTAGCGTTTCTGCCCGCATGAGGGTGCAATCAGGGGAACATGCCGCCTATTCCCGCCTGGTCTTTCCGCTGGGGCCGGGGATGAAATGGCGGTTGAAATGGCTGGGCGACCGCTACGAATTGCGGTTTGCCCCTCGGCCCGGGCGGATCAACCTGTCGGATGTGTTCCGTTTCATCCCCAGAACACGCCTCAAGGACATTGTCGCGCGACCGGATCTGCCCGGTGTGATCCTGGTCCCCGCACCCCGGTATCATGCCCGCGCCGTGGAAATCCCGCCGGGTTACCTGGTGGTCGATTTTCGAGCCGGGCCAGCACATGTCGGCGAAAGGGGTACGCTGGTCACGCCGGGGCGGGCAAGGGCCGTCATGATGGGGCCTCCCTGGTCTGCGCAGCGGAAGGTGGCCGCAGGCAAGGGAAGTCCGGATTTCAGGCAGCCGTTGCCGACGACCAAAACGCAGACTGATCCCGGCCAGAAGGATCCGTATCCACGATCAAGGCGTATCGAGGCGTCATCCACGAGAGGCGGGAAGAGCAAGGAAGCCGGAATTTTCATGCCCGACATCCGCCTTATGACGGCGCGCGCGCATTTGCTGGCGCAACTGCGCAACGCCCAAAGCGAAGGCATCATCCTGCCCGGTCTCGACAAGGCGCGCGGACTTATCCCGCCGGAGGGAACCGCCCCGGCAAGAGGGGGCGATCCCGGCACCGATTCGCCCGGCCCCGACAATGGCCGGGACGCAAGGCGCAACCTTTCGATCCGTTCGGTTTTTGAATCATCGGCGGCAAAAGGGTCCGCACCGGATATTGCGCGCCTTCGCCAATGTCCGGGTGACGACAAGTTTCGCTTGCCGCCGGATCCCGACCAGGGGCGCAAACCCGTCGATCTTGGCGCCTGGCGTACTGGCGTGGTGAAAGATATCGATCAGGTTGATGCCGGGAAACTGGAGAACATGGCCAGGTTTCTAATATCACGCCGGATGGGCATGGAGGCCGAGACATTGTTGAGCAGCTATTCGGGGACTCTTGCCGATGCATCCCTTCTGGCGGACATGGCCAAGGTGGTCGAGACGGGAACCGGCACACCGAACGGGCCGCTGACACGATATCTCCGATGCCCCGGAAAGGCGGGGATCTGGGCAATCTTCTCGCGCCCTGATCTGACATCGACATCCTACACCGATGGCAACACATTGCTTGACGATTTCGCGGCGTTGCCCGGCGGTCTGCGCCATATTCTGGGCCCGGGGCTGATCGCCAGGCTGCGAAAGGCCGGCGCACTGCAGCTGGCATCCGGGATAGCGATGCTGACCCGCCGCGCTCCTGGGCCGGAAACCGTGGAATACGCCCTGGAAAAGGCACGTCTCGATCTGTCGATGGGCCGTGTTCAACAGGCCCGTACGGCACTGGTCGCAATCGCCCGGGGGCGCTCGTCGCATGCGCCCGAGGCTATGGCCCTGTTTCTGGAATCCGGCCTGAAGGAGGGGGTAGCCGCCGCGCCTGGCGTGCTGGATGACGCGGCATATCAGGCTTTCAGCCTGCGGTTTTCGCCCCTTGGTGTCAGGCTGAGAAAGGCCGAGATCCTGCAACGCGCTCTTGGTCAAAAACAGGGAGAGGCCTTTGATATCCTTGTCCATGAGGCGAGGGTCGGCGCCCTGAGCGCAAAGACGACGCGCAGGATAGCGGCGGGCATTTTCCGTTCGTTCTCTCTGGAGCAGCTGGACCCCGGGCGGTTCGTCGAACTGTTCTTTCGCTTCAGAAGGTTGCTCGGTATCGGGCAGATGTTCGACGATGCCCGGCGACAGGTCGCGCGCGCCCTGATCAAGTCGGGACTGCCAGCGGTTGCGTTGGAGGTGTTGTCGCCCCTCAACGGCCGAGAAACACCCGCAGACCGATTGATAAGGTCGCGCGCGCTGATCGACCTTGGCCGATCGCGCGCCGCATTAAGGTTGCTGGACCGAATGACGAGCGCCAGAGCCAGGGCATTGCGCAGCCAGGCCTTGATGCGCATCGGTCAGTTTGGTCGTGCTGTTTCGGCCCAAAGGGGTACAACCGATGATCGCGGATTGCAGCAAGCCGCCTGGCGTGCGGGGCGTTGGGACATTGTCCGGAAAGGGGGGGATGCCTTGCGCAGACAGGCAGCGATCTATGCCGGTCGTGACAGCGGAGATTCCACCGGTGGCGCAGGCAACGCGTTGACGTTCGATACCCATCTGAGGCCACCCGAAAAACCGCAGCTGTCGGGGTTGCGTGGCCTCCTCAAGGCCAGTCGGCAGTCGCGCGCGACCATCGAGGCCCTGCTGCGGCAGAATCCCCAGCCCTGAGTGAAGGGCCGGAGCGGTTTACGGTTTCTCAATGCGGCCGATCTAGCGTGAAAGAGCAGCGATTCTCAGAATGGGATGCCGGATGAATCTTCCCGAAAAGACAAGGGGAAACCAGACCATCACCCGCGCGCCGGGCTATTTCCGGGCTACTGTGTTGCCCCGACCCTGGTGGAGGGAACCATGGCCGACCTTGCTTCGGTTGACACTGGTACTGGCCATGTTGTTGATCCCGGCAGTTCCAGGCAATGCATCCCGCGTGGAGCAACGCGATGCTTCGATGGAATGTGTGGTCTCGGCACGCACAGCGGCACGGAACACGGGTATTCCAGAGTCTGTCCTGCTTGCGATTTCCCTGATCGAGACCGGCCGCAGGCGGGGAGGCGCGTTGAAATCCTGGCCGTGGACAGTCAATCTTGGTGGCAAGGGATACTGGTTCCGCACCCGAGGTGACGCTCAGAAATTTGTTCGGACGATGGCGGCCCGGGGTGCGCGCAGCATGGATATTGGCTGTTTCCAGATCAACACCAAATGGCATGGCAGGGCGTTCCCCTCGATCGACGCCATGTTCGATCCGGAAATCGCGGCCACCTACGCCGCGCGCCTGTTGCGCGCTCTTTATCGCGAAAAGGGCAGCTGGCCGGCGGCGGCTGGGGCGTATCATTCGCGCAGTCCGGCCCGGGCGGAACGCTATGCCGCCCGCTTTCGGCGCGCACAGGCCGCGCTGAAAGCCGGAGACCCGCGGAAACCCGCCTCGCCCCTTCGGTTGTCGAGCCGGGCCCGACAGCCAGAGCGCGGGCCCAACACCTATCCCTTGCTCAGGGCGTTGGTTGATACGCGGGCCGCACCGGGGTCGCTGGTGTTCATTTCGGATCGTCCCGGAAAGGGGCTGTTCTGAATGAGCCGCAACACACAGCAGGCCGTTACCAGGCTGTTTCAGCCAACGATCATGCTGGCCATGGCCCTGATGGCCGTCATCGTGATGATGATCCTGCCCATGCCGTCATGGGTGCTGGATGTCGGGCTGGCCGCGTCATTTGCGCTGGCCATCCTGATTTTCACGGTGACGCTTTTTATCGAACGACCCCTGGATTTCTCGGCCTTTCCGACAATCTTGCTGGCTTCGTTGATGCTGCGGCTGTCGCTCAATGTTTCATCGACGAAACTCATCATCGGTCAGGGCCATACCGGACCTGGCGCGGCCGGCAAGGTGATCGAGGGATTTGCGAATTTCGTCATGGGCGGCAGCGTGTTGATCGGGCTGGTGGTGTTCGGTGTTCTGATGATCGTCAATTTCATCGTCATCACCAAGGGCGCGGCACGCATGGCCGAAGTCGGCGCGCGCTTTGCCCTGGACGGGATGCCGGGCAAGCAGCTGGCCATTGACAGCGACATGTCCGCCGGCGCGATCAATCACGACGAGGCCAAGCATCGTCGCGAGATCGAGCAGGCGGAAACAACATTCTTCGGCTCGCTCGACGGAGCATCGAAATTTGTCAAGGGCGATGCCATCGCGGGGCTGCTGATCACCATGCTGAATCTTGTCGTCGGGCTGAGCATCGGCGTGGGTGTTCATGGTATGCCGCTGGGAAAGGCGCTGGAGACATATGCCATTCTGACCGTCGGTGATGGTCTGGTTACCCAGATACCGGCGGTCATCATCTCGATTGCATCTGCCCTGTTGCTGTCGCGTGGGGGGACAACCGGATCAGCCGACAAGGCCCTGTTCGAGCAACTCGGACGCCACCCATCGGCATTGATCACGGTGGCCGTTCTGCTGTTCCTCTTTGCCCTGGTTCCGGGCCTGCCTTTTCTGCCCTTCCTGGCGGGGGCAATCGTCCTGGGCGGGTGGGGCGGGCTTGTTGCCCGGCATCGAAAAGCCGCGGAAATAGATGAGTCCGAGGCAATCGAGGAGGCGCCGCCCCCGAAAGGCAAATCGCTGGGGGACAGGTTGGACCTGGATGAAATTCACGTCGAGGTTTCGCCCGACCTCGTGCCCATGGCCATGGATCAGGCAACCGGACTGGATGCGCGGATAGGCAACATGCGCGATCACATCGCGGGCACCTATGGGCTGATCCTGCCGGAAATACGGCTGACCGACAATCCGGGCCTGCCCGATGGAACCTATTCCATCAAGATCCAGGGGGTCGAGCAGGCCCGCGACTGGCTTGATCCGCACAAGGTGCTGGTTCTTTTGGGTGACGCGGCCGCCGACGATGGCGGCGAGGTGCGCGAGCCGGTCTATGGGGCGCCAGCACGATGGATTCCGCCCGAAAATCGGGAAGAGGCCGGGATGGAGGGGCTTACCGTCGTTTCCCCGGCCGAGGTCCTGGCAACACATCTGTTGGAGGTCATCAAACGCAACTTTGCAAAGTTGCTGAACTTTCGCAGTCTGCGCAAGATCCTGGACGAATTCGTCAATCTGTCGGATCCCGCGCGCAGCGAGATGAACCGCAGGATGCTGGATGCGCTGATTCCCGAGCGGGTGCCGTTCGAGCTGTTGTTGTCGGTGTTGCGCCTGCTGCTGGATGAGCAGGTCTCGATCCGCAATCTGCCGCTGATCCTGGAGACCATCGCCGAGGTCAGGCCACGTTGCGATTCACCCGAGGAAATTGCCGAGGCGGTGCGCCATCGTCTGGGCTTTCAGATCGTGGCCGAGCTGCGCCGTCGCGATGGCTCGATCCCGTTGGTTCAGCTGTCGCCGGAGTGGGAGGCGCTGTTTCAGAAACACGCGCTGGGCGGCGAAGGTATCCTGCAGGAAATCGCACTGCCCCCCGATGAATTCAACCGCCTTGCCCGGTCGGTCGGGGAAAAACTGAACCAGGTGGGCGAGACGGGGGACTATCCCGCAATCGTCACCTCGACAAGGCGGCGCCGGTTCCTCAGAACCGTGTTGTCGGCCAAGGGGATTTCCAATCCGGTGATTTCATTCGACGAAATCGGCAATTCCGCCCGCCCCGCCCTGGTAGGAGTGGCCTGACATGGTGACCGACCTGCAACAGACCCTGGTGCAGCTTCAGGCTCAAATGACGATTCCGGCCATCGTGTTCATCAGGGTTGCCGCAGCCATGTTCCTGATCCCCGGTTTTGGCGAGCGCAGCGTACCGTTACGTCTGCGCCTCGTCCTGGCTGTGGCATTCACGATGGTGACATGGCCATTGGCGGTGCGCCAGGTTGAAACAGGCTGGCCATCGTTTTCGCTGCGGCTGATCCTGAGCGAATCGGTTGTCGGATTGGCCATGGGGGTGTTTTTTCGCCTGTTCGTGCAGATGCTGGAAATGGCGGGAACGATTGCGGCGCAGACCATGTCTTTGTCTCAGCTGTTTGGTGCCGGGCCCGGGCAGGATCCCATGCCCGCAATAGGCAATCTTCTGGTTGTTTCGGGGATTGCGCTGGCCATGATCGGCGGGTTGCACATAAAGCTGGCCGTGGCGCTGGCCGAATCCTATCGAGCGTTCCCGCCCGGGGTCATTCCTTCGGCGGGGGATCTGTCGCAATGGGGGGTTCGTGGGGTTGCCGGCGCCTTTTACCGCGCCTTTGCCCTGGCTGGTCCATTCGTCCTGCTGTCGTTGATATACAATATCGCCCTGGGCGCCGTGAACCGGGCCATGCCCCAGATGATGGTGGCATTCATCGGCGCACCGGCGATCACCCTGGCGGCCCTGGTGTTGCTGGCGGTGACATCGGTCTACATCCTGTCCATCTGGGCGGGTCGGCTGGACGCGGGCCTTTTCAACCCCTTCGGAGATATCTGGTGAGCGGTGATGAGGCCGACAGCGGCGAAAAGACCCAACCACCGAGCGAATACAAGCTGCGCGAAGCACGCAAGAAGGGCGAGGTTGCGCGTTCGACCGATATAGCGGCATCGGCCAGCTATCTTGGCCTTGCCCTGTCCGCCGTCCTGTTCGGTCCCGATGCCATCGATCGCCTGGGCGCAACCCTGTCGTCGATGCTGGCGCGCGCTGACGATCTGTCGGCCCTGCTGTTGGGACCGGGGGGGACCACTGTTGCGCTGAGCCTGCTGGCCGAGGCGCTGTTTCCCATCCTGCCCTTCTTTCTGCTGCCCCTTGTTCTTGTCATTCTGGCCTATGTCGGACAGCGAGCCATCATTCTTGTGCCTTCGAAAGTGGTGTTCAAGCTGTCGCGCATCTCGCCGCTGCAGGGTCTGCGCAACAAGTTCGGCCCATCCGGTCTGTTCGAGTTTCTCAAGAGCCTCGTGAAATTGCTGGTCTTTTCGGCCATTGCCGCGATTTTTCTGCGCGCCCGGCTTGGTCGTTTCGTTGGCAGTATCTCTGGCGAGCCCAGCTTGATCGCCCTTCTGATCGGGACAAGTGTGCGTGGGCTGTTGTGGTGGATCACGGCCATTTCGGCGGCGATCGCGGTGGCGGATTATCTCTGGCAGTACCGTGCCCTGCGTCGGAAACTGATGATGACGCGCAAGGAGATCGAAGACGAGACAAAGCAGAATGAAGGTGATCCGGCACTCAAGCACAAGCGTCGCCAGCGCGGCTATGACATCGCCACCCGGCGGATGTTGCAGGATGTCCCGGAGGCCGATGTGCTGATCGTCAATCCCCGGCATTTCGCCGTAGCCCTGAAATGGGACCGCAAGCCCGATACAGCACCTGTATGCGTGGCCAAGGGGGTCGATGAAATTGCGGCACGCATGCGCGAGATTGCGCGTGAGGCTGGCGTTCCCATCCATCGTGATCCACCCGCGGCACGCTCGATTCACGCAACCGTCGAACTGGGCGAGGAAATCCGACCCGAGCAATATGGCCCCGTTGCGGCCGCCATTCGTTATGCCGAACGGATGCGCAAGCTGGCGCGGGAAAGACAGTGGCAGGGGCGGAAATGAAAGACGATCAATTGCTGGCGCGGCTGCTGCAGGTGGTGACATTGCAGTATGAGCGGGCACTGGCCCTGTTCCGCGAGGTCGACATGAAACAACGGGCGGCCGAGGCGCAAATCCGCACCCTTGAAAACCAGGTTCCGCCTGTTCCAACCGAAATCGGTACGGCGCTTGCCACAGAGAGGTGGGAGAGGTGGCGGCAGGAAAGAGTGAAGTCCCTCAAGCAGGAATATCTTTCCCGCCAGACCAGCTGGAATGAACTCAGGCGCAATGCCCAGCAGGCCCAGGCAAGACGGCAGGTCGTGGAAAAGCTGATCGTCCGGAACAGGATGAACACTGCCCGGGAAAGGGCGAGGAAGGCAGCGTGGAATCAGAACCCGGTCAAACGTCCTGCCGTACGATGTCGTCGATGAGAACACTGGTTACGGCAGCGCCCAGAACCTTGTGCGCAGCCTCCAGCAGGGCACTGCGCAAATCCATCATTTTTTGCCCTGATGTGAACTTGCCATCGAAGCCACCCGAATTTGCATGACGGAACAACGCCTGCAAAAGGGCGTCGCGCAGGCGTGGTTCGCGGTTGAAAACCAGTTCCTTGTTGCCTTGCGTGACCTCCATGCCGAGCGAAAGGACAACCAGCGCCGAGACCCGCTGACCGTCAACGACCGGAACCACGAACTGATTGTCCAGCTTGACATATTCCAGCACCGGACCCGCTGCATCGCCGGTCGAGGGCTGTTTTTCTGACGTGGCCCCCGGGGCGTGCGTCGCCGAAGCGGCCTCGGACGGGGGCTTCCGCTCGCCTGGCGCGCGCGGTCCCTCGGCCTGCTGCGGTTCAGCCTTTGTCGCCTTTTCCGGCTGGTCACCGGGTTTGAGGAAATACCCGGCACCGATGCCGGCCGCCAGTCCGAAAAGGGCAAGAATGATCGGCAGGATCCTTTTCATCACATCACCTCAGAAGGGTAGCATCCTGTCAAGGAACTGCTGGCCACGTCGGGGTTGCTGGGCCGTCGAAATCTGACCGCGCCCACCGTAGGAAATTCTGGCAGAGGCAATCTTGTCATAGGTGATCTCGTTGTTGCGCGAGATGTCCTCGGGGCGGACGAATCCCGTAACCAGCAATTCCCGCAACTCGTAATTCACGCGCACTTCCTGACTGCCGTGAATCTTGAGATAGCCGTTGGGCAGGATCCCCGTTACCGTCGCGGCGATGCGCAGGGTCAGTTTTTCGTTTCGCTTGACCGAGCCCGACCCGTTTGCCGAACTGCTGGAAGACAGATCAACGGCATTTGCACTGGTGGCGCCGGTTGGCAATCTGCGGTCAAGCAACTGGGGAATGCCCAGCAGTGCCGGCACGCCCAGCTTTTCACTCCCTTGGCGCGCCCGGGACGAGCTGTTCGACAACTCGGCCTTGTCGTCGATGGCTATGACGACGGTCAGCAGATCACCCAGACTGCGCGCGCGCCTGTCCCCCAACAACGAACTCGGCCCCGAATGCCAGAGTGATGCAATCGATTTTCCGGGCTTGCGGGCCCTCAGTGCGCCGGCTGAAACCATGGCGCTGAAATCATCGGATCCGGTAATCGGCGTCAGGGCTGGGGCCTTGCCGATATCCCTTGTATCGGCGCACCCCGAGATGGATGCAATCGCAGCGATGGCAAGCAGTTTTCTCATGGTCCTACCCTTATTTTCCCGGGTGCCGAAACCATGCCGGAAATCACCGCATGCGATGCCATGTTCATGGCCTTTATGCGATCGCCGACACCGCCCCTGGCCAGGGCCCGCCCCTCGGCAGTTATGGTGAGCGCGCCATTGTCATAGATCAGCGTAACCAGCTGATTGCGCCTGACGACGGCAGGCGCCCCTATATCGCCCGGCAGGATGGGGCGGCCGGGGTAGAGGATGCGGCGCGTTTCCTTGCCGATCACCTGTTCCACGCGGCGGAAACCTCCCGGGCTTGTCCCGGGCAGGAGGGTCACATCCCCCGCACCGAGAACCGTGCCCGCGCGAATGGTGCGGGCAGAGGCCACGGTTTGCGCCAGGGCAGGGACGGGCAGCATCAAGGCCAGGATTGCAACAAGCCTTCTCATCTGATCTGCGTGGTTGCACCAAGCATCTGGTCGGCAGCGGTGATGACCTTGGCGTTCAGTTCATATCCGCGCTGGGCCTCGATCAGTTCGGTAATTTCACGCACCGCGTCGACCGAGGAATTTTCCAGATAGCCCTGGCGAAAATTCCCCAGGCCGTTCTGACCCGCGATGCCCGTGAAAGGTGGCCCCGAGGCATTGGTTTCGGCGAACAGGTTGCTGCCCAGCGCTTCGAGGCCCTTTTCGTTGGTAAAGCCGTTCAACGTGATCTGGCCCAGCAATTGCGGGTCGGGCTGTCCGCCGAAGCTGGCGAAAACCTCGCCAGTGTTCGAAATGGTGATGTTACGCGCATCCGGCGGGATGGTGATTTCGGGGACAATGGGATATCCGTCCGAGGTCACGATCTGGCCCTGGGCCGATCGTTTCAACGCCCCATCGCGGGTATAGGCCGAGGTGCCGTTGGGCATGCTGACCTCGATATAGCCCTTGCCGTCAATGGCAAGATCCAGCTCTCCTCCTGTCTGGGCAAGCGACCCTTGCGAGACATTCATCGATATTGCAGTCGGGCGTACCCCCAGCCCCAGTTGTACGCCGGTCGGCACGATGGTTCCATCGCCGGCAGTGATCGAACCGGCCCTCGTGACCTGCTGATAGTGAAGATCGGAAAATTCGGCGCGGCGTGGGTTGTAGGCGGTCGTGTTCATGTTGGCGAGGTTGTTCGAAATCACTTCGACCCGCATCTGCTGGGCGCTCATGCCCGTTGCCGCGATTCTGAGTGCACGCATGTTTTTCCCTCCTGAATCCTATTGGCCAAGCGTTCGGATGACCGCGCGGATGCGCTCATCCTCGCGATCGAGAAACTTCTGGCCAAGCTCATAGCTGCGCTGAACCTCGATCAACCGCGAGATTTCGGTCACCGGATTGACGTTGGACTGTTCAAGGAACCCCTGCACGACCTTTCCATTCGCGACGGGGACCACATCGCCGGAAACAGCGAACATCACGCCCTGCCGGCGGTCGAGTCGTGCGCCATCGGTCGGCATGACGATGCCAAGCTGGGCCAGCGGTACACCGTCGGCCGAGATCGTTCCGTCGGGGGCAAGGGTCACGTTTTGCGCATCGGGCGGAATGAAGATCCCAGAGCCGCCACTGTCGAGAACGCGCAGGCCCTCGGGCGTGACAAGCTCGCCCTCGGCGTTGGGGGTGAATGCCCCGGCGCGGGTCAGCCGCGGCCCCTCGGGCGTTTCGATCTGAAAATAGCCCGGCCCCTCGATTGCAAAATCAAAGGGGTTTCCGGTTTGTGCCAATGCGCCCTGGGTGGTGTCGGTCAGGCGTCCCTCGGCAGTGGGCATGGACAGCGAAGCATTGCCACGCCCCGTCGGGGCAATGAACTCGGCAAACACAAGGTCGCCGCGACGATACCCCGTAGTCGAGATATTGGCGACATTGTTGGCAATGACCTGCAGCTGACGCATCAATCCGGACTGGCGGGCAAGGTTGACATATCCAGCGTTATCCATGGGAACCCCCTGTCGAAGCTGCCGTCATGATGCGGTTCCGGCAATCAGGGGAATGATCTGGTCGGTAAAGAAATCCACCAGGACACGGCTCATCATTCCGATCGACAGCCAAAAGGCCACAAGTATCGCGGCAAGTTTCGGGACGGATGTCAGCGTCAGCTCCTGAATCGAGGTCAGGGCTTGCAATAACCCGATAACCAGCCCGACGACCAGCGCGGCAATCAGAACGGGCGCCGATATGCTGACGGCTGCCCATAATGCCTGGCGCAACATGTCGTAAAGCGTGGCTTCGTCCAGCATCAGACGGGCATCCTCAGAATTTCCTGATAGGCCTCGACCACCTTGTTCCTGACGGTAACGGCGGTTTCTACCGCAAGCGCGCTGCGGGCCATCGCCTGGGCAAGATCGGGCAGGCTGGCCTGACCCATCATGGCCTTTCTTGCGGTATCTTCGCCTTCGCGAACGGTCGAAACCAGATCCTGCGCGAGTTTTGCGAAGCTCTCGCCGCCCGGTCTGGCAGACTGATCTGCGCGGGTGGCCTGCTGGGCGTTGGAATACAGTCTTGCTGCGGAAACGGCATTTATACTCATCCAGGGGCTCCGTCTTTATCGTTTCAGAAGGTCGAGGGCCTCGCGCGCCATCTGGCGGGCCTGGTCGAACATTCTAAGATTGGCTTCGTAACTGCGTTGTGTTTCCCGGGCGTCCGCGATCTCGATCACGAGATCCACGTTCGAACCCTCGTAATAGCCGTCGGGCCCGGCGAGCGGATGGCCGGGATCGTGAATTTTTCTGAGGGGCGAGGGATCGAGCCGGGGCTTTCCCGCAGCGACCAGCGGCAGCTTGGTGGTTGGGTCCAACTGTTGCGCAAAGGCAATCGTCTTGCGGCGGTAGCCCGGTGTGTCGGCATTGGCGATATTCTCGGCGGTCAGGCGCAGCCGCGTGGACTGGGCCTTCATCCCGCTTGCGGAAACGGAGAGAGCATTATCGAAGCTGTTCATGGAATCCTCCGCTCAGCGGCCCAGGCTGGCGCGCAGGATCGAGAGAGACTTGAAATAGATCCCCATCGCCATGTCGTATTCCTGTCGGGTCTGTGCGGCCCTGGTCATTTCGCGCTCAAGCGAAACATTGTTGCCATTGGGCGACGTCTCGGCTGCATTGTCGGTTGTTGGGTGGAATATCGGGCCTGGATCGGCGGTCGTGAAATGGCCCGCGCGCGTTGCCCGCAGGGGAAGCGCGACCGGGGTCTGGCCGAAAACTTGTGAAAAAGGGCCAAGATCGCGCGCCTTGTAGCCGGGCGTATCGGCATTGGCGATGTTTTCGGCGATGAGCGTCTGGCGCTGTCCGGCATGGTTGGCCATTGCCTGTGCCATCCGCAGGATGTCGAAATTCATGGTCATCAGGGCTTCTCCCTTTGTCCGTCTAAAGCAACGCTTAACCCTCAATCCTTTAGAAATCGTAAGTGGAACAGCACAGGAGCGCGCGCCCATGGGCAGTATCTTTTCACCCCTTGTCATGTCCCTTTCGGGACTCTCGGCTGTCAATTCTGTCGGCCGCGTGCAGGCAACGGATAACGGCACGATCCAGGTGCGCGGGTTGAGCGGGGTCTGTCGGCTGGGCGATCGGGTAACGATCTATCCGCGCGCCGGATGCGCGCTGAGGGCCGAGGTGCTGCACCTGGGGGATGAGGGGGTATCGGTCCTGCCAGGCACCATGGCGAATGGTATCGCTCTTGGTGACAAGGTGGTGCCGGCAGTTGACGGGATGACGTTGTATCCGGATGACAGCTGGGTTGGACGTGTCCTGGATGCTTCGGGCCGTCCGCTGGATGGGCGAGGGATCCTGCCGGGGCCAAGGCCGCAGGCCTATCTGAACACGGCGCCGCCTGCGGCCGATCGCCGCGATCTCGGGCCACGTCTGGAAACCGGGATAACCCTGTTCAACACGATCCTGCCGATCGTACGAGGGCAGCGCGTGGGTCTGTTCGCCGGCTCGGGCGTGGGCAAGACAACATTGATCGGCCGATTCGCCCGTCAGGTTGAGGCAGACGTAACGGTAATTGCGCTGGTTGGCGAAAGGGGGCGCGAGTTGCGCGAGTTCACTGATCGGGTGCTTGGTTCCGAGGGCTTGCGCCGTTCGGTGGTGATTGTCGCAACCTCGGACATGTCGCCCCTGGAAAAACGTCGGGCAGCCTGGGGCGCGGTTGCTGTCGCCGAATATTTCAGGGACAGGGGAAAGCATGTCCTGTTGATTGTCGACTCCATCACGCGCTTTGCCGAGGCGCATCGTGAAGTGGCACTTGCTGCTGGTGAGCCTGCAACCATGAGGGGGTTTCCCCCGTCGACGGCCCAACTGATCATGTCGCTGTGCGAGCGCACCGGGCCCGGTGCAGGGGGCGCGGGCGATATTACCGCCATCTTTTCGGTTCTAGTCGCGGGTTCCGATATGGATGAACCCATTGCCGACATCGTGCGCGGGGTTCTGGACGGACATGTCGTTCTTGATCGTGGCATAGCCGAGGAAGGCCGGTTCCCCGCAGTGGATGTTCTGCGATCGGTGTCGCGCAGTCTGCCTCGGGCTGCGACTGCCCCCCAAAATGCCATGATCGGTCAGACGCGCAAGGCACTGTCGGTCTATGAATCGGCGCGACTGATGGTTCAGTCCGGCCTTTACGTGCCGGGGAGCGATGCCGAAATAGATCATGCGATCAGCGTCAGGCCCCGGTTGGAGAGGTTCTTTTCGACCGACCAGCCCCTGTCGATCGAGGCTTCCTTTGCGGAACTTGGCGAATGTCTTTCCCGGCCGCAGGGCAAAGATCAGGTTGTCGATTCGTGATCTTTCGTAAACATAGCCCCGGTGCAGCGGTCATTGCCGGAATTTTGACGCGATGAGCGATTCGATCATGGCGCCGTTGTCCAGAAAACCGGATTGGGTTTCTTGTAACAAGGTCAGCGCAGTCGATCCCGGTCGTTGCGCCGTGTTGCCTCGGGTGGCTTCACGTGCAAGAAATTTCTGGATTACGCGTTCTATCCGGCTGTTATCGGCAAACTGGGATAACCTGCTGACACCGATCGATGTGCGGAACCTGGATTTCAGGATATCAACCTGTCGGTCGATATCCAGCGCGGCAATCTGCCTTGGCAACCCGAGGGCGCCCTCAACGACCCTGCGCATTGGAGGTGATGCCAGCAAGACGTACCAGCCGGTCTTGTCCCCCTTGTCATTTGCGGCAAGGGTGCGGATTTCCCTTTTGAAGTTCATCGCCAGCCTTATCGCAGGGTCCGATTTCCCAACAGCGATTTCAAACTGTCGCGTCTTGTAGGCGGCAATGATCCTGTCGGCAAAGCCGGCCTGTCTGATGGCCGGTCCGGCCGGGCTGTCGAATGCAAAGGCTCCTGCGAGGCGCCGATAGCGCCTGTCCGACAGACGGTTGGCCATGGCCCGCGGATCGGCAGTGCCTTCCTCGAGTATCTTTCTGATAAAGAATTTCTTGTCGAGATCGGCATCCAGCCCGAATGCGCCAAGGGCAACCTGTAACAATCGCCGATCAAGAACAAGCTGGCGGGCCGTTCGAACCGAGCCGATATTATCGCGAAAATAGGCTGTCGCACGCGTCAGTTCTGGAGATCTGGCGAATTGCAGGCTTTGCCGCTCCTGGGTTCTTTCCAGAAAACGCCAGCCGGCAAGGCCGCCAAGGGGGACAACGGGCTGAAAGCTCATATGCTTGCCGACTCCAGCAAACGCCGTTCCCGCGGGAGAAGACAACGCAATGCCTTGAGGGCCTGATAGAATCGCCCCGAAATAACAGACTGTGTTGCCAGATCCAGCTGATTTCGACTGTCCCGATCCGTCAGAACCTGGGAAAGCTGTTCGATTCCCCTCAACAGCTGGTGACGCGCTTCGCCGGGATCGGCATCGCCGGAAAGCACAAGTTGCGCGATGTAACAGACCCTGCGCACTGGTGTGTTGACCTCGCTCGGGTGAATCGCATCGCGTAGCCTGAGAATGTTTGCGTTTGGCGTCAGTATGTTAAAGCGGCTGCGGCGGTCGCCATTTTCGATAACGACGCCGTTGATCAACACGCGTTCCCCAGGCCCGAGTTTCAGTACGAGGCCGCTCATGGGTTGGTCCCGTTCTGCTGGTATCCAAGGCCGCGCATGACCGCCATGTTGATGTCTACGAGGACCTTGGCGTTGCCCTTGCCGGAAAGGATGTTCTCGGTCTCATGATTCGTAAACTGGGCCAGAAAAAAGATACGCGCACGGAGTGTGTCAGGCAGGTCGTTGCCCTGATCAGCGACATCTTCGGCCAGTATGTTCCACAGCTTGCGGTTTTCATGCAAGGCGGCAACAAGGGATGAAAACCGGGGTTTGTCGGCGGCGATGGCCTGGCTTATGTTTCGCGTGATACGGGCAAAAACCTCGTATTCGATATCGCGGGTCGTCCGGGTGCTGGCCCCGGTACCGGAATAGGCAGATCGGGCCATTCGCATCGCGTTCATGGGCTTGGTCCTGCTATCATTGGTCGGTGAGGTCATCTATCTGGCCCCGGGGGGCATCACTGCCTCCCCGGGGGAATGCGGCCTTATCTGAACAGCGCCAGCACGTTGCGTGGCGCCTTGTTGGCGATCGAAAGTGCCTGCGTACTGAGTTGCTGCTGTACCTGCAGTGCCTGGAGCCTTGCCGACGCTTCCTCCATGTTGGCGTCAACAAGGGAGCCGATACCGTCTTTCATCGAGTTCATCAGTTTGGAGACGAAATCCGACTGGATCTTGATCCTGTTCTGGGCGGCACCGAAAGCGGCCGAGGCCCTGATCGCCGTCTGGATGACGTTCTCGATCTTGTTGAGGGCCGAGGATGCACCGGCGGCTGTCGAAATATCCATCGTGGCAAGATCTGCAAGCCCGCCAGTCCCCCGCGATGCCGAGAAACTGTATGAAACGGCAGTGTTTGTCAGGTTGGTGATCTTCAGTTTGCCGGCAGTGGTCACGTCAAGCGTGAATTTCGTCGTGTCCAGCCCGGCCGATATGAGGGCGTTCTTCATTCCTCCGACGATCGAGGTTGCGGTGTCGCCCTCCTTGATCATGTACTGGGCCTTGACACTGCCAACTGTCATCGTGAGCTGGTCGCCCACGACAAGACCGCCTGTCAGAGTGGTATCCACGCCGGCAGTGTTGCTCTTGAGAGCAGATGTTCCGGCCGTACCCCCGGCGTTGTCGAGAAACGCAAACGTATCAAGGATGATATTGTCATTTGTGCCGCCATCATTGGCGTCAATCACATTCGCGACCCCAGGATCAGTTCCGACCGATGCAGCCGCGGCGGCAAGTGCGGTCCCGGCCGAAAGCGAAAGGTTCTGCGTATCGACACCGATGGAACTGGCCGCAACATTGCCCGAGGCATCGCGGTCGAGCGACGCAAGGACATCCATGCCGGCATTTCCGTTGGTGTTGGTCGTTGTGGTCGATCCGTCAATCAGGTTCCGTCCGTTGAACTGAGCGGCGCTGACGGTTGTCTTGATCTGGTCGCGCAGGGCGCTCAGCTCGTTCTGGAGTTTGGATCGGTCGACGTTTGATCCCTGTGCAGCGATGATCTTGGCCTTGACGTCATTCAGCAGTGTCGTCACCGTTTCCGACGCCTGGCGGGCGACGGCGACGGTAGACTGGCCGAGGGCCAGAGAGCTGGAGATTGTCTTGAATCCGCTGACATCGGATTCCATCACCTTGGAGATGGCCCAGAGAGACGAGCCGTCCTTTGCCGTGGCGATCGATTTGCCAGTCGATATTTCATCCTGTGCCTTGCTGAGGCTGGCATTGATGCTGCGCAGAGTCTGAAGCGCGACGAGGCTGCTGGAGTTGGTGAGAATGCTTGTCATGGTCGTTTCTCCGGACGAGTGGCTGTTTCAGCCAGGTTTCACTTGGCCGCTGGAATTGCGGTTGACGTCGTCCTTCTGACTCATGCGGATGGTTGACCTGGGTCAATTCCGCGCCACCCGCTGGGTGCAGGACAGAGCATTCGGGACAACAATTAAGCAGCGCCTAACAAAACCGGCGAAAACAGAAAAATTCCGAATTTCCGCCGGAAAGATCATTTCAATTCTCCAAGAAAACGCGGTTTTCCCAGCTGGTCATAGATGCGCATGCGCGAGCCGGCGCCGAGAACGGCCCGCGCCTCGCGCAGCCCGCCGAGCGCGCCCGCGATGAGGCGCCGGTTCTCGGCCCCGCGGTTTCTGAGGTGATGCAGCAGGTCAGCATTGACAGCGGTCGAACGCATGGTGGATTCAAGCCTGTCAAGCAGCACCATCTGTCGTTGGGAAATATCGGAAAGGACGGCATATTCACCGGCAAGCAGTGCGTCCCGTTCACGGTCAAGAAGGGAGTTGATCTGGTCGATCAGCTCGGTTGCGCTCGTCATGGCTGTGCTCGTGCCTTGAGAGACCTGTAAATATCGTCGGCAAGACCGAATCCGCCGACCGATTCGATCGTCTTTGCCTGAGCGTCGGCCAGGAACGATGAAAAGGCCTGTTCGCCTGGACCCCCACCGAAACTCGATCGGGCCTTGCCTGCGCCTGCGGCACGCAGCATTTCGGAAATGAAGGCGGTTTCCAGTTGGCGTGCCGCCTGTTTCAACGAAGTGCCATTTTCGGTTCGGTTCGGATGAAGGCCCGGCAAGGGCCGGCTGGTCGGTGGAATCAAGTGACGTCTCCTGCACTGCGTGTTTTCTCCATTTCGGCATTTTCGGGTAAAGAAATCGTAATGCTTTGCCCCCAGTCTGATACCGAAGACGGTCGAAACGGATGACGGGGGCCCATGTTTCAGGCAGTGCGAAAAACGATTGAACCGGCAGGCAGCGGCCCCGGCCGGGTGGTGGGGCCAGGCCCGAACCCGCGGCCCAAGGGAAAGAAGGAAACGCCGCCCCGGCCTTTTGTCGACCAACTCCTGTCCGGTTTTGTTGTCCCGAGCCGCCCGCAGGACGCTCCGCATAAACCGCGCATCGGGCCGACCACGGGGGAGCATGGGTTGATACGTGGCGGGACGGTGGCAAAGGCGGCGCGAGCGGCAGCGAAGGCGGGGGACACGGTTTTCGGACCGGCGATAACGCATTGGAGGGGCGATGACGGGATTGCAACATCGCGACTGCGCGAGAGCGGCATCAACACGGATGGCCGCGTGGTTGCCGGGGAAGGTGCGGAAAAGGATCACGCGCGAAAGCAGGGCAACCCCGGTTCGAACAACAACACATTCCGCACCCGACGCCAGACATTGCAGGGTATTGCCCAGCTCCTCCTTGATGGGGGCAGGAGGGTTGCGGATCGCGGTCCAACAGGTATTCCACGGGCTGTGGACCGACCGCCCGAGCAGGCACGGCCCGGGCGCTCTGCTCTCGACCCGGCCGGTATGACCGATGGCACAAGGGGGTCGGTTGGAACCGCAACAGGCCCCCTGCCTGCAGCCGGTGCCAGCCATCTTGCAGCGCCGTCTTTTGCTGCCGAGCCCCAGGGTGTATTGGCCGGCCATATCCTGGAAACACGACCTGTCCCCGCAGGGCACCGGTGGCGGAACCCGGCAAAGCCACCAGGGACGGCGGGGATCCAGGTTCTCGTCGACCAGGCAACACGGGACCAGCGACCAGGAGATTCGCAGGTCGGGGGAGACGGCCGGTCGACCGGGTTGACCGATCCCGCCTCGCCGGGATCGGGGTATGCGGCGGCTGCCTTGCAAGGGACGGCCGGGGATTGGGCGCGGCCGGGCGAGTATGCGGCGCAGCCACCAGCCCAATCACCGGCGAGCGCAAGGCAGGTCGTGATGCAGCTTGTCTCGGCCATTTCCGACAGGCGCCAGAACCAGGTGGAGATCCTTCTTCGGCCGCGCGAACTGGGGAAGGTGAAATTGTCCATTCGCCATATCGACAAGGCCGTTCTCGTTCATGTGTTTGCCGATCGCCCCGAAACACTCGACCTGATGCGGCGGAACAGTTTCATGCTCGAAGGCGAGCTCCGGCAGATGGGCTATGGCGATGTCGGGTTTTCCTTTTCGAACGGGGGCGACAGGGATCACCCGGGCTGGCGCCAGGCCGACCCGACACCCCGAGGTGTGATGCCGGTGACTGATGGGGGTGAGTGGGCCTCTCGGTCCGACTTGCCGGCATTTGTTGCGCCGCGTCTGGCCGCCCTCGGGCGGTTGGACCTGAGAATCTGAAGAAAGGAGTGCAGATCATGGCAGTCGATCCCGTAGCGGCATCCGTCGGGGCAAACGGGCCATCCTCGCAGGTTTCACGCGCGCAGGCGAAAACCGGCAGGCAAAACGGCGCCGGCGCGGCCGATTTCGATACCTTCCTGAAACTTCTGACCACCCAGATGAAGAGTCAGGATCCGTTGAACCCGCTGCAATCGACCGATTTCATTGCCCAGCTCGCCAATTTCTCGTCGGTCGAGCAGGAAGTCCGCATGAATGACTCGCTTCAGAAAATTGCGGGGACACTGGGTGGCAACTCGGCCAGCGCCCTGGCCGGCTGGGTTGGGAAATTTGTCCGGGCCGATGGCAGGGTACGCCTTCAGGGCAGCCCCGTGCAGATCGAGCTCGACCCGGTGTCCGGTGCCGACAAGGCCCAGCTTGTCGTACGAGACGATACGGGAAACGAGGTGCAGCGCCTGTCGGTGCCGCTGGATCAGCCCATGTTTTCATGGAACGGGGTTGACCGCGACGGAATGTCACTGGCGCCCGGCAACTATGACCTTTCGATTGAAAGCTTTTCACAAGGCAAGATGATCGACACACATCCGGTAGGCGGGTTTGCAAACGTGGTCGAAGCCCGGCTTGATCAGGGCAAGGTTTTCCTGATCCTGGATAATGGGCTGACGGTTGCCGCAGACAGGGTTTCCGCAGTGCGTCGTAACCGCCCGGCGCAATGACGGACAGGTGCGGTTTCCGGCATCAGCTATGGAAATCCGCGCGGTTGCGACACATAATCGCCAGCCTGAGAGGGCAGGGCAGGGGGTGACCCGGTGCAACCGACAAGTGCCAGCATGGAACGTGATGGGGAACATGTCCCGAGATGGCGCACCGTACTGGCGAGACGGGGAATCCTGCCGTCGTCATCGAAATGGAAGACACTTGCCGGCGGCCGAACGAATCGCGTCTGGAAAGTTGACGCGCCTGGCGGCCCCTTTGTCTGCAAATTGTTCACAGGCGGCCGGAACCCGCTCTATCCCAACCTTCCCGAGGCTGAATATCAGGTGCTGAAGCTGCTTGCCGGTCAGGGGATCGCCCCCGATCCCGTTGCCCTGGTTGCTGATGGCGGCGAAATCATGCTGGTCAACCGCTATGTCCGGGGCATTACCGGTTTGGGAAATCCAACTCAGGTGGCGCGGTTGCTGGGCCGCCTGCCCGTGCTGTCGGAAAAGACGGGATTGCGGCATATCGCAGCCGGCCCGACGGCATTGATCATACAGACCGAACAGATCCTGCGGGCGTGTCGCCGCCTGCCATCCGGTCTGCCGCGGAAGTTGGCCTCGCCCCGGGTCGCCGCCCCGCAAAAGCTGTCGCTGGTGCATGGCGATGTGGTTGCAGGCAATATCGTCCTTGCCGGTTCGGGGCCGGTTCTGATCGATTGGCAATGCCCCGCCATCGGGGATCCGTGCGAGGATATCGCGTCATACCTGTCGCCCGCCATGCAGTATCTTTATGCTGGAGAGATCATGTCGCCTGCAGGGAAAGCGGCCTTTCTGAATGCCTGTCCCGACCCCGAGGTGGTACGGCGATATCGCGCCCTGGCGCCCCTGTATCACTGGCGGATGGCCGCGTATTGTCACTGGCGGGCAGAACGCGGTGCACGAGATTATGGCCGCGCCCTGGAGATCGAGCTAGCCGCCCTGTATCAGTCCCAGCGCGATGAAAAGCAGGCTTGCCGCGATCACGCCCAGCCCGAAATACCCGGCTGAGCCCATGACAGGTTCGCGCCCGCGCGGTTTTTCCGGTGACGTCAGGCGGATCAGCGCGGCCTCGGTGACCTTGGGCAGACGCGGCCCGAAACGGGCAACGATTCGCGCTGTTGCCACGAGGTCGCGTATGGCTGCACGAGGGCCGACATTGTCCATGATATAGGTTTCCACCACTGGGCGGGCGACCTCCCACATGTTCAGCGACGGGTCCAGTGAACGCGAAACCCCCTCCACGACAACCATCGTGCGTTGCAGAAGGATCAGTTCGATCCGGGTTTCCATGCCGAATTGTTCGGTTACATCGAACAGGTGTGCCAGCAGCCGCGCCATCGAGATATGGCTGGCTTCGACGCCAAAGATCGGCTCTCCGACCGACCGCAACGCCTGGGCGAATTCATCGACATCCTGGTCGGCCGGAACATAGCCGGCCTCGAAATGGACCTCGGCCACCTTGCGGTAATCCTTGCGGATGAACCCCATCAGGATCTCGGCATAGACGCGGCGGGTATATTCGTCGATTCGCCCCATGATGCCGAAATCCAGCGCGATCAGATCGCCATTTTCGGCAACCTTCAGATTTCCCTGGTGCATGTCGGCGTGAAAATAGCCGTCACGCAACGCATGGCGCAGGAACATCTGGATCACGCGCGCGCCCAGTTCCTTGAGGTCGTGACCTACGGCAAGCAGGGCCTTGTTGTCTCCCAGCGGGATGCCCTCGGCCCATTCCAGGGTCATAACGCGGCGTGCGCACAGATCCCAGTTCAGGCCGGGTACGCGAAATCCCTGATCATCTGCCGTGTTGGCCGCGAATTCTGCTGCCGCCGAGGCCTCCATCCGCAGGTCGAGTTCCCCTTTCACGACCGAATCGAAATGTGCCACGACATCGTTCGGGTGCAACCTGCGCGAAGCGGGTGAAAGCAGTTCGATGATTGCAGCGGCGAAATAGAAGGCGTCGATGTCGCGCCGGAACAGCCGTTCGATATCGGGGCGCAGGATCTTGACGGCCACCTCCTGGCCGGTATCGCGCAGCTTCGCCCGGTGAACCTGCGCGATCGAGGCGGCAGCGACGGGCTCGCTGAAGGACGAAAACAGGCTGTCGACGCTGGCGCCCAGCTCGGCCTCGACGGCCTTGTGGGCCTCGGCCATGGAAAAGGGAGGCAGCTTGTCCTGAAGAATCCGCAACTGGCCGGCCAGCTCGTCGCCCACGACATCGGGGCGGGTCGAAAGAATCTGGCCGAACTTGATATAGGCCGGGCCGAGCGCCGTCAGTGCCCGCAGGATCGGGGGCTGGCTCTCGTCGCCCTTCAGTCCCAGCCATTTGAAGGGCCATCCCATGATACGCGCAGTGATGCGCAGGGCCGGTGGCGCGTCCACTGCTTCGAGGATGAGTTTCATCGCGCCGGTGCGCTCGAAGGTGGCGCCCGTACGGATCAGCCGCCAGATGTTGTGAGGTCCGCGCATGTCTCAGATTTTCCAGCCAGAGTGCAGCGCAACGATTCCCATCGAGAGGTTGCGATATTTGACGTTTTCAAAACCGCCGCGTCGTATCATGTCGGCGAAAACCTCTTGTGGGGGGAATTTGCGGATGCTTTCGACGAGATACTGGTATGAATCGCGATCGTTTGCGATGATTTGTCCCAGCGGAGGGATGATGTTGAAGGAATAGCGGTCATACAGCCACTGCAGGGCAGGGGTGGGCATCTGGCTGAATTCCAGCACCATCATGCGACCGCCGGGCCTGAGTACACGAAAGGCCTCGTTGATCGCGTCCTGTATGCGGGTAACGTTCCGGATGCCGAACGAGATCGTGTAAACATCAAAACTGTCATCGGCAAAGGGCAGCGCCATCGCGTCACCACAGACCCAATCGAGACGGTCCGCCATCTGGGCCGCTTCGGCCCGCTTGCGACCCTCGTCGAGCATGCCCTGGGTCATGTCCAGAACGGTCACATGAGCATTTGGCGCGCGCTTGAGAAACCGGAACGCAATGTCGCCGGTGCCGCCAGCGACGTCGAGCAGATGCTGCCCATCGCGCGGGGCCAGCCAGTCCATCATCGCGTCTTTCCAGAGGCGGTGGATTCCGAGCGACATGGCGTCATTCATCACGTCGTATTTCGACGCGACATTGGTGAACACACCATGTACCATTCCGGCCTTGGCCTCTTCCGGTACCGTGCGAAAGCCGAAATGGGTGGTTTTTGAGCCTGAGTCTGTCATGGGGCCTTGCCGGATCATGAAACTGCCTATTCTTATAGGGAAGTTTGCGGGGGACACAATGCGCCTGGGTGGGGCCAGCAACAAAAGGTGAAGAATGCCGGAATTGCCCGAGGTCGAAACCGTCAGGCGTGGATTGCAGCCCCTGATCGAGGGGCAGACAATTCGCCACGTCACGTTGCGCCGCGACGGGCTGCGCAGACCATTTCCGCCCGGCATGGCCGATCGGTTGGCGGGGGTCCGTGTGGAAAGGCTGCGTCGGCGGGGAAAATATATCCTGGGTGATCTGTCGTCGGGCGATGTGCTGCTGATTCATCTGGGAATGACGGGCCGTTTCCATCATGGCGGTAAGGCACCCGGCACACATGACCATCTGGTGATCGCGCTGCAGTCGGGCAAGACGATCCTTTACAACGACCCCCGCCGATTTGGTGTGATCGACCTGTTTTCGGGTGCCGATGAGGTGCGCCACCCCCTGTTGCGCAACCTGGGTCCCGAACCTCTGGGGCCCGATTTCGACGCGAATCATCTGTATCGGGCCTTTGTCGGGCGGACCGCGGCGGTAAAGTCGGCTCTCCTCGACCAGGGGATCGTGGCCGGGCTGGGCAATATCTATGTGTCCGAGGCCCTTTGGCGCGCCCGTGTCAGCCCCCTGCGCCCTGCGGGGCGCATCTCGCGCGCGCGGGTTGCCCAACTGGTGCGGGCGATTCGCGACGTCCTGAGCGACGCGATACGGGGCGGCGGCTCGACGCTGCGGGATTATCGCCGCATCGATGGCGAAATAGGCGGGTTCCAGGAAAGTTTTGCCGTTTACGGACGCGATGGCGAGCCTTGCCGAACTGCTGATTGCAAAGGAAAAATCAGGAGAATCACCCAGACAGGACGCACGACTTTCTATTGTGCGCTCTGCCAAAGATAGCTTGAAACGGGCGCCCAAACTGGTATTTGAGGCCTCCATGAGCCGCTCGGAGGGAACCAATGGCCTATGAGACCCTGATTGTCGAAGTCGAAGATCATGTCGGCCTGATTCGTCTGAACCGTCCCGAGGCCCTGAACGCATTGAACAGCCAGATGCTGCAAGAGCTGGCCGCAGCCGTGCAGTCGATGCAGGAAAATGATTCCGTGCGTGTCATCGTGCTGACCGGATCGGACAAGGCCTTTGCCGCCGGCGCCGACATCAAGGAGATGTCGGAGAAATCCTATGTCGACATGTTCGCGTCCGACTTTTTCACGCCCGAGACCGAGGCCTTCTTGCGCTGTCGCAAACCGATCATCGCGGCAGTTGCCGGTTATGCCCTGGGCGGAGGATGCGAGCTGGCCATGATGTGCGATTTCATCATCGCCGCCGATACTGCCAAGTTCGGCCAGCCCGAAATCAACCTCGGGGTCATCGCCGGCATCGGCGGCACGCAGCGCCTCACCCGGTTCGTGGGCAAGTCCAAGTCGATGGAAATGCATCTGACAGGGCGTTTCATGGATGCAGACGAGGCCGAGCGTGCCGGCCTTGTCAGTCGCGTTGTTCCGGCAAAGAAACTCATGGATGACGTGATGGCAACCGCTGCCAAGATCGCCGAGAAATCCACCCTTACCACCATGGCGGTGAAAGAGGCGGTCAACCGCGCATACGAAACCACGCTGCGCGAGGGTGTGCTTTTCGAACGCCGACTGTTCCATTCGCTTTTCGCGACCGAGGATCAAGCCGAAGGCATGGCGGCCTTTCTCGAAAAACGCGAGCCGCAGTTTCGCGGCAAATGACACGAAAAAACCACCTGCGCCCAGTTGACTTGAGCCAGACTCACGTCTAGAAGCGCGTTTCATCTTTCGATAACCGAAAAGACCGGAATTAGCACATGGCCAACTCGCCACAATCCAAGAAACGCGCGCGCCAGGCGGCGCGGCGTACGCTCGTGAACAAGTCTCGCCGCACCCGGATCCGCACCTTCATCCGCAAGGTGGAAGAGGCGATCGCCGGCGGCGATCAGGCCACCGCTGCCGAGGCACTGCGCGCGGCCCAGCCTGAAATCATGCGGGGCGTCACCAAGGGCGTGCTGCATCGCAACACGGCCAGCCGGAAGATTTCCCGCCTTGCCAAGAGGGTCAAGTCGCTGAGCGCCTGATCGGGCAACGTGACCTTGCGAGAAATTTCATGACGCGGCCCTCGACGGGCTGCGTCTTTTTTGATGTGCGCCGATCTGTGGCCTGCAAACGTTTCGGTTGCAACGGGTGATTCCCCGTTTTGCCGGTGCGCGTGTCTGCCGGGCGGCGACGACCCGGCGCCATTGCGCCATTTTGCCACCACGCCCTATGGCATGGAGGGGCCATGAACCATAGATTTGGGGGGTGGGGAATGTGCCCGAGATTCGCCGCTCACGAATATCCGAGTCAAGTGTGAAGAGTCGTTGAAAGGTTCGGCCACGACCTGCTAGCTTCGCCCAGTGATTCAAATCGTCTGGGGGGACAAGATGATCACGGACGGGGACGCCGACGTCACCGAAGTGCTGCCGCAGGAAGCCTGGGACATTCTGAAATCCGAACCCGACTCGGTTCTGGTTGATGTCCGCACCAAGGCCGAATGGTCCTATGTGGGAATCCCTGATCTCGACGATCTGGGAAAGGCACCTCTTCTGGTTGAATGGCTGGCCTATCCCGAGATGACCGTGAACCCGGAATTCACCGGCGAGTTGTTTTCACGCTTCGGGGATCGGTTCCCCCGAAAGATCCTGTTCGTTTGTCGCTCGGGCGTGCGTTCGCAAGATGCGGCAGAGTATGTGGCCAATGTTTTGGGCGAAATAGGACGCAAGGCCCTGTGCATCAACGTGCTCGAGGGTTTCGAAGGTGACCTCGACAAGCACAAGCATCGGGGAAATCTGAACGGATGGAAAAAGCGTGGACTTCCCTGGAGGCAGTCCTGAACAAGAAAAACAAGAACGGATCGGAAATGACCAAGGACAGCTGGGGGCGCGTTCGCGATGAGTTGCAGCAGGAAATCGGCAGGGATGCCTTCAACAACTGGATCAAGCCGCTTGAACTGATCGGCGATGAAAATGGTGTCGCACGATTTTCGGTGCCCACAAACTTTCTGGGCGATTGGGTTGCGCGCAATTATGGCGACCGGATTCTGCAGGGTTTTGCAAAAAGCGGTTGTTCGATCGAACGTCTCGATTTTTCTGTTCCCGCCCGGACGGCAGGCCGTGACCGGGCCGCTCCGGGGCCAGCCGTGGCAACGCGCCGGGACGCGGCCCCAAGCCATGCCCGCGGGCGCGAAATCGATCTGCCCGGCTCGCCGCTGGATGCGCGTTTCACCTTTGACAGTTTCGTCGTTGGCAAGCCCAACGAACTGGCCCATGCTGCCGCGCGCCGGGTGGCCGAGGGCGGGGCTGTCACCTTCAACCCGCTGTTCCTTTATGGCGGCGTGGGCCTGGGCAAGACCCATCTGATGCACGCGATTGCCTGGGAGGTACAGAAACGTCGGCCCGATGCGCGGGTGTTGTATCTGTCGGCCGAACAGTTCATGTACCGGTTCGTCCAGTCGCTGCGATTCAAGGACATGATCGGTTTCAAGGAGATGTTCCGTTCTGTTGATGTCCTCATGGTGGATGATGTGCAGTTCATTGCCGGCAAGGAAAGCACGCAGGACGAATTTTTCCATACATTCAACGCGCTTGTGGACCAGAACAAGCAGATCGTCATATCGGCCGACCGCGCACCGGGCGAAATCGATGGCCTGGAGGAGCGGATCCGTTCGCGTCTGCAATGGGGGCTGGTGGTCGATCTGCACCCCACGGATTACGAATTGCGTCTGGGCATCCTGCAATCCAAATCGGAAATACAGGCCGGGTTCTATCCCGATGTGCGGGTTGCCGACGGTGTGCTGGAATTTCTCGCACATCGGATTTCGACCAATGTTCGGGTTCTCGAAGGAGCGCTTACGCGGCTTTACGCCTTTGCATCGCTGGTGGGGCGCGAGGTGACGCTCGAGGTTGCTCAGGAATGTCTTGCCGATATCCTGCGGGCATCGGATCGCAAGGTGACCATCGACGAAATCATTCGCAAGGTGGCCGATCACTACAATCTGCGTCTGTCCGACATGCTGTCGCCACGGCGCGCACGATCGGTTGCCCGTCCCCGACAGGTGGCAATGTTTCTGGCCAAGACGCTGACCTCGAAATCCCTGCCCGAGATTGGCCGCCGCTTTGGCGGGCGCGACCACACGACGGTCATTCATGCGGTGCGCAAGATCGAGGAGCTGAAGGCCATCGACTGTCAGATCGCCGAGGATATCGAGCTTTTGCGCCGCATGCTCGAGGCCTGAGTCCCCCGTGCAGGGTCTCGGGGCGGGTACGAAACGCGATATTTTCGGTCGTCGGCCCCCCGAGGCGGGGCTTGTGGACTTGACCGGCCGCGTAATCCCGTCAACAAAGAAAACGCCACAGATTTCGGGGGGCGTGGCAATCATGCCCCCTTGTCCACCCGAGGAGTGAGGGCATGAAAGTCAGCATCGAACGCAGCGCACTTCTGAAAGCCATGAGTCAGGCACAATCGGTGGTCGAGCGGCGCAACACGATCCCGATCCTGGCCAACGTGCTGATCGAGGCCGAGGGCGGTGTGGCCAGCTTTCGCGCGACCGACCTGGATATCGAGGTCATCGACCGGGCACAGGCCCAGGTCGAAAGGCCCGGCGCCTCGACGGTGGCTGCGCATATTCTGCACGAGATCGTGCGCAAGCTGCCTGACGGCGCAATCGTGGAGCTGTTCGATGATGGCGCGTCGGGCCGGCTCGAGGTGCGCGCCGGGAGGTCGCATTTCTCGTTGGCCACCTTGCCGAAGGAGGATTTCCCGGTCATGGCCTCGTCCGAATACAGCTGCAATTTCTCGGCCCCCGCGCCGGTTCTGCGCCGCCTGTTCGACAAGTCCAAATTCGCCATTTCGACCGAGGAAACCCGGTATTATCTGAACGGTGTCTACATGCATGCGGCCGACGGCAATCTGAGATGTGTCGCAACCGACGGTCATCGTCTGGCCCGGATCGACGCGCCCCTTCCCGAGGGCGCGGCGGAAATGCCCGGTGTGATCGTCCCGCGCAAGACTGTGGGCGAGCTGCGCAAGCTGCTGGATGATGACGACATGCAGATCGCGGTGTCGGTGTCGGAAACCAAGATCCGCTTTGCGACCCCTGAAATTACCCTGACGTCCAAGGTCATCGACGGTACATTTCCCGATTACACGCGCGTGATTCCGGTCAGCAACAGTCGCCGACTCGAGGTGGATGCCGCTGAATTCGCCCAGGCTGTCGATCGCGTTTCGACAGTGTCGTCCGAACGATCGCGCGCGGTCAAGCTGTCGCTGGACGAAGATCGTCTGATTCTTTCGGTCAACGCCCCCGATAGCGGCGCCGCCGAGGAAGAGCTGGCTGTCGCATACGGGGACGAACCGCTGGAGATCGGGTTCAACGCCAAGTATCTGCTGGAAATCGCAGGCCAGGTGGATCGCGAGAACGCCGTCTTTCTGTTCAATGGATCGGGAGATCCGACCTTGATGCGCGAGGGCAACGACGAGACAGCCGTCTATGTCGTGATGCCGATGCGGGTGTAGCCGATTGGCAGGTCTGGCCGTCCATTCGCTGACGCTGTCAGGCTTTCGCTCATATGGGTCGGCGCGGCTGGATGCGGATGGCCGACCGATTGCCTTTTATGGCGCCAATGGTGTCGGCAAGACCAATATCCTCGAGGCTGTGTCGATGCTGTCCCCCGGCCGTGGGATCCGCCGCGCAAGCGTTGCGGAAATGATTCGCCAGCCCGGCGCGCCCGGTTGGAAGATCACCGCCACCGTCGGGCGACAGGGGCAGCTGCACGAAATCGAAACCTGGGTCGAGGGGGCGAACCAGCGCCGGTTGCGCCTGAACGGCAAGACCGTGTCGCAACTGACCCTTGGACAGCTGGTGCCCATGATCTGGCTGGTGCCTGCGATGGACCGGTTGTGGCTGGAGGGGGCCGAGGGCCGCCGGCGGTTTGTCGATCGCATGACGATGAGCCTTTTTCCCGATCACGCCGGGGCCATCCTGACCTATGAGAAATCCTTGCGCGAACGCAACCGCCTGCTCAGGGACGGGGTATGGGATGACGGCTGGTATCGTGCGATCGAGGCCAGAATGGCCGAATCCGGCGCCCTGATCTCGGGAAAACGCATGCAGGCGCTGGCATTGCTGAGCAAGGCGCAGGAAAGGACGACGGGCTTTCCCGTTGCCACTCTGTCCCTTGTCTCGCGCGACGACACGGTCGGTGCCCTGGATCGGGCCGATCTGGCGACCGCCCTGGCCGAGGGGCGTCGCCGCGACATGGCCGCCGGTCGCAGCCTGATCGGGCCACATCGGGCCGACCTCAGGGCGGTATATGCCGCCAAGGGCGTTGACGCGCGCCATTGCTCTACCGGCGAACAGAAAGCCCTGCTGATTTCGTTGATCCTGGCCAATGCGCACGCATTGTCCCGCAAGGCAGGGATTGCACCGATCATCCTGCTGGATGAGGTCGCAGCACATCTCGATGCTGACCGCCGCGCCGCCTTGTATGACGAAATCTGTGCGCTCGGCGCCCAGACATGGTTGACGGGAACCGATCTGAATCTGTTCGCGACGCTTGTCGGAAGGGCACGCCTGGTGGAGATCTCGGAAAAGGCGGGCATGTCCATCATCCGGGAAAGGGATCTGTGAAATGAAAGATCCTGTTCCGGCGCTACTGCGGGCCGGGGAAATGCAGCTGTTCTGAATGCAACCGCCTGTCGCAACATCGACGAAACTCCGGCTCGACTCTCATGACGCGCCCTTTTACCAATAGGCCCCATGTCGATCTCATTTCATCAACTGGCCCTTTACGGGGGTGCGCTGCTTGCCCTTTTTCTGGTGCCCGGCCCGGTCTGGGCGGCTCTGGTCGCACGGGCCTTGTCAGGCGGGTTTCACGCCGCCTGGCCGCTGGCGGCCGGGGTTGTCGTGGGCGATGGTCTGTGGCCGGTTCTGGCGGTGTTCGGGGTGACATGGCTGGTGTCTCTCTATGGCGATTTTCTGGTGGTTCTGCGCTATGGCGGGGCACTCATGCTTGCGGTGATGGGGCTTGCGCTGCTGCGCCGGCCCGGCCGCGCGCTCAGCGGCGACAGCCGCCTGACGGCGCCGGGGGCGTGGGCCGGGTTTTCGACGGGTGTCCTGGTGATCCTGGGCAACCCAAAGGCAATCCTGTTCTACATGGGAATCCTGCCCGGGTTTTTTGACATTCGCCAGATCAACGGCTGGGACATCGCGGCAATAGCCCTTGTTTCGATGCTCATACCGTTTTCAGGCAACCTGGTTCTGGCGCTTTCCCTGGGGCGCGCGCGCCGCCTGATTTCCTCGTCGCGGGCGTTGCGGCGGGTCAATGTCGGCTCGGGAATAGCCCTGCTTGGCGTGGGCGCGCTCATCGCCCTGACCTGAGGGACGAAAACCCCAAAATCTAGTGTCGGATGGGTGACATTACCCTGACCAGCGCGTATATGTAGGGGGTATGAAACTGGGCGGAAATCATGGCTGAAAACCTGCGCGAAAACGAAGAATACGGTGCTGAATCGATCAAGGTTCTCAAGGGCCTGGAGGCGGTGCGCAAACGTCCCGGCATGTATATCGGCGACACCGATGACGGCTCGGGTCTGCATCATATGGTCTACGAGGTCGTGGACAACGGCATCGACGAGGCGCTTGCCGGCTATTGCGACACGGTCGAGGTGATCATCCACGCCGACAATTCGGTCAGTGTACGCGACAACGGCCGCGGCATTCCGGTCGGGATTCACGAGGGCGAGGGCGTTTCGGCGGCCGAGGTCATCATGACCCAGCTGCATGCGGGCGGCAAGTTCGACAGTAATTCCTACAAGGTGTCGGGCGGTCTGCACGGCGTGGGCGTATCGGTTGTCAATGCCCTGTCCGAGTGGCTGGAGCTGCGCATCTGGCGCGACGGCAAGGAACATTTCGCACGCTTCGAGCATGGCGAAACCGTCGAACACCTGCGCGTGGTCGGGGATGCGGGCGAGCGCAAGGGAACCGAGGTGCGGTTTCTGGCGTCGCTCGATACCTTTTCCGACCTGAATTACAATTTCAGAACGCTCGAGAATCGCCTGCGCGAACTGGCCTTCCTGAATTCCGGTGTGCGCATCCGTATCGAAGACCGCCGCCCGGCCGAGCGGCTGGTATCCGAGATGATGTATGAGGGCGGTGTGCGCGAATTCGTGCGCCATCTGGACCGCTCGAAAAACCCGCTTATCCCCGAGCCGATCTATATCACCGGCACGCGCGACGATATCGGGGTCGAGGTCGCGATGTGGTGGAACGACAGCTACCACGAAAACGTGCTGCCCTTTACCAACAACATTCCCCAGCGCGACGGCGGCACCCATCTGGCGGGATTTCGGGGTGCCTTGACGCGCACGATCAACGCCTATGCCCAGTCAAGCGGCATCGCGAAAAAGGAAAAGGTCAGCTTTACCGGCGACGACGCGCGCGAGGGGCTGACCTGCGTTCTGTCGGTCAAGGTGCCGGACCCGAAATTCAGCAGCCAGACCAAGGACAAGCTGGTTTCCTCCGAGGTGCGCCCCGCGGTCGAGGGGCTGATGAACGAAAAGCTGGGGGAATGGTTCGAGGAACACCCCAACGAGGCCCGCGCCGTTGTCAGCAAGATCGTCGAGGCCGCGCTGGCCCGCGAAGCCGCCCGCAAGGCGCGCGAGCTGACCCGCCGCAAGACGGCGATGGATGTCGCCAGCCTGCCGGGCAAGCTGGCCGATTGCCAGGAAAAGGACCCGTCGAAATCCGAACTTTTCCTCGTCGAGGGCGACAGCGCCGGCGGCAGCGCCAAGCAGGGCCGTTCGCGCCAGAATCAGGCGGTGCTGCCGCTTCGCGGCAAGATCCTGAACGTGGAACGGGCGCGGTTCGACCGCATGTTGTCCAGCCAGGAAATCGGTACACTGATCACCGCGCTGGGCACCGGCATCGGCCGCGACGAATTCGACATTTCCAAGCTGCGTTATCACAAGGTCATCATCATGACCGATGCCGATGTGGACGGCGCCCATATCCGCACGCTGCTGCTGACCTTCTTTTTCCGCCAGATGCCCGAGCTGATCGAAGGCGGCTATCTGTATATCGCGCAGCCGCCGCTTTACAAGGTCAGTCGCGGCAAGTCCGAGGTCTATCTCAAGGATCAGGCCGCGCTTGAAGACTACCTTATAGAACAGGGCCTTGAAGGCGCGGTTCTGCGCCTTGGCACGGGCGAGGAAATCGCCGGCGCCGACCTGAACCGGGTCGTTCAGGGTGCGCGCCAGTTCCGCCGCGTGCTGGATGCCTTCCCGACCCATTACCCGCGCCACATCCTGGAACAGGCCGCCCTTGCCGGCGCCTTTGATGCCGGGCAGGCCGATGACGACCTACAGGCAGTGGCCGACCGCGTTGCCCAGCGTCTGGACCAGGTCGCCGCTGAATATGAACGGGGCTGGAGCGGGCGCATCACCCAGGATCACGGTATCCGGCTGTCACGTATCCTGCGCGGGGTCGAGGAAATCCGCACACTTGACGGGGCCGTCCTGCGTTCGGGCGAGGCCCGGCGGCTGTCACAGATATCGCTGGCTACACGCGAATCGTTCGACACCCCTGCGCGGCTTGCCCGAAGGGAGCGCGAGCAGATCATCCACGGCCCGACCGACCTGTTGCAGGCCGTGCTGAAAGAGGGCGAAAAGGGCCTGTCCATGCAGCGCTACAAGGGGCTGGGCGAGATGAACCCCGAGCAGCTCTGGGAAACGACGCTCGATCCCGAGGCGCGCAGCCTGTTGCAGGTGCGGGTCGAGGATCTGGCCGAGGCCGACGACATTTTCACCAAGCTGATGGGCGATGTTGTCGAGCCGAGGCGCGAATTCATCCAGAAGAACGCGCTGTCGGTGGCCAACCTCGATTTCTGAGGGGGAAGCGGCGCTCTCGACCTGTCGGACGAAGGCGCATCGTTCGCAATCCGCACGGGAAACGACAGGGCTTCTTCAGCCCTGCGCACAGCTGCGGCGGATGAAGTTGGCGGTCATCAGATCCAGATGCGCGCCGCCGCCATTCTTGAACAGGGTGATCTCGCTGTCGCTCTGGCGCACAAACCTGCCCGATTCCAGATCGCGGTAATCGGCGACGATATCCTGCCTGGTGATGACCCCGGTATTCATCGGGATCATCAACTCACCCGTTTCCATGGCCGTCTTGCGCGAATCGACAAAGATTCGGGCACGCCGCAAGCTGTCGTCATCGACTTCGCGCATGTCGGGCAGATAGGCGCCGATCAGATCGAGATGCTGACCCGGGCGCAACCATTCGCCCCGCAACAGAGGCTCTTTCGTCATTGTGCAGGTGCAGACGATATCGGCCTTGGCAACCGCCGCTTCCAGGTTGTCAGCGGAGGAAATCCGATGGTTGGGATATGCGCGCCTGATCGCCTCGACCTTTTGCGGCGTCCGGTTCCAGATCGTGAATCGGGCGTCGGGGAAAAGCGCGCAATAGGCTTCGATCAGGGATCGTGCCACACTCCCGGCCCCGACAATCAGGATTACGCTGCTGTCGGGGCGTGCCAGCCGACGTGCCGCCAGCAGCGAATCACCGGCGGTTTTCCATTTGGTCACCAGGTGAAAATCGATCACGGCCTCCAACACCCCGGTCCGGTCGGAAAACAGGGTGACAACGCCGTTGATCGAGCCGGGCCCCTTGCTGGCGTCGTTTCCCGGAAAGATCTGGCATGTCTTGACGGCAATCCCCAGGCCGTCAACCCACGCGTGGCGTGACAGCATGGTATCGGTGCCGCGGCGCATCACCACGTCTTGCAGCTGTGCCTCGGGCAGGCGGTGGCCCGCAGCCAACGCGTCGGTCAGTGCCAGCCAGTCGAGGTTCTTTTCGGCACTGGAATCAATGATCTGCAAGTCCATATCAACCCTCTCATCCACTGTTCGCCGCACGCACCAGCCGTTCCAGGGCGTCGAGAAACCGCGATCTGTCACGTCGGGAAAACCCCTTGCTGCCACCTTGCCTGAATGGATCCGAGGCCCTGAGGTCGGCCATCAGGTCGCGCATGGCAAGGCGGTTGCCGATATTGGCGGCAGTGAACAGGTCGCCATCATGGCGAAGTGCCGCCGCACCCCCCTCGATGACACGCGCGGCCAGCGGGATATCGGCGGTAATCACGATGTCTCCCCTTGCGGCGCGCTCGGCGATCCATTTGTCGGCCTCGTCAGGTCCCGACTCGACGATCACGGTTTCGACCAGTGGATGCGGGCTGGGCCGTATGCCGCCGTTTGACACGATAACCAGGCGCAGGCCGTGCCTTTCGGCAACCTTGAGGGCCTCGTTCCTGACGGGGCAGGCGTCGGCATCGACATAGATCGTGGTCATTTCGCGCAAATCCGCCTTGTTCGGGGCGAGCTTACCCGCCGTTCCCCGGGCCTTCAAGCGCCCCCACGAGCGGTTGTAATCCATGCGTCTTTGGGCAAGAAATGTCATGTGACAGACCGGGCTGCGACAAGGGGGCGGGCAATGGGCCATATTCTGGCAATCGATCAGGGCACGACATCCAGCAGGGCCATCCTTTTCGACACGGCGCTGCGCCCCGTTGCCACGGGACAGCGGGAATTCCCCCAGCATTTTCCCCGCTCGGGCTGGGTCGAGCATGACCCCGAGGACATCTGGGACACGACCGTTGCGACCTGCCGAAAGGCACTGGAGGGTGCGGACATGGCGCAGGTTGCCGCCATCGGCATCACGAATCAGCGCGAAACCGTGATTGTCTGGGATGCCGAAACGGGCAAGCCCGTATACAAGGCCATCGTCTGGCAGGATCGTCGCACAGCCGATCGTTGCGCCCGCCTGCGCGACGAGGGGCACGAGCCCCTGATTGTCGCGCGAACGGGGCTGTTGCTCGATCCGTATTTCTCGGCGTCCAAGATCGCCTGGATTCTGGCCAATGTCGCAGGGGCGCAAGAGCGTGCCCGCGCCGGACTTCTTCGTTTCGGGACGATCGACAGCTTTCTGATCTGGCGTCTGACGGGCGGGCGGGTTCATGCCACCGATGCGACCAATGCCTCGCGCACGATGTTGTATGACATTTCGGCGGGACGCTGGGACGACGATCTGCTGCGGCTGTTCGACATACCGGCCGCGATGCTGCCCGAGGTCCGGGACAGCGCCGGTGATTTCGGCATGACCGATCCCGGGCTGTTTGGCCGTCCGATCCCGATTCGGGGTGTGGCCGGCGACCAGCAGGCCGCCACGGTAGGGCAGGCCTGTTTTGCGCAGGGGATGATGAAATCGACCTATGGCACCGGTTGCTTTGCCCTGCTCAACACGGGCAGGGAAAAGGTGACTTCGACAAACCGTCTGCTGACGACCATCGCCTATCAGCTGGACGGAAAGCCGACCTATGCGCTGGAGGGGTCGATCTTCGTTGCCGGTGCGGTGGTTCAGTGGCTGCGCGACGGGTTGGGGATTATCGCGGATGCCGCCGAGACCGAGAAGCTTGCCCAGGTGGCAGACCCGGAACAGAGGGTCTATCTGGTACCGGCCTTTACAGGTCTCGGCGCGCCCTACTGGGATGCACGGTGCCGCGGCGCGATCTATGGTCTGACCCGCGGCACCGGTCCGGCCGAACTCGCCCGTGCGGCGCTGGAATCGGTGGCCTTTCAGACCCGTGACCTGATCGAGGCGATGCGCGCCGACTGGCATGGCGGCGGTCAGACCGTTCTGCGGGTGGATGGGGGGATGACTGCCAGCGACTGGACGATGCAGGCCATTGCCGATCAACTGGCGGCCCCGGTAGACCGCCCCGAGATTACCGAAACCACGGCTCTTGGCGCGGCCTATCTGGCTGGGCTTGCGGTGGGGACATGTCCAGATCCGGAAAGTTTTTCAAAGGAATGGAAGCGTGAACGCCGGTTTGTTCCTCAGCTTGAGGATGCCGCGAGGCAGGCTGCCTATGCCGGCTGGAAAGACGCGGTGCGACGCACCTTGTCCGACGGATGAGGAATATATTTCAAGCCATTGATATAAAATAGATATATCATTTCTTACCCGCACTTGCCCGCATCGGGGAACAGGCATGGGCGAAAATGTAGTCGCTATTTCAAGGTGTAGGAAATTAAATATTTACAGCAGGTTACGACCCGTTCCTCATCTTCTGTCTCAGGCGTGCGATTGCATCTTCGTCCTGCTGATGGACCGCCGCGCGGGCATCCTCGGCCAGATCCGCGGGATCGCTGTGTCGGATAAGGGCCTTGATCGCGATCAGCGCGGCGCCGGTACTGTTGCACGCGGCCTCGGTCAGCATGTCGATTGTCTGGTCGATCCGATCCTCATCAACGATCAGATCGACCAGGCCGAAAGCCAGAGCCTGATCGGCCGAAAGCGGGTTCCCGGTCAGGAGGATGAGGCTTGTCCGGGCCGGGCCGATCAGCTCTTTCATGCGGGCCACATCGGACGGCTGGGGCAGAAATCCGTTCCTGAGTACCGGGTAGAAGAACCGCGCATGGGGCGCCGAGATGCGCAGATCGCATGCCAGCGCAACACCAAAGCCGCCGCCGGCAAGGGTGCCGTTCAGCGCACAGATCGTCAGGCAGGGCAGGGCGGCGAGACGGGACGAGACCTGCTCCCAGATCGGGCTGGTGGTGAAATTGCCACTGCCCCGCGCAGCGCCCAGATCGGCGCCGGCACTGAACACCTTGTCTCCGGCGCCGGTGATGACGAGGCTGCGCAGGTTGTCGGTTGCTGCCGCGCGCCGGAAAACCGCGTCGAGTTGTTCCAGCATTTCGGGCGTCAAGGCGTTGGCCTTGTCGGGCCGGTTCAAGGTGACGGTCCAGATTCCGGGTTTTTCCTCGACCAGGATCATGGGATCAGCCCCACGCGTTTTCGCACGGATTCGTCGCGTAGCGAGACCACCCCTCCCAGATAATCATCGGCGTCCTTGCCGCACATCCAGACCAGGGCCTGGGCGGGCCATTCCGGGGGAATGTGTTCGCTCCAATCCATTCTGGCAACCGGGTTGATGCCCGATTTGCGGATCGCCCGCTGCATTTCGGTGGCTACCGTGCCGGGCGACAGCACAAGCGCCCTGACACCCTTTCCGGCGAGCTCGGCATGGATGCAGCGGTTCAGGTGATGCACCGCGGCCTTGGAGGCGCAGTAATGACTCCAGCCCTCAAGCGCCGAGGTTGCGGCACCCGAACCGATGGTCAGGATCGTGCCGCCGCCCGTCATGCAGGGCAGTACCGCATGGACGCAGTTGAACACCCCCTTGACGTTGACGTCGATCACCCGGCCCCAGTCATCGGGGTCGATGTCGCCGATCATGCCGATGGGATCGATCATTCCGGCGTTGTTGACGAGGATGTCGATCCCCCCGAAATCGGCAACGACCCGGGTAACGCCGTCAGTCACCGAGTGCCGGTCGGTAACATCCATGGTGATGGCAACAGCGCCGTTGCCGATTTCGTCGCGTATCTGTTCAATCCGGGGCGTCGTGCGTGCCGCCAGCGCCACCCTGGCGCCGAGCGCGGCGAAAAGGCGCGCGGTGGCTTCTCCGATACCGCGTGACGCACCGGTAATCAGAACCCGCTTTCCGGCAACATGAGACATCGTTCAACTCCATCTGATGGGGAAACTGTTCCCGTTGGGCCGAGAAAATCCAAAGCGTTGTCATAATGCAAGCGAAATGCCATCGCCGCCGGATGAGCGGAACTGATTTCTTGACGCGATGGGGAAACAGCGGGATGCTGGGGCGGGTTGTTTACAGGCATTGGCAATTTGAAAAGAGGTTATCATGCAAAGTCGATTTTTTTCCATCCTTGCTGCGGCTGCGATCTCGGTCGCGGCGGTGGTTCCCGCGCAGGCTGCGCTGACAGCCCAACAGCTGCGTGACCAGTTGATCGGCATATATCGTTCGATGGGCTACACCGTCGCGATCGGCGACGAGGTGAAGGATGCGGGTGCGATCACGCTCGACAGTCTTACCTTGTCGCGCGAGATCCCCCAGAGTGGCGCCACGATTACAGTGTCCTATGACAAGGTCAGGTTCATGCAACGTGGCGATGCGGTCGAGATGAGCATCTCGCCCGACATCAATTTTGCACTCGATATCCCGGCCGAGACGCCCAACCGCAAGAATATCAGTGTCGCGGCCCACATGATCGCAACCGATTTTTCGGCCCTGTTTTCGGGAAACCCCGATGACATCACCGCCGAGGTCAAACTGACCAAGGCGATTTTTACCGTGGACGACGTGCTGAGCGCAGGCGAAAAGATGCCTTTTGCCGCCAACCTTGTCGTCGGAAACGGGGCGGGGACATATCGGTTGGGCCTTCCTGCCGGGGGTGGACGAACCATTGACAGCGACGTCACACTGGGCAACCTGGTCTTTTCTGTCGATCTCAAGGAGCCGGGCGGACAGGGCTATGTCAGGGTCTCGGGCTCGCTCGCCGACATGAGGCAGTCGTTCTCGGTTTCGACCCCGGATCTGGCGAAATACGACCTGAACGACCCCACCGTGATGATGGCCCTGATCAAGGGCGGGCTTTCCATGAGCGGCAATTTCACCCTGGGAAAGATGGCGGTGAATGTCGATTCTCTGGTCAAGAAAAAGACGACCACGGTTGCCGTCACTTCGGACAGCGGCATTTTCGGGATTTCTCTTTCTCGCGAGAGGGTGAGTTACGATCTTGCCGAAAACCGGTTCAAGATCCGTGTCGTCTCGCAGGAATTGCCCATCCCCGAGATCAAGATCAGCTATGACCAGCTTGCGCTCAATTTCGATCTGCCGCTGGCGCAGTCGTCGGCACCGGCCGATTTCAATGTTTCGCTGGCACTGCGCGGCCTTGCCGTTGATAGCGCCGTCTGGTCGATGTTCGATCCGGGCGGGATGCTGGTGCACGATCCGGCGACCTTTGCCGTCGCGTTGAGCGGCAAGTTGCTGGTTCTGGCCGATCTGATGGACCCGGAAAAGATCGGGGACATTGCCGGCCCGCCCTGGATGCCCACGGCGATCAATCTGAACGAGCTGACGCTGTCGGCCCTTGGCGCGGTCCTGACCGGCAAGGGATCATTCAGCGTGAACATGGCCGGTGGCAAGACGATCAATGGGCTTCCTCTGCCTGTGGGGGCGGTCGATCTCGACCTGAAGGGTGCGTATGGCCTGATCGATTCCCTTTCCACCATGGGGCTGTTGAAGGACAAGCAGGCGATGGGATTCAAGGGAATGCTGGGCGCCTTTGCCAAGCCGGCCGGAGAAGACCATCTGACCTCGCGCATCGAGGTCACCGAGGACGGCGCGATCACCGCAAACGGGCAGCGCCTGAAATAGGGCATGCAGTGGTCCCGCCCTTGAACCTTGCAAGGGTATTGCCTTAATCAGGCATGCATATCCAATCGGGCAGGGGTCATGGCGGAAAACTTGCAGAAACTCACCGGGGCGTTGCTCGAGGCAGCCCGGAAGGCCGGCGCCGACGCCGCCGACGCCCTGGCGGTTTCGGGGCGGTCGCTGTCGATCGAGGTTCTGAACGGCGCGCTCGAACATGCCGAGCGCGCCGAAGGCATCGATATCGGCCTGCGGGTTCTTGTCGGCCAGCGGCAGGCCTGCGTTGCTGCCTCGGATTGCAGGCCCGAAACCATGGTCGAGATGGCCGAACGCGCCGTCGCCATGGCGCGCGAGGCCCCTGCGGATGATTCGATCGGCCTGGCCGCGCCTGGCCAGCTTGCCCGCAACTGGGATATCGAGGCCCTCGAACTGGCCGATCCCGCCGCCGAGCCCGACCCGGAAGCGCTCACACGCGACGCGCTCGAGGCCGAGGCCGCCGCGCTGGGGGTCAGCGGGGTCAGTCAGGTTCAGGGTAGCGGCGCAAGCTATGCCCACAGGGAAATTCACCTTGCCGCATCAAACGGGTTTTCAGGGGGGTATGCGCGAACCGAGAGGTCGATTCACTGCGTCGCCATCACCGGCGAAGGCCTGTCGATGGAACGCGATTATGCCGGCGAATCCCGCAACTTTCAGGCCGACCTGCCTGCGGCTGCCGAAATCGGCCGCCTTGCCGGCACTCGGGCCGTTGCCCGCAAGGGCGCCACGCGCCCACCCACGGGTGCCTGGCCCGTCCTGTTCGATGAACGTATCTCGGCATCATTAATCGGGCATCTGCTGGCTGCAATCAACGGGGCTGCAATCGTGCGTGGTTCGAGCTGGCTGCGCGATGCAATGGGTACGCAGATCCTGCCGGCCGGGCTGTCGCTGATCGAGGATCCGTTTCGTCCGCGCATCTCGGCCTCGCGCCCCTTTGACGGCGAGGGGCTGCCCTCGCGCCGGCGCGAAATCGTCAGGGATGGCATCCTGGCAAGCTGGACCCTGGATCTGGCCTCGGCGCGGCGGCTGGGCACGGAAAGTACCGCGAATGCGTCTCGCAGCACGGCCGCGCCGCCTTCACCGGCGGCGGGAAATGTCGCACTGACACAGGGGACGCAGTGCCGCGACGAACTGATCGGCGACATGGGCACGGGGCTGTTGGTGACGTCGCTGATGGGCGCGTCGATCAACCCGACCACGGGGGACTATTCGCGCGGGGCCGCAGGGTTCTGGGTCGAGAATGGCGAAATCGCCCACCCGGTCAACGAATGTACGATTGCGGGCAATCTGCGCGACATGCTGCGCGGCCTGCGCCCGGCCAATGACGCGCGCGCACACCGCTCGCGCATGGTTCCCAGCCTTCTTGTCGAGGGGCTGACCATTGCCGGAGAGTGATCTGACCCTGCTGCGCGATGCCGCGCTTGAAGCGGGCAGAATCGCCACGCGTTATTTCCGCTCGGACCAGCAGGTCTGGGACAAGGGCGGTGGCCAGGGCCCGGTTTCCGAGGCCGATCTGGAAATCGACCGCATGCTCAAGGCGCGCCTGTCAGCGGCGCGTCCCGATTATGGCTGGCTGTCCGAAGAAACCGAAGACAACGACAAGCGGCTGTCGGCCGAACGGGTGTTCATAATCGACCCGATCGACGGGACGCGCGCCTTTGTCAACGGGCAGACGACATTTGCCCATTCCCTGGCAGTGGCAGAGAGGGGCAGGGTGGTCGCAGCGGTCGTGCACCTGCCGCTGCGCGAACTGACCTACGAGGCAATCCCCGGCGGCGGGGCCTTTCTGAACGGGCGCAAACTGGCGGCGTCGAAACGCTCGGGCCTGAAGGGCGCCCATGTTCTGGCCCCCGGCAAGCAGATGGTCCCCGAGCTGTGGCCGGGAGGCCTGCCCGAATTCGAGCGTCATTTTCGGTCTTCCCTGGCATATCGGTTATGTCTGGTGGCCGAAGGGCGATTCGATGCCATGCTGACACTGCGCGATGCCTGGGAATGGGACATTGCCGCCGGCACGTTGATCTGTACCGAGGCCAGCGCCACGGTTTCCGACAGGTTCGGTCAGGCTCTGACATTCAACACCCCCGGGGCGCAGACGCCGGGTGTCCTGGCGGCGGGCCCGGCGATTCATGCGGGGATTCTTGCGCATATTGCGCCCTGACGGGCCTTTCCAAGGCGCCCGACTTGCCGTAAACCCGCCCCATCATTCAGGAGGGTTTCATGGTCCAGCGTTTGCATCTGGTTTTCGGCGGGGAACTGGTTGACCCGCAACATGCGGTATTCCGCGATGTCGGCAAAATCGATATCGTCGGTATCTTTCCCGACTATGAAAGCGCCTATGACGCATGGAAGGACGCCGCACACCGCACGGTGGATGATGCGCATCAACGTTATTTCATTGCCCACCTGCACAGGCTGCGCGACGAGGAATCCCCAAGCGGCCCGACCGAAGAGCTGGGCTGACGGGCGGGCGTCGGAATGGGCCATTCGATCGGGCTGGCGCTGTATCTTGCCTTTTCCGAACGTGCGACCGGTCTTGCCGAACGCAAGCTGCGCGCGCGTCTGGCCGCGGGCAAGGAGCACCCCGAGAGATTTCCCGAACGCATGGGCAGGGCGTCGCGCCCTCGGCCCAAGGGCCGACTTGTGTGGTTCCATGCGGCCAGCGTTGGCGAGTCGCTGTCGATTCTGGAGGTGGTGCGTCGCTTGCTCGATTGCCACCAGGACCTGTCGGTTCTGGTCACGACCGGCACACTGACCTCGGCTGAAATGATGGCCGAGCGTCTGCCCGACCGGGCCTTTCACCAGTTTGCACCGCTCGATGCGTTGCCCTTTGTCCGGCGGTTTCTGGATCACTGGTGCCCGGATATGGCAGTCTGGACAGAAAGCGAGCTTTGGCCGGGCATGATCCATGAAACCCGCCGGCGGGGCATTCCCATGCTGCTGATCAATGCGCGCATGTCGCGGGATTCCGTGCGCAACTGGCGCTGGTTTCCGGGATTTGCCAAATCTCTGCTTGGCCGTTTCAATCATGTTCTTGCCCAGGATGACCTGACGGCGCGCAGCCTGCGACGCCTGGGCCTGCCACGCGACAGGGTCGAGGTGACGGGAACCCTGAAGGAGGGCTCGGCCGCATTGCCATGCGATGAATCCGAGCGCGCGCGTCTGGCCGCGCATCTGTCGGGCCGGCCGATCTGGCTGGCGGCGTCAACCCATCCCGGCGAGGAAGAGCTGGTCGCCATGGCCCAGCGGCAGGCGGCACGCGCGGCGCAGCGTCTGTTGCTGATCATCGCACCGCGCCACCCGGAACGCGGAGACGACATCGCCGCAATGCTGCGCAGCCAGGGCTGGAACATTGCCCAGCGGTCAAGGGACGAGGAGCCGGGTCAGAACACCGAAATCTATGTTGCCGATACCCTGGGCGAGATGGGTTTGTGGTATCGTCTGGCACCGGTTACCTTTCTGGGCGGTTCTCTGGTCGAGATCGGTGGGCACAACCCGTTCGAGCCCGCGGCGCTGGGTTCGGCCATCATCCACGGGCCGCATGTGTTCAAGGTGGCCGATATATTCGCGCGCCTGGCCGCGGTCGGCGCGGTCGTCGAGGTGAACTCGGCCGAGGCGCTTGCCCGCGCCGTGGTCGAAGTGCTGTCGCCCGACAAGGCCGCGGCCATGGCCCATGCTGCCTGGGAGGTCAGCTCGGCAGGGGCCGAAGTCACCGATCGGGCGCTTGCCCTGCTGTGCGAGCACCTGCCTGAAACGGGAGAACCCTGATGCAAGCACCCCGTTTCTGGCAAAATCCGCCCGAACATCCGGGAATCGCGGCGCGCCTGCTGGCCCCCCTGGCGGCCTTGTGGCGCTGGCTGGGCCGGCGCAGGCTGCGCAAGGGGCCGTGGAACAAGGTGCCCGTGCCGGTGATCTGTGTCGGCAATATCAATCTGGGCGGCACTGGCAAGACGCCGACCGTGATCGCACTGGCCGGCCATCTGGGTGAACGGGGCCTCAATGTGCATGTGGTATCGCGCGGCCATGGTGGGAGTCTGACCGGGCCGGTCAAGGTTGATGTCGGGCGTCATGACGCGGCGCAGGTCGGCGACGAACCTCTGTTGATCGCGGCCTTTTGCGATACCTGGGTGGCGCGGGACCGTCATGCAGGCGCTGCGGCGGCCGTCGAAGCGGGCGCCGATGTGATCCTGCTGGATGACGGTTTTCAGAACCCGACCCTGTTCAAGGACATCTCGATCACCGTCGTGGACGCGGTGGCGGGTTTTGGCAATGGGCGGGTTTTCCCCGCGGGGCCATTGCGTGAACTGCCCCGAGACGGGCTGCCGCGCAGCGACCTGTTGCTGGTTGTCGGAGGGCGCAAGTCGCGGCGGCGGTTCATCGAATCCCTTCAGGGCAGCGCCCATCCGCCGATCGTCGAAGCGGTGCTGAAGCCTCTGGAAACGGGAATGTCGTGGAAGGGACAGAAAGTGCTGGCATTTGCCGGGATCGGGCGGCCCGAGAAATTCTTTGCCACCTTGCGCAGCCTGGGTGCGGATGTCGTGCACGCGCAGGCATTGAGCGATCATCAGCCGCTGACAACGGCCCTGATGAAACGACTGGAAACCGAGGCCCTGATCCGCAGGGCGCAGCTGGTCACGACCGAAAAGGATGCCGCCCGCCTGCCAGCCGATTTCCGCCTGTCGGTTGCGACCCTGCCTGTCAGGCTGTCGGTGATGGATTGGGCGCCGATCGACGCGGCGCTTGCGCGTGTGGGGGTCTGAGGGGAACGGTCAGTCCTTTCCCAGGACCTCGTCATTATGCTCGCCCAGCCGGGGCGATGGCCGCTCCAGGCTCAGCTCGGCATCCGAAAACAGCATGGGCGAGCGCACCGAGGGGATGCCGTCCAGATCAATCCGCAGCTTGCGCGCGATCACCTGCGGGTCGGCAAAGACCTCGGCCATGTTGTTGATGGGTCCGGCGGGCACGCCGTGATCCTCGCAGGCTGCAAGAAGGTCGGCCTTGCTGCGCTGGCGTGTTGCCCTGCTCAGCAGTTCGGCCAGTACGCGGCGGTTCCTTACCCGGTCGGCATTGCTGCGGTAATCGGGATGGTGGGCCAGCTGGTCAAGGTCGAGGATGGCGCAAAGGCGCCGATACTGGGCGTCATTGCCGGTGGCGATGATGATCCAGCCATCGGCGCAGTCGAATACCTGATAGGGCATAAGATTGGGGTGTTCGTTGCCCATCGGCACCGGTGGCTTGCCGCTGACCAGATAGTTCATCGCCTGATTGGCCATTGTCGCGGTCGCGACGTCCAGCAGCGCCATGTCGATATGCTGGCCCTTGCTGGTGCGGTTGCGTTGCAGCAGCGCGGCCTGGATCGCGATGACCGCATACAGTCCGGTCAGGATGTCGGTGACGGCAACGCCCACCTTTTGCGGCTGGCGGCCCGGTTCGCCCGTGACCGACATGATCCCGCCCATGCCCTGCATCAGGAAATCATACCCGGCGCGCGTCTTGTAGGGGCCGGTCTGGCCAAACCCCGTGATCGAGCAATAGATCAGCCGCGGGTTCACCTTTTTCAGGCTGTTGTAATCGAGTCCGTATTTGGCCAGCCCGCCGACCTTGAAATTCTCGATCAACACATCGCTTTGTGCGACAAGGCGGCGCAGCTGATCCCGCCCCTCGGGCGTGCGGAAATCGATCGTGACCGATTTCTTGCCACGGTTGCAGGAATGGTAATAGGCGGCGGAATTGTCGCCGTCGCGCTCGACAAAGGGCGGCCCCCAGCGGCGGGTGTCATCGCCGGCGGGGCTTTCGACCTTGATGACCTCGGCCCCCAGATCGGCAAGGGTCTGGCCTGCCCAGGGGCCTGCCAGGATGCGGGCCAGTTCGAGAACCTTCAACCCTTCAAGGGGGGAATCCGCCATGGTGCGACCTACTGTGCCAACAGACCGTCGAGCGTGGTCTGGAAATCGGCCCAGGACATGTTTGGATATTTCTTGCCGTTGATGATGAAGGTCGGGGTCGCGTCGATCTGGTCCCGCTCGGCATTCTGCTGATAGGCCTCGACCAGGGCGCGGGCCTTGCCGGCGTCTTGCAGGCAGCTGTTCATCTGATCGTCGGTCATGCCGGCCACGCGGCCCAGTTTGCGCAGGTTTTCGACAATGCCGGCCTCGCTGTCGGCGCGTGTCCATTCACGCTGTCGGGAATAGATCAGGTCGGACAGGCCAAAGAACCTCGACCCGTCTCCGCAACGCGCAAGCATCGCTGCCCACAGGCCATAGCGGTCGAAATAGACGTCACGCACGATAAAACGCAGCTTGCCGGTGTCGATGTATCTGGCCTTGATCTTTGGAAAGACCTCCTCGTGAAAGCGGGCGCAATGCGGGCAGGTGAACGAGGCGTATTCGATCATGGTAATGGGTGCATCGGCATTGCCCATGGCCATGTCCTTGATCGTGATTTCCTTTTTGGGGGTTTTGGTCCCTGTTGCCCCCGAGGTGTCGCTTGCCTGCGCATCCTGTATGGCGGTCAGTCCCTGCAGACCCGCAATGTCCGGGGTTCTGCCCCGATCGACCCAGAGATATCCGCCCACGCCGATGATCGCGAGAAAGAAAAGGAACGAGATGAACTTGCGCACCATGTGAAGGCCCTTCGCGGTTGTCAGTCCGGCTTCCGTGTTAGGATATTCCTCCCCAGTACGGCAAGTGCCGTCCGCAGGGATTCGTCATGAACATCCGCGACATAATCGTCGGCACGGGCCGCGGCGCGGGGTGATTTTTGCGTGTCGGCTGCGGGCTTTGGGGGGTATGCGAACGGTGTCTGCGGTTCGGCAAAGCCGGTTTCGGCCGTCTGGGTGATGCGGATACCGGATATGGCGGCATAGCCGTAGCACGCGTTGACCTTTTCGCGGATGACCGGCAGCTGGGCCTGGATGATGGGGGCGTTGGCGCCATTGGTCAGGATGGTCAGATTCGCGCCCAGCCCCTGCCGGCCATAACTGACCTTGACCGGACGCGAGACGCGGGCCAGCGCCTCGCCCACGATCTCGGGCCAGTGGGTCAACAGGCGGGTTTCCGCAAACCCCCTCTTTTCACCGGCGGTGCGGATGTGATTCCTGATGATGCCACCGGTCTGGACAAAGCCGCGTGCAATGCGCCGGGTGCCCGGGTCGGGCGCTCTGGACGCGGGTTTCCTGGGGGGCTTGCGCGGGGTCATGACCGGGTCATCGCTGTCCAATTCCGTTTCACATGCTATTCTAGCGCATTGACGAAAGGTTGCCAGAGCATTGATGGACACCGCGCGAAACATGCAGTCAGCCACCGCAGATATATCCGGCATGGTGCTTGAATGGTACGACCGGCATGCCCGCGACCTGCCCTGGCGGGTACCGCCCAGGCTGTCGCGACGCGGGGTGCGGCCCGATCCCTACCATGTATGGTTGTCCGAGGTCATGCTTCAGCAGACGACCGTGGCGGTGGTCGAGCGATATTTTCGCGCCTTTGTCGCCCGATGGCCGCGTGTGAATGATCTGGCAGCAGCCGACGACAGCCAGGTGATGGCGGCATGGGCCGGGCTGGGATATTATGCGCGGGCGCGAAACCTGGTGAAATGCGCGCGTGAGGTCTTGACCCGTCATGGCGGGGAATTCCCGGACACATATGACGGGCTGATCGCCCTGCCGGGGATCGGGCCCTATACCGGGGCGGCCGTCGCGGCCATCGCCTTTGACAGGCCCGAGGTCGTGGTGGATGGAAATGTCGAGCGTGTCGTCGCGCGGCTGTTCGCCGTCACCAGCCCGTTGCCGGGGGCCAAGCCCGTGCTGCGCATGCATGCCGGGGCGCTGACCCCGCGCCGCCGCGCCGGCGATCACGCGCAGGCAATGATGGACCTTGGGGCAACCATCTGCACGCCACGCAACCCGGCCTGTGCGCGCTGTCCCTTGCGTGATTGCTGCTCGGCTCATACTCGTGGCATCGCCGCCGATCTGCCCCGGCGCCAACCTCGCGCGGCCCGGCCCACGCGCGCGGGGACTGCCTATGTCGCGCGGCGCGCTGACGGGGCGTTGCTGCTGGAAAGGCGGCCCGCGCGGGGGTTGCTGGGGGGGATGCTGGGCTGGCCGGGCGATCCGCTGGGTGAATGCGACAGCATGCCCGCGCCACCGCTATCGGCCGCGTGGCGCCGCCTGGACGGCGAGGTGCGCCATGTCTTTACCCATTTTACGCTGAACATGACGGTATGGTTTGCCGATGTCCCGCTGGGTGCCGAGCCGGGTAACGGCCTGTTCGTGCCGGCCGAAGAATTCGACGTGGCGCATCTGCCCAGCGTGATGCGCAAGGCGCATGCGCTGGCCTTTCCTGGATAGGCTGGCATGGGGCGTGGACCCCGGGGTGTTCCCTCGTGCTGCCGCACGGCGACCTTGTGGTCGTCCAGCGGCGTCGGTGGAGAATATTTTACCGAAAGGTTGAATGATGCGCCGATCCCCGGATTTCGGCCAGCATCGACTTTCCCGACATTTCCCGTCGGCCTGCGAAAATCGAAAATCGTGAAAATACAATATGATAGCACGTATCGTCGCGTGCCTATTCCCGCTTGACTCCGTTGCCCCCCTTTCCTAGTTTCCGCGCGACAGTCCAGAGGGGTCTTTGTTGGATGCCAGATACGCCCGATCCCAGGGAACTGGAAGAACTGGAGGCCCGGATCAAGGCCGCCAGGGCCAGAAAGGAAGGCGGCTTTCGGCATGACGGCCAGCAAACGGCGATCGGGGCCGTCTGGCAAATGGTTCTTGAGCTTGTCGTCGGCATGGCGATGGGCGCGGGCATCGGGTACGGGCTGGACGCCCTGTTCGGGACGCTCCCGATCTTCCTGGTGCTGTTTTCGCTGCTGGGCTTTGCGGCGGGTGTGCGCACAATGATGCGCACGGCCCGCGAGGTGCAGGAGCGGGCCGAGAAATCTGCGGCCGCGGACAAGGCGAACGAGTAACCGGCCCGCTGGGGCCAGAAGGCGAAGGTGACGAAATGGCAAGCGATGTGGCCGAGGGTGGTTTCAATATCCAGCCGATGGAGCAATTCGTGATCAAGCCGCTGTTTGGCGGGCACGAGCTGAACTGGTATACCCCCACGAACATGACCCTGTGGATGGGGATCGCGATCCTTGCTGCCACGCTGTTGCTGATCGTCGGCACAAGGCGCCGCGCGATCGTGCCCGGTCGCACCCAGTCCGTTGCCGAGGTCTTTTACAGTTTCGTCTACAAGATGGTCGAGGATATCAACGGCACGGCCGGGCTGAAATATTTCCCCTATATCCTGACCTTGTTCACCTTCGTTCTGGCGGCCAACTCGCTGGGTCTCGTCCCCTATTCCTTTACCACGACCAGCCAGGCGGCGATAACCGTGACCCTGGCGCTGACGGTGTTCCTGTCGGTGACAATCATCGGGATCATCAAGAACGGCCCCCGGTTCCTCAAGGTATTCTGGATCGACAGCGCGCCGCTGGCGTTGCGACCGATCCTGGCGGTGATCGAGATCATCTCGTATTTCGTGCGGCCTGTCAGCCACTCGATCCGACTTATGGGCAACATGATGGCCGGTCATGCGGTGATCAAGGTGTTCGCGGGCTTTGCCGGCGCGCTGGGCGTCTTTGCGGTGTTTCCGGTGCTGGCCATCATGGGCGTTCTGGCACTCGAAGTGATCGTTGCCTTCATCCAGGCATATGTCTTTGCCATTCTGACGGTGATCTACATGAACGATGCGCTGCATCCGGGTGGGCACTAGGTCGGAATCCGAAAAAATCCAGCCATTCTTATCAAAGGAGAAATCAAATGGCAGTCACTGGTGATCTGGTACAAATGGGCGCACTGATCGGCGCGGGTCTGGCCTGTACGGGCATGGGCGGCGCGGCCATCGGTATCGGCCATGTTGTCGGCAACTACCTGTCGGGCGCGCTGCGCAACCCGTCGGCGGCCGCAGGCCAGACGGCGACGATGTTCATCGGTATCGCATTTGCCGAGGCCATGGGGATCTTTTCGTTCCTCATTGCGCTGTTGCTGATGTACGCCCAATAAGCAGCGGAACCCACAAGATGTTCGGGCGATCCCGTTCCTGCGGGGTCGCTGGGGTTCCAGGGGCGACGGCATTGCGCCGACCCAGAGCTTATGGAGGATGCAATGGCATCTGATATCGAAATGGCGAAAGAAGCCGGCCAGATGGCGAAAGAAGTCGGCGAATCCGTCGGGATGCCGCAGCTCGACTTCGGCACCTATCCGAACCAGATCTTCTGGTTGGTGGTGACGCTTGTCATCCTGTTCTTCCTGATGACGCGTATTGCCATCCCGCGGATTGCCGCCATCCTGAGCGAACGCCAGGGCGCCATCGCAAGCGACCTGGAACAGGCCGAGGAAATGCGGCGCAAGGCGGCCGAGGCCGAACAGGCCTATAACCAGGCACTGGCCGACGCCCGCGCCGAGGCCAACCGCATCATCGCCGAGGCCAAGGCGGAAATCCAGAAGGACGTTGATGCCGCGACCGCAAGGGCCGAGGCCGAAATCGCCGCCAAGGCTGCGGAATCGGAAAAACGCATTGCCGAAATACGGGCCGGTGCAATGGAGGCGGTCGAACAGGTTGCCCGCGATGCGGCAATCGAGATCGTCGAGCTCATCATGCCGAGCGTTGCCGATGCCAAGGCCATAGAAAAGGCCGTTGCCGCGAGGGTGAAGGGATGACTCGGATGAAGATTCTGAATTTCGGGGTCCTTTTTGCGGCCTTGGCCGCCGCGGGGCCTGCCCTGGCTGGCGAAGAACCTTTCTTCTCGCTGTACAACTCGGAATTCGTCGTGGTCATCGCCACGGTGTTGTTCGTCGCGCTGCTGATCTATCTCAAGGTTCCGGCGATGATCAACAAGATGCTCGACGCGCGCGCCGATCGCATCCGCGAGGAACTGGACGAGGCCCGCCGTCTGCGTGAGGAAGCCCAGGGTATCCTGGCCTCGTATGAGCGCAAGCAGAAGGAGGTCAAGGAGCACGCCGAGGGTATCGTGATCCATGCCCGGCAGGAAGCCGCCGCGGCAGCGATCCGTGCCAAGGAAGACCTGAAGGAATCGATCGCGCGCCGCCTGCAGGCCGCCGAGGAACAGATCGCCTCGGCCGAGGCATCGGCGGTCAAGGAAGTGCGCGATACCGCGGTCGCAGTGGCGATCGAGGCCGCGCGTGAAGTGATTGCGAAAAAAATGACGGCCAGGGAAGGCGGCGCTCTGATCGATCAGGCTATCGACGAGGTCGGGCGCAAGCTCCACTGATCGAGGCGGACGAAACGCCGTTTCCTGCGTGCAGGAACAGAAAAATCAGGGCCCGGCATCATCTGCCGGGCCTTGCCTTTTCCCGAGCGCCTCAGCGATAGTCGTCATCCGCAGGCAGATTGGTCACATAGCCGGAATCGGGTGCATAATTCCCGAATTTCGCCCGCAGGCGGGATTCGTCCCCGGCAGGTATCGAGACCAGGCCACAGCCCTCGTCCAGGGCCGTCCCGTTCAGGTTGGCCACAATACACTGCGATTCCGGCGGCCCCTGCACGACGGGAACCCTCTGGCGAAATTCATAGGTTCCCCAATACACACCCGTTACGGTACGGGTGACAAATCGTTGCGGAACTGCATATTCACCGGGGCTGACATATACCGCATAGGGTTGAACATAGATGACCCCGGTGACGGGCCGTGATGTCGCACGGATATCGGGCGCATATTGGGGATAAGGTGCGACCTGCCCCAGCGGTGGCAGTGGTGGCCCCCCCCGCCAGTTGTCGGGATAGGCCGGTCTTCCCCATTCCTGCGCGGCGACCATTGCGGCCGATACACTCAGGATCAGTGCCGATGCGAAAAGAGTTTTCATTGGATCACCCCCCCAAAAAAGTAAAAACAACGATGGATGGTACGAGGTATTGAAACGAGGAGTCAAAACAACCCGCCCGATTGTTGTCAAAATCGAAACAAAATAGGTATTTTTGCCTTTTTTGTTCGGGGTCGAGCCGACTACCGCCCGGCCTCGTGTTCGATCCGCAACCGGGCGATCATCTCGTCATGCTCGATCTTTTTCTGCTTGCGCATGGCCGATTCGACGAAATCGAGATGTTCCTCGACGGCCCTGCGGGCAGCGACATGATCGCGCGCCTGGAGGGCCTCGTTGATCGCGCGGTGTTGCGCCAGCAGAGACGACCGCGTATTGCGCTGCTGAAAGATGACCCGGCGATTGTAGAACACGCCCGAGCGCAACATGTCGAACATCGACCGCATCATGTGCAGCATGATCACATTGTGCGAGGCCTCGATGATCGAAAGATGGAACTCGGCATCCAGTCGCGCCTCGCGCTGGGGGTCTTTCCGGGCCGTGGTGGCCTCCATCTTGGCATAGATCGTGTCGATCAGTTTCAGATCGGTATCGCTGCCCAGACGTGCAGCCCGCTCGGCGGCAAGGCCTTCGAGATCGCGGCGAAAGGAGAGATAGTCGAACAGCGCCTCGTCATGGGTGGCAAACAGTTCGATCAGAGGTTTGGAGAATGCGGAACCCAGAACTTCGGCGACATATACACCGGCGCCGGGCCGGGTGACCAGCAGATCACGCTGTTCAAGTTCGGCAATGGCTTCGCGCAGCGAAGGCCGCGAGACGCCCATGCGCTCGGCCAGGTCACGCTCGGATGGCAATCGTTCACCCGGGCGCAGGATTCCCCGCAGAATGAGGCTCTCGATCTGACGGATGATCGAGGTCGAAATTCTCTCGGTCTTGACCTTGCGAAATGGCATCGTGAATGAAACCCGTGATTTGGCATGATCCTGCCACTGGTAATATTTCTTTACCAGCCAAAAATCCATGTCGGCGAAATTGCGCGCCCTACCCATGCGGCATGTGAATGCGAGGCCGCTCAGGTGGGGCCGGCCGGAACGGATTTTCAGCCATCCGGTTCGCGGGCATCAACACGCGCGGCCTCTCGGGCAAGCATGGCGCGCTTGATACCCAGCCCCCAGTGGTACCCGCCAAGGGCGCCGGTCTTGCGCAACACCCGATGGCATGGGATCAGCCAGCTGACGGGGTTGCGTCCAACCGCGGTCCCGACTGCCCGCACTGCTCCGGGGTGTCCGACATGGCGTGCAATTTCCGAATATGTCGTGACATGCCCCTCGGGAACGGCCAGCAATGCCTCCCACACCTTGATCTGAAACGGCCCGCCGGAAAGGTACAGACGCGCTTCGCCCCTGCCCCCCAGGGCCGAGATGACCCAGCCTTCCAGGAACTGCCGGTCCGGGATGAACTCCGCCGCCGGCCAGCGCGCGTGCATGTCGGCAACAGCCGCCTCGGGGCCTGTCTCGGCGGCAAGGGCGATGCCGCAGATCCCCCGGTCGGTGCCCATGACCAACATTTTCCCATATGGGCTGTCGAACCACCCCTGCCGGATTAACAGGCCCTTTCCGCGGGCGGCATACTGACCCGGGCTCATGGCTTCCCATCGCAGAAAAAGGTCGTGCAGCCGCCCCGGCCCCGAAAGCCCGGCGTCAAGAGCGGTATCGAGCACCGAAAATCGCTGCCGCAACAGCTGTCGCGCAAGGCCCAGTGACAGATATTGCTGATAGCGTTTGGGCGAGACCCCTACCCAGGCGGTGAACACCCTTTGAAAATGCGAGCTGCTCAACCCCACAGCTGCGGCAACCCTTTCCAGCGAGGGATTCTCGCCCCGATGTTCATCGATCCAGGCGATAGCCTGCCGCATGAGCATGTAGTGATGGCTGTTGTCGCACATGTTTCTCCTCCGACCCGCAGGATGGCGTGACTCGCCAGTCTCATCCACCCGAATCTTGCGGCAAAGTGCTTGGATTCCGCCTGCCGAACTGTCAAAACGCGCGTCATGACCGCCCAACTTGATTACCACGCGATTCGCGCGATTTTCGAACGGTTTCGCGCAAGCGAACCCGAACCGCGCGGGGAACTTGAACACAGCAATGCCTATACGCTGCTGGTTGCTGTCGTGCTTTCGGCGCAGGCAACCGACGCAGGTGTGAACAAGGCCACGAAAAAACTGTTCGCCGTTGCCGACAACCCGGCCAGCATGCTGGCCCTGGGCGAACAAGGACTGACCGAACATATCAAGACGATCGGCCTTTTCCGTCAAAAGGCAAGGAACGTGATCCGGCTCAGCCGGATACTGGTCGATGAATATGATGGCCAGGTGCCCTCGTCACGCGCGGCGTTGCAGTCGCTGCCCGGTGTCGGGCGCAAGACGGCCAATGTGGTGCTGAACATATGGTTCGGCATGCCGGCCCAGGCGGTCGATACCCATATCTTCCGTTTTGCCAATCGCACCGGCGTTGCCATCGGCAAGGATGTTCTTGCCGTCGAGCGCGCAATCGAGGACAACGTGCCCGCCGAATTCCAGAAACATGCGCACCACTGGATGATCCTGCACGGACGCTATGTCTGCAAGGCGCGCAAACCCGTATGCACCAATTGCATCATCGCGGACCTGTGCCATTCAAAGGACAAGACAATATGAAAAAGAAATACCAGGTCGTCGGCATCGGCAATGCCATGGTCGACATCCTCAGCCATACGGACGAGGCATTCCTTGCCGCAAACGACATCGAAAAGGGTATCATGCAGCTGATCGACACATCGCGTGCGACCGAGCTCTATGCCCGGATGGGCCCCGCGGAAGAGGTTTCGGGCGGCTCCGCGGCCAATACCATCGCCGGATTTGCCATGCTTGGCGGTCGCACGGCCTATGTCGGCAAGGTGCGCGACGACCAGCTGGGAATGATCTTTGCCCATGATCTGCGCGCGCTTGGCGCCGACTACGACACCCCGATGGCCCCCGGCGATGCCGACGCCGAAACCGGCCGCTGCATGGTTCTGGTCACACCCGACGGGGAACGCACCCTGAATACCTATCTCGGTGTATCCGAAACATTGCAGCCCTCTGATATCGACGAAAACCTGATGGCGTCGGCCGAATGGATCTATCTCGAGGGCTATCGTTTCGACGGCCCCGACAGCCACGAAGCCTTTGCCAAGGCAATCAACGCCTGCAAGGCAGCCGGCGGTCGTGTCGCGCTGACGCTTTCCGATCCATTCTGCGTCGAACGTCATCACCAGGCCTTTCGCGACATGATCCGCGATCATGTCGATCTGTTGTTCTGCAATGTCCACGAGATGGAGGCGATGTACCCCGCCCCCGATCTGGAAACGGCAATGAAGACGGCGGCAGCCGAGGTCGATATCGTCGTGTGTACCGCATCCGAAAAGGGTGCCTACGTACTGAACGGTGGCGGGATGGAACACGCCAGTGCCGTTCCGACCGACATCATCGATGCCACCGGCGCCGGCGATCTGTTCGCCAGCGGGTTCCTGTACGGTCTGACCCATGGCTATGACATGCTGACCTGCGCGCGCATGGGCTGCGTTGCGGCGGCCGAGGTCATCAGCCATATCGGCGCCCGTCCGGAACGCGATCTCAAGGAGCTGTTCCGCGAACACGGCCTGATCTGAGCGGATCCGAACGCGCTTCTTCTTTGTCCAAATACGCGCGGGGGTGAATTGCCGCAGGCAAGAGGGGGCAGCCAGCCCCCTTGCCCCTGTCAGATCATTCCTTCAGCTTGGCATGGACCTCGTCCAGGTCGATCTCGCCGATCGGCATCTTGTTCGACGGGTCGTCGATGTCGTATTTGAACAGCTCGAAATCCCTGTGATACATTTCGCGCACCAGATGCATTGACAGATCGTCAAAGTAATCCTCGACCGGATGCGCCCGTTTTGGCCCATGGCCCGAGGATTCATTGAATCGGGGCATCTTGTCGATATCGATCTCGTGCTTGACCTCGATCTGTGCCAACACGTCCTTCATGCCTTCCTGAAAATTCTCGGTGGAAATGATCCTGTCATATCTTGCCCCCCCATGAACAAGGGTCGATGCGTGGCCGGCCACCGACGACCAGTGGATGTCCGGGTCCATCGGGCGACGAAAGCGAATGGTATCGCGTGCAAACAGCAGAAAGCGGCGAAAACTCGCAATCTGATCGAAATCTCCATCGACCGTGACGCCATATTTCTGGATGAGGAGCGGAACCAGCTTGCCGCGATAGCGCCGGCCGTTACGCTGGATTCCGCATATCTTGTCAAAAAATGCCGATAAAACACGGGTATAGGGATTGCGGACGCAGGTAAAGGTAAAGGTCCGGCCGGCCGAGATGACGGCTTCGAGCCGGGGTTTGGAATGATCCAGAGACCATTTGTGAATCCCCGAAGTTGCATCATGGATATCGCCATCGAAATAGGTTCCGTGATCGATGTAATGCATGACCTGCCCGATGGTCGAACAGGCGCATTTCGGGATGACGCGATAGACCAGGGTCTCGCTTTCTGTCATCCAGGTTCCCGGAAATCCCATGCCCAATCCCCTCCAGACGGCCCTCTGATGCACCGCTTCGGTGTTCTTGTTGTTCTCGCTGACCGGATAATGCGCAAAGAAAAGGTGTTTTTTCAACGAAACTTTGGCTTTATGAAGGCAGAGAAACGGGCAGCATGTGAAAACAGGGGCAGATGAGCAGGCCATATGGCGAAAATTGCCTTCATATTGTTGTGCCACCGTGACCCCGAGGCAATCATTCGTCAGGCCCGGCGGCTGACGGCCAGGGGCGATTACATCGCGATCCACTTTGACGCCCGGGCCGGCAAGCAGGCGTTCGCAACCATTCGCGATGGCCTGTCCGACAATGACAGGGTCGCCTTTGCGCGGCGGGTCAGATGTGGTTGGGGGGAATGGTCCCTGGTCAGGGCCACGCTGAATGCGGTCGAGGCCGCCGAACGCGCCTTTCCCCGGGCAACCCATTTCTACATGGTCTCCGGTGATTGCATGCCGATCAAGTCGGCCCGGTATCTGCATGACTTTCTGGATCACAATGACCGCGATTTCATCGAGTCGTTCGATTATTTCAACAGCGGCTGGATCAAGACCGGCTTGCGAGAGGAACGGCTGATCTATCGGCATTTCGTCAATGAACGCAAACACAAGACGCTGTTCTATGCCCTGCTTGGCCTGCAACAGAGGCTGGGGCTGAAACGGCGCGTGCCCCCCGATCTGGAGATGAGGATCGGTTCGCAATGGTGGTGCCTGCGCCGGGAAACAATCGAGAAGGTTCTGGAATTCACAGGCAGGCGACGCGACATCCTGCGCTTTTTCAGGACAACGTGGATCCCGGACGAAACCTTTTTCCAGACGATCGTGCGCCATCTGGTCCCCCACCACCAGATCGAATCGCGTACGCTGACATTCCTGATGTTTTCCGACTACGGGATGCCGGTTGCATTTTACAACGACCAGTACGAATTCCTGCTTGCGCAGGATTTCGTGTTCGCCCGCAAGATTTCACCCGAGGCGCATGCCCTCAAGGCCCGTCTGGGGGATCTCTATGCCAGCGACCGGATGGATTTCGACATATCGGGCGAGGGCAGGCGCCTGTATCAGTACCTCAGGGTCAAGGGGCGCGAAGGCCGGCGTTTTGCGCCCCGTTTCTGGGAACAGGAGAGCACCCTTGGCCGCAACCGCACGCTGCTGGTGCTGGCCTGCAAGAAATGGCATGTGGCCAAGCGCCTGTTGCAGGCCATTCGCGCCACCACCGATCTGCAGGGCGTTGGTTATCTTTTCGACGAATTCGACGCCGGCCTGCCCGATCTTGGGGGTATCGAGAACAGCATGGAAAAACGTGGTCGTCACCGCCGCGCCGTCATGCGCCTGATCTACGACCATTACCGGACCGACCGTCTGCTTGTCTGTATCGACACATCCAGACTGGAGTTGTTGCGGGACTTTCATTCCGACCGATGCCAGACGCGCCTGCTCGAGATCGAATGTGATTTCAGCGATGAATATCTGGCCGGCCATGCCCGCCGCACCGGGCTGGCCTCGGAAAAGACGACGCCCGGGGTCATGGCGCGCCTGATTCCAACCATCCGGCGTGAATTTGCCACAGACTCCGAGGCAATCCGGGATGCGGGTTTCCCCAATCATCACCTGCTGCGCGAGCGGGCCACCGAGGTTGAAAACATCAAGTCCCTTGCCGCATTCCTGGGTGTGACCGAAGATGTGGCAACCCGTATCATCGGAACTGAAAACCTGTTTGCGGAGTAGAATATGCCCTATCAATACGACGACCAGAACATATTCGCGAAAATCCTGCGCGGGGAAATTCCCTGCGACAAGGTTCTGGAAACCGAACACAGCCTTGCCTTCAACGACATCAACCCGCAGGCGCCCGATCATGTTCTGGTGATCCCAAAGGGGAAATATGTCTGTTTCGACCATTTCGCGGATGCCGCCTCGGATGCCGAGATCATAGATTTCAACCGCGCCATCGGCGAGGTCTGCCGCATCCTGGGCGTCAAGCCGGGCGAGGGTGGCGCCGGTTATCGCCTGATCTCGAACAACGGCGACAATGGCGTGCAGGAGGTGCCGCATCTGCATGTTCATATCGTCGGCGGCCGCTGGCTGGGCCGGATGTTGCAAAGGCCGGGGTAAAGGCCGGGCTGATCAGCCCGCGGTCATGCAAACAGCTCGGGGCATTCGTGGCGGCAATGGTTGCGCGAGATGATGTAGATCAGGTGTACCGTCGCCAGCCCCGCCAGAAGGCAGAAGAACGAGATATAGGCATATCTCAGGAACAGGAAATCGACCACGGTCACGCCGATCAGCGTGAGGCCGAAATAGAACATGTGTCGATAGCGTGACATCAGCGGCGGCAGGATGATCAGCGCCAGGTACAGCGCATTCGTCACCGAGCGCGGCATCAGGAAATCCAGCAACATCGTGCCCTCATAGGCCAGCGAGTTCCGGTTGACGGTTACATCCACCCATTCCGGCCGGATGAGGTGCGGCACATACAGCATCATCCCGAATCCCAATCCGACCGCCGCAAAGAACAGAAAGATATATTTTCGCCGGCTGTCCCTGGGTTCCAGCACAAAGACCGAGAGCGGAATCCAGAACGGCCACATGAACCACGTGAAGAAAATATAGATCAGCGCGCTTGCCTGAACCAGCTGGCTGTCTGCGCCGGTCATGCCGGACCAGACGAACCCCTCGGAAAGCTGTTGTAACCCCGCAAAGACGGGCATCAGGGAAACCGGCAGATAGCGTTTGTTGACCGTCCATGCCTTGACCCCGGCATAGGCTCCGCCCACCAGAAGGCCGCTGCCTGCGATGATACTGACTGACTCGGAAAAACACATTCTGCCGCCTCCGGGGGATTCGCATGAAGGGCCAAGCTGACCCAAGCTGGCATCACAATCAAGCCCGACAGTGGCCGCAATCGTCGCGAATTCGAAAATGGATTTTCCTGTCAGGCGATTATCGCTGCCGTGGCGTGTCTGAAATCAGGTTTCGGGGTCGTCATGTTTCGAGGTGAGCGAGATGAACACATCCTCCAGATCAGGCTCTTCGGTGGTCAGGTCACGGACCACCACACCGCTGCCGCACAGGGTGTCCAGGATGTCCTGCGCGCGCAGGCGCGCGCGCGAATAGGTCAGCGCAATTGCGCCATCCGGCCGAATTTCCGATCTGACGGCCCCCGGCAGCGGTGGCAGGGCCGACACCGGGGTTTCGGGCGTAATGACCAGGGTCTTGGAATCCATCGTCGCCAGCAGGTTGCGGGTGCTGTCCTGTGCCTTTACCCGTCCACGGTCGATGATGGCGATTTCGTCGCACATTTCTTCGGCCTCTTCCAGGTAGTGGGTGGTCAGGATGATCGTGGTACCGGCGGCATTCAATTCGCGAATATAGTCCCACAGCATCCGGCGCAGTTCGATATCGACACCGGCGGTCGGTTCATCCAGCACCAGAATGGGCGGTGAATGGACCATCGCCTTGGCCAGCAGCAGCCGACGGCGCATCCCCCCGGACAGCGAACGCGCATAGGCGTTCGCCTTGTCTGCCAGCCCCACCCGGGCAAGTATCTCGTCCGTGCGGCGGGCCGATTTCGGAATGCCGTAAAGCCCGGCCTGGACCTCGACCGATTCGCGAGGAGTGAGAAAGGCATCCAGGTTCAGCTCCTGCGGCACCACCCCGATCGATGCACGCGACTGGCGGGGATTCACGTCCTGATCGAACCCCCAGATCATGACCTTTCCGGCGCTCTTGACGACCAACCCGGCCAGGATGTTGATCAGGGTCGATTTTCCGGCGCCGTTGGGGCCCAGCAGGCCAAAAACGCTGCCGGTCCGGATATTGAGGTCGATCCCCTTCAGCGCCTCTTTGCCTGCTGTGCGCCTGTTGGCGGCGTAGGTCTTGCGCAGGCCTGAAATCTCGATCGCGTATTCTGTCATGAAACCCCCGGAGTCGCGCGTCGGCCCCTTGCCCCCACGCCAGCGATCGCTATCATGGCGCCGATCCCCGGGTCAATTCTCACGCGGTGTAGAAATGGAGCCAACCATGACGATTGAAGCCCCCGAAACGGAAACGGTTACAACCGCGCGCATTTCCTGTGATGGCGGTGGCGGGCCGCTGGGGCATCCGCGTGTCTGGCTGCATGTCCCGGCCGACAAGGGGTGGGTCGAATGCCCCTATTGCGACAAGCGGTTCGAACTGGCCAGGGGTGAAACGGTCGCTACGCATTGAGGTGCGATTCCGGGGGCAGGTCTGTCCCTGCTGTCCGTTTGATCCGAATCCGGGTCGAATCGGGGGTACTGTCCTGCGGAGAACCTGAAATGCCATATGCGCAAGGTCCAGCGGGACAGATGTCATGAGCAACGAAAATTTCGGCCAGGATTTTGGCCCCGGCCATCATCTGCACCTGATCGACGGGTCGGGCTTCATCTTTCGCGCCTATCATGCCCTGCCGCCGCTGACGCGCAAATCCGACGGCCTGCCGGTGGGGGCGGTCAGCGGGTTCTGCAATATCCTCTACAAGTTTGTCGAGGACCAGAAAGGCCACGATGCGCCAACCCATGCGGCGGTGATCTTCGACGCCAAGGGCAAGACCTTTCGCAACGAGATCTACCCCGCCTACAAGGCCAACCGCCCGCCCCCGCCCGAGGATCTGGTGCCCCAGTTCCCGCTGACGCGCAAGGCCACGCGCGCCTTCAACATACCCGCGATCGAGCTGGACGGATTCGAGGCCGACGACATCATCGCCACCCTGGCCGAGCGCGCGCGCAATGCCGGTGCGCGGGTGACGATCATCTCCTCTGACAAGGATCTGATGCAGCTGGTCGGCGGCGGGGTCGAGATGCTCGATCCCATGAAGGGCCGGCGCATCGGGCTGGAAGAGGTCGAGGCAAAATTCGGCGTGTCCCCCGAGCAGGTGGTCGATGTGCAGGCGCTGGCGGGCGATCCGACCGACAACATCCCCGGCGCGCCGGGGATCGGGGTCAAGACCGCGGCGCTTTTGATTCGCGAATATGGCGATCTCGACAACCTGCTGGCCCATGCGGACGAAATCAGGCAACCCAAACGCCGCCAGACCCTGATCGACTATGCCGACCAGATCAGGATCAGCCGGCAATTGGTGTTGTTGCGCAAGGACGCACCCGTTGACGTGGATCTTGCCACGCTCGAGGTCGTTGACCCCGACCCGGAACGGCTGATGCCCTTTCTGGCCGAGATGGAGTTCCGCACCCTCGCCAAACGCATCGCCGAAAAGATGGGGGTCGAGCCGCCCGAAATTCCGCCGGCCGGGCGAGCGGATGACACCCCCGGCACCAATGGCGGCGGCGCCCTCAAGGCGATCCCGTTTGACGCTGACAGATATGAATGCGTGCGTGACGCGGATGCGCTGCAGGTCTGGCTGAACCGGATTGCCGAGCGCGGCCATGTGGCATTCGACACGGAAACCACCGGCCTTGACGAAATGCGGGCCGGGCTGGTCGGCATCAGCCTTGCGGTCGAGCCGGGCGAAGCGTGCTACATTCCCCTCACCCACAAGCAGGGCGAGGGCGATCTTTTCGGCGCGACAGCACTCGCCCCCGACCAGATGCCGCTGGATCGGGCGCTGGCAATGCTGAAACCGATGCTCAAGGACGAGTCGATCCTCAAGATCGGGCAGAACATGAAATACGACGCCAAGATCATGGCGCGTCTGGGTATTCACATTACCCCCATCGACGACACCATGCTGCTGTCATACGCCATGCATGGCGGGCTTCATGGGCACGGGATGGATACTCTTTCCGAACGCTATCTCGACCACAAGCCGATCCCGATCAAGCCGCTCCTGGGCAGCGGCAAATCGGCGATCACCTTTGACATGGTGCCGGTGGACGAGGCTGTGAAATACGCCGCCGAAGATGCCGACATCACCCTGCGCCTGTGGCAGGCATTCAAGCCACGCCTGCATGTGGCGCAGGTTACAACCGTCTATGAAACGCTTGAACGTCCGCTGGTGCCGGTACTTGCGGAAATGGAGATGCACGGCATCAAGGTCGATCGCGATCACCTGTCGCGCATGTCCAACAATTTTGCGAAGAAGATGGCCGCGTATGAGTCCGAGATTCACGAATTGGCCGGGCGCAGTTTCAATGTCGGCTCGCCCAAGCAGCTGGGCGAGATCCTGTTCGACGAGATGGGCCTTGAAGGCGGCAAGAAGGGCAAGACAGGCGCCTGGGCCACCGGCGCCGATGTGCTGGAAGATCTGGCCGCCGAGGGCAACGCGCTGGCCGCCCGCGTGCTGGACTGGCGCCAGATGGCCAAGCTGAAATCGACCTATACGGATGCGTTGCAGGATCATATCCACCCCGAAACCGGGCGGGTGCATACATCATATGTGATCTCGGGCGCGTCCACCGGGCGGCTGGCCAGCACCGACCCGAACCTGCAGAACATCCCCGTGCGTACCGAGGAAGGCCGGCGCATCCGCGAGGCATTTGTTGCCGATGAGGGGAACCTTCTGGTCAGTCTCGACTACAGCCAGATCGAGCTGCGCATCCTTGCCCATATGGCCGACCTGCCGGCAATGAAACAGGCCTTCCGCGACGGCCAGGACATTCACGCCATGACCGCCAGCGAGATGTTCAACGTGCCAATGGATCAGATGACACCGGAAATTCGCCGCCGCGCCAAGGCAATCAATTTCGGGGTGATCTACGGGATCTCGGGCTTTGGACTGGCGCGCAACCTGCGCATTCCGCGTGCCGAGGCACAGGCCTTCATCGACCGCTATTTCGAACGCTTTCCCGGTATTCGCAGCTATATGGATGAAACCGTCGAATATGCGCGCAAGCACGGTTTCGTCAAAACCCTGTTCGGCCGCAAGGTGCATACGCCCGAAATCAATGCCCGCGGCCCGCGCGCCGGCTTTTCAAAACGTGCGGCGATCAACGCGCCGATCCAGGGAACGGCAGCCGACATCATCCGCCGCGCCATGATCCGCATGCCCGATGCGATCGCGGGTTTGCCTGCGCGGATGCTGCTGCAGGTACATGACGAACTGATTTTCGAGGTCGCGCGCGACGGCGTGGACGATCTGATCGCGGCCGCCCGCAAGGTCATGGAAGACGCCCCGCTGCCGGTGGTGCGACTTTCTGTTCCGCTGGTGGTTGATGCCGGCGCGGGGCAGAACTGGGCCGAGGCGCATTAGACGCAGAGCCCCGCCCCGCCGGGTACGGCGATTGCCGTGGAGCGGCGGGAAACAGCCGCGCTCATGCATTGGCGGCGCCCAGGGGTTTCATCAACTCAGACGAAGTATCAGCTCAGACGAAAATGAAATCGCTTGCGTCGATCAGACTGGAATCCACCCCGACCAATGTGATCGTGCCTTCCGGTGTCGTGATCAATGTGTTGGCGCCGCCCGAGGCCGGGGCGATCGAAATATCGGCAAAGCCGATGCCCAGCGCGCTGACGTCGAACATGTCCTTGCCATCCTGAAAGTCCAGGATGCGGTCATTACCAAACGAGGCGTGAAAGATGAAGCTGTCGTTTCCGCCGCCGCCCCTCATCCTGTCGTTGCCGGCCCCGCCGGCGATGGTGTCTGCTCCTCTGCCGCCCCTGATCAGATCATTGCCATTCCCCCCGTCCAGAATATCGCGGCCCGCGTCCCCGAGGATCAGATCGCGACCACTGCCGCCAAGGATGACATCGTTCCCCTTTCCGCCAGAGATTGCATCGCTTCCGCCCCCTCCGGACAATCTGTCATTCCCGCCGCCGCCGAGAATTTCGTCGCGCCCGCTCTGCCCGGCGATCCGGTCGCGTCCCGCGCCGCCAATGAGTCCGTCATTCCCGGCGCCGCCCAGCACCCGATCATTTCCCGACCCGGTGCGGACATAATCGCTCTGGGCGCTGCCGCGGACCTGCATCTTGCTGGTAAAGGCGGATCCGTCCAGCATCAGTCCGACGGATGCCGACGAGGCGTCCATGGCAAACGGCTGGGCCGAAAACAGGGCACCCATCGGAGCCCAATCTCCTGTTGCAAGACTGTCGAGCGCGCTGGCAAAGCTGGGTGCATCCCAGACAAACCCGGTGAGGGTGGCAACGGTGGTGCTCCCCTGGGTAAAGATCATGCCGGTGAACCGCCCGCCTGTCACCATTCCGGTGCTGTCAAATACCAGTCCGGTGCCGGTCAAGGTGGTAATGGCGCCGCTGGTCGGTTGTTCCACGACTATCTGTGTTGACGAGGATGAGAGAACGGTCACATCCACAACGCTCGATGAAAAAAAGGCGGTCTGGAAGAAATCGTTGTCCGGCCCGTAAAAGGTTGCGAAAAGTTTCGATGGCATG
>CAZWXK010000003.1:0-1258 GCA_964637875.1 uncultured Rhodobacter sp.
GCCCTCTTGACCCGCCCTCTTGACCTGGGGCGCGGGGACGACCACTCTGGCGGGCGCAGCAGGGGGGCAGGCATGGGACATGATCCGAGCGCACGGGAAATACTGGAAAAACTGGTTTCCTTTCCAACGATTTCCAGCGAAAGCAACCTCGACCTGATTGAATATGTCAGGGGCTGTCTGCTGGGCTGGGGGATCGAATCGCATCTGGTCCATGACGACAGCGGCACCAAGGCCAACCTCCACGCGCTGGTCGGCCCCAGGGTCGAGGGCGGCGTCATCCTGTCGGGCCATACCGATGTCGTTCCGGTCGAGGGGCAGAGCTGGACAAGCGACCCTTTCCGTCTGGTCGCGCGCGACGGGCGCCTTTACGGGCGCGGCACATGCGACATGAAGGGGTTTGACGCGCTCGCGCTATGGGCGATGCAGCTGGCCGCCGCGCGCAAGCTGCGGCGCCCCCTGATTCTGGCGCTTTCCCATGACGAAGAGGTGGGCTGCCTCGGCGCGCCGCGCATGATCGACCGGATCATTGCGACCCATCCGGCCGCCGCGGCCGTCATCGTGGGCGAGCCCTCGATGATGAAGGTCGTCACCGGCCACAAGGGTGCGGTGGGGTTTTCGACCCATGTGCGGGGATACGAGGTCCATTCCAGCCTGGTCCATACGGGGGTTTCGGCGGTGATGACCGCCGCGCGCCTGGTGGAATGGCTGCGCCAGCGCCTGGTCGAGAACATGAACGCCCCGGTCGCGCCTGCCGATGCCCCCTTCGACCCCCCCTTTACCACGCTCCATGTCGGCACGATTCATGGCGGCACCGCGGGCAACATCACTGCGCGCGATTGCGAATTCCTGACCGACATCCGCTGCCCGCCGGCGCAGGACCCGCAGGAGTGGCTGGCCCGCTACATGGCCGAGGTCGCCCGCGTCGAGGCCGAAATCCGGGCCATCCATCCCGAGGCCCGCATCACCGTGACCCCCCGCATGGCCAACCCGCCCCTGCGCCCCGAAAGCAATGGCGCCGCCGAGCGCCTTGCCCGCCGGCTGACCGGCGACAACGGCGTTCACGTCGTCAGCTATGGCACCGAGGCGGGGCAGTTCCAGGAGCGCGGCCACTCGGTGGTGGTCTGCGGCCCCGGCGACATTGCCCAGGCCCATCAGCCGGACGAGTTCATCGCACTGCAACAGTTCGAGTCCGGCGCGGAATTCATGAGAAGGCTGATCGATCATCTGGCTGGCGACGGGGGTTGAGGGCCGGGGTTGA
>CAZWXK010000003.1:1358-4221 GCA_964637875.1 uncultured Rhodobacter sp.
GGCCGGGGTTGACGGCCGTGGGCGGGCGCCACGCATCGGCTCATGGCGCAGCACCCTGCCACAATTCCAGAACCCGCCGGCCGAACAGCATCACCGCGATCGGCACCGGCGACACCGCCAGCGCGAATGTCAGCAAGATGTGCGAGGTCCGAAACAACCCGCTGAGCCCGGCCGCCATGGCAATGCCGCCACCGCCACCCAGCACCGCATTGCCCGGAACGTTCAGCGCCAGCGCCACCGAAACATAGCGCCAGCGCAACAGCGGCCCGCGCAGCCAGCGCGGCAGGGTCTCCTGCAACATGGCAAGGCGTTCCTCGCGGTCCAGCCCGTTGAAAAGCTCAACCATTTCGGCGGCGCGCAGCAGCCCCAGATCGGCCAGCGCCGAGCGCAGCGCCACCAGCCGCACCCTCTTGCCCAGCAGAAAGGCAAGGGTCAGCCCGCTGAAGGTTGCCAGAAACACGAAAGGTGCGATGCGGGGGCCCTGCATCATCAGCAGTGACACGCCGATCTCGACCCCCGGCACAAAGGGGATGGCCATCAGCGCCGCATAGGCAAGCAGCCCCAGCAGCACGACCCCCCCCAGCATGACGCGACCGCCGGGGCCGGGCAGGGAACTCAGCCGCGCCTGCAACCAGTTGAGCGCAAGCGACACGATCACAACCACCGCCAGGATGAGGGCCAGGCGCAGGAGGATTCGCAAAAATCGCAACGCAAGAGGGGCGATGTCTTTCATGCCGCCGATCCTAGCCTGCCCGGACACGCGATGCCCGCGGATTCATCGCCCCTGACGCATCCGTGAATGGGGCGCGAGCCCAATGCCCCCCCTGCACGGGCGGGGCACCACCCCCGATGATGCCCTTTCGGGGGGGAAAGGCGCCACCCGCCCCTTTCGACGGGGCTGTCATTGGGGCGCCTTCACCCCTGTCAGCCGCGCCTGCGCCGACGGCCCGCGCGCCGGCCGCGGGCGCCGGCCTCGACCTCGCCCTCGGCCAGTGCCGGCTTGTTGGCCTGGATCCAGGCGGCGCCATGCGGGTCGTTGTCGGTCAGCAGGTTGGCGGCGCGCACGGCCATCATCTCGGCCTCGCGGGTGGGGTTCATGATGGCGCTGGTCATGCCGCTGGCAATGGCCATGGGCAGGAAAGCGGCGTTGATCGCGTGCCGGTTGGGCAGGCCGAAGCTGATATTCGAGGCCCCGCAGGTGGTGTTCACGCCCAGCTCGTTGCGCAGTCGCCGGACCAGTTCGAATACCTGAAGGCCGGCGGTTGCCATGGCGCCGATGGGCATGACCAGCGGATCGACCACGATGTCATGGGCGGGAATGCCGTAATCGGCCGCGCGCTCGACGATCTTTTTGGCCACCTGAAAACGCACCTCGGGATCTTCGGAAATGCCGCTGTCGTCATTGCTGATCGCCACCACGGGCACGTTGTATTTCCTGACCAGCGGCAGGATGGCCTCGAGGCGTTCTTCCTCGCCGGTGACCGAGTTCAGCAGCGGCCGCCCTTCGCAGACCTCGAGCCCGGCCTCGAGGGCCGCGGGAACCGAGCTGTCGATGCATAGCGGCACATCCACCAGCGACTGCACCAGCTTGATGACCTCGCGCATGAGGGGCGGTTCGGTTTCATTCGGGTTGGGGTTGGAATTGTAGACCACCCCCGCATTGATATCGAGCATCGTCGCCCCGGCCGCGACCTGCGCCAGCGCGTCGGCCTGAACGGTGCTGAAATCGCCTGCCTCCAGTTCGGCCGCCAGTTTTTTTCGCCCCGTGGGGTTGATGCGCTCGCCGATCACGCAAAAGGGCTGATCAAAGCCGATGATCGCGGTTTTCGATTTCGATTCGACAATGGTTCGTGTCATCTGGCGTGGTCCTCAGTTCTGTTCCGGCCGGGTGGCGGTGTCGCCACTGTGGTCCCGGGCCCATTGGGTGGCGGCCTTGATACCCCCAAGCGGAAAGAAATGCACCCGTGAAATATTGAATTCGGGATGCGTCGCCTTGTGTGCGGCGATGTCGTTCAGAAAGTCGTCGGGCGCAAAGGGCAGAAGCAGCTTGCGCACGTCACGGGCGCGTTTCTGCAACACCCGCAGGCTGGGCCCCACGCCACAGGCGATGGCAAAGCGGATCAATGTTTGCAGTTTCGCAGGCCCCGCCACGCCGATATGGACGGGCAGGGCGATGCCCGCCGCCCTCAGCCCGTCGGCCCAGTCGATGACGGGGCGGGATTCGAAACAGAACTGGGTGACGATGGCCATTTCCAGCCCCTTGCGGCGGGCGAAATCCTGTTTCCAGCGCAGCGCATCCAGCAACACGCCCGGAGCGCCATCGGGGGCGACATCGCGGTTGCCCTCGGGGTGGCCGGCGACATGGATGCGGGCGAAATCGTCGAAAAGGCCGGACTCCAGCAGCTCCATCGAGTTGTCGAAGGCCCCCTGTGGCCGGCTGATGCCGCCCGCCAGCACCAGCGCCTGATCGACGCCGGCCTCGTGCCGATAACGGTCGATCCATTCGGCCAGCATGGCGCGGTCGCGGATCAGGCGGGCAGGAAAATGCGGCATGACGGCAAAGCCCTGTTGCGACAGGCGCCGCGCGGTGGCCAGCATGTCATCAAACGGTGTGCCGTCGATATGGGCCAGATAGATGCGGGTGCCCCCGGGCAGCAGCGCCCGGAAATCGGCAACCTTTGCCGCCGTGCGGGGCATGACCTCGATCGAAAAGCCCCGCAACAGGTTTTCGAGCGCGCCATTGCGCGGGTTCTGCCGTCTTTTCATTGCCACGACTGCCATTTCCGGCCCTCCCTTGTGTCACATCTTGCCGCGAGCGGTCTTGCAGATCGGTGTTTTCCGAAAATCGGTATCCCGGACCGCC
>CAZWXK010000003.1:4321-6754 GCA_964637875.1 uncultured Rhodobacter sp.
GCCTGCCTTCATCATCCCCCGGACTCGCGCCCCTCATTGTCGATCAGCGCCTTCAGGCGTGCGTCGTCATATTCTGCCTCGATGCGCGCGGCCTGGGCGGTGGCGATGTCATGCGCGTCGCCCTTGACCGCAAAGGGCGCGGCGCGGCGCCACTCGGCAAGGTATGAATCGGTGTCGCGCGCGCCCGCCTTCATGGCCGCGCGGTCGATGGCCTTTTCGAAACGCTCATCCAGCTGCACCTTGGCGGCGCGCCGCCCGCGGCCCACGATGACCTGGGCCGGGATGTCGCGCCAATATACGATCGTCACTTCCGCCATCTGGCGATTCCTTTCCTGTTCATGCGCCTTTCTATGGCGCGCCGGGGTCATCACATGGGTGATTTTCGACATGGCGGCAAGAGGATGCGACCTTTGGCCCAAAGCCTTTGTCATGCGATGGCCGCTTGCGCGCCCCGGGCCACCACGCTAGGCTGGGCTCAGGCCGAAATCCGGTTCCCGCAAGCGGGCAGACAACCCGCAGGCAGGCAGACAAAGAGTGAGGCGCGATGTTTCCCAGACCCGTCAGATCCGCATCCGAGGCCCCGGCTGATCCGGCCGACCTCTATGCGGCACTGGATCTGGGCACCAATTCCTGCCGGATGCTGATCGCCCAGCCCCAGGGCAGCCAGTTTCATGTGATCGATTCCTTTTCCAGGTCGGTGCAGCTGGGCCGCGGGCTGGAAAAGCATCGCAGCCTGTCGCGCGCCAGCATCGACCGCACCATCGCCGCGCTCAGGCTGTGTCGGCGCAAGCTGGAGCTGCACAATGTGCGCCACATGCGCCTTGTTGCGACCGAGGCCTGCCGACGTGCATCAAATGGCGCGGCCTTCATGCGGCGGATCACCCGGGAAACCGGGCTTGAGCTGGAAATCATCCGCCCCGAGGAAGAGGCCCGTCTTGCGGTGATATCCTGTGCGCCGCTGGTTTCGCGCCATACCGAACAGTTGCTGGTTGTCGATATCGGCGGCGGCTCGACCGAGCTGGTCTGGATCGACCTGTCCCGGGTCGCGCCGCGCGAACGGGCACGCGCCATCATGCGCATGCGTGGCCGCCTGTCCGACAGCATCGGCAACAGCCCCTTTCCCGGTGCCAGGGTGGTTGACTGGATCTCGATTCCGCTGGGGGTGGCCACCCTCAAGGACCAGTTCGACGATGTCGCCGACGAGGGCGCGCGTTTTGCCCTGATGTCCTGCCATTTCGAAGAGCTGATGTGCGATTTCCTGCCCTATCAGCTGGCCTGCGGGGGGGGCTGCGGCAACACCGACACGCCCCCGCGGCGCGATTTCCAGATCATCGGCACCTCGGGCACGGTGACGACCGTCGCCGCCACCCATCTGGGGCTGCGCCGCTATGACCGCAACAAGGTGGACGGTCTGCGCATGACCTCGGAACAGATCGACGCCGTGATCCGGCAATATCTGGCGCTGGGCCCCGAGGGGCGCCGGCGCGACCCGCGCATCGGGCGCGACCGGCAGGCCCTGATCCTGTCGGGGGTGGCGATATTGCAGACATTGATGCGCATCTGGCCGACCGACCGCCTGTCGGTTGCCGACCGCGGCCTGCGCGAGGGGCTGCTTTACGCCATGATGAGCGCTGACGGCGTTCTGGAAGACGGACCGATCTGATCATGACCCGCGAACGGAAAAGCTCGGGCCGCGGCCAGCGTGCATTGCGTGTCCGCGTCAAGAGCGCCAAGGGGCGTCGGCTGTCCTCGACCCTGTGGCTGGAGCGCCAGTTGAACGACCCTTACGTGCAGCGCGCCCGCAAGGAGGGGTACCGGGGGCGCGCCGCCTACAAGATCATGGAGCTTGACGACAGGTACCGCTTTCTGGTGCCGGGCGCGCGGGTTGTCGATCTGGGCTGTGCGCCGGGCGGATGGCTGCAGGTGGCGGTCCCGCGCATCAACGCGCTGGGCACGCGCAAGGGCAGGCGCCAGGGGCGGATCATCGGCATCGACCTGCAAGAGGTCGAACCCGTACCCGGCGCCGAAATCCACCTGCTGGATTTCATGGAGGACGGCGCCGACGACAAGGTCAAGGCGTGGCTTGGCGGCAAGGCCGATGTGGTGATGTCCGACATGGCGGCCGCCTCGAGCGGGCACAAGCAGACCGACCATCTGCGCATCATCGCCCTGTGCGAGGCCGCCGCCGAGCTGGCCTTTGACGTGCTGGACGAGGGGGGGACCTTTGTCGCCAAAGTGCTGGCAGGTGGCGCCGAGGGCGAATTGCAGAAAACCCTGAAACGGCATTTCCGCAAGGTGGCAAATGTCAAGCCCGAGGCCAGCCGCGCCGACAGTTCCGAGAAATTCGTGGTCGCAACCGGGTTCCGCGGTGCGGGCGATACCGAAGAAGGCCGGGCCTGACGCCCCGTGGCGGGCCCCGTCACCAACCCCGTC
>CAZWXK010000003.1:6854-59272 GCA_964637875.1 uncultured Rhodobacter sp.
CCCCTACTGCGGCAGATTGGCCGGGCCTCTTGTGGCCGGAAACATTTCGGCCGATATGTTTGCGACACTTCCCGCAGGAGAGCCCGCATGCGCAGCAGACCCCCCCTCTGGCGACAGACGCCACCCGCGATCTTTCCGGTTGCCCTGGGTTTCACCGGGCTTGGCATTGCCTGGCGCGGCGCGGCGGGTATCCTGCCGCTTTCCAGCGCCATCGGCGATTTCCTGATGGGGCTGGCCGGGGCCTTCTATCTGTATTTCCTGATATCCTATCTGGCCAAGCTGATCGCGCGGCCCGCGGTTTTGCGCGACGACCTCAGGACTCCGGCGGGACGCGCGGGCATCGCCGCCCTGGCGATGGTGTTGATGCTGCTCGGGCTGGTGCTGGATCTTGCCGGTGGCAATGGCGGGCCGATCTGGCTGGCGGGTGTCGGGCTGCATGTCGTGGCCTCGGCGCTGGCGCTGGTCAGCCTGTTTTCGATGGCGCCCGAGGCAAGGCTTGTTTCGCCATTTCAGTTGTTGACCTTTGTCGGGCTGATCGTTGCGCCGGTTGCCGGTATCCGCCTTGGCTTTCGTGATCTCAGCCTGTGGTTGACGCTCTATTCGCTGCTGCCCTTTGTCATCATCTCGGTTCTCTATGCGCGCAGGCTGATGCAGGCACCGCCGGCGCCGCCGCTCAGGCCGCCGCTGGTGATCTTTCTGTCGCCCACGGGGCTGTTTGCGATCGCCTTTGCCCAGCTGGGGATGCGTCTGGAATTCGATCTGTTCTATGTCGTGTCGCTTGCGCTGGCGGTTGTCTTTGCGATGCGCGCGCGCTGGCTGACCCAAGGGGGTTTCACCCCGACATGGGGTTCCTTCACATTCCCGATCGCGGTATTTGCAAACATGAACGTGACCGCCGCTGTCACCGGCATGGTCCCGCTGCCTTGGGCGCAGGCGGGTGCGATAGTCGGGCTTGCCATCGGCACGCCCTTCATCCTGTATATCGTGTTCAAGGCCGGGCAGGCCTTCATCCGCGGCGAACTGGCAAAAAAGAGCGCGGCCGGCATCGCCTGATATCGCCTTTGCCCTTTTCTTTCTGCTTGGTCCGTGAGATAGGGACGTGCCAACAGCGATCCCCATTTCCCGGAGTGCATGATGGAAATTCGTGAGGCCCTCACCTTTGACGACGTGTTGCTTGTTCCCGGCGCGTCCCGCGTGCTGCCGGCCGAGGCCGATGTCTCGACCCGCGTGAGCCGCAGCATCGACCTCAACATCCCGTTGCTGAGTTCGGCAATGGACACGGTGACAGAATCGGAAATGGCCATCGCCATGGCCCAGGCGGGCGGCATGGGGGTCTTGCACCGCAATCTGGATATTGACGAACAGGCCCGGCAGGTGCGCCGCGTCAAGCGCTTTGTCAGCGGCGTGGTCTACAGCCCCATCACGCTGCACCCGGATCAGACCCTGCGCGATGCCAAGGAATTGCAGGCGCGCTATCGGATCACCGGCTTTCCGGTGGTTGACGAGCGCGGCCATGTGCTGGGGATCGTGACCAATCGCGACATGCGTTTTGCCACCGATGACGCAACACCGGTCAAGGTGATGATGACCGCGGAAAACCTGGCCATGCTGCGCGAGCCCGCCGACCTGGCCGAGGCCAAGGGCCTGATGGAATCGCGGCGTATCGAAAAGCTGCTGGTCGTGGATGACGAGGGCAAGCTTACGGGATTGCTGACCATCAAGGATATCGAACAGGCGGTGCTGAACCCGCAGGCCTGCAAGGACGAGCTGGGCCGCCTGCGGGTGGCCGCCGCCACCACCGTGGGCGATGCGGGGTTCGAACGCTCGCAGGCGCTGATCGACGCGGGCGTGGACATGATCGTGATCGACACCGCGCATGGGCACTCGATCAGCGTGGCCCAGGCAGTCGAGCGGATCAAGAAACTGTCGAACGCGGTGCAGGTGGTCGCCGGCAATGTCGCCACCGCCGAGGCCACCCGCGCCCTGATCGACGCGGGCGCCGATGCCGTCAAGGTGGGGATCGGGCCGGGCAGCATCTGCACCACCCGCATCGTGGCCGGGGTTGGCGTGCCGCAGCTGACCGCGATCATGGATTGCGCGGCCGAGGCCGACAAGACCGACACCCCGATCATCGCCGATGGCGGGATCAAGTTTTCGGGTGATTTCGCCAAGGCCATCGCCGCGGGCGCCAGCTGTGCGATGCTGGGGTCCATGCTGGCGGGCACCGACGAGGCACCGGGCGAGGTGATCCTGTATCAGGGCCGCAGCTTCAAGGCCTTCCGCGGCATGGGCAGCGTGGGCGCCATGGCGCGCGGCTCGGCCGACCGCTATTTCCAGAAAGAGGTGTCGAGCGAGAAACTGGTGCCCGAGGGGATAGAAGGGCAGGTGCCCTACAAGGGGGCCGCCGGCGCCGTTCTGCACCAGCTGGTCGGCGGGTTGCGGGCGGCCATGGGCTATACCGGCAGCGCAACCATCGAGGACATGCGCAAGGGTTGCCGTTTCGTGCGGATTTCGGGCTCGGGCCTGAAGGAAAGCCATGTCCACGACGTGCAGATCACCCGCGAAAGCCCGAATTATCGCATCGGCTGAGTTGGACCGGCCCCGCACTCAGTCCGGCGGTAGCACGCCCAGGCCGCGCAGATAGATTCCGATCCCGCTTTCCAGCAGGTCCTCGGGCGAATAGGGGGCGTTTGCGCCCGGCTCGCCCCGGGCGAACAGCTCGACCACACCGTGGCTCAGCGCCCAGACATGTTGCGTCACCATCGAGGCGGGCGGGCGTCTGTCGCGCGGGAGCTGTTCCAGCAGACGCGCAGCGGCGCGTTCCATCACCTCATGGGCCCGCTTTGCGGCGCGCGCCAGATCGGGGTCGCGATTCAGGTGCAGGCCGCTTTCGAACATGGCAATGTAATGGCCGGGATGCTTGCGCGCGAATGCCAGATAGGCGCGTCCCGTGGCCTCGAACGCCGCCAGGGCCGAGGGCTGGCCACCGCGCCAGGCGAATTCCAGCAGATCGGCGAATATCTCGAATCCCTCGCGCGCCGCCACCGCGATCATCTGTTCCTTGCCCGAAAAATGCCGGTATGGCGCCGCCGGAGACACCCCTGCCGCCTTGGCCGCCTCGGCCATGGTGAACCCGTGGGGTCCCTTTTCCTCGATCAGCCGCAGCGTGGTATCGATCAGGGCCCGTCTGAGATTGCCGTGGTGGTAGCCCCGCTTAGCCATCGCGCAACCCAGTTCCGGGCAGCGCATGTGTCAGCAACCTGTGGGCCGCGGCAACCACCTTGTCGGTGTGGGTGTTGTGGGGCATGTGGCCGACGCCATCCAGAAAGGTCAGCCCGATTCCCCTGATCTGATGGGCCAGCCTTTCGGTGTGGATCGCGGCCGGCACGATCTGATCGCGCATGCCATGCACGGCCTCGACCGGGATTCCGATTTCGGCATAATGGGGAACCATCGCGCGGATCTGCTCCTTGAGGGCGGCAACCTGGGCCGCGTTCACCCGCTGGGTCGTTCTGCGCAGGGTCAGGCCGATGCCCAGATATTCGGGATAGCCCGGCGGCACCGGTTCGGGGGCATAGACCGAACGGATCGACGCCTGCACCAGGCGGTCGGGCGGAAAGGCCGACACCCATAACCGCAGGAGCGGGCCGGTCACGGGATTGGCATTGAGGCGATAAAGGGGGTCGAGCCCGTCCTCCCACGGATTGGACGGCGCCGATACCAGCAGCAGCCCGGCAACGGTCTCGGGATATTCCAGCGCCCATTTCAGCGCGACGGCTCCGCCATAGCTCTGCCCCAGCAGAAAGACCCGGTCATGGCCCAGCCTGCGCATCAACGCCCGCAATGCAACGACCTGTTCGCGCAGCCCCGCGCCCCGCCCCGGCAGGGCATCGGAATGGCCGAAACCGGGACGATCGACGGCGATCACCGTAAAATCGTCGGCAAGCGCCGGCGCCAGGCGAAAGGTCATGTCGCGCAGATTGCCGCTGGCCCCGTGGATCAGCACGATCGGCGGCCCTTCGCCCATGACCTGGAAATGCAGTGCCCGGCCGTTGACGGCAAGGATGCGTCCGCCCGGCGGCGATCTGCGCTCGGCGCGCGCCTCGTTGCGCCCGGCCCGCCAGAGCAGCGTGCCGACCCCCGACACGACCAGCAGCAGGATCAGCGCGATCTTCATGACACCCCGGTTCCGATCAGGTTCAGGTCGAACGGCGTCGTCTGATAGATCTGGTTGATCCAGTTGCCATAGAGCAGATGCGCATGCGAGCGCCAGCGGTTTTCCGGCGGCTGTGTGGGGTCGTCATTGCGATAATAGTTGACCGGCACGTTGATCGGGGTGCCATTGGCGATATCGCGGTCATATTCCTGTTTCAGCGTGTCGGTGTCATATTCGAAATGGTTGAAGATATAGAGCGCGCGATGCGCCCGATCCTCGACCAGACAGGGGCCGACCTCGTCGCTGCCCAGCAGGGTTTCCAGCCCGCCCACGGCGTTGATTTCATCCTGGCGCATTTCCGTCCAGCGGCTGACGGGGATCACGAAATCATCGGAAAACCCCCGCAGATAGGGCGAGGCGGGCGCAAGGTTGCGGTGACGGAAACAGCCGAATGCCTTGCGCTCCAGCATGTGCTTTTCGACGCCATGGAAATGGTTGATCATGGCCATGCCGCCCCAGCAGACACCAAAGGTGGAATGCACATTGGTCTGCGTCCAGTCCATGACCTCCTGCATCTCGTCCCAGTAGGTGACCTGTTCAAAGGGAAGGTGTTCGATCGGCGCGCCGGTGATGATCAGCCCGTCCAGCTTGCGGTGCTTGACCGACTGGAAGGAATGATAGAACGCCTCCATATGCGCGGGCGAGACATTGCGCGGCTTGTGTTCGGTCATGCGGATGAGGGTCAGCTCGATCTGCAGCGGGGTTGCCCCGATCAGGCGGGCGAACTGGGTTTCCGTCTGGATCTTTTTCGGCATCAGGTTCAGCAGCCCGATCTGAAGCGGGCGGATGTCCTGACGCGCGGCCTCCTCGGCCGACATGACCATGACACCCTCGCGCTTGAGGATGTCATGGGCAGGCAGGTTTTCCGGTATCTTGATCGGCATGAGCGGTCTCGCGACGGTTGAGGAAACTTCAGTTAACCCTGCATGGCGCGGGCATCAAGGGCGCGGGCGATCAATGTCTCGAAATCCCCGGCGCTGCGCACCCGCGCGATGTCGGCGGCATCCACCGTGACTCCCCAGTTTTCGGCCATCGCCCGATAGAGCGGCTGGCGGTGATCCAGACAGGCGCGATAGGCAAAGCGCATGAAATCGTCGGGATCCACCCGATCCTCGGCCACGCCCTTGCGGGCGCAATAGTCGGCCCACACCCGCTCCAGGAAATCAGGGTTGAAATACATCGGCTTGGGTGCCTTTTCAAAGCGTTCGACCAGCTTGTCCACATGCTCGGGGCCGCCCTTGATCCAGACCATCAGCAGGTTTTCCGACAGCGTTTTCAGAACCGGGTCAGCCGGGTCGTCGGGGTCGACGACTTCGCAGATCGAGCCGCCCGAATCGCAGACGAAATTGTCGTATTCATACAGATCGCGCGCGCGTTCGATGAAATGGGGCGTGTCCAGCAGGGCGCTGATCTCGGCGCTGCGGTGCTGGTGCTGGCGCTTGCGGTATTCGGCAAGGGGGATGCCGCCGCGGGCCGGGTCGCCCGGCTTGCCCAGATAGGAGGACAGCGGCGCCAGATTGTCAAACGTGATGTTCGAGGCGATATAGATCGAATCGCTGCGCAGAAGGCGCGCCAGAAACGGGTTGCGCATGGCCTCGCGCTTGAAATTGTCGACGATATGCTCGCCCATATAGCGTGTGCCGATCCGGTAATCGACCGAATAGTGGAACCACCCCCCGCCTGCGCGCAGGATGTTCGAGACATGGGTCTTGCCCAGCCCCGACATGCCGAACAGCAGAACATGCTTTGCCCGGGAATCGCGCCAGGCACTGGCGTTTTCATAGATCATCTGTCGTTTCCATTCCCCAACCTGCCCCTGTCAGGGTCTTGACCCTAACGCCAAGGCGCCCGGGTGGAAAGGGGCCGGGGGCGCCTGGGCTGCAAAGGCGGCGCGGCCGTCGGGCCTGGCGGGGAATCCGGGCGGGGCCAGGGCGGGGCCAGGGTGGGGCGCTTCAGGCCCCGCGTCCCTCAGGCCGGGATGGGGGCCTGCCGGAGCTGGGTCAGGTTGAACCGCACCCCCGGCGAGGCTGCGCGCACTTCGCGGGTGATCATGGTTGCATCGGCAACCCGGGGCGCGACCGCGTGATATTCGCCGGTAAAGCCGAGGCTCTGAAGTTTTTGCGCGATCTCCATCGCATCCGCGCGCGGCCCCAGCAGGGGCGAAACCACGATCGCGGGGTTGATGCGTCTGAAATGCGCCGCCCCGAGCGCCAGGAAATGGGGCAGCGACATGTGAACCGCTTCGGCCCTGTCCGGGGCGGCAGCGGTCGCGCTTTCCCCGCGGGCCGGGGCCATGCGCACCGCCGGATAAAGATCCTCGGATGCCCCCTCGAAACCCAGAAACAGGGCCAGTCCAAGACCGACACGCAGATTGCGCTGTCGGGCGCGCGCGCCACGGGGCGGAAATTCATGCCTGATGATCATGCTGTCTCTCTGTCGTCCCAATTCTTTTTCTTGTTTGCGGCCGGGTTTCGGACGAGACAGGATACGCGGAAACATGGTTAACAAACCGAAACGCCGCAGCTGTGCATTTTTGCAACTACAAGGTTAAATGGCTGAAATTGCCCATGTAAAGAAAAAATGTGAATATCCTGTGAATATTTTACTATCCTTCAGAAAAATGACATGAAACGCGGCAATAGCCTTGGGTCGGAAACAATCGCGGGCGCGTCCGCCGCCGATCACCTTGCAATTGTGCCGCTGTCGGGGGGCGACGGCGCGTGTTGCGGGGCTGAACCGGACGGACCTCGGGAAGGGAGCATCGGGCGGAACATGACGGAACTCGGAGTTGAGGCAATTCTCGACCGGATTCACGACCCGGTGCTGATCGTGGACAACGCACAGCGGGTGGTTCTGGCCAATCGCGCGGCCTCGGATCTGTTGGGGGACGACCCGCAGGACCAGCTTGAGGGGCGTCATCTGCTGGCCTTGATCCGCCAACCCGAGATCCTGGCGGGCGTGGGCGAGGTGCTGAACGGGGCCGCTGCGCGGATGGTGCGCCATGTGTCGCGCCGGGCGGTCGAGGCCGTCTACCGGGTCGAAATCCTGCGGCTGAACGCGGATGACGACGGAGTTGAGGGCGCGATGCTGATCTTTGACGACCGCACCGCGATCGAAAAGGCCGAACAGCTGCGCAGCGATTTCGTGGCCAATGTCAGCCATGAACTGCGCTCGCCGCTGACCTCGTTGACGGGGTTCATCGAAACCCTGCAAGGCCCCGCGGCCGAGGACGCCGCGGCGCGCGCCGCCTTTCTGCAAACCATGCGGGACGAGGCCGAGCGCATGCGCCGCCTGATCGAAGATCTGCTGTCGCTGTCGCGTGTCGAGGCGACCGAGCGCCTGCGTCCACGCGAACGCATCGATCTGATCGCGCTGATTCGCGGCGTTCTCAGAACATTCGCGCCAGAGGCCGAAAAGGCTGGGGTCGCGATCGCCCTGGAAAGCGCGGAAAAGGATCTGATCGTGCCCGGCGATCGCGACCAGCTGATACAGGTATTTCGGAACCTGATCGAAAATGCGTTGAAATACGGTGGCGGCAAGGATGTCAGGATCACGATCACGCGCCAGGCCAGACATGCGGGCATGCGCGGCCCGCTGGTGCGGGTGGACGTGATCGACCAGGGGCCGGGCATCGCCGGTGTTCATCTGCCACGGCTGACCGAGCGATTCTATCGTATCGACACGCACCGCGCCCGCGATGTGGGCGGCACCGGGCTGGGCCTGGCGATCGTGAAACATATCGCGCTGCGCCATCGCGGCAGCCTCAAGATTCGCTCGCACCCCGGCGAGGGCAGCGTCTTTTCGGTCATCCTGCCGCTGGAATAGGACCTGTGCGCATGTCGCCGGCGCCGGGCGCGCGGGCCTGCGGCATTGTGCCACCATGTTTTCTGCATCCGGCGCCCCGGCGGAGGGGTCTTGTCATGGAACTGTTACATGACCGTCATATTCCCTGAACATCCCGCCCTTAGGCAGCGCGGCAGGGAAGGCCATGCGTGGCCGTCTCGGACAACCGCAAACAGGAGTATATCAGGATGTCATCGGCCAGAACCTGCCTGACCATCATTTCCTTTGCCGCCGCCCTGGGCGCGGCAACCGCCGCCACGGCGCGCGAACAGATCCGCATCGTGGGGTCGAGCACCGTGTTTCCCTTTTCCACCGCCGTTGCCGAACAGTTCGGCAAGACCACCAAATACAAGACCCCCGTCGTCGAAAGCACCGGCTCGGGCGGCGGTTTCAAGCTGTTCTGTGCCGGCGTCGGCACCCAGCATCCCGACATCTCGAACGCCTCGCGCCGCATGAAGGCCAAGGAATTCAGGAAATGCCAGGCCAATGGCGTGACCGAGATCACCGAGGCGGTGATCGGCTTTGACGGCATCGTCATCGCCAATGCGATCGACGCCCCGGATTTCGAGATCACCCGCCAGGACCTGTGGAAGGCCCTTTCCAAGGCCGGCGACAAGCCCACCATGTGGTCCGATGTCGATCCGGCGCTGCCGGCCGAAAAGATCGAGGTCCTCGGCCCGCCGCCCTCGTCGGGCACCCGCGACGCCTTTGAAGAGCTGGTCATGCAGAAAGGCTGCATCGAGGCCGGCAATGAAAAGGCCTTCTGCAAGAAGGAGGGCAAGGAGCTGCGCACCGACGGCGCCTATGTCGAGGCGGGCGAAAACGACAACCTGATCGTGTCGAAACTGCAGGCCAATCCGGTTGCCCTGGGCATCTTCGGGTTTTCCTATCTCGATCAGAACAGCGACAAGATCAAGGGTGCCACCGTGGACGGTGTCGAGCCGACCTTTGACAATATCGCCTCGGGCGAATACCCGGTCTCGCGCAAGCTGTATTTCTATATCAAGAAGGCGCATCTCAAGGCGGTTCCGGGCATCACCGATTATGCCAACCTGTTCCTGTCGGATGCCATGACCGGCCCCGATGGCGCGCTGGTCGACAAGGGCCTGATCCCGCTGCCCGCGGCCGACCACAAGGCCATGCAGAAACAGGTGCGCGACCTGGTCGACATGACCGGCGAAGGCCTGGAATAGGTCTGCAACGGATGGGGCCGGCGGCTGCCTTGCGGAAACTGCCGCGCCCCGCAACAACGATACCGCTTTGCCGCGCCTCCCGCTCAGGGGGGCGCGCTCGGGTGAAAGGACGGGAAACGGAATGATTGCGTCAGGCTTTGCAGCGATCTTTGCCCTGGCATTGCTGTTTTTCGCAACGGCCCGCGCGCGCGCGCTGCGCCTGGCCGCGGGCCGACCGGCAGTGTTGCATTCGCGCCCGAACTTTCACGGGCTGTTTGCCTTTCTGCTGACCCTGCTGGCGGGCTGGGGCCTGCTGGGGATCGGCGCGCTGATCTGGGGCTGGATCGACCGGGAAATCGTCTTTTCCCTGATCCGCCAGAACGCGCCCGACCTCAAGCAGATCGAGATGCAGCTGGTCTATCGCGATGCCGCCGCCATAGCCGCCGGCAAGCTGTCATCGGCCAGCGACGCGTTGCGCATGGCTGTGGCCGGGCGCCTTGCCGCGCTCGAATCCCTGCGCGGCTGGACGCTGCTGCTGCTGTCCGGTGGGGCGGCATTGTGGGCGGGCATCCACGCAACCCGGCGCGTGTCGGCCAGGTGGCGCGCGCGCAACCGGGCCGAGGCCATCCTGACGCTGGTTCTGTGGGCCTGTGCGGCGGTTGCGGTACTGACGACCATCGGCATCATCCTGTCGCTGATCTTCGAGACCTTCAATTTCCTGCAACAGATCGGATGGCGGGTGGACAAGTTCCTGCTGGGCACCAACTGGAGCCCGCTTTCCGGCATTCAGGCCGGCGTGCTGGACGCCAATCGCGTCGGCGCGGTGCCGCTGTTCGTGGGCACGTTCCTGATTACCCTTGTGGCCATGATCGTGGCCGTGCCCGTGGGCCTGATGTCAGCGATCTACCTGTCGGATTTCGCCTCGGCCAGGCTGCGGGCCTGGGCCAAGCCGCTGCTGGAAATACTGGCCGGGATCCCGACCGTGGTCTACGGGTTCTTCGCCGCCATCACCGTGGCCCCCTTCATCCGCGACAGCGGTACCGCGCTGGGCCTGTCGGTCGCATCCGAAAGCGCGCTGGCCGCGGGTGTGGTGATGGGCATCATGATCATCCCCTTCATCAGCTCGTTGTCCGATGACGTGATCAACGCCGTTCCCCAGAGCCTGCGCGACGGCTCCTATGCGCTGGGCGCGACCAGGGCCGAAACGATTCGCCAGGTCGTGCTGCCCGCGGCCCTGCCGGGGATCGTGTCTGCCGTGCTTCTGGGTGTCAGCCGCGCCGTGGGCGAGACCATGATCGTCGTCATGGCGGCAGGGCAGGGGGCAAACCTGACGCTCAACCCGCTTGAGGCGGTGACGACCGTGACGGTACAGATCGTCATGCTGATCACCGGTGACACCGATGCCGAAACGGCGGCCGGCCCGGCCTTTTCGCTGGGTTTTGCGCTGTTCTTCGTGACCCTGATACTGAACGTGATCGCGCTGAGGGTGGTGCGGCACTATCGCGAAATATACGACTAGGAACATGTGACCGGATCATGGCAATGAACGGAATCGAGACAGGCCCCCAGAGGCCAGCGCAGAGGCCGACGGCGAGGCCGGCGGGCGCGCATGGCAATGCAGATTCGGACAGGCGGTTGCGCAGGCGCAAGCGCGCCGAAATACGCCTGCGCGCCTATGGCGTTCTTGCCCTGACGCTGGCCATGCTGGCGCTTGGCACGCTGCTGTGGTCGGTGGTGCGCAAGGCCGGCGATGCGCTGACCGAAAGCTATGTCGAACTGCCGGTCACGCTGGACGCGGCCGCGATCGCCCCCCAGGGCACAGCTGCGCCCGAGGCCATATTGCGCGCCGATTTCGGCGGCCTGACCAAGGCAACGCTCAGGGCGGCCTTTCCGCAAGCCAGGGCGCGGCGCGACAAGAAGGCGCTTTACGACCTTGTTTCCGGCGGTGCGTCCTTTGAACTGGCCCGAAAGGTTGCCGCCAATCCCGGGCTGATCGGCCAGACGATCAATTTCGACTTTCTCGCATCCGATACCGTGGACCTGTACCTCAAGGGGGCCTATGGCCGGTTGCAACCCGTTGCCGCGCAAGGAGGGCTGACGCTGGAGATCGGCAAGCGCGTGATTTCGGTCAAGGCCGACCGGCCCGTCTTTGCCGCGGCCCTTGCCAGGGTCAAGGCGCGCAAGATCCGCGACGCCGAGCGCCTGCGCCGACAGGCCGCCCGCCAGCAGAACGGTGTCAACGTGTTCACCGCCCGCGCCAGGGCCGCCACCACCGCCGAGGAGCGCCAGGCCAATCTGAAAGCCGCCGATCGCGCCCGCGCCAAGGCCGCCGCCCTGATCGGCAAGGCGGCGGCGCTCGAGGCCGCGGCGCGCAACCGCACGGGGCCCGAGAAACTGAAACGAACCGATCCTTCGGTATTGCTCAGGGCCGATGGCGGCTGGATCAAGATGACCCGCATCGGCCCCGACCAGGGCCAGGGCAAGGTATTGATCCCGCTGGCCAGCGACAGCGCGCGCCCCGACAAGTGGCAACTGTACATCACCGAATTGCCCGAACGTGCGCGCCGCATATCGGACAAGCAGATCATCTGGGTCGAAAGCCTGCGCCATGCGGGCAAGGTCAAGACCGTGTTCAACTGGCGTTTCTTTACCGCCGCCGATTCGCGCGAACCCGAACTGGCCGGCATCAGGGGCGCCGCCGTGGGCTCGTTCTGGACCATGCTTGTCACATTCCTGCTGTCCTTTCCCATCGGCGTGCTGGCGGCGATCTATCTGGAGGAATTCGCCCCGCGCAACAGGTGGACCGATTTCATCGAGGTCAACATCAACAATCTGGCCGCCGTGCCCTCGATCGTGTTCGGCCTGCTCGGGCTGGCCGTGTTCATCGGGTTTTTCGGCGTGCCACGCTCGGCCCCGCTGGCCGGCGGAATCGTGCTGGCGATCATGACCCTGCCGACCATCATCATTGCTTCGCGCGCATCAATCGCCGCGGTGCCGCCCTCGATCCGCGACGCGGCGCTGGGGGTGGGGGCCTCGCGCCTGCAGATGGCCTTTCACCATGTGCTGCCGCTGTCGTTGCCCGGCATCCTGACCGGGACCATCATCGGCATGGCGCGCGCACTTGGCGAAACGGCGCCGCTGATCATGATCGGCATGGTGGCCTTCATCGTCGATGTTCCAAAGGGAATTACCGACAGCGCCACCGTTCTGCCGGTGCAGATCTATCGCTGGTCGGATTTCCCCGAACGCGCATTCGAGGCCCGCACGGCGGCTGCGATCTCGGTCCTGATCCTGTTTCTGATCGTGATGAACGGGCTTGCGGTCTTCCTGCGCCGCCGCTTTGAAAGAAGGTGGTAAGGTGATGTTCGACAAGTGCCATGACAACATTTCGGCCAGGCAACGGCCCAACCCACGGAACCGGATGAAAATGACCGACACACAGGAAAACACGGGTGAAATCAAGTTTTCGGCGCGCGGCGTGGATGTGTTCTATGGCGACACCCACGCGATCAGGTCGGTCGATGTCGATATCCCCGACAAGACCGTGACCGCCTTTATCGGGCCGTCGGGCTGTGGCAAGTCAACCTTTCTGCGCTGCCTCAACCGCATGAACGACACCATCGACATCTGCCGCGTGACCGGCGATATCCGTCTGGACGGCACCGACATCTATACGAAACAGATCGACCCGGTGCAGTTGCGCGCCCGTGTCGGCATGGTGTTTCAGAAACCGAACCCCTTTCCGAAATCGATCTTCGACAATGTCGCCTATGGGCCCAGGATCCACGGTCTTGTCGGCAATCGCAGCGAGACACAGGACGTCGTTGAAAAATCCCTGCGCCGCGCCGCCCTGTGGGACGAGGTCAAGGATCGTCTGCATGAACCCGGCACCGGGCTTTCGGGCGGCCAGCAGCAGCGGCTGTGCATCGCGCGTGCGATTGCCACCTCGCCCGAAGTGCTGTTGATGGACGAGCCATGTTCGGCGCTCGATCCCATCGCTACCGCCCAGATCGAAGAACTGATCGACGAGCTGCGTTCGCGCCTTGCGGTGGTGATCGTGACCCATTCCATGCAGCAGGCTGCCCGCGTCAGCCAGCGCACGGCGTTTTTCCACATGGGAGAGCTGGTCGAACAGGGCGCGACCGACCAGATATTCACCCGCCCGCAGGACCCGCGCACGGAAAGCTATATCACCGGCCGGATCGGCTGACAGGAGGGATGACGATGATCGACTCGGCTCATATTCACAGGGCGTTTGATGCAGATCTCGAAAGGATCCACAACCTTATCCTTGAAATGGGCGGCCTGACCGAGGCCCAGATCGGGGAATCGGCCGAGGTGCTGCTCAAGCGCGACAACGAACGCGCCGCAGCGGTGATCGCGCGCGACAGGCAGATCGACGCGCTGGAGCTGGAAATAGACGCCGAGGTCGTGCGTGTTCTGGCATTGCGTCAGCCGATCGCACAGGATCTGCGCATGGTCATCACGGTGATGAAGATCGCCGGCAATCTCGAACGCATCGGCGACTACGCCAAGAACAACGCCAAACGCGCGGTGGCCATCGCCCACGCCCCGCCCGTGGGTAACGCCGCCGGAACCCTGAAACGCATGGCGCGCGCGGTGCAGGACATGCTGCGGGACGGGCTCGATTCCTATGTCAAGCGCGACCTCGAACTTGCCACCGATGTCAGGATGCGCGACGAAGAGGTCGACCAGATGTATAACGGCCTGTTCCGCGAACTGCTGACCCACATGATGGAGGATCCGCGCCATATCTCGCCGTCGATGCATCTGCTGTTTGTCGCCAAGAACATCGAGCGCATGGGCGATCATGTGACCGGAATCGTCGAGCAGGTCATCTTTACCATTACCGGCAAGCTGCCCGAGGACGATCGCCCCAAGGGCGACGACAGCCCCTATGCGGAAATCGCGCCGCAGCAACCCGACAAGGACTGAGAAACCATGGCGACAAGCAACGAACCGACCGTTCTGGTGGTCGAGGACGAGGCCTCGCAAAGGCAGGTTCTGGCCTACAACCTGAAATCAAATGGCTATCGCGCGCTGACCGCTGCCGATGGCGAGGAGGCGCTGCTGCTGATCGACGAAGAGATGCCCGATCTCGTCATCCTCGACTGGATGCTGCCCGAGGTCTCGGGGATCGAGATCTGCCGACGTATCAAGATGCGCGAGGAAACCCGCGACATTCCCGTCATCATGCTGTCTGCGCGCGCCGAGGAGAGCGACCGGGTGCGCGGTCTGGAAACCGGTGCTGATGACTATGTCGTCAAGCCCTATTCGATATCCGAACTCATGGCACGGGTGAAAACCAACCTGCGGCGCCTGCGCAAGGCGGTCGAGGGGCAGGTGCTGCGCCACGGCGACATCAGACTGGATGCCGAACAGCATCGCGTGTTTCGCGGCGAACGCGCGGTTCACCTCGGCCCCACGGAATTTCGCCTGCTGCATGTCTTTCTTGAAAAACCCGGCCGCGTCTGGAGCCGCGAACAGCTGCTCGACCGTGTCTGGGGGCGCGATGTCTATGTCGATACCCGCACCGTTGACGTCCATGTGGGCCGCCTGCGCAAGGCCCTGCGCGGCGCGGCGAGCAATGATCGCAACGACAGCGATCCCATCCGGACCGTGCGCGGGGCAGGATACGCACTGGGTTGATCTGCCCCGGCGGGCATGGCCATCAGCCTTGTTTCTTCTTTGTCCAAATACGCCCGCCGGAGGCTCCTGCAATTTCCGACGGCGCAGGCGGGGGCTGTCTGCCCCCGCACCCCCGAGCGTATTTCCGCAAAGAAGAAAAAGTCTGCATCAGTCGAGGGTGCGGCGGAAACGCATCAATGCCAGCAACATGAAGATCACCGCAAACAGGATCAGCGCGGCCATTGGTCCCTGAATGGCCCGGATATCGGCGCCCTTCAGCATCACCGCCCGCACAACCCGCAGAAAATGGGTGAGGGGAAAGGTCTCGCCGATATATTGCGCCCAGACGGGCATGCCGCGAAACGGAAACATGAACCCCGACAGCAGGAGCGATGGCAGGAAATAGAAGAATGTCAGCTGCATGGCCTGCATCTGGGTGCGCGCCATGGTCGAGAATGTGTAGCCCAGCAGAACCAGCGCAAAGACAAAGATGCCGATTCCGGTCAGAAGCAGTCGCATCGAACCGATGAAGGGTACATCGAACAGGATGCGCGCTGCCAGCAGCACCACGATCACCTGTACCGCGCCGACAAAAAGATATGGCAGGATCTTTCCCAGCATGATTTCGACGGGGGTTGCGGGCAGGGCCAGCAGGTTTTCCATCGTGCCGCGTTCGGTTTCGCGGGTGAGCGCCATCGCCGTCATCATCACCATGGTCATCTGCAATATCACCCCCAGAAGGCCCGGTACGATGTTGTACTGGGTGATCCCCTCGGGATTGTAGCGTTTGTGCACGACCACCTCGATCTGCCGGGCCGCGCTCTGGGCTGCCTGGGCCTGGGCGCCCCGTTCGCGCAGCAGCGCTTGTGTTGCCACCGTGCCGAGGGTCGAAATCGCCCCGGAGGCCACCGCCGGGTCGGTGGCATCGGCCTCGATCAGGATACGGGGATGATCGCCCCGCTCGACGCGGCGCGCAAAATCGGACGGAATGGTGACGACGAAACTGACCGTGCCGTTGGCGATCAGCGCCTCTGCCTCGGTTGTGGAACTGACGACGTGATCGAAACGGTAATAGCCGGTCAGTTCCAGCGCAGTTACCATGGCGCGGCTGTAATGATCCATGCTGGTGGTGACCAGAGCTGCCGGCAGGGCCTTGGGATCGTTGTTGATCGCATAGCCGAACAGGATCAGCTGCATCAGGGGGACACCCAGCATCATCGCGAAGGTGATGCGGTCGCGCCGCATCTGCACGACCTCCTTGGCAAGCAGCGCATACAGGCGGGTCACGGAAAAGATGCGTGAAATCCTCATGCCATGTTGTCCTTTGCGCGGGTCATGAACTGAATGAAAACGTCCTCGAGACTGGTCTGCCCCGGTGCGACCCTGATATCCAGCTTGCGTGCAACCCTTTCGACCGCCCGTTGCAACGGGACGGCCTCGCGGCCGACCACATGGAGGGTGGTTCCGAAAGGCGCAACCTGATCGACCCCCGGCATGGGCTTGAGCATCAACGCGGCCTCATGGGTCTGGGGGCCGGTAACGACAAAGGTCGTCAGCCCGGCATCGCGCACGACCTGTTCGACGGTGCCATGGGCCAGCAACCTGCCATAGGAGATATAGTTGATCTTGTGGCAACGCTCGGCTTCGTCCATGTAATGGGTCGAGATCAGAATCGTCATGCCCTCGGCTGAAAGGGTGTGAATTTCATCCCAGAAATCGCGCCGGGCCTTGGGGTCGACGCCGGCCGTGGGCTCGTCGAGCAACAGCAGCCGCGGCTTGTGCATGATGCAGGCGGCCAGGGCGAGGCGCTGTTTCCAGCCGCCGGACAGGCTGCCCGCCAGCTGTTTGCGTCGCCCCCACAACCCCAGATCGGCCAGGGTTTCGCGGACATGACGGCGCATCGGTTTCAGCCGATAGAGACGGGCGACAAAGCGCAGATTTTCCTCGATGGTCAGATCGTCGTAAAAGGAAAAGCTCTGGGTCATGTAGCCGACCTGACGCTTGATCTTGAGCTGTTCGCGCCTCAGGTCAAGGCCCAGGACCGTTCCACCCCCCTCGTCGGGGGTCAGAAGGCCGCACATCAGCCGGATCATGGTCGTCTTGCCCGAGCCGTTGGGTCCGAGAAAGCCTGCTATCTCGCCGCGTGCGACGCGCATCGAGACATGATCGACGACGGTTCTGTGGCCGTATCTCTTGACCAGCCCCTGGACATCGATCACGTTATCGTTCATTTGCCGAGCGCTCCGAGATCGACATCGACGATCTGCCCGGGCTTGAGGGTGGCCGCCCCCTTGCCACCTTTGCCCTCGGGGCGGGCCTCGACCAGATAGACCAGCTTTTGCCGGTTTTCGAGCGAATAGATCACAGGCGGCGTGAATTCGGGTGCGTTGGAAATATAGGTCACGCGCGCCCGCAGGCCGTTGCCGCAACCATCGCAGTTGACCCTGAGCTCGGCCCCCAGGGAAAGACGCGAAAGCACGCTTTCTCCGACGTAAAGGCGCAGTTTGGTCGCCCCGTCGGGCAGAAGCGACAGAACCGGCGCCTGTGGACCGGCTACCTCGCCGGGGTTGCGGATCACATCCACCACCTGGCCCGCACGCCCCGCAACCAGGGTTCGTTGCGACAGGCGCCAGGCCGCGCGCTCCTGTGCCGCGCGCGCCTGGGCCACCGCTGCCTGGGCGGCCTTGATCCGCTCGGGCCGGGCGGGCAGGCGTGCCACCTGAAGGTTGGCCTCGAGCTCACCCACGCGGGCCCGGGCGACATCATAGGCGGTCGAGGCCGTATCCAGCTGCGAGCGCGCGACGATTCCGCGGCGGAACAGGTCGGCCTGACGTTCATATTCGCGCCTTGCCTCGGCGGCGCTGGCCCGGGCCGAGGCAAGGGTGGCCTCGATCACGGCGATTTCCTGCGGGCGGCGGCCCTGTTGCAGATCGGCCAGACGGCTGAGCGCCTGCGCCAGGGCGGCACGGGCCTGTGCCAGGGCGATCTCGGCGTCGCGACGTTCCAGAAATACCAGCTTGTCGCCCCGCTTGATGCGCGCGCCCCGGCGCACCGGAATATTTTCGATCCGGGCGATCTCGACCGGGGCCAGCAGAACATACTCGCCTTCGACATAGCCTGTTGCATAGGGCAGGGGCGCCTGGCAGGCGCCAAAAAGATTGCCGATCAGGGGAAATGCGCAAAGCAGGGACATCGTTGGTCAACCCGTTTTCAAATCATGGTTCTGCCAGACTGCGGCGCGGGGCGGGACATGCGGAAATGTCTGCCACGCGGCACCTTCCGGGCTGTGACTGTAGGCTGGAACGGTCTTGCGGGAAAGGGCGGAGTCGAGACGAAAAATGCCCGCGCGTTTTACCAATAATGGATATTATGTGAAATATGGATAGTCCACAGAACGCCAATCATGTCATTATTACTGCATGTTGCGCGTTGAATATGATCTGCGGTCACACGATATTGCGCTCGGGGAATGGCCGATTTTCGAGGATCCTTTCCACCCCGAGCTCCGTGAGGTCGAGGCTGCGATACCCGCCAGTCAGAATCAGTTCCGCAAGTCCCCGTCCAATCGCCGGCGCCTGTTGCAGGCCGTGACCCGAGAACCCGTTTGCGAGGTATAAATTCGCCAAACCCGGATGTTTGCCGACAATGGCGTTCTGATCCAGCAGGTTGTAGGCGTAATGTCCTGCCCAGGCGCGTTTCATCCGCATTGCCTCGAATACCGGCCCGAGCGCGGCAAGACGTGGCCAGAGGAAATCGTCGAACTCGTTGTATCTGGGGTCGAAATCAGTCAACTCGACCGCGGGATCCGGCTGTGGATGGACGGCACCCATCCAGTACGCGCCTTCCGGGCGGACATAGACACCTGGCGCCACGATCAGCGGCGCATCATGGGTGGGCGCGACGGGCGTCTGAAAGACAAAGGTCGTCCGTTTGCGCGCCTCGATGGGCAGATCGAGCCCGGCCATACGGGCAATTGCCCGAGCGCGGGTTCCGGCGGCATTGACAAAGACCTGTCCACCCACACTGTCGCCATTGACGAGAATCGCATCGGTCACCCGTTGCCCTTGTTTGTGCAGCTCTGCAACTTCACCCTCCAGATAGCTGACACCAAGGGATTTTCCAAGTTCGCGAAATCCGCTCAACAGACCCATGTTGTCAAACCAGCCTTCGTCGCGCCGGCCCAGGGATGCCAGAACGACCCCTTGCGCATTCAGGAACGGATAGCGCGCGGCCAGTTCGTCCGGGCCCATCAGCGTGACCTCGGCGCCCATCTCGCGCTGTACGGCATTGTTCTGGCGCATGATTTCGGCCTGACCATCAGTTGTGGCCAGAAAGAGATACCCGTTTTCCCTGAACGAAAGGTCACGCAATCCTTCGTCGCCCTCGAAGAATGTCGCAAAATCGCGGATGAAGGCCGCCCCGAATTTCGAGATCGCGACATTGACCGGATTTGAAAACTGCACCCGGATCGAGGCCGCCGACAGCGCGGTCGAGGCGTGGCGATAGCTGAAATCGCGCTCGATCACCGCAATCTTCAGCCTGTCCATCCGCGCCAGCCACCACGCGATCGAGGCGCCGATCACGCCTGCGCCGATGATGACCACGTCGAAATCGTGGCGCATTCCTCAACTCCCGCCGGTTTGGGCGCCGATCTCGGAAAGGCGCGCAAAGGGGCTGATATCCTCGGGGTCGATGACGATTTCCAGCAGCCCCCCGGTGGCGCTGTCGCTCGCCCGGGCAAATGCCGCAAAAAACGCTTCGGTATGTTCGACCCTCTCGGCGTGAAAGCCCGCGGCCCGGGCGATCGCCACATAATCGGGGTTCTGTATTTCGGTTCCGCTGACCCGCCCCGGATAGTTGCGCTCCTGATGGGCGCGGATGGTGCCGTACATGCCGTTGTTCAACAGCAGGACGACGGGCTGCAATCCTTCCTGCGCGGCCGTGCCCATTTCGGCCATGGTCATCTGGAAATCCCCGTCCCCGGCGAAACACAGCACCTGACGCCCGGGGGCGGCAAGGCGTGCGGCAATGGCTGCTGGCAGCCCTGCCCCCATGGCCCCGCTCTGAGGCGCCAGCAGCCGGCGCCGCCCCGAATAGGTGATGAACTTGGACGGCCAGATCGCGAAATTCCCGGCGCCATTGGTGACGATCGCATCATCATCCAGATGGCGGTCGAGCCAGGCACAGATTTCCACCATGTTGACGGCACCCTGCTGGCGGGCGTTTGCGCGCATCGCCAGGAACCCCGCGCGCCCGCGGTCGCGCCATGCGCTCCAGTCGCCCAGACGGGTGTCACCGGGGCCGTTTCCGACCAATGCCCGCATCAGGTTTTCGGGGCTTGCGACCAGGGCGATGTCGGGCTGATAGATCTTGCCGATCTCGTCGGCGCTTTCATGGGCATGGATCAGGGTTGCCGCCATGCGGGGCACGTCGAACAGTTTCCAGCCCTGGGTGGTGGATTCGCCAAAGCGGATATTGATTGCAAGGATCAGATCCGCCGCGCGCAGGAAATCGGCCAGATAGGGCGCCATGCCCACGCCGGCATCCCCGACATAGGCCGCACTGGCATTGTCGATCAGGTCCTGGCTGCGGAACACCACCGCCACGGGCAGGCCGTTGCCTGCGGCAAATCGATCGAGATCGGCACGCGCGGCGTCACTCCAGCCGCCTCCGCCGACCAGCAGGACAGGCCGTTGGGCCCTGCCCAGCATCTCGCGCGCGGTGTCGAGCGCGGCTGCATCCGGTGCGGGGCGGCCGATTGCTCCGGGTGCTCCGGGCGCGCGGGGCGCAACCGTGACCCGGGCGCGCAACATGTCCTCGGGCAGGGCAATGACAACGGGACCGGGGCGCCCCGACATGGCCACGGCAAAGGCCCGAGCGACGATTTCGGGGATGCGCCGGGGGTCGTCGATCTCGGTCACCCATTTGGCCACACCGCCGAAAAAGGCGCGATAATCGATCTCCTGAAAGGCCTCGCGACCCCGCATCCCGCGGCCGACCTGCCCCACGAACAGGATCATCGGCGTCGAGTTCTGCCGCGCCGTATGCACCCCGATCGCGGCATTTGTCGCGCCTGGGCCACGGGTGACGAAACAGATGCCGGGCTGGCCGGTCAGCTTGCCCCAGGCCTCGGCCATGAAGGCCGCGCCGCCCTCGTGCCGGGCGGTCACGAAACGCAACCGGTTGCGTGCATCAAAAAGCGCATCCAGCACCGCCAGATAGCTTTCTCCGGGCACCCCGAATGCTGCGCGCACCCCGTGACTGACAAGACATTCCACCAGCAGCTTTCCGCCCCGTATTCCGGTTTCCGACATCGGCTTCCTCACCCAGCAGATTCATTTCGATGCCACCCTATGGCGGAGCAAATCCCGATGCCAGCGCATTATGTTCATTCTGGGGTTGTGCAAACTGTTGTGCCCCTGCCATATTGGCGCGTTATTGATCGGGGGATAACCACGCCCGATGGACAGATGGCATACCGATCGTCTATCTGTTGTCTGCCACCACCTTGGAAGGCCGTCATGGCAAAGAATCAGGAACGAGGGACGGGGGTCTCGTCCGGTGCGTGTACCGGCAAGACCACCGCGCTGAACAGCCGCCTGGATTTCGACCATGTCGATCTGGTCCTCAAGGCCCGATCGATCGAGCCTGTCTGGCAGGCCCATTGCGAAAAGATGCGGGAATACGGTTTCGATCGGCTGATCTATGGCCTCAACCGGTTCCGCACCAATGGCGAGTTCGGCGACCTTGGCGACTGGATCATCCTCACCAACCACGACCCGGAATATGTCGAGACATTCTTTGGCAAGGCGCTGTATTTTCATGCGCCGATGGCCGTGTGGGCGGCCCGCAATACGGGCGTGTGCTCGTGGCAATGGGCGCGGGACCGGCGCGCAGCCGGCCTGACCTCGCCCGAGGAAAACAGGGTTCTGGATCTGAACGAAAAGATGGGCGTCATCGCCGGCTATTCCATCAGCTTCGAGGCCGTGTTCGAGCGCAGCACCGCCGGCATCGGTCTGTGCGCCCGCAAGGGGCTGAGCCAGGCCGACGTGGACGCGATCTGGCGCGAAAACGGCGACGAGATCATCCTGCTGAACAACCTGATGAATCTCAAGATCTCGACCCTGCCCTATACCCGCCTGCACAAGCCCCTGACCCGGCGCCAGCGCGAGGTTCTGCAATGGGTGGCCGACGGCAAGACCGTGCAGGACATTGCCACCATCATGGGGCTGAATCCGGCCACCGTGGAAAAGCATCTGCGCCTTGTCCGCGAGCGTCTGAATGCCGAAACAACCGCACAGGCGGTGATGAAGGCATCCATGCAGAACCAGTTCTTCGTCATCGAGGGGCTGCATTCCGATAATCCCCATTCCGAGGCTCTCGCAAAAGCCGAAAAGATGACCTTCGGGTAAGGGAAACCATACTTTCGCCGAATCACATTATCTGTGATCGTTGTCCTGTTCCGTGAGTGGTGGCAATTTCAGCCAGGGAACAAGGGATCGGTCGCAAGCCGACAATTTCAGGGCGAACCGACCGGTTTCTTGGGATGCTGAAAGAATAGTCCTTTTAGCTGACCCAACGTCGAACTGTTGCGTATTCGGGGTTCCCTCTTCGGTACTCGGCAGCACAGACAGGGAAACGGTGTCGGAACCTTCCGGCACCGTTTTCTGTTTTCCTGTTCTTCGACAGGTGCACAGAGAAAAGGTCGGGGCCTGTCCGGGCCCCGACCGATTAGAGCATGTCGCCCCGGATCGGATTCGCCTGTGTTCCGAACCGAGGGCATGCGCCCGCCCGGGCGGGCGCATGCCCGGGCCGCTGCGCAACCCGGGCCAGGAGAATTCGATCAAACGCGACATGCTCCAGCGATTTCGATGACGGCTCGGCCAATGATCCGGGTCAGCCGCCGATCGTCTTGGCAACTTCGGCCGCGAAATCCTCGACCTTCTTTTCGATACCCTCGCCCACCTCGAAACGGACAAAGCCGGTGATTTCGACGCCGGCCTCCCTGGCGGCCTCGGCCACGGTGATGTCGGGGTTGATGGCGAATTTCTGGTTCAGAAGCGTGACCTCCTGATAGAACTTCTTCATCCGGCCCTTGATCATGTTTTCGATGATGTTTTCGGGCTTGCCCGATTCACGGGCCTGTTCGGTCAGGATGTTGCGCTCGCGCTCGACCACCGCCGGATCAAGGTCGTCCTCCGACAGCGACTGCGGATTGACGGCGGCGATATGCATGGCGACCTGCTTGCCGATGCCGTTGTCGGTGCCCTTCATGGCCACCAGAACGCCGATCTTGCCCATGCCCGGTGCTGCGGCGTTATGCACATAGGTTGCAACCGAGTCGCCCTGAATGCGGGCCATGCGCCGCAGGTTCATGTTTTCGCCGATGGTGGCAATGGCCGATGTGACCGAATCCGCCACCGTCTGCCCGCCCATGTCGGCCGAGAGCAACGATTCCAGATCGGTCGAATCGAGCGCCGTCCTGGTGATGCTGGCAACCAGATCCTGGAAATCGGCGTTCTTGGCAACGAAATCGGTTTCCGAGTTCACCTCGACCGCAACGGCGGTGCCATCCTGCTGGGCCACGCCGACAAGGCCCTCGGCCGCGGTCCGGCCCGATTTCTTGGCCGCCTTGGCCAGGCCCTTGGTGCGCAGCCAGTCGATTGCCGCCTCCTTGTCGCCGTCGGTCTCGGTCAGGGCCTTTTTCGCATCCATCATGCCTGCGCCGGTCAGGTCGCGCAGTTCTTTCACCATTTTAGCGGTGATAGCCATCTGGTTTCTCCTCGGGAATGTCTGGTTCATCCGACGGGGCAGGTCGCTGCCCTGCCCCGCTGCGGTGCATGTCTGGGGATGGCGCGCGCGGGCTCAGGCCTGCGCGGCGTCTTCCTTGGCGGGGGCTTCGGGCGCGGTTTCGTCCGCAGGGGCCGCCTCGTCGGCGGTTTCGACAACCGCTTCCTCGATCGGCGCGTCGGACATCTCGCCGATATCCACCCCGGCCGAGCCCAGCTGGGCGGTCATGCCGTCCAGTGCGGCCCGCGCCACCAGATCGCAATAGAGCGCGATCGCACGCGCGGCGTCGTCATTGCCGGGCACCGGGAAATCGATTCCCGCCGGGTCCGAGTTCGAATCGAGGATCGCGACAACCGGAATGCCCAGCTTGTTGGCCTCGGCAACGGCAAGCGCCTCCTTGTTGGTGTCGATCACGAACAGCATGTCCGGCACACCACCCATTTCGCGGATACCGCCCAGGCTGGCCTGCAGCTTGGCCTGCTGGCGTTCCAGTCCGAGGCGCTCCTTCTTGGTCAGGCCTTCGGCGCCTTCGGCCAGCTTGTCGTCGATTTCCTTGAGACGCTGGATCGATTTCGACACGGTGTTCCAGTTGGTCAGCGTGCCGCCCAGCCAGCGGTGGTTCATGTAGTATTGCGCGCTGCGCTCGGCCGCATCGGCCACCGCCTGCTGTGCCTGCCGCTTGGTGGCGACAAACAGGATGCGCCCGCCCTTGGCGACGGTTTCGCGGATCGCCCGCAGCGCCTGGTCCAGCAGAGGGACCGTCTGGGTCAGGTCCAGAATGTGGATGCCGTTGCGCTGGCCATAGATATACGGCCCCATGCGGGGGTTCCAGCGATGTGTCTGGTGACCATAGTGAACGCCAGCTTCCAGCAGCTGACGAAGCGTGAACTCGGGAAGAGCCATCGTCGTTTTCCTTTCCGGTTTCGACCTTGGCGGGAGAAGAGCTTTTGCCCAACCGGTGGAGCGTCGGGGATGTCTCTCCCGATACCCGCAAGACCCGCCTGTGGATTGATGTGCCGCCCTTTAAGGCGTTTTGCGCCCGGGCGCAAGCTCTTTCGGCCGGCGCTGGCCGCACAGATGCCCCGCGCCTGCCGCAACAGCTTGCCATGCCGGCCCCGACTTGGCACAAGGGGGCGCGCCAGGGTGCGCCAGGGTGCAGCCGGGGCGCCATCGGGGGACAGGATGTCGGCAAGAGCGGAAATAATCTGTATCGGTTCCGTCCTGTGGGACATGATCGGTCGCGCGCCATCGGTGATGACGCACGGGGCCGACACGGCCGGACGCATTACCCGCCTGCCCGGTGGTGTGGCCATGAATGTCGCCACCGCGCTGGCAGGTCACGGAATGCGCTGCATCCTGTTGTCCGCCTTGGGAAATGACCCCGAGGGCCGCGCCCTTGTGGCCCATGCCCGCGCGCTGGGCCTGAATGTGGATCACCTGCATCTGAGCGACATGCCCACCGATCGCTACATGGCCATCGAAGGCGAAAACGGGCTGATCGCGGCGATTGCCGATGCCCGCTCGCTCGAGGCTGCCGGAGGCGCCATCCTGGCCCCTCTGATGGATGGACGCCTTGCCTCGACACATAACCCATGGTCCGGGATGATCGCGCTCGACGGCAATCTGACGGCCGGGCTTCTGGCAGAAATCGCCCGGGGCGCGGCCTTTGCACGGGCCGATCTGCGCGTTGCCCCCGCATCCCCGGGCAAGGCCGCGCGACTGAAGGCTTTCCTCGGCCACGAGCGCGCAACACTCTATGTCAATCTGCTGGAGGCCGGGATTCTGCTCGGGAACCGTCCCCGCGATGCCGCCAAGGCCGCCGCCGCATTGCACGCACGCGGTGCGCGGCGCGTGCTGGTGACAGACGGCCCCCGCGCGGCCGCCCTGGTCGGCCCGGAGGGCCTGTTCACCGCGACACCGCCACCGGTCACGGTCCATCGCGTTACCGGCGCTGGCGACAGCCTGATGGCCGCCCATATGGTGGCCGAGCTGCGTGGGCTTTCGCCCGGCAAGGCCCTGGTTCATGCGCTGGGGGCCGCGGCCAGGCATGTCTCGCAATCCTCGACAGAACAGGCTGCCACATGAACACGAAATACATGAACGCCCCCGACCACCACGCCCTGCCGATCCGCCTTTCCGACGAGGTCGCGCAGGCACGCGCCACCGGCGCTCCGGTTGTCGCGCTCGAAAGCACGATCATCACCCATGGCATGCCCTGGCCGCGCAATCTGGAAACCGCGCGCCTGGTCGAGGACGAGGTCCGCGCCCACGGCGCCACCCCCGCCACCATCGCGGTCATCGACGGGTCGATCCGCATCGGCCTGCCCGAGGAGAGCCTGCACGACCTCGCCCGGCGCAAGGATGTGGCCAAGCTCAGCCGCGCCGATCTGGCCGCCTGCATTGCCCGTGGCGCCACCGGTGCCACGACCGTCGCCGCCACCATGATCTGCGCCCATCTGGCCGGGATCCGGGTCTTTGCCACCGGCGGTATCGGTGGGGTTCACCGGGGCGCCGACAGCAGTTTCGACATCTCGGCCGATCTGCACGAACTGGCACGCACCCCGGTCACGGTGGTGGCCGCGGGAGCCAAGGCGATACTGGATCTGCCCGCCACGCTGGAGGTTCTGGAAACCCTCGGCGTGCCGGTGATCGCCGTCGGTCAGGATGCCTTTCCGGCCTTCTGGTCGCGCGATTCCGGGCTGGCGGCACCGCTGCGCATGGACGACCCCGGCCAGATCGCGCGGGCCCATCTGATGCGTGCCGCCCTGGGCCTGTCGGGCGGGCAGCTGGTTGCCAATCCCGTACCCGCCGAGGCCGAGATTGCCCGCGCCGAAATCGACCCGATCATCGATCGGGCAATCGCCGAGGCCGAGCGGCAGAAGATCGGACAAAAGCGGCTGACACCCTTTCTGCTGGCCCGGATATTCGCGCTGACCCGGGGCCGGTCGCTGGAAACCAACATGGCGCTCGTGCGCAACAACGCGCGCCTTGGTGCCGAAATAGCGCGCAGGCTTGCCGATATCGCGCCCGCCGGAATAGCGGACTGACCCCGAACTGATCCGCCTCGGAAAACCCGATTGATCGAGGCCCGCCAAACAGGCATTGTCTTGTCATCGCCAGATGCCTAAAGGAAGTGCAGACAACAGCGGGGATATCCAGGGGATGTCCGGGGAAGGAAGATGACAAAACACGCCAAAAAGGAAAAGAAGGCCCGGCGCGAGGGGCATCGCCCCGGGCTGTTTGCCAGCATGCGGGCAAATTTCCTGACCGGTCTGATCGTCGTCGCGCCGGTTTTCCTGACCGGCTATCTGATCTGGTGGTTTGTCGGGCTGATCGACAGCTGGGTGTTGCCGCTGGTGCCCGAGCGCTATCAGCCCGAGCCCTATCTGGGCATCAACATCAAGGGCTACGGTCTGGCCATCTTCCTGCTGTTCACGATGATCATCGGCGCCATGGCCAAGGGTTTCTTCGGGCGGGCCATCCTGAACCGGGCCGAACGTCTGGTCGACCGCATGCCGGTGGTGCGTTCGATCTACAACGGTCTCAAGCAGATCGTCGAAACCGCGCTCAGCCAGTCGAGCAGCTCGTTCGAACAGGCCTGCCTTGTGGAATATCCGCGCAAGGGGCTGTGGGCGGTTGCCTTTGTGGCGACACCCACCCGCGGGCGCGTACTGGACGCCCTGCCCGGCGACGACGATTTCCTCAGCGTGTTCCTGCCGACCACACCGAACCCCACCTCGGGCTTTCTGCTGTTCGTGCGCAAGGAGGATGTCATCCTGCTGGACATGGATGTGGAAACCGCGGCCAAGCTGGTCATCTCGGCCGGGCTGGTCAGCCCGCCCTCGCGCGCCGAGGTTCCAACCGCGCCGCCCATGCCCGCGGATCAGTCCGTTCCCGCGCCCGACGGCGACGCGCCGCCATCCAGAAACAGCTGAAACCGCCGCAGCCAGTTTTCCACCCGGCGCCGGTTCATCCCGCCATCGCTGTAGCCAAAGCGCGCGCGCGACCAGATCGCCATGCTGGAACGGCCATCCCCCAGTGCAATGATCCGCACGGTTATGTAATCGGGATAGCCGATGATGCGCGAACGCCCGACATAGGTCATCATCCCCTCGTCCGGACCGCCGGCAAGACGGCTGATCCGTGGCTGTCCGCTGACAAAGCCATCGAACAGAACCGCAAGCCTTTGTGCCGACATGTCATAGATGGGCGCCTGTCCGTCGCCACCCTCGGGGCGCAGCAGCCATGAATTCGGCCGCGATGGTTTGCGCGCGGTGACGGGATCGACATGCCAGCGGGCCGGATCCGACGGGGCCAGGCGCACATAGCCGACCATCCCCGCAATACCCAGCGCCAGCGCACCGATGACCAGTGTCAGCCGCATCAACCCGTCTCCTCGCGCAGTTTTTCGGCCTCGATTTCGGCCGCGCGTTTTTCGACCAGTTCGACAACATGGTCGATCAGCCGATCATTGTCGATCTTGTGATCCTGTCTGCCGGCGACATAGATCATGCCGGCCCCCGCCCCGCCGCCGGTAAAGCCAAGGTCGGTCATCAGCGCCTCTCCGGGGCCGTTGACGACGCAACCGATGATCGACAGGCTGATCGGGGTGTGGATATGGGCAAGGCGTTCCTCCAGCCGCGCCACGGTGGCGATCACGTCGAAACCCTGGCGCGCGCATGTGGGGCACGAGACGATCGACACGCCGCGGTGACGCAGGCCCAGCGCCTTGAGGATCTCGAAACCCGCGCGCACTTCCTCGACGGGGTCGGCCGACAGGCTGACCCGCAAGGTATCGCCGATTCCCGCCCAGAGCAGGTTGCCGATGCCGATGGCCGACTTGATACTGCCCGAGACAGGCCCGCCGGCCTCGGTGATGCCCAGATGAATCGGCGCGTCCGTTGCCCCGGCCAACCCCTGATAGGCGGCCGCCGAGAGGAACACGTCCGAGGCCTTTACGCTGATCTTGAAGTCGAAGAAATCATTGTCCTGGAGGATGCGGATATGTTCCAGCCCGGATTCGATCATCGCCTCGGGGCAGGGTTCGCCATACTTGTCCAGCAGGTGCCGTTCCAGACTGCCGGCGTTGACCCCGATCCGGATGGCGCAGCCATGGTCGCGCGCGGCGTTGATGACCTCGCGCACCCGCGTGGCATTGCCGATATTGCCGGGATTGATGCGCAGACAGGCAGCGCCGGCCTCGGCGGCCTCGATCGCACGGCGATAATGGAAATGGATGTCGGCAATGATCGGAACCGGACTTTCGCGACAGATGTCTTTCAGGGCGCGGGTCGCGGCCTCGTCGGGGCAGGACACGCGCATCAGATCGGCGCCGGCCTCGGCACAGGCGTTGATCTGTGCAAGCGTCGCCGCAACATCGCCGGTATCGGTGTTGGTCATGCTCTGCACCGAAATCGGTGCATCCCCCCCGACCCTGACCTTGCCCAGTCTGATCTCGCGGGATTTCCGGCGTTCGATCTGGCGCCACGGGCGCAGCGGATGGTTGGTCATGACAGGGTATTTCCGTTCAGGGATGAATCGCCCACTGCTCTAGCGCAGCACCGCGTGCAAGGCAACGCGCTCAGCGTTTCGCGGGCTTGTCGTTCATGGTAATCACCCGCGGGCTGTCCAACGCGGCCAGCGCCTTTTGATCCGACACCTTGGGAAAGGTCCGCATGACGGCCTCGGGTGCAAGCGCGACATTCTTGGCAACCGATCCCCCCTTGCCGACCGGGCCATATGGCCGCCCGTCAACGCTCAGATAGACATCGCCCGAATTGCCTGCCCGCAACCTCAGCGCAGAGTCATCCGCGGGCAAAAGGAAACTTTCGCCGCCACTCAGAATGCGTTCGAACAGAACGGTCCCATCCTTGCGCGAGATTCGCACCCATGCCGGGCGACGGGCCACCACCGCAACCCGCGGCGGGCCGATTTCGGTCACCTTCGGGGTGGTGTCCTTGAGGATCTGCGCGCTCTGGCTGGCCTGCACGCCCCCGTTATTGGCCACAAGCGCACCGATTCGCGCCGGGTCCAGCGCCGAGATCGGCCCGTCGCGCGGGGTCATGACCGGCACCTCGAGTTCGCGGGCGCGATAGATCCGGGCGGAGGCATCACCCGGGACAAAGCCGGGCCGAAGCGCCCCGGTTGTTGCACCGCTTGTTACCCCGCGCCGCAGAAGGCCGGTTTCAAGGGGGGCGGCCGCGTCTGTTCCCGCATCGGTCAGGATCGCGGGCTGATCCTGAACCGGGGCGAATTCGACGCGCTGAATATCCTGCAACATCGACCAGGCGCCATAGCCCAGCCCCAGGATCAGCGCCACCAGGACAAGGATCGATCCCAGCGCCGGCAATGGCAGGGCGGAAAGCAGCCCATCGCCCCCGGCGGTTGCCGCAAATCCGGCGCCCGGGCCCAGAAACGGCTCGGCTTCGCGCCGGATCGGGGTGATGACTGCGCCCTTGCCGGGGCCCTTGCCGGGGCCCTTGCCGGAATTGTCATTGCGCATGTTCTGGTTCTTGCGGGCAGCGGCATGGACACCGTCAAAGCCCGATTCGACACAGAACTGGCGGAATGTCTCCTCGGGATCCAACCCCAGATAGCGCGCATAGGAACGCACATAGCCCGCGATGAAACCGGGGGTGGCAAAGGCCGAGGCATCGCAGTTCTCGATCGCGGCAATATAGGCGGCGCGTATCCTCAGGTCGCGCTGCACATCCAGCAGCGACTTGCCCATGGTCGCGCGTTCGCCACGCATGATGTCGCCCAGCCGCACGGGGTAGGCATCAAAACCCTTCACTTCGAGAATCTCGGCACTGTCGCTCATCCGCCCAATTCCATGCCCTGCATGTTTTCACACGCATTCAGCCTCCCCCAGGGCTGCCTGTTCCGATTCGTTCGAACGGGTATGCAGCCGTGGCGACAATAACACATGGCAAGCGTTTTTGCACAGGGCCGAAAAGGCTCAGGCGCTCAACTCGGCACGATTCAGCTCACACTGGAACCACAGCGCGTCCATGGCCTCGACCAGCTTGTTCATCAGGTCGGGCGTATGCACCGGCGATGGCGTGAAACGCAGCCGCTCGGTACCGCGCGGAACCGTCGGAAAATTGATCGGCTGGACATAGATACCGTATTCCTCGAGCAGCAGATCCGACAGCATCTTGCACTTGACAGGGTTGCCCACATGCACCGGCACGATATGGCTGCCATGATCGGTGATCGGCAGGCCCAGCCCCTTGAGCCGCATCTTCAGGATGCGCGCATTGGTCTGTTGCTGCTGGCGCAGCGTGTTGTCGCGCTTGAGGTGGCGGATCGAGGCGGTTGCGCCAGCGGCGATTGCCGGCGGCAATGACGTGGTAAAGATGAATCCCGGCGCGAATGACCGGATCGCGTCCACCATCCTGGCCGAGGCCGCGACATAGCCCCCCATCACGCCGAATGCCTTGGCCAGCGTGCCATTGATCAGGTCGATGCGATGGGCAAGGTTGTCGCGTTCCGAAACGCCCCCGCCGCGCGGGCCGTACATGCCCACGGCGTGAACCTCGTCGATATAGGTCAGCGCGCCGAATTCGTCGGCCAGGTCGCAGATTTCCTCGATCGGGCCGAAATCGCCGTCCATCGAATAGATCGACTCAAAGGCGATGACGATGGGCCGGCCGGGTTCGATTTCCTCCAGCAGTTCGCGCAGATGGGCGGTATCGTTGTGGCGGAATATCCGCTTTTCGCATCCGCTGCGCAGGATACCCTGGATCATCGAGGCATGGTTCAGCTCGTCCGACAGGATGACAAGGCCCGGAAACAGCCTGGGCAGGGTGGAAAGGGTTGCATCATTGGCGATATAGGCCGAGGTGAACAGCAGCGCGGCCTCTTTCCCGTGGAGGTCGGCGATCTCGGCCTCGAGCGCCTTGTGATAGACCGTCGTGCCCGAGATGTTGCGCGTCCCGCCCGAGCCCGCGCCGGTTGAATCGAGGGCCTCGTGCATGGCGGTCAGAACCTCGGGGTGCTGGCCCATTCCCAGATAGTCGTTGCCGCACCACACCGTGATCTCGCGGCTGCTGCCGTCGGGGGCGTGCCAGGTGGCCCGGGGGAAATGCCCGTTCTTGCGTTCGATGTCGATAAAGGTCCGGTAACGGCCTTCGTCATGCAGCCCCTGAATCGCCTGGTCGAGTCGTGCGGTGTAATCCATTGGGTGGTCCCCTGTCTGGCCCATGTCTGGTGGCCGCCTCGCGGCCGCTGTCTGACCCAAGGAAGGTCGTTTCGCCAAGAAATACCAGAAACAGCCCTCCGAAACACCCCACAAATCGCCGCAGCGAAAAGAAAATTCGCGAACATATTCAAAACAGGGAATTTATTTTTCCGACATCGCCATTCAAGCCCCCCCCAACCTCAATAGATACCTCAATAGATATAGCGGATCTGGTCGGCCCAGAACCTTTCGACCAGGCGCAGGGAATCGTTCAGCGTCCCGAGGGTGCCGTGGTCGATCAGGCCCAGCTGTTGCAACCGCTGCGCATGGCGTTCGAACAGGGCAGCGACAATATCGCGTATCTCGCGCCCCCGGGGCGTCAGCCGCACCCGCACCGCGCGTCGGTCGATATGGCAGCGCTGGTGGTGCATGTACCCGCCCTCGACCAGTTTCTTGAGGTTGTAGGAGACGTTCGAGCCCTGGTAGTAGCCGCGACTCTTGAGTTCGCCGGCGGTGACCTCGTGATCGCCGATATTGAACAGCAGCAACGCCTGCACCGCGTTGATGTCGAGCAGATGGAGACGTTCGAATTCATCCTTGATCACATCCAGAAGCAACCGATGCAGACGTTCGACCCGGCCCAGCATTTCCAGATATTCGCCCAGAAGGCGGCCGGCCCCCTGGCACAAGCCCCGACCCGGATCATGGCCCGGATCATGGCCCGGATCATTGGCCGCCGCGCCATGAATGTCGCGCTCCTGCGCGATCTTGCCCCGCAGCGTCGGTTCCTGCAATGCGGTTGCTGTGATCTGCCCGGACATGTCACGATCCTTTCACCTGGTTCACCCTGGGGTGCAGGATCGCGGGGATTTCCCAAGAACAGGTTAAATTTCGAGGGGAATTTCAGCCAAATCCGGCCATCCGCGCGATGTGACCGATCAGGTCCTCGTATTCGGGCGGCGGTGCCTGGCGGCCGGAAAACCATGCATAGAGGTCGTGGTCGTTTTCGGCCAGCATGGTCTCGTATATGTCCAGTTCGGCTGATGACAGCGCGCTCAGCCCCTTGTCGGCGAACGCGCCCAGGATCATGTCCATTTCCTTGATGCCCCGATGCCCCGAGCGCATCTTCAGGCGTTTCAACCTGTGTTCCGGGGTTTCAGATGTCATGTGTCATCTCCCATAGCCGCGCCGCGCCGCGCACGCCGGAACTGTCGCCCCAGCGCGCAAGGCGCAGATCAATATCGATCCGGTCACTCGGGCTTGCGAATACATGGGGGCGAATGGCGGATGCAAGCCTTTCCGCAAGATCGGGCAGATTCGACACACCGCCCCCAAGGACAAACATCTCGGGGTCGATGACGTTCACGATCATGCCGAGCGCGCCGGCCAGGTTTTCGACAAACCGTGCCAGCACGTCACGGGCCAGCGCCTCGCCCCGCTGGCTGGCGGCAACCACGTCTTGCAAACGCGCCGCATGGCCGCCCGCGTCGCGATATTGCTGCGTGATGGCCGGGCCGGACAGCCAGGTCTCGATACATCCCCGACGCCCGCAAAAGCAGCGCCGCGCGCCCCCCGGCATGTGGGAATCGGGCATATTGGGCAGCGGCACATGCCCCCATTCGCCGGCCAGGCCATGGGCGCCGGCAACGAGCCTGCCGTTGACGACCAGACCGCCACCCACGCCCGTGCCGAGGATCACGGCAAACACGCTGTCGGCATCGCATGCGGCGCCGTCGATGCTTTCGGACAGGGCAAGGCAGTTGGCGTCATTGGCCAGGCGGACGGGCCGGGCGAGCGCATCGCGCAGATCGCGTTCGAGCGGCCTGCCATTGATCCATGTCGAATTCGCGTTGCGCACAAGGCCCGTATGGGGCGAGGCCGAGCCCGGAATTCCGACCCCTACCCTTGCGGCCGCAATTCCGGTTTCGCGCTCCATCAATCCGACCAGATCGGCAATCGCCCTGATCGTGGCCGTGTAGTCTTCGCGCGGGGTGGGGATGCGGTGCCGAATCAGCTCCTCACCATCGGGGGCCAGAACCACGCCCTCGATCTTGGTGCCGCCAAGGTCGATGCCGTATCCATATTCCGCCTGCGTCAACAATCTTCCCCTTCGGGCCGCTTGATCGTCCCCGGGGCGCAGCCTATGACTTGGCAAACGGGTTTGCAAATGCGGCAGGTGGGGTGATGTCCTTTCTTTCTTCCAGGCTTTCGGCGGTCAGGGCCTCGCCCACCATCGCCATTTCGACCCTTGCCCGCGACTTGCAGGCCGAGGGGCGCGACATCATCTCGCTGTCGGCTGGCGAGCCCGATTTCGACACGCCCGAAAACATCCGCGCCGCGGCCATGCGCGCCATCGAGGCAGGCAGGACCCGCTATACCGCGCCCGACGGGATAGTCGAGCTCAAGCGCGCCGTTGCCGAAAAGTTCCGCCGCGAGAACGGGCTTGTTTACGACCTGGACGAGATCACGGTTTCATCCGGCGGAAAACAGATCATTTTCAATGCCTTGATGGCAACACTTGACAAGGGGGACGAGGTTGTCATCCCCGCCCCCTACTGGGTATCCTACCCCGATATGGTGACAATCGCGGGCGGAACCCCGGTGGTGCTGCAAACCCGGGCGCAGGACGGCTACAAGATCACCCCCGAGGCGCTTGAAAATGTGATCACACCGCGCACGAAATGGCTGATCTTCAACTCGCCCTCGAACCCCACCGGCGCGGGATATGGCCGGGACGCGCTGCGCGCGCTGTGCGATGTCCTGCTGCGCCACCCGCATGTCCGGGTGCTGAGCGACGATATCTATGAGCATCTCTCCTACCCGCCCTTCAGCTTTTGCACCCCCGCTCAGGTCGAGCCACGGCTGCGGCACCGCACGCTGACCATGAACGGGGTGTCCAAGGCCTATGCCATGACCGGCTGGCGCATCGGCTATGCGGGCGGGCCGCGCGAGTTGATCCAGGCCATGGGCAAGCTGCAATCGCAATCGACATCGAACCCCTGCACGATTTCGCAATGGGCAGCGGTCGAGGCGTTGAACGGCCCGCAGGATTACGTGCAGGGCAGCCTGGCCGTCTTTCAGCGCCGCCGCGACATGGTTGTCGCCATGCTGAACGCGGCAGACGGCCTGTCCTGCCCCCTGCCCGAGGGCGCCTTTTACGCCTATCCGTCAATCGACGGCTGCATCGGCAGGCGCAGCCCCGGTGGCAGATTGATCGAGACCGACGAGGATTTCGCCACCGCCCTGTTGCAGGAAACCGGCGTTGCCGTGGTCTTTGGCGCGGCCTTCGGCCTTTCGCCCTGTTTCCGCGTCAGCTATGCTGCCTCGGACGAGATGCTGAAACAGGCCTGCACCCGCATTCAGGAATTCTGCGCGGCGCTGCGATAGACAGCCGGGATTCATGCCATGATGGATGACGATCTGAACCTCTATTTCCGCGTGCGTGAAAACGGCGCGACGGTGTTTCGCGTTGATACCGAAAACCGCCAGCGCCGGCTGGAACTGACCCAGATCGCCGTGGCCAATGTTCGTAACGGCGAGGTCAAGCCCCACGCCAACACCCCCCCGACCGACGCCGAATCCGCCGCCATCCGCGACTGGATCGAAACCCGCCGCAAGCTGCTGAAAAGGCGCGAGCTTGACGACATCATGCGCACCATCGACCACCTGAACCTGACGGCGCACTGGGCACAGACCAGGGCCGATGACGAGGATCTCGAGGCCTTTACCGATCAACTGCTGATGGCCATGCATGATCTGCGCATGGTGCTTGTGCGCAAGAAATCCGACCGGCTGATGAAAAAGGGATAGCAGCGCATGAACGCCGCGCGTGAACTGGCCGAATTTGCGTCTGAAATCCGGTTTCAGGATCTGCCGGAAACGGTGGTATCATACGCAACTGACCTGTTTGTGGATTGGTTCGGCTCGGCGCTGGCGGGTGCCGGTGCACGACAGGTGGCCGCAATCCGCAGCCTCGCGGCGCGGATGGGCCCCACCGACGGCGCATCGGAAATCCTGTTCGACCGGACGACCAGCAGCCCGCTGTTTGCGGCCCTTGTCAACGCCGCCGCCACGCATGTGGCCGAGCAGGACGATCTGCACAATGCCTCGGTCCTGCACCCGGCGACCGTGGTCTTTCCCCCTGCCCTTGCGCTGGCGCAGGCGCGCGGCGCCTCGGGGCGCGATTTCCTGACCGCCGTTGTGGCAGGCTATGAGGTCGGCATCCGGGTTGGCGAATTTCTGGGCCAGACGCACTACCGCATATTCCACACGACCGGCACCGCCGGCACGCTGGCCGCGGCGGCCGCAGCCGGGCGCCTGCTGGGCCTTGATGCGGGGCAGATGCTGCATTGCCTGGGCTCGGCCGGCACCCAGGCGGCCGGATTGTGGGAATTCCTGCGCGACGGCGCCGATTCCAAGCAGCTGCACAGCGGCAAGGCCGCGATGAACGGGATCATCGCGGCGGATCTGGCGCAGCAGGGTTTCACCGGCGCCCGCGACATTTTCACCGGGGCGCAGGGCATGGCGGCGGGGATGTCCGACGCCCCCGCCCCAGCGGCACTGAACGACCGGCTGCACAGCCGCTGGGCGCTGTGCGAGACCTCGCTCAAATGGCACGCCTCCTGCCGCCATACCCACCCGGCGGCCGATGCCCTGCTGGCGCTGATGGCGGAAAACCACCTTGCGGCGGGCGATATCGCGGCAATAACCGCCCATGTCCATGACGCGGCAATCGATGTGCTTGGCCCGGTGACGAACCCCACCAGCCTGCACCAGGCCAAATTCTCGATGGGCACGGTGCTGGCCATGGTGGCGCTGCATGGCCGCGCCGATGTCGAAAGTTTTGCACGTCACTGGAACGACCCCGCCATCCGCGCCCTTGCCGCACGCGTGCGGATGACACCCGATGCCGACGTGCAGGCCGCCTATCCGGCGCAGTGGCATGGCAAGGTGACGGTCGAAACGACAGACGGCCGGATTCTGCGCCGGAAACTGACCACCCCCAGGGGCGACCCCGGCAACGGGCTGAGCCGGGACGAGGTCGCCGCCAAGGCCACCGCGCTGGCCACCCATGCAGGCGCGGCAACAGCGGACGAGATGGCCGCAATCCTGCCGGGCCTCTGGAATATCGCACAACAGCCGACCATCACCCGCCTGATGCCCCTGCCACAGGCTTGACAACCGGCGCGCAAGGGCCAAGAAATACCCCCGCAGCCACAAGGGCGCTGAGCGCGGCATGCAGGGAATCCTGCGGCAACCGCGGCGCTGGGCCCCTGCTTGCGTGTCCGGCTGTCGCAGCTTTCCCGGGGCCCCTCTGACAAGGAGAGCCCCGATGAAGACCATCATCGAACCATTCCGCATCAAGGCGGTCGAACCCATCCGCATGACCACGGCCGCCCAGCGGCGCGAGAAATTGCACGCAGCCCATTACAACCTGTTCCTGCTGCATTCGCGCGACGTTATGGTCGACCTGCTGACCGACAGCGGCACCGGCGCCATGAGTTCGGCCCAATGGGCGGCCATGATGCAGGGCGACGAAAGCTATGCCGGCTCGCCCAGCTTCTTCCGCTTTCAGGAGGCGGTGCAGAACCTGATGCCGTTCAGACACATCATCCCCACCCATCAGGGCCGCGCGGCCGAGGCGATACTGTTCTCGATCCTCGGCGGGCCGGGGCGGCATATTCCGTCAAACACGCATTTCGACACCACCCGCGGCAATATCGAGGCCAGCGGCGCGCGCGCCCATGACCTCCTGATCCCCGAGGGGCGCGAACCCGCCGCCGACCACCCCTTCAAGGGCAACATGGATATCGACCGCCTGCGCGCCTTTCTGGCCGCTCGCGGCGACACTGTTCCCTGCGTCATGCTGACGATCACCAACAATGCCGGCGGCGGCCAGCCGGTCAGCCTTGAAAACATCCGCGCCGTGGCCGAGCTGGCCCATGAATTCGGCAAACCCTTCTTCATCGACGGTTGCCGTTTTGCCGAAAACGCCTGGTTCATCAAGCAACGCGAAGCCAGCCAGCAGGATCGCAGCATCAAGGATATCGTGCGCGACTGCTTTTCCGTGGCCGACGGCATGACCATGAGCGCAAAAAAGGATGCCTTCGCCAATATCGGCGGCTGGCTGGCGCTGAACGACGACGCGCTGGCCGAACGCGCCCGCACCCGGCTGATCCAGACCGAGGGCTTCCCCACCTATGGCGGGCTGGCCGGGCGCGACCTCGAGGCCATCGCCCAGGGGCTGAGCGAAATCATCGACGAAGACTACCTGCGCTATCGCATCCGCAGCAACGAATATCTGATCAAGCGCCTCGACGCCCTCGGCGTGCCGACGGTCAAGCCCGCGGGCGGGCACGCGGTTTTCATCGACGCGCGCGCCTGGCTACCCCATATCGATGCGCTGCACTATCCGGGCCAGGCGCTGGCCTGCGCGCTATACGAGATGGGCGGCATCCGCGCCTGCGAGATCGGCACCGTCATGTTCGGGCGCCAGCCCGACGGCTCCGAACAACCCGCTATGATGGATCTTGTGCGCCTTGCCATGCCCCGGCGCACCTATACGCAATCACATGTGGATTACGTCATCGAGGTCTTTGCCGAACTTGCCCGTATCAAGGATGAGCTGCGGGAATACGAGATCACGCAAGAGCCCGAGATGATGCGCCACTTCACCTGCCACTTCAGCCCTCTGGAATGACGGTATCTTCTTCTTTGCATCAATACGCTCGGGGGTGCGGGGGCAGACAGCCCCCGCTGGCGCAGGCGGACATGGCGGGAGCCTCCGGCGGGCGTATTTGTCACAAAGAAGAAGCAATGCACCACACGTCAAAGTGGCTCGATATCCCCTTGCGCGCGCAAGGCATGGAAATCGGCCACGAAATCATCGAGCCGGCCCTTGGCAATGGCATCGCGCAGGCCGGCCATGAGTTCCTGATAATAATGCAGATTGTGCCATGTCAGCAGCATGGACGAGATGATTTCCTGTGCGCGGAACACATGGTGCAGATAGGCGCGCGAATAGTTGCGGCAGGCCGGGCATGTGCATTCCTCGTCCAGCGGGCGCGGATCGTCGCGGTGGCGGGCATTCTTGATGTTCACCGCCCCGCGCCGTGTCAACGCCTGCCCCGTGCGGCCCGAGCGGCTGGGCAGCACGCAGTCGAACATGTCTACGCCGCGCTGCACGGCGCCCACGATGTCGTCGGGCTTGCCCACCCCCATCAGATAGCGCGGGCGGTCCGCAGGCAGCATGTCGGGCGCGTAATCCAGCACCTCGAACATGGCCTCTTGCCCTTCGCCCACCGCCAGCCCGCCGATGGCATAGCCGTCAAAACCGATCTTGTGCAGCGCCTCCGCGCTTTCGGCGCGCAGGTCGCGAAAGGTGCTGCCCTGCTGGATGCCGAAAATCAGGTGGTCGTCACGGTCGCCAAAGGCATCGCGCGAACGCTGTGCCCAGCGCATCGACAGGCGCATCGACGCGGCGGCCTGATCCTCGGCTGCCGGAAAGGGGGTGCATTCGTCGAAACACATGGTGATGTCGCTGCCGAGCAGGCGCTGGATCTCGATCGAGCGTTCGGGGCTCAGGTGGTGGGTCGAGCCATCGACATGGCTCTTGAAGCTGACGCCCTCTTCGGTGAGCTTGCGCAGCTCGTTCAGGCTCATCACCTGAAAACCGCCGGAATCGGTCAGGATCGGGCGCGGCCAGTTCATGAAGCGGTGCAGACCGCCCAGGCGCGCGATGCGCTCGGCACCGGGGCGCAACATCAGGTGATAGGTGTTGCCCAACAGGATGTCGGCACCCGTTTCGCGCACCGATTCGGGCAGCATGGCCTTGACCGTCGCGGCGGTGCCCACGGGCATGAAGGCCGGCGTGCGGATATCGCCGCGTCGGGTTTTGAGTGCGCCGGTGCGGGCCTTGCCCTGGCTGGCGTGGATCTCGAACGAAAAGGATTTCGGCATCGCTGCAAGCGCCCTGTGGTGACTGTCCGGCGCAGTTATCACGAGGCACGCGCCAATGCCAAGCGCATGCCTCGATTTCATTCGATCCCGCGCTGGATCGCGCGTTCAGACCAGGACCATGTCGTTCAACAGCGCCGTGGCATCGCCAAGCCCGGCAATCGTCAGAACATCCGCGCCGCCGAAATCGAGCACCACATCGCCGCCGGCCGTGACACTGGCAAAGGACGAGATCACCTGGGCCTTGTTCATGCCACCGCCCCACAGAGCCCGGTCCAGTCTGATCGTGTCGATATCGTCGGCAAAATCGCGGATCACGTCATGCCTGCCGCCCAGACCGAACACGAACACGTCCGAGCCGTTGTTGCCGAACAGGCGGTCATTGCCGCCGCCTCCGTTGATCACATCGTTGCCGCCACCGCCCCGCAACACGTCATTGCCGCGGCCGCCATCCAGCAGATCGCGACCGCCGCCGCCATTCATGATGTCGCGCGCGCCGCCGCCCCTCATGACATCGCGACCGCCGCCACCCAGAAGCGCGTCTCGGCCATTGCCGCCAAGCAGCACGTCCCTGCCGCCGCCGCCGATCAGGCGGTCGCTTCCGGCACCGGCAATGATCCGGTCGCTGCCGCCTGCGCCGAGGATGATGTCATTGCCGGTCGATCCCACGACCCGGTCATTGCCGCTGCCCATGATCACCTGTTCGAATCCGGTAAAGGATTCGCCGGTCAGATGGGTTCCGCCGGTGGCCATCGAATAGACGTAGTCGCCACCAAAGGCCGACAGATCGAGTATGTCGAATCCCGCGCCGCCATCCATGCTCTCGATCGCGGTGGCCGAGGCCACCATGGTATCGTCACCGCCATTTCCGAAATAGCTGTTTCCATCCACCCCATCGGCGGCAATGATCCGGTTGCCCCCCGAACCATCCCTGAATACCTCGATCCCGGCCAGTGTCGGCGTGCCGGTGGCAAAGGTGGTGGTGATCGCGCCGGCGGCAAAATCGAACAGGTCGCCGGAACGCGTGACCGACGACATGTCCAGCGTATCCCGGCCGGTCCCGCCATCGACATTGTCGAAGAACTCGCCCGAATTGATGACGATCGTGTCGTCTCCGGCGCCACCGTTTACCGTATCGGTCCCGAACCCCCCTGCCAGAACGTCATTGCCATCGCCTCCGTTCAGGATGTCGTTCCCGGCGTCTCCGTTCAGGTTGTCGTCGCCGCCCCCGCCATTCAGCGTGTCATTGCCGTAACCACCTGAAAAGATGTTGTTGCCAGCGCCGGTACCGGTGATGACGTTGTCCTGCCCGTTGCCGATAACCGTATGGGTGCCGGCCACGGTCACGTTTTCGAAACCCGTAAGCGTCGCGATCACGCTGGTGCCGACGCGGAACGCGCCCCCCATCAGATCGACGACATGTTGCGGCAGGCCGGCATTGGTGACGCGGAAGGTATCGGTTCCGCTGCCGCCATCATAGGAATCGGTGATCGTCGCATCGCTGGTTGCCGCGTCGAAATTGACGAAATCATCGCCGGCACCGGCGTCGATGACATTGACACCCGCATCACCGGTCAGGCTGTCATTTCCGGACGAGCCGGTGATGTTCTCGATATTGGTGACCGTGGCGTTTACGGGGGTCAGCACGATCGGCACCAGCGCGCCCGCACCGCCCGCGGCAACCCCGAAAGGAGACCACCTGAAGACCCCGCTGCCCAGATTGACCGTATATCCGGCAGTCAGCGTTGAAAGGTCCAGAAGGTCTGTCCCGGTGCCGCCGTCATAGATCTCGCCTTCGGAGATCCCCGAGGAGGAGCTGCTGGCACGCAGCGTGTCATCGCCGGCATCGCCATAGAGCATGTCGACCCCACCTTCGCCGGTGATCAGGTCATTGCCGTCGCCACCATGCAGAACATTGGCGTTGGCATCGCCGGTGATGGTGTCATTTCCCCCGGCGCCGATCACGTTTTCCACATTTCTCACGGTGGCAGTGATGCTGGGCAGGATCACGACCGTACTGATCCAGCGCAGAAGATTGGCCGAAAGGTCGATGGTATAACCGGCTGCGGTCATTGCCGACATGTCCAGCGTGTCGGTTCCCGTCCCGCCGTCATACATCTCGCCCGATGCAATTCCGCTGCTGCCAGGCGCCAGCACGTCATCGCCGGCACCGCCCAACAGGGTATCGGTGCCCGCCTCTCCGGTCAGGCGGTCGTTGCCGCTGCCTCCCGACAGGGTATCGTCACCGCCCCCGCCACTGATATTGTCATCGCCCGAATTGCCCCACAGATAATTCGCCCCGGCATCGCCGATGATCCTGTCATTGCCCCTGGCCCCCCAGACGTTTTCGATATTGACCAGTGTCGAGCTGGCCGATCCGGTCGGCCTGCTGAAATACACGACCGTTCCGACATCGAGGTTGACCGTATAGCCCAGGAACAATGCCGACAGGTCGAAGGTATCCGTTTCGCTGCCACCGTCATAGAGATCGCCGTTGGCTATGCCGCCGAGACCGGGGCGCAGGATGTCGGCTCCTGCACCGCCATAGAGGCTGTCGGCGCCGGCATCGCCAACCAGAACATCGTTGTTGTCGCCCCCATAAAGCGTATCGTTGCCCGCCCCGCCGACAAGCATATCGAAGCCGCCCCAGCCATACAGCGTGTCATTGCCGTCATTGCCGCGCAGTTCATTGCCCGCGCCATTGCCCACGATCACATCATCTCCGGCGCCCGCGGTGGCATTCGAGATCACCACCCCGCGCGCGATGATGACATTGTTGGTTCTGCCGTAGACGCTCGACATCGATTCGGCGCCCAGCCTGATCGTCTGATTGCCGGAATAGCCCGAATAGTTCAGCGTATCGGTGCCGCCGCTGTCATAGATGGTCACTGTCGGAACATTGGTAAACCCTGTCCCGTACGAGTCCCGCCCCGTATTGTTGCCGTCTCCATAGATCGTATCGCCCATGCGCACCGTGCCGCTGGTGCCGTACAGATTCTGGACCGCGATGATGTCCACAAGCTGCGGCGTCAGGACATAGGCATAGCTTCCCGTCACATTGGTGTTTTCGCTCTGGTTGAAATAGGACATCACCGATGTCTGCCAGGAATCGTTGAGATAGACCGCATCGGTGGGATAGGCCGCCGTGCTGTTGTAGGGCCCCCCATGACCCAGGCCCAGCGCATGCCCCGTTTCATGCAGGAAGGTGTGAAATCTGTAGCTGTCCAGAGAACTGCCCGTCCCGCCGCCCCAGGTCGTAATGATCTGGACCGTTGACGAGGTCAACACCGAGCCTGTCGTCGTCATGAGTGTCTGTGCGCCACTGCCCGCGTTGTTGTAGGTGATGTCGGCGCTGCCGGTGGTTTCGGAAAATGACAGCCCCGAAACATCGGCCCACAGATCCAGCGCCTTGCGGGCAAAATCCCTGTCGCTGGTGCCCAGTGCCGTCAGGTTCACGGTTATGTTGGTATGATTGAAACTGCGTTGCGAGCTCCCCTTGTATTTTGACCATGCCCAGTAGCCATTGGTCAGATAGGTTGCCATCTGGTCATATGTCCCATTCGTCGCCATGATAGATCGCTCCATTTCCTGTCGGGTCATGCATGGCAGCGAATCCGGGTGCGGAAAAATGCACGAGTCCGGGACAGCTTCCATGATACGCGCACACCCGCGTACATGTCCCTTTTCAACAATATGCGTTCAAATCCTTTTTCTTATGGCCCCCAGTATGATCCCGCTGGCGCCCTTTTCAACAGGAAACGGGCGCGCCGGCATGGCATTGGCGGGAAACGACGACGTGTCTCTACCGATACGCGCTCAAAATGCCAGCAGTGCCCGCAACGATTGCAACATGCTCTTTTTGCGTTCCCGTTTTCAATGGGTCTGGACGGATCGATTTCTATTCCCTATATGTTTGGTCAGGAATAGAAGCAGGTGCGATCATGGACGTTTCAACCGAACAGATGACCGACAATTCCGAGGTCGAACAGATGGAGGGGACCCCCCTCATTCAACCCTCGTCGACCGAACATCCGCTTTTCGATGCGGTGGTCGAGGCCTGCCGGACGGTATACGACCCGGAAATCCCCGTGAACATCTACGACCTCGGCCTGATCTACACGATCGACATTTCAGACGAAGGTGTGGTCGATATCAAGATGACCCTGACCGCACCGGGCTGCCCGGTTGCCGGCGACATGCCCGGCTGGGTCAGCGACGCCGTCCTGGCCGTCCCCGGGGTTTCGAACATCAATGTCGATCTGGTCTGGGAGCCTCAATGGGGCATGGAGATGATGTCGGACGAGGCGCGCCTCGAACTCGGCTTCATGTAGGGCACCGGCAGTCCCGCTACCCCGGCCCTGCGTCTTCGAATACCTGCACTCCGGTTTTTGCGCGTCGCCGGCCAGGCATGCAGGGCGTGTCTGCCCGTGCACCCCGCGGGCATTTCCGGGCGGAAAGGGACGGCCGATTGTCATCTGGCCTCAGGCGACACCGAAACTGGCCCTATCCCCGCGGACGGACATCCACCATAACCAGAGCCGGGCATGGATGAAACCAGGGGGATGACAGCCATGAAAATGACCACCGAAGAGGCCTTCATCAAGGTCTTGCAGATGCATGGCATCGACAATGCGTTCGGCATCATAGGCTCGGCCTTCATGCCGATTTCCGACTATTTCCCCGCCGCCGGGATAAAATTCTGGGATGTGGCCCATGAATGCAATGGCGGCTACATGGCCGACGGGTTCACCCGCACCAGCGGGCGCATGGCGATGATCATTGCCCAGAACGGCCCCGGCATCACCAATTTCGTGACCTGCGTGAAAACCGCCTACTGGAACCACACGCCGATGCTGCTGGTCACACCGCAGGCGGCCAATGCGACCATGGGCCAGGGCGGCTTTCAGGAGGTCGAGCAGATGCGCGCCTTTGCCGACATGGTCTGCTATCAGGAAGAGGTGCGCGACCCCGCCCGCATTGCCGAGGTACTGAACCGCGTCATCACCAGGGCCCGGCGCCTGTCGGCCCCGGCTCAGATCAACGTGCCGCGCGATTTCTGGACACGCGTGATCGACATCGAGCTGCCCCAGATCGTGGAATTCGCGCGCCCCGCCGGCGACGAGGCCGCCATTGCACAGGCCGCCCACCTGCTGTCGGATGCCGAATTTCCCGTCATCGTCAACGGCGCGGGCGTGGTGATCGGCGATGCCATCCCCGACAGCCAGGCCCTGGCCGAGGCACTGGATGCGCCGGTGTGCTGCAACTATCAGCACAACGACGCCTTTCCCGGCAGCCACCCGCTTTTTGCCGGCCCGCTGGGCTATAACGGCTCAAAGGCCGCGATGCAGCTGATCAGCCGCGCCGATGTGGTGCTGGCGCTGGGCAACCGGCTGAACCCGTTCTCGACCCTGCCCTGCTATGGGCTGGATTACTGGCCGCGGGATGCGAAACTGATCCAGGTGGACATCAACGCCGACCGCATCGGCCTGACCAGGCCGGTCGATGTTGGTATCGTCGGCGACGCGGGCCATGTCGCGCGCGCGATCCTTGCGCGCCTGTCCCCTGGCGCCGGCGACAAGGGGCGCGAGTCGCGCCGTGCGCTGATTGCCGATCTGAAATCGAAATGGGCGCAGGAACTGACCTCGATGGACCACGAGGAGGACGACCCCGGCACCACCTGGAACCAGCGTTGCCGCGCGGCCGAGCCCGAAAAGATGAGCCCCCGCATGGCCTGGCGCGCAATCACCGCGGCGCTGCCGAAAGAGGCGATCATCAGCAGCGATATCGGCAACAACTGCGCCATCGGCAATGCCTATCCGACATTCGAACAGGGGCGCAAATATCTGGCGCCGGGGCTGTTCGGGCCTTGTGGATACGGCTTTCCGTCGATCATCGGCGCCAAGATCGCCAACCCAAAGGTGCCGGTGGTGGGCTTTGCCGGCGACGGCGCCTTTGGCATTTCCATGAACGAGATGATCGCCATCGGCCGCCCCGAATGGCCCGCCATCACCATGGTGGTGTTCCGCAACTATCAGTGGGGCGCCGAAAAGCGCAACACCACGCTGTGGTACAACGACAATTTCGTCGGCACCGAACTGAACCCCCAGGTCAGCCATGCGGGCATTGCGCGTGCCTGTGGGCTCGGGGGGGTGCAGGCCCGCAGCATGGACGAGCTGACCGACATGCTGAACAGCGCGATCAGGGCGCAGATGGAAGAGGGCAAGACCACCTTCATCGAGGTCATGGTCAACCAGGAACTGGGCGAGCCCTTCCGTCGCGACGCCATGAAGGCACCGGTCACCGTTGCCGGGATCCGGGCCGAAGACATGAAAACGCAGGGCTGAGCCCCTTCTTCTTTGCGCAAATACTCCGGGGGTCCGGGGGCTGGCCCCCGGAAACGCCCCATCACATGCGCACCGCCCCTTTCCGCCCCAGCGCCAGGGTCGTTGCCGTTGCAGCCACGATATCCTCTACCCGTGCCCCGCGCGAAAGATCACAGACAGGGCGCCGGAAACCCTGCAGAAACGGCCCCACGGCCTGGGCGCGGCCAAGTTCCTGCAACAGCTTGTATGCTATGTTGCCCGCCTCGAGCGATGGAAAGATCAGGACATTTGCCTCCCCCCGCCCCGCCCCCTTCTGCGCGGCAACCGTCGGGTTCAGCGCGGCATCGCCCTGTACCGGGCCTTGGGCGGAAATTCCCCTTGCATGCAGCAGCGCAACGGCATCACGAACCTTCTCGACCGCGCCGCCCGCGCCGCTGGTGCCCGTGGAATAGGACAACAGCGCAAGCCTGGCCGCGCCCAGCAGCGCACGGGCCGATCTTTCCGAGGCCTGCGCGATATCGGCCAGCGCCGCGGCATCGGGTGCGACGTTCACCGCGCAATCGGCAAACACCATTTCTCGCCCGTCGCCCAGGCGCATCAGGAAAAAGCTCGACGGCCGGGAAACCCCCCGGGCCAGCCCGATCGCCATCGTCGCGGCCTCGATCACCCGCCTTGTCGGGTTTGTCGCACCGGCGACCATGACATCGGCCTCGCCAAGCGCGACCATTGCCGCCGCACGATAGAGGGGGCGCGTCAGCAGGCGCCGGGCCAGTGCCGGTTTCAGGCCGGGCCTGCGGCTGCAGATGATGTCCAGATAGCGCCCGTCGGGCGCCGACATGTCGGGAAACAGCGGACGGGCCATCCTTCTGGCGGCAATGATATCCGCGGCCTGCCGGATGCGGTCGTCGTTCCGTTCGGCGAAAACCACCCTGGCATCATGTCGGCCCGCCTCGGCCATCGCGTTTTCGATCGCGCCCATCCGCCGCCCCTCCGTTTGCGACACAACAGTGGCACCGCATGCGCAAAGGTCAAGACATGCAAACGGGGGCCGCGGCGTTCATCGCACCCCCCGCCCGAAACCTGGCAACCAGGCCCAGGGAGCCACCCCCTGGAGCCACACCCCCTGGGGCCGCCGTGGGGCCGCCGTGGGGCCGTCTGTCGGGATCCTATTTCTCGTCCCAGATCTCCGAGGCGCAAAAGGCCCCGCCGATCATGCAGCCCTTGATGCTGAGCTTCTTGTTCGACCCGATCACCACGGTGCCGTTGAAGGTCATGAAGCGCGGCATGTCGGGGTGCTTCATCTTCTTGCCGGTCCATGTGCCGTCGGATTGCTGCTCCATCCCGTTGCACATCTCGAAATTGTCGCTGACGCGACGGCAGTACAGCTTGCCCCCGTCGGTAAAGACGCGCACCTCCTGCGTGCCCTTGCGCAGATATGTCTTGTTGATCTTGGTCGCTGCCGACGCGCCGAAAGCCACCATTGTCAGCGCCACGGCCAGACCGGTCAGAATCATCTTTTTCATTGCAAACCTCCCTTGTTGAGCCCTTGCGGGCTCGTGGACGGTATATTAGAACGCGCTTAAATGCAAATTTTTGCATATATTTCCTTCGGGCCGTGACAAGTCGGCGCAAATTGCGCAGAAATGCGCGCGGCAATCTGGACAAGCCCGCTGCTTGAAGGTTAAATACATTCGAATGATCTAATATGAGGCGCCCCGCAAGGGCGCAGTCACGGCAACAGGGACCTCGGGAAAGACATCATGCCCCCATATGACCAGCCTGCCCTGGATACTTCGCCCGAAGTATCCGAGGAAATCCGCAAGACGACCTGCTACATGTGTGCCTGCCGCTGTGGCATCAACGTCCACATGAAGAACGGCAAGATCAAGTATATCGAGGGCAACCGTGACCATCCCGTGAACAAGGGCGTACTGTGCGCCAAGGGCTCGTCCGGGATCATGTCGCATTACGCGCCCTCGCGCCTGCGCGCGCCACTGAAACGGGTCGGCGAACGCGGCGAGGGCAAGTTCGAGGAAATCTCCTGGGACGAGGCGCTGGAACTGGCCACCAGCTGGCTGAAACCGCTGCGCGAGACCGCGCCCGAAAAGCTGGCCTTCTTTACCGGCCGTGACCAGTCGCAGAGCTTTACCGGCTGGTGGGCGCAGGCCTATGGCACGCCCAACTATGCGGCCCATGGGGGGTTCTGCTCGGTCAACATGGCGGCGGCGGGCATCTATACCATGGGCGGCAGCTTCTGGGAATTCGGTCAGCCCGACTGGGAGCGCACGCGCCTGTTCATGATCTTCGGCGTGGCCGAGGACCATGATTCCAACCCGATCAAGATGGGGCTGAACAAGCTCAAGCAAACCGGGGCCAAGATCATCGGGGTGAACCCGATCCGCTCGGGCTATAACGCGATTGCCGATGAATGGGTCGGCATCACGCCGGGCACCGACGGGCTGTTCATCCTGGCGCTGATTCACGAGCTGCTCAAGGCCGGCAAGGTCGATCTCGATTATCTGCGCCGCTACACCAACGCGCCGTTTCTGGTCAACGACAACGCGGGCAGCCCCGAATACGGGCTGTTCCTGCGCGACGAAAACGACAAGCCGCAGGTGCTGGATCGCGCGACCGGACAGCCGGTCGCCTTTGACACCCCCGGCATCAAACCCGACATGGCCGGCACATATGAATCCGACGGCGTGACCTGGCGCCCCGTCTTTCAGCTGCTGGCCGAAAAATACCTCTCCGACGACCACGCGCCCGACCGCATCGCCGAACAATGCGGGATTTCGGCCGACCGCATCAGGCGCATCGCCGCCGAGCTGGCCCATGTCGCCTTTGAACAGGAAATCGTGATCGAGCAGCCCTGGACCGACTGGAAGGGCGAGCATCACGACCGCATGATCGGCCGGCCCGTCAGCTTTCACGCCATGCGCGGGATTTCGGCGCACTCCAACGGCTATCAGACCTGCCGCGCGCTACATGTGTTGCAGATCCTGCTGGGCAGTGTCGAGGTTCCCGGCGGATTCCGCTTCAAGCCGCCCTACCCCAAGCCGGTCGAGGCCCATCCCAAGCCCCATGCGGGCGTGACTCCCGGCCAGCCGCTCGACGGCCCGCATCTGGGCTATGTGCGCGGGCCCGAGGACCTGCTGCTTGATGAAAACGGCAAGGCCAGACGCATCGACAAGGCGTTTACCTGGGAAAATCCCATGTCGGCGCATGGGCTGATGCACATGCTGATCAGCAATGCCCATGCGGGCGACCCCTATCGCATCGACACGCTGTTCATGTTCATGGCCAACATGTCGTGGAACTCGTCCATGAACACGTCAAAGGTCATCGACATGCTGACCGACAAGGACGAGAACGGCGAATATGTGATCCCGCGGATCATCTATTCCGATGCCTACAGCTCGGAAATGGTGGCGTTTGCCGATCTGGTCCTGCCCGACACGACCTATCTTGAACGCCATGACTGCATCAGCCTGCTCGACCGCCCGATCTGCGAGGCCGACGCCATGGCCGACAGCATCCGCTGGCCGGTGGTCGCGCCCGACCGCGACGTGCGCGGTTTCCAGAGCGTGCTGCTGGATCTGGGCGCGCGCCTGGGCCTGCCCGGCATGGTCAACGAGGACGGCAGCCCGAAATACAAGGATTATGCCGACTATATCGTGAACCATGAACGCCGCCCCGGTGTCGGCCCGCTGGCCGGGTTCCGCGGCAAGGATGGCAAGGGCAAGGGACGGGGCGCACCCAACCCGAACCAGATCGAGGCCTACAAGGAAAATGGCGGCTTCTGGATCGACCACATCCCCGACGAGGCCGTGTTCTACAAGCCGTGGAACCAGGCCTATCAGGACTGGGCGGTTGCGCGCGGGCTGTATGACGCGCCGCAGCCCTATGTGTTCCAGCTCTATGTCGAGCCGATGCAGAAATTCCGCCTGGCGGCGCAGGGGCATGGCGACATCCAGCCGCCCGACCATCTGCGTGCCCAGCTCAGGATGGCGATGGACCCGCTGCCGGTCTGGTATCCGCCTTTCGAGGGCACGCTGATCGACGAAAGCGAATACCCCTACACCGCGCTGACCCAGCGGCCCATGGCGATGTATCACAGCTGGGGCACGCAAAACGCCTGGCTGCGCCAGATCCACGGGGCGAACCCGCTGTATGTGTCGGGCGAAATCTGCGACGAACACGGCTTCAAGCCCGGCGACTGGGCGCGCGTGACCTCGGTTCACGGATCCATCACCGTGCCGGTCGTGCGCATGGATGCGCTGAACGGCAAGACCATGTGGACATGGAACGCCATCGGCAAGCGTTCCGGCGCCTGGGCACTGGATGAAAAGGCCTCCGAGGCCACCCGCGGCTTTCTGCTCAACCACATCATCCACGAATTGCTGCCGCCCCGCGGCGACGGCATGCGGTGGAACAACTCGGATCCGGTCACGGGCCAGGCGGCGTGGTTCGACCTGCGGGTCAAGATCGAAAATATCGGACCCAAGGCGGACGGGATCAGCGAGCCCCATATCCCGCCACAGGTTTCACCGGTGGGCAAAGGCCCGAAAAACGTCGCCTATGGGGAGGAATTCTGATGACCGCTCTGCCTCAGACCACCCAGAAGAAGCTGGGCCTTGTCATCGATCTGGACATCTGCGTCGGCTGCCATGCCTGCGTGACCAACTGCAAGGAATGGAACACCTCGAATTACGGCGCGCCGCTGTCCGATGTCGATGCCTATGGCGCCGAGCCGATGGGCACCTTTCTGAACCGGATCCATACCTATGAGGTCAGGCAGGAGGGCTGCAACGCCCAGACCGTGCATTTTCCGAAATCCTGCCTGCATTGCGAGGACGCGCCCTGCGTCACCGTCTGCCCCACCGGCGCCAGCTACAAGCGCGCCGAAGACGGTATCGTGCTGGTCAACGAGGATCGCTGCATGGGCTGCGGGCTGTGTGCCTGGGCCTGTCCCTATGGCGCGCGCGAGCTGGACCAGCTGGCCGGCGTGATGAAGAAATGCACGCTGTGTGTCGATCGCATCTATAACGAAAACCTGCCCGAGGAAGACCGCGTTCCCGCCTGCGTGCGCACCTGCCCGGCCGGTGCGCGCCACTTTGGCGATTTTGCCGACCCCGACAGCAACGTGTCGCGCCTGAGCGCCGAACGCGGCGGGATGGAGCTGATGCCCGAACAGGGCACCAGACCCGTCAACCGCTATCTGCCGCCGCGCCCCAAGACCGATATCGGCGGCGAGAACAAGATCGACATCCTCGCGCCCTTCCTTGAACCCGTGGTCAACGACGAGGAGGCCCAGGATCAACCCGGCGGCTTCCTCGGCTGGCTCGACAAGGCACTGGAGAAAATCTGATGCATCCCGCACCTTCCGTCATCATCTTTACGTCGCTTTCGGGGCTGGGTTTCGGCCTGATGTTCTGGCTGGGCATCGGAATGCCCGCCCTTGGCGGTTACGCCGCCTTTGCCTTTTTCCTGGTGGCCTATCTGCTGGCGGTCGGCGGGCTGCTGGCCTCGACCGCGCATCTCGGCAACCCGGGGCGCGCCATCCATGCCTTTTCCCAATGGCGCACCAGCTGGCTGAGCCGCGAGGGCATCTCGTCCATCGCGACCCTGCTGGTGATGGGTGTCCATGCCTTCGGCCTGATCTTTCTGGGCCAGCGGTTCCAGTTGCTGGGCTGGATCGGCGCGGCGCTGGCGCTGTTCACCGTGTTCACGACGTCGATGATCTATGCCCAACTGAAAACCGTGCCGCGCTGGAACATGAGGCTGACCTCGGTCCTGTTCCTGTCTTACGCAATCGCCGGGGGCGCATTGCTGGCGGGGCTGGTCAACATTGCCGTTGTCCTGCTGCTGCTGCTGACGCTGGTTCAGATCATCGCCTGGCAGGCGGGCGACAAGCGTTTCCGCGAGGCTGGCCACAGGATCGAGACCGCGACCGGCCTTGGCAAGTTCGGAAAGGTTCGCCTGCTCGAGCCCCCCCATACCAGCCCGAACTATCTGCTCCGCGAGATGGTGTTCAAGGTCGGGCGCAAACATGCGCTCAAGCTGCGGACCATATCGGCGCTGACGCTGGGGCTGCTGCCCGTGCTGCTGCTGGTGGCGATGCCGTTCAACCTGGTCATGGTGGCGCTGGCCATCGTGCTGCATGTGATCGGGGTGTTCACGGCGCGCTGGCTGTTCTTTGCCGAGGCCGAGCATGTCGTCGGCCTCTATTACGACGCGCGCTGATCGGGCCGGTCTGTCGTGATACGCGCCCTGTCGGGGCCGCAATC
>CAZWXK010000003.1:59372-60956 GCA_964637875.1 uncultured Rhodobacter sp.
CGCAATCGGAGGGGGCGCGGCAGCCGCGACGGTCGCCCCCTGCCCTATTTTTCCTTTCGGATCGCGATCTCCTGACGCAGGCTGCCATCGTCGCGGTTGAAGATCAGGATGCGGTCATCGGTCGTGACCACCGCGTACCAGTCCGGCCCCTGGGTGAAATTGCGGGCCTCGCTGCCATCGGGCAGGGTAATGACCGGCGGCAAGGGGGCGGGTATCTCGCGGACAACGCTTGGCACCTTGATGACAATCAGTATGATGATGGTCACGATACCGGCGATCATTGACCCGGTAAGGATCGTCACCAATATCCTGAGAAACCTCAGATTGGGGGGCTCGCCCTCCTGTTCCGGAGTATTGTCCATGTCCGAATCCGTGCTCCGTGTCGTAATCGGGGAGGATCCCCCGCCGCGCCTAGATAAGGCCTTGGCCCGCGCTGTGCCAGAGGAAGCGGCGCTCAGCCGATCACATATCGGCAAGTTGATCGAAAAAGGCGCGGTTTCGCACGAGGGCGGCGCGGTGGTCACGGCGCTGAAAACCCGCAGCCGACCGGGCGACGTCTTTCTGATCGCGCTGCCGCCGGCAAGCGGGATCGAAACCGCCCCCGAGGACATCCCGCTGGATATCGTGTTCGAGGATGACCAGCTGATCGTCATCAACAAGCCCGCCGGCATGGTGGTGCATCCGGCGCCCGGTTCGGAAAGCGGGACGGTGGTTAATGCGCTGCTGCACCACTGTGCAGACAGCCTGTCCGGCATCGGCGGCGAAAGGCGCCCGGGTATCGTGCATCGCATCGACAAGGATACATCCGGCCTGCTGGTCGTGGCCAAGACCGACCGCGCCCATCACGCGCTGGCGGCACAATTTGCCGACCATTCGATCGAGCGGCACTATATGGCCATCGTCTTTGGCGTGCCCTCGCGCGCTGACCCGCGCCTTGCAGGCGTGCCGGGGGTTGCCTTCGAGCCGGGCAATGTCATCCGCATCTCGGGCAACATCGCCCGCCACAGGCATGACCGCAAGCGCATGACCGTCGTCACCGATGCCGGACGCCACGCCATTACCCGCCTCAGGGTCATCGAAAGCTATGGCAATGCGCTGGCCCTGGTCGATTGCTGGCTGGAAACGGGCCGCACCCACCAGATCAGGGTGCATCTGACCCATGCAGGACACGCCCTGGTGGGCGATGGCACCTATGGCGGACGACGAAAACTGGCCGCCAGGGATCTGCCCATGGGCGCGGTCGATGCCGTGCGCGCATTTCCCCGGCAGGCCCTGCACGCCGCAACCCTGGGATTTGTGCATCCCAGCGGCGGGGAACACATGCGCTTCGAGGCGCCGCTGCCGGCGGACATGGGCGAATTGCTGGGTCTGTTGCGCGCGCAGGGGCAGACAGGCCCGGCCTGACGGGCGCGGGGCGCGTTCCGTTGACAGCTGCGGCCAGTTGAAGCCGGTTGAAACTGTCGCCCTGTTGACCCAATTGTTACCCTTGTTGCTGGACCTTGGGCGCGGGACTCCATAATAATGCCACGCTCGGCCGACATACAGGCGGCACGCAGGGGCACGCAGGCAGGCCAGAAACACGGG
>CAZWXK010000003.1:61056-80181 GCA_964637875.1 uncultured Rhodobacter sp.
GGCCAGAAACACGGGCAGGAAGGACGAGACAAGCAAGATGAGCGATTACACCAAACTCCCGGCACCGTCGCCCGAACAGGGCCTCAACCGCTATATGCAGGAAATCCGCAAGTTTCCGATGCTCGAGCCGGAAGAGGAATACATGCTGGCCAAACGCTGGGTCGATCATCAGGATACCGAGGCCGCGCACAAGCTGGTCACCAGCCATCTGCGCCTTGCCGCCAAGATCGCCATGGGCTATCGCGGCTATGGCCTGCCCACGGCCGAGGTCATCTCTGAGGCCAATGTCGGCCTGATGCAGGCGGTCAAGCGATTCGACCCCGACAAGGGCTTCCGTCTGGCGACCTATGCGATGTGGTGGATCCGCGCCAGCATCCAGGAATACATCCTGCGCAGCTGGTCTCTGGTCAAGATGGGCACCACAAGCGCCCAGAAAAAGCTGTTCTTCAACCTGCGCAAGGCCAAGAACCGGATCGGCGCGCTCGAAACGGGCGACCTGCGCCCGGAAAACGTCAAGCAGATCGCCCATGACCTGAACGTGACCGAGGACGAGGTCATCTCGATGAACCGGCGCATGTCCGGCGGCGACGCCTCGCTGAACGCGCAGATCGCCAGCGACAGCGACGGCGCCACCGAATGGCAGGACTGGCTTGAAGATGAAAACGCCGACCAGGCCGAGGAATATGCCGAGCGCCAGGAACTGGAAACCCGCCGCGCCCTGCTGATGAAGGCGATGGAGGACCTGAACGAGCGCGAGCGCGACATCCTGATGAAACGCAAGCTGCAGGATGATCCCGTGACGCTGGAAGAATTGTCGCATGAATATGGCGTCTCGCGCGAACGAATCCGCCAGATCGAGGTGCGGGCATTCGAGAAGCTCCAGAAAAAGATGCGCGAACTGGCCGCAAAAAAGGGGCTGTTGCCGGCCGACTGACCCGCGCGGCAATAGCGTGCCTTTCCTGCAATACAGCCCTTGCCCATCCGGGGCGCCGCGGGCCATAGTGCCGGAAAACGATACACGCAGGGAACGAATTCATGCTTGACCCACTCACGCGGCTGGCGGTCATTCACGGCACCGACAAGTTCGGCTATCACGACTATACCCCCAACTATCACGCCGTGCTGCGCCATCTGCGCGATCGTCCCGTCCGCCTGCTGGAAATCGGGGTCGGGGGCTATCGCGACGCCGATCGCGGCGGCGAGTCGCTGGAAATGTGGCGCGACTATTTCGAGGCGGGCCAGATCACCGGCATCGACATCCAGAAAAAGGAAATGGATCTGGGCGCGCGTGTTGCCATCCTGCAGGGTAGCCAGGTCGATGCCGCCTTTCTGGCCGGGGTGGTCGAGGATCGCGGTCCGTTCGATGTCATCATCGACGATGGCAGCCATCAGAACGAACATGTGGTCATGTCCTTTGAACTGCTTTTTCCCACCCTATGCCCGGGGGGCATCTATGTGGCCGAAGACGTGCAGACCGCCTTTTTCCCGCGTTTCGGGGGCACGCTGGAGCTGAGCCCGCCCAATTCGGTCGGGTTTTTTGGCGACATGTTCATGCGCTTTCCGGCCGGGCTTGCGCGTATCTCGCGCTTTCACAACATGATCGCCATTGCCAAGGCCGGAGACGGTGCCCCGCCGCCGCTGGCGCCCCCTGCCCAAAGGGTCGGGGTTGACGCGCCGGCTGACTCGCTGATCGCCACATTCGATGGCCTCGCGACCGGCGAGATGCTGGAAATCGACGGCTTTGATACCGCGTCCGATGGCAAGGCCGGGCCGACCGGGGCGTTGATCGACCGGCTTTTCGTCGAGATCGACCATCGCGAAAGGGCGATCCATTTTCCCCAGGCAGAAACGCTCGACCTGGCCCGGACGACATATGCCCTGCACCGCGAAAAGGGACGCGTGATTCTGGTCAAGGGCGAAAATGATTATCCGTCGAATTTCGCCCTTGATTTCGACCATCCGCGGGTGCAGGCCAATCTGGCCGCGATGGAGGACCTCCTCATGCGCGAGGGGCGCGAGCGCGGGCTGCTGCTGCTGGCCGATCTCCAGACCCGCGCCGGAAACGATGCCGTCGTCGATCGTCTGCTGGCGCGCGCCGACGAAATCGGGGCCTCGTCGCGCAGCTTTTTCAACGCTGCCGTGCGCCGGCGCAAGCTCGTGCAGGACTGGGACGGTGCGCGGCGGCTGCTGGATCGGGCGGTATCGCTGTATCCCCGTGATTATCGCATTCTCGGCCAGCTGGGCGCGGCAATGCAAAAGGCAGGCGACGCGCAGGGTGCCGCCGAAACCTTTGGCAAGGCGGTGGAACAGGCGCCCGACGACGCGCTGACGCGCATACAATACGCCAATGCCCTGTCACGTATCGAGCGCTTCGACGAGGCCGTCGAACAGGCCCGCAAGGCCATCGGGATCGCGCCCCACCACATCGGGCACAAGGCACAGCTGGCCCGGATCCTGATCCTTGCCGGGCGCGCGGGGGATGCCGTGCCGATCCTGGAGGAAATCCTCGAACAGGATTCCGACAACGCGCCCGCGGCGCGCCAGTTGAGCCGCGCATACGAGGCCCTGGGCCAACGCGAGCGGGCCGTTGCCTTGATCCGGCGCGCGCTGGAACTGCGCCCCGACAACGGCGAATACCAACGCTGGCGAGACCGGCTGATGCGCGACTGAGCGTGCCGATACCCGCCCCCCTGCCGACCCCATGACGCCGAATCGGGGCCGAAATCACGACCGATCACATGTGGATGACCCGCCCATAGGCATCGAGAACCGATTCATGCATCGCCTCGGAAAGGGTGGGATGCGGAAAGACCGTGTTCATCAGGTCCTGTTCGGTGGTTTCCAGCTGACGGCCCACCACATAACCCTGGATCAGTTCGGTCACTTCGGGGCCGACCATATGGGCACCCAGCAGCTCGCCCGTCCTGGCGTCGAACACGGTTTTCACCATGCCCTCGGGTTCGCCCAGCGCAATGGCCTTGCCATTGCCGATAAAGGGGAACCGCCCGACCTTGACCTTGTGGCCCAGCGCGCGTGCACGCGCCTCGGTCAGGCCGACGCTGGCCACCTGCGGCGTGCAATAGGTACAGCCGGCAATCGATTCGGGGCGCACGGGGTGGGGCGTGAGGCCCGCGATCAGCTCGGCCACGGCCACGCCTTCGTGGCTGGCCTTGTGAGCAAGCCAGGGCGGCCCGGCGATATCGCCGATGGCATATATGCCCGCAACCCCGGTGCGGCACAACTCGTCAACCACCACATGGCTGCGGTCGATCTTGATACCGAGGCCTTCGAGGCCCAGCCCCTCGACATTGCCGACAATGCCCACGGCCGAAATCACCGTGTCGAATTGGCGTGTCTCGGTCTTGCCGCCCTTTTCGATATGGGCAACCACCGTGGCCTTGCCGCGGTCCAGTTTCGTGACCGTGGATTTTTCAAGGATCGTCATGCCCTGGCGCTCGAACTGCTTGCGCGCAAAGGCCGAGATTTCGGCGTCTTCCACCGGCAGCACCCGGTCCATCACCTCGACCACCGTGGTATCGGCGCCCAGCGTGTTGAAAAAGCTGGCGAATTCGATGCCGATGGCCCCGGATCCGATGACCAGCAGCCGCTTTGGCATGCGTGGCGGGTTCAGCGCGTGCTTGTAGGTCCAGACCAGATCGCCGTCGGCCTCGAGCCCCGGCAGCTCGCGCGCGCGTGCGCCGGTGGCAATGACGATGGCGGGTGCGGTGATGTCCTCGGCGCCCTTGTCGGTGGTCACGCTCAGCCGGTCGCGGGCGGCGAATTTCGCCGCGCCCATGATGACCGTGACCTTGTTCTTTTTCAGCAGATGCTTGACCCCCGCCGAAAGCTGCCCCGCCACCTTGCGCGAGCGTTTGACCACCGCGCCCAGGTCAAAACCGGTCTTTTCAGCCGAAAGGCCAAACTCACCCGCGCGTTTCATCAGGTGATACACCTCGGCCGAGCGCAGCAACGCCTTGGTCGGGATGCAGCCCCAGTTCAGGCAGATGCCGCCCAGATGCGCGCGCTCGACCACGGCCACATTCAGGCCCAGCTGCGCGCCGCGAATGGCGGCGACATAGCCACCGGGGCCTGCTCCGATCACGATCATGTCGAATTTTCTGGCGGTCATGGGGCTCTCCTGCGGAAATTTGGTTTGGTATTAAACCATTTTCGCCAGGCAGGCAAACCACAACCCGTTCGATGGGCGTTCTATGGGCGCACGCACCATCCACGCGGGCACAGGGGCGCGATCCACCCGCCGCCATGCGGACGCGCGCCGTTACCCAACCCTGTCGGGGCCGCGAATCAGCTGGCCTTCTGAAAGGCGCGCAAGGTCTGGCCATAGCCGCCGGAACGCAGATAGTCGCGTTCCTGCGCGGTTTCCTGGCGCCGCAAGGCCGCATTGCGATAGGGGAAACGCCCGAACTTGCGGATCACCTCGCGATGCACCTTGGCATGCAGGAGGTTGGGCGCACCGGTTTCCGGCATCCGGGTCTTCATCAGACGCACGCAGCGCTCCTGATCCATCAGGCTTTCGGAATGCATCAGGGGCAGATAGAAGAACTGCCTTTCGGGTTCTGGGGTGCGCATGTCAAAGCCCAGGTCGATCCCCTTGCGGGCGACGCAGATCGCGCGCCGGTCGGTGCTGAAGGCGCGCGCCGATCCGCGAAACATGTTGCGCGGAAACTGGTCGAGAAGGATGACCAGCGACAACGCCCTGTCGGGGTCATATGCCCAGTCGTTCAACGCGCCGCGGGCGCCCTCTTCCCAGCTGTCCAGAAAACGCGACCGGATCTGCTGATCCAGCGCTTCGCTTGCCTCGTACCACCCTTCGGGGCCGACCTCGTCAACCCAGAAACGGCGAATCTCGCCTGCGTCTGCCATGGTGCCCACACCTCCTGTACCACGCGACCTGTGAGAATCAGCTTTTTCACAGATCGTGGCCATTTCAAGGCATTTCTTCACTTTTTCGGGAATTTGTATCGCTGCTGTTGCCGTCTTCCTCCAGCGCGCGCTCGATCGCGAGTTCCTGAACCACCTCGACCGCCACCGGCGAGGCCGTTGGCGCCACCGGCGCATAATGGCCCGTTTCCTCGACCAGCGGTGCCGCACGCCGTGTCATTCGCCAGGCGGCATAGCCCGCCATGACCGCCAGCAACGCGCCCAGATAGGCGAAAAAGCTCATGTTGCCCAGGCGCTCCATCATCCATCCCAGCAGCAGCGGCCCGGCAATCGCCCCGATCCCGTTGACAAAGATCAGCCCGCCCGAGGCGGCGGTCATGTCCTCGATTTCAAGAAAGTCGTTGGTATAGGCGATATACAGCGAATAGAGCGGCGTCGATATGCCCCCGATGACAAAGGCCAGCACCAGCAGCAGGCCGAACCCGGTCGGCAACAGCAACCCGCCCAGCATCACCACCGCCCCGAACAGGTTGAGCCCCATGATCAGCACCCGCCGGTCGATCCGGTCGGAAAACCAGCCGACAGGATACTGGCACAGCATCCCGCCCAGATAGATGGTGGCGACGAACATGGATATCTCGCCCACGCTCAGCCCCTCGCGGGCGCCAAAGACGCTGGCCATGCCGAACAGCGCGGCAAAGACCGCCCCCAGCAGAAAGGCCCCGATGAATCCCAGCGGCGAGACCTGGAACAGGCGCCGCAGGGTCATCGGCTTGGTCGTCTGGAAAACCGGCGCCGGGCTGACCGACAGCAGGATCGGCGCAACCGCGACCGAGACCAGGACCGAGGCGATGATGAACAGGTCATAGCCGTTGGGATCGGCCAGGTTCAGCAGGCCCTGCGCGCCGCTGACCCCCAGCATCTGGATGATCAGGTACAGCGACATCGCCTGCCCGCGCGTGTCGTTGGTGGCGGCATCGTTCAGCCAGCTTTCGGCGACGACATACACGCCCGAGAAACAGAACCCGATAAAGACCCGCATCAAGACCCAGGCCACCGGGTCGGGCAGGGCCGCATAAAGGATCAGCACCGCCGATATGAACGAGGCCAGCGCCGCGAATACCCGCACATGCCCCACCCGCCTGATCATCATCGGGGCCAGGTACGACCCCCCCAGAAAACCCAGGAAATAGGCCGACATCACGAATGACATCGCGGAGGTGCTGAACCCTTCGGCCGCCCCGCGCACGCCCAGCAGCGTGCCCTGCAGGCCATTGCCCAGCATCAAGAGGAACATGCCCAGCAGCAGGGCCCAGGAATTTCGTGCAACCGCCAGCATCAAACGGCCTCCATCGACATCATGGACGCCCCATAGGGGATTCGCCCGCATCACAGCCGCCCAATCGCGACATGGCCGGGCCGCGGATGGTCGCTTTTCGCTATCCGTAACGCAGCGACAGCGCGCGATTCACGCTTTCCAGAAACCGCGCCGCCGCCACTGGCAGGGTGCGCCCCCTCAAATGACCGGCGATCAGCATGCCTGCCGGCGCCCCCTTGAGGTCAAGCGGCACCGCGACCAGCCCCTCTTGCGCCAGCCTCGGGCGCAGATTAACCGCCAGCGCAAAGCTCAGCGCATCGCTGTCCTGCGACATCAGGCGCAACAGATCGAGGCTGTTGGATTCGACCGCCGCCGACAGGCGCAAGCCCACACGCGCGGCAATGCCATCCAGCGCCTGCCGGATCCCGCTGGGGGCACGCGGCAACAGCAGCGGGTAGTCGATGCAGTCATATATCCTGACCCTCTCGCGCCCGGCCAGCGTGTGGCTTGCAGACATCACGCAGTAAAGCGGCTGCTCGACCGAACAGACGACCTGAAATTCGGCCAGCCGGGTGGGCTCGAAGACGATGGCGATATCGTTGCTGTTGTCGATCAGCGAACTTTCGGCCGCGCCGCGTTCGAGCATTGCCACACCAAAGGTCACGGCGGGAAATTCGCCACGATAGCGGCGAATCAGTTCGGGCAGGAAATGCTGCACGACCTCGCGCGTGGCGGCGATGTTCACATGTCCTGCCCGCATGCCCGAAAGGTCGGCGATGCGCGACCTGACCCGCTCCATGTCGGCGATCTGGTCGCGGATATGCTTGAGCAGGATTTCGCCCGCCACATTGGGCCGCAACCCCGCGGGGTGGCGCTCGAATATCTCGACCCCAAGTTCCTGTTCGAATGCCAGAACGCGGCGGTTGAGGGCGGATGCGGTAATGCCCAGCTCGTCGGCGGCGCGCCTGAGCGAGCCGGTACGGGCAATCTTTTCGATATATTTCAGGATCAACAGGTGGCGCATGGGTCGATCTCGGTCATGGTGTTGCGTTTTCTGCAACGGATACCTGATTTCTTAGCAGCAGACATCAACACCGACAAGGCGTATCACCCGGACAAGGGCCGGAATCACCGCGCCACACACCCTCACGTCAAGGAGACCCCTGCATGGCCAGAAGACTTGTCATCATCGGCGCCGGAATGGCCTCGGGCCGTTTTCTGGAGGAGCTGCTCTCGCGCCAACCCGAAGGATGGGACATCACCCTTTTCGGGGCCGAACCGCGCGGCAACTACAACCGCATCATGCTGTCGCCGGTTCTGGCCGGTGAAAAGCAGTTCGACGAGATCGTCACCCATGATGCGCATTGGTATCAAAGCCACGGGGTCACCACCCGTTTTGGCGAGCCTGTGGTCAGGATCGACCGTCACGCCAAGCGGGTCATAAGCCCCGGCGGGGTGACCAAATATGACAAGTTGATCGTGGCAACCGGCTCGGCCAGCTTCTTCATTCCGGTGCCCGGCAAGGATCTGTCCGGCGTCATCGGTTTTCGCGACTATGACGATGTTCAGGTGATGCTTGATGCCGCCAGGCGGCCGGGGGGCAATGCCGTCATCATCGGCGGCGGGCTGCTGGGGCTCGAGGCTGCTGCCGCTCTCAATGCACAGGGCATGAAGGTCACCGTTTTGCACCTGATGGGCCATCTGATGGAACGCCAGCTAGACGAGGCCGCCGGATACCTGCTGCGCAAGGAACTGGAACGCCGGGGCATCAACGTCATCTGCAACGCCCATACCAAGGCCATTCTGGGCCATGACAAGGTTGATGCGGTGCTGCTGGAGGACGGGCGCGTGATCGATGCCGACCTTGTCGTGATGGCCGCCGGCATCCGCCCCGAAACCCGCCTGGCAATCGACGCCGGGCTGCATGTGGAACGCGGCATTGTCGTCGATGACCGGATGCAGACATCCGACCCCGACATTTACGCCCTTGGTGAATGTGTCGAACATGACGCAACCGTCTATGGCCTCGTCGCCCCGCTTTACGACATGGCGCGGGTTCTGGCGCAGGTATTGACCGGCCAGGACGCCGCCTTTGTGCCGCCCGCTGTTTCGACCAGGCTCAAGGTCACGGGGGTCGATCTGTTTTCCGCCGGGGATTTCGCCGATGGCGACGGGCGCGAGGACATCGTCTTTCGCGACCCGGCACGCGGCATCTACAGGCGTCTGGTGTTGCAGGACAACCGCATCATCGGCGCGGTGATGTATGGGGATACCGCCGACAGCAGCTGGTTCTTTGCCAGGATGAAATCGGCCGAGGACATCTCGGACATCCGCGACACGCTGATCCTTGGCCCGGCCTGGCAGGGGGGTGCCCCTGCGGACCCTTTGGCAGCCGTTGCAGCCTTGCCGCCTGAGGCGGAAATCTGCGGCTGCAATGGCATATGCAAAGGCGCGATCACAAGCGCCATCGAAAACGGCGCCCATGATCTTGGCGCGGTGCGTGCGACAACCAAGGCCTCGGCCTCGTGCGGCAGCTGCGCGGGCCTGGTCGAACAATTGCTTGCGCTCACGCTGGGCGACGATTTCCAGGCCCCGGCCGAGGCGCCGGTCTGCGGCTGCACCGATCTGGGCCATGACGACATCCGCCGCCTGATCCGCGCCAGGGGGCTGAAAACGATCCCGGCGGTGATGCAGGAACTGGGCTGGAAAACCTCCTGTGGCTGCCATGTCTGCCGCCCGGCGCTGAACTATTACCTGATCTGCGAATACCCGCTGGAATACCGCGACGACGCCCAAAGCCGTTTCGTCAACGAACGCAACCACGCAAATATCCAGAAGGACGGCACATTTTCGGTGATGCCCCGCATGTGGGGCGGCATGACCACCCCGGACGAGCTGCGCGCCATTGCGGATGCCGCCGAGAAATACGACGTGCCGGCAGTCAAGGTCACGGGCGGCCAGCGGATCGACCTGCTGGGCGTTCGGCGCGAGGATCTGCCGGCAATCTGGGCCGATCTCAACCGCGCGGGGCTGGTCTCGGGGCACGCCTATGCCAAGGGGCTGCGCACGGTCAAGACATGCGTCGGCACCGATTTCTGCCGCTTTGGCACGCAAGACAGCACCGGCCTTGGCATCCGCCTTGAAAAGATCCTGTGGGGGTCGTGGACCCCGCACAAGGTCAAGCTGGCGGTCTCGGGCTGTCCGCGCAATTGTGCCGAGGCCAGCTGCAAGGATATCGGCGTCATCTGCGTGGACAGCGGCTATGAGGTTTCGGTCGCCGGCGCCGCGGGGATGGAGCTGAAGGAAACCGAACCCCTTGCCAAGGTCGCAACCGAGGACGAGGTCATCGCCCTGACCTGCGCCTTCGTGCAACTGTATCGGGAAAACGCCCGCTATCTGGATCGCCCCTATAAATGGGTGGCCCGTGTGGGCATGGACTGGGTGCGCAAGCAGGTGGTCGATGATGCAGATCAGCGCGCCGCCCTCGTCGAACGCTTTGAAACTTCGCAATCGGTGTATCGCAGCGATCCCTGGGCCGCGCAGGCAGTCCCCGACATGCGGCGCGCAAAATGGGCACCGCTGGCCGATCTGACACTGGAGGCAGCCGAATGAGCACCTGGATGGACATTGCCGCGCTTGACGACATCCCGCCCCGCGGCGCGCGTGTCATCAAGACGCGCCTGGGCTGTGTCGCCCTGTTCCGCACCCATGACGACCGGGTGTTTGCGCTTGACGACGCCTGCCCCCACAAGAAGGGCCCCCTTTCCGAGGGCATCGTGCATGGCCATGCCGTCACCTGCCCGCTGCACAACTGGGTGATCGACCTTGAAACGGGTCAGGCCCAAGGCAACGATCAGGGCCGGGTGAACACCTGGCGCGCCCGCGTCGAAAAGGGCCGTGTTCTGCTGGATGTCAGCCGCCTTGCCGCAAGGTCAGCCGCATGAAGAACGTGATCCGCACAACCTGTCCCTATTGCGGGGTCGGCTGCGGCGTGTTGGCCAGCCCCAAGGGCCGGATCAAGGGCGACCCGGATCACCCGGCCAATTTCGGGCGCCTGTGTTCCAAGGGCGCGGCGCTGGGGGAAACCCTGTCGCTGGACGACCGTGTTCTGCACCCCGAAATCAATGGCGCGCGGGCCGACTGGAACACGGCGCTGGATCTGGTGGCCGCGCGCTTTTCCCGGGCGATCCGCGACCACGGCCCTGACAGCGTGGCCTTCTATGTTTCCGGCCAGATGCTGACCGAGGATTATTATGTCGCCAACAAGCTGATGAAGGGGTTCATCGGCAGCGCCAACATCGATACCAATTCGCGGCTGTGCATGGCCTCCAGCGTCGCCGGCCACAGGCGGGCCTTTGGCAGCGATACCGTGCCGGGCACCTACCAAGATCTGGACAAGGCCGACCTCGTCGTGCTGGTGGGCAGCAATCTGGCCTGGTGCCACCCGGTGCTGCATCAGCGGATCATGGCCGCCCGCAAGGCGCGCCCCGGCATCAAGCTGATCGTGATCGACCCGCGCCGCACCGCCAGCGCGCAGGGCGCCGATCTGCATCTGCCGATCCGCCCGGACGGCGACAGCGCGCTGTTCAACCTGCTGCTGGCCGAAATCGATGCGCGCGGAGCGATCGACGGCGATTTTGTTGCCAGCAATGTCAACGGGTTTGATGCGGCCCTTGCCGCCGCACGCACGGCCTCGCCGGCCATGACCGGGCTGGACGGCGACGCCATCAAGGCTTTCCTCGACCTCTGGATCGACACCGACAAGGTCGTGACCATCTGGTCGCAGGGGGCCAACCAGTCGGCCCATGGCACCGACAAGGTGGGCGCGATCATCAACTGCCACCTCGCCACCGGGCGCATCGGGCGCCCCGGCATGGGGCCGTTTTCGGTCACCGGCCAACCCAACGCCATGGGCGGGCGCGAGGTTGGCGGGCTTGCCAACATGCTGGCCTGCCATCTGGATATCGAAAACCCCGAACACCGCCACGCCGTGCAAGAGGCCTGGCGCGCGCCCACCATCTGCACGCGCCCGGGCCTCAAGGCCGTTGACCTGTTCGATGCCTGCGCGCGCGGCGACATCAAGGCCCTGTGGATCATCGGCACCAACCCGGCGGTGTCGATGCCACGCGCCGACAGGGTGGCCGCGGCCATCCGTCATGTCCCCTTTACGGTGGTGTCGGATGTCACCCGCACCGATACGACCCGCCTGGCCGATGTGGTGCTGCCCGCCCTTGCCTGGGGCGAGAAATCCGGCACCGTCACCAATTCCGAGCGCCGCATCTCGCGCCAGCGCGCCTTTCTGCCGGCCCCCGGTGACGCGCGCGCCGACTGGCGGATCATCTGCGATGTGGCCGCGCGCATGGGCTGGGGCGACAGCTTTTCCTATGCTTCGGCGCATGAGATATTCACCGAATATGCCGCCCTTTCCGGTGTCGCGGCCGCGCTTGGGCGTGATTTCGATATCTCGGGCCTTTGCGAACTGACCGGCGACGAATACGCCAATCTTTCGCCCGTGCAATGGCCGCATCCGGCACCGCCACGCGCATGCGCCACAACCGATGGCCGGTTCTTCGGACAGGGCCGATTTTTCCATCCCGACGGCAAGGCAAGAATGGTGCCCGTCACCGCACCGGCAGTCGGCGTGGCTGAAACCGGGCGGTTCCACCTGAACACCGGACGCATCCGCGACCAGTGGCACATGATGACCCGGACCGGGAAATCGCCGCGCCTGGGCCAGCATCTGGCCGAGCCCTTTGCCGAGATCCATCCCGATGACGCCGCCGAAATGGGGGTTGTGGCCGGCGATCTTGTCTCGTTGCGGGGCAATGGGGCGCGCGCGGTGCTGCGGGTTCTGATCTCGGATCGCATTGCTGCGGGGCAGCTGTTCGTTCCCATGCACTGGAGCGCCGAGAACAGCCGCAACGGCAAGGTCAACCCGCTGATCAATGCCGCGACGGATCCGGTATCAGGCCAGCCCGCGCTCAAACATGGCAGCGTCGAGGCCGCGCATTTCAGGGCAGCGTGGTATGGCTTTGCCGCGTCACTGACGCCGCTTGCCCCGCCGCGCGGGCCCGAATTTCCCTATGGCACGATCATCCGCACCGAAACCGGCCACGCAATCGAGCTGGCCGGAACCAATACCCCGGACGACTGGCAGGCACTGGCGGGCAGGCTGCTGAACCTCGATACCGCCGATGCCAGCATCCTGCTGGACAACGCCCGTGGCAGCGCGCGCATTGCCTTTCATCGAAACGGGCGTCTGGTGGGGCTGTTCTTTGCCGCCCCCGCCCCGGTGGAGCTGGCGCGCGCATATGCGATCTCGTTGATCGGCACCGAAACCCCGGCGGGCGAGGCGCTGGCGGGCCATCCGGTAGCCGATCGGCCCGATCCGGGGCGCAAGGTCTGTGCCTGTTTCAATGTCGGCGTCAACACGCTGCGGGCGGCGATCCTGGCGGGCGCCCGTGATGGCGCCGCGCTGGGGCGCGCCACCGCGGCCGGCACCAATTGCGGGGCCTGCAAGCCCGAACTCGACACCCTGATCGCGACCACCCTCATGCAGATTGCCGCCGAATAGAACGGAGCGAAGATGACCGATACACATTTGCCCTCGGCCCAGGATCGGAACCGCGCGCTGGCACTGGCGACCTTTGCCTTTGCCGTATGTTTCGCCGTCTGGACCCTGTTTTCCATCATCGGCCTGTCGATCAAGCAGCAGCTGGGCCTTTCGGACACGCAGTTCGGCCTGCTGGTGGCAACACCTGTGCTGACCGGCTCGATCAGCCGCCTGTTTCTCGGCCTCTGGGCCGAGCGGTTCGGCGGCAGGGTGGTCTTTCCCTTGCAGATGCTGACCACCGCCATTGCCGTCTGGCTGCTGACCTGGGCGGGCAGCTATCCCGTCTTTCTGCTGGCGGCGCTGGGGCTGGGGCTGGCGGGGGGCTCGTTCATCGTGGGGGTTTCCTATGTGTCGCGCTGGTATCCGGCCGCCCGTCAGGGCACCGCGCTGGGGATCTATGGCGTCGGCAATATCGGGGCTGCCGTCACCAATCTTGGCGCGCCCTTTCTGGTTGTCGCGCTGGGATGGGAAGATACCGCGCGCCTTTATGCGCTGGTGCTGGCCGCAACCGCCCTTCTGTTCTGGCTGCTGGCGCGCACCGATCCCAGGCATGCGGCCCATCGGGCAGGCGGCAGCGACCTGCCGACGATCACACAGCAGCTCGCCCCGCTGAAGAACATGCAGGTCTGGCGCTTTTCTGCCTATTACTTCTTTGTCTTTGGCGGCTTTGTCGCGCTGGCCTCGTTCCTGCCGCGCTATTACACCGGTGCCTGGGGACTGCCGCTGACCACGGCGGGGCTTCTGGCCGGCCTCTATTCGCTGCCGGGCGCGCTGTTCAGGGCGCTGGGCGGCTGGATGTCCGACCGCTGGGGCGCGCGCCGGGTGCTGTACCGCGTATTTGCACTGTCCATCGCGGCGCTGCTGGTCATGGGATATCCCGGCGGACGTCTGGTGCTGCAAGGCATGAGCGGCCCCGTCACATTCGAGATGGCGGTCCCGCTGCCGCTGTTTGTGACCGTCAGCTTCGTTCTGGGACTGGGCATGAGCATCGGCTCGGCGGCGGTCTACAAGCATGTACCGGCCTATTACCCCGATCACGTCGGCGCGGTTGGCGGGCTGGTCGGCATGATCGGGGGACTGGGCGGATTCTTTCTGCCGATCGCCTTTGGCCTGCTGCTGGATGCGACCGGCATCTGGACGGCGCCTTTCCTGCTGATGCTGGCGGTCGTGGCCCTGGTCCTGCTGTGGATGCACCGGGCGGTCCGGCGGATCGCGCGCATCGCTCCGGCCGCCCGGGCCGCCCGGGGCGCCCGTGGCACCGCCCGCCCGATCGCCCCGGGTTGAGGCCATCTCGGCCGCAGGCCCTGCATGGCCGGGGCAAGGCGCGGGCAAGGCCTCGGCACGGGCAGGGGCGCCCATGCGGCCGCATCCTTGCCGCAACCGCCCGCTTGCCTGGGGCCGCCCCGTCTGGCAAATCTGTCGGGTATCGGGGGTCGGCGTCGATTCACGGGCACAAGCCGGCCCCGTGACATCAGCCCCCCGATATCAGGCCCGTGATCAGGCCCGTGACACCCGGGACAGATCCGCAACCCACGCCCGCAACCGGCGGCCCCGAAACGGAAAGGCGATCATGCACGCCCCGATCAACCCGATGCTGCACGCAACCTTCAACCCGCCGGTGATGGAGGCGCGGCGCTGGCTTGAAACCACGACCCTGCCCCAGGGGCTGGAGCTGATAAATCTCAGCCAGGCCGCCCCGGTCGAGGCCCCTCCCGCGCCCCTGCTCGACGAGATCGCCCGCGTTGCGCGGGACGAGGCCGCGGCCCATGTCTATGGCCCCGTTCTGGGCCTGCCCGCGCTGCGCGCGGAAATCGCAGACCAGTGGTCGGCCGCCTATGGGGGCGAAATCGCACCGGATCAGGTTGCCATCACAAGCGGCTGCAACCAGGCCTTTTGCGCCGCGGTCGCGACCCTTGCCCGGCCCGGGGATTCGGTGATCGTGCCGACGCCGTGGTATTTCAATCACAAGATGTGGCTGGACATGACCGGGATCGCCTGCCGCCCTCTGCCGGTGGGCAACGGCATGTTGCCCGACCCCGAGGAAGCGGCCGGCCTGATCGACCCGTCGGTCAGGGCGATCCTGCTGGTCACGCCCAACAATCCGACCGGCGCCGAATACCCCGCGGCCCTGGTGCGGGCCTTTTTCGAACTGGCGCGGGCCCACGGAATCGCCCTGATCCTGGACGAGACCTATCGCGATTTCGACAGCCGCGAGTCAGCCCCCCACGACCTGTTCGCCACACCGGACTGGGATGAAACGCTGATCCATCTCTATTCGTTTTCCAAGGCCTACCGCCTGACCGGCCATCGGGTGGGGGCCTTGCTGACCTCGCGCGGGCGCATGGTCGAGGTCGAGAAATTCCTCGACACCGTCACCATATGCCCCAACCAGATCGGCCAGCGCGCGGCGCTGTACGGTATGCGCAACCTGGGCGCGTGGCTGCGGAGCGAGCGCGCCGAGATCCTGCGTCGGCGCGAGCTGGTCGCGGCGGGGTTTGCGGCGCTCGACGGCTGGCGCCTGCTGGGGGCCGGGGCCTATTTCGCCTATGTGGAACACCCTTTCGCGCCCGATTCCGACATTCTGGCCCGCCGCATCCTGAAACAATCCGCCATCCTGATGCTGCCGGGCACGATGTTCGGCCCGCGCGACATCGGCGGCCATGGCGCGGCCCGATCCTGCCTGCGCGTGGCGTTCGCCAATGCCGACCGGGCCGGGCTCACCGAAATGTTTGCGCGCCTCACGGCGTTTTCCGCCTGATTTGGCGCCGAAACCGTCACTGCCGCGCTTGTATCCGGGGCTGAGTGTCCCTAATACTCGGCCCCGGAATTCAATGCCGATCTCCAGGCCCGATCGGACATCAGGAAAGCAAGCACATGACCGCACCCCTGCGACCCAAGAAAAAAGGCAACTGGATCGTCTGGTCCGTACTGGGCCTGCTCGCGCTCAGCCTCACCGGCTTTGGCGTCGGCTCGGTCGGGCGCAGCGGCAGCCAGGCCGTCGCCACCGTGGGCGGCGAAAAGGTGACCGCCAACGAATATGCCCGTGCGCTGAACGCGCGGCTTCAGGATCTGTCGCGCCAGACCGGCACCAACTTTACCCTGGAACAGGCGCGCCAGTTCGGTATCGACCGGCAGGTGCTGGGGCAGGTCCTGGCCACCGCCGCGCTCAATGCCGAAGATCGCCGTCTGGGCCTGTCGATCGGCGACACACGGGTGCGCGACGCGCTGCTTGCGAACCGTGCCTTTCAGGACATGACCGGCAAGTTCGACGAACAGACCTACAAGTCGATCCTGCGACGCATCAACATGAAACCGGCCGAATACGAAACCACCCTGCGGCAGGACAATGCGCGCGCCATCCTGCAGACGGCGATCACCGGGGGCATCCATGCCGGTGACAGCTATGCGCTGGCCATGCTGCGCTTTGTGCGCGAGGAGCGCATCTTCAGCTGGGGTCGGGTCACCACCGCCATGCTGGACGGCCCCACCCGCGCCCCCACCGAGGCCGAGATCAAGGCCTGGTACAAGGACCACCCCAAGGATTATACCTCGCCGCGGACGCGACGCATCACCTATGTCTATCTCACCCCTGACATGATGACCGACAAGGTCAAGGTCGATGACGCGACGCTGCGCGCCGAATACGAAAAACAGTCCGAACGTTTCAACACCCCCGCCCGCAGGGTGGTCGATCGCCTTGTCTTTGCCAACCAGGCCGAGGCGACCGCCGCGCGTCAGGCCATCGATTCGGGCAGCAAGACATTCGAGGACGTGGTCAGGGAACGCGGCCTGGAACCCAAGGATGTCGCCCTGGGCGAGATCCGCGAATCCGACCTTTCGCTGGCCGCCGGCAAGGCGGTTTTCGGCACCGACAAGCCGGGTATCGTCGGCCCCGTGGAATCGACTCTGGGCCCGGCACTGTTCCGGATTCGCGCCGTGCTGGCGGCCCGCAGCGTTCCCTTTGAAAAGGCCCGACCGACCCTGCTGGCCGAATATGTTGCCGCGCGCGCGCGCGCCCAGGTCGAAAAGGAAATGCCCAGGATCGACGACATGCTTGCAGGCGGAGCCGATCTGGAAGATGTCGCCAGGGAAACCCCCGCCAAGCTGGGCAAGATCGATTTCACCGCCCTGAGCAAGGACGGAATCGCACGCTATGAAGAATTCCGCAAGGAGGCCGCAGCCGTCACCACCGACGACTATCCGACCGTCAAGGTCGCCAGCGACGGCACCGTATTTGCCCTGAGGCTGGACAAGATCATCGAGCCCGCGCTGATTCCCCTGGACAAGCTGCGCATCCGCGTCATCGCCGACTGGAAGGCCGATGAAACCCGCAGGCGCCTGCGCGAACTGGCCGACCGGATCAAGGGCCGCATCGACAGCGGCACCCCCTTTGCCGAGGCCGGCCTTGCCGATGTCAGAACCGAACAGCAGCGCCGTGATGCCAAGGTCAAGGACGCGCCGGGCGACCTGATCACCCGGGTCTTCGGGATGAAGCCCGAAGAAACCGCCGTGGTCGCCGATGGCGACAATGTGGCCGTCCTCCGTCTGGGCCGGATCATCCCCTTTGACGCAAAGACCCCCGACAACGCCAAGCTGGTCACCCAGGTCACCGACCAGTATTCCCAGCAGGTCGGGGTCGATGTCTATCAGGCCTATGCCGCGGCGATCGAAACCACCCAGGGCGTGACCATCAACCAGGCCGTCATCGACGCGGTACACAGCAGCTTCAGGTAACATGGGTATCACCCCGTCATTCGATGATTTCGCGCGCGGCTTTGATGCGGGCGAAAACCAGGTGGTCTATACGCGTCTGGCCGCCGATCTGGATACGCCGGTCTCATTGATGCTGAAACTTGCGCAGGCGCGGGCCAATTCCTTCATGCTGGAAAGCGTGACCGGCGGCGAGGTACGCGGCCGCTATTCGGTGATCGGCATGAAGCCCGATCTGATCTGGGAATGTCGCGGCAAGGGCAGCCGCATCAACCGCGCGGCCCGCTTCGATCCCGACGGGTTCGAAGACATCCCCGGCGATGACCCGCTGGCCGCGCTGCGCGCCCTGCTGGCCGAAAGCCGCATCACCCTGCCTGCCGATCTGCCCCCGATTTCGGCCGGGCTGTTCGGCTATCTGGGCTATGACATGATCCGGCTGGTCGAACATCTGCCCGATGTGAACCCCGACCCGCTGGGCCTGCCCGATGCGGTGATGCTGCGCCCCTCGGTGGTGGTGGTGCTGGACGGCGTCAAGGGCGAGGTCACGGTGGTGGCGCCGGCCTGGGCGAATTCGGGCCTGTCGGCACGCGCGGCCTGGGCCCAGGCGGCCGAGCGGGTGATGGACGCGGTGCGCGACCTCGACCGCCCTGCCCCGTTCGAGACCCGCGACCTGGGCGACAGTGCCGACATTCCCGAGGCCGTTTCCAATACCACACGCGCGGAATACCACGCGATGGTGGAACGCGCGCGCGACTATATCCGCGCGGGCGACATCTTTCAGGTGGTGCCCAGCCAGCGCTGGACGCAGGAATTCCACCTGCCGCCCTTTGCGCTCTATCGTGCGCTGCGCCGCACCAACCCGTCGCCCTACATGTTCCACTTCAATTTCGGCGCCTTCCAGGTGACCGGCGCCAGCCCCGAGATCCTGGTCCGGGTCAAGGATGGCGAGGTCACGATCCGCCCGATCGCCGGCACCCGCCCGCGCGGAGCCACCCCGGAACAGGACCGGGCGCTGGAATCCGATCTGCTGAATGACCCCAAGGAACGGGCCGAACATCTGATGCTGCTGGATCTGGGGCGCAACGATGTGGGGCGGGTTGCGAAAATCGGCACGGTCAGGCCGACCGAGCAGTTCATCATCGAACGCTACAGCCATGTGATGCATATCGTGTCGAATGTCACCGGCCAGCTGCGTGACGATCACGACGCGCTGTCGGCCCTGCTGGCGGGCCTGCCCGCGGGCACGGTGTCGGGCGCGCCCAAGCTGCGCGCGATGGAAATCATCGACGAGCTGGAAAAGGAAAAGCGCGGCGTCTATGGCGGCGGGGTCGGGTATTTCTCGGCCGCGGGCGACATGGATATCTGCATCGCCCTGCGCACCGCCGTGATCAAGGACGGCAAGCTGTATATCCAGGCCGGCGGCGGGGTCGTGCATGACAGCGACCCGGAATCGGAATATCAGGAAACCGTCAACAAGGCCAAGGCGCTGCGCCAGGCGGCCATCGACGCCGGGATGTTCGTCAAGGGGGGCAACGGCCAGGGTTGACCGGGGGTTGACCGGGGGTTGACCGGGGGTTGATCG
>CAZWXK010000003.1:80281-96086 GCA_964637875.1 uncultured Rhodobacter sp.
GGCAATGCGCCCGCTACCACGACCCCCTGCACGAATCATGCTGGACCTTGCCCCGGGTCGCCTCCATGGCACCCTTGATGGCACCCTTGCCTGGGCACCCCTGTCTGGCGCTGCCCTTACCTGCTGCCGAGCACGGCCGAAACCGGTGCCAGCAGCACATTGGCCGGCTTCTGGCTGACGGCCCAGCTGAACAGCGCGGTGACGGTTTCGGGATAGGTATGACCGACAACGATGATGCGCCCCCGCCGGGTGGCCTCGAGCGCGGCCCGGTTCAGATAGCGCTTGATCACGATGCCAGATTCCCGCGCCCCGTCCAGCACCCGATAGACGCTGCCCACGGCAATGCCGGCCCGGCGCGCCCTGCCATAGGCGCTGTCGTCATTGCGGTCGCGGGTGATCAGGCCATGGCCGCTCTGGCCAAGCAGGGGAATGATCCTGTCGCCCAACCCCCTGATGGCGTCGAACTGATGCGCCGCCCGCTCAAGCAGGGCGACCGATTCAGGCAGCGTGGCAAAGGTCTTTTCCAGGCTGCGCTGCGGCGTTTCGATACTGTCCGGGTCGGTCAGCTGCCCCGGCGCCAGCGCGACGATCTCGTACAGTTTTCCTCGGCGCAGGATCTTGGCCTTGGCAGTGGCGCCCACCCTGTCGGGGTCGAGCGCGAAACTGACCGGAAAGTCGAAGCTGCGCAAGACCTCGTTGGACAGCCCCTCGTCGCCCGCATCGATCAGGATGACGGCAAGCATGGGCAGGTGATCGGGGTTTGAAAATGGCGTGGCATTGCGGACCAGCGCCTTTTGCGGCCGGGCTGCCTTTCCGGCGGCCGCGCTCTTGCCGACCATGCCACTGCCCTCGCCCGGCGCAGCAGCCCCTGCGATGACCGCGGCCGACGTCCCCTGCGCGCCGACATCGCCCCCCTCCGGCGCGGGCGGCCTTGCGATTTCGGTCGTGGGGGGGCTGGGCGGCGGCGCGACCGGCGCAGGGCGCGTTATCGCCGGATTGTCGCCCGCGGGCGACCCTGCCAACCTTGGCGCAGTCCTTTGAGGCAGGGTCCTGCCGTCGCCATCCGCCCCCGCGCCAGCGCCCGTCGTGCCCAGCGCGATCCGGCTGCCCCCATCGGGCGCGACCCCCGGCAGGGTAATGCCCCCTGGCCCGGCGTCGGGGCGGGCGGCCGGGGTCGTATCGGCGATCGCAGGGGCGGCGCGCGCGGCCTCGGAAGCGCGCGCATCGGGGCGTGGCTGCTGTACCGGCTCCTTGCCGACCGCAGGCTCGCCGACGGGCAGCACCGGGTTGGTATCGGGGCGCACCGCGTTGAATCCCGAACCCGCCGGAGTAGAAAGGTCGGTCTGCGGGCGCTCGGCGGGATTGGGTGCCGGCAACGGCAGGATCAGGGATGCCGTCGCAGCCACCGCCAGCGAAAGCAGTGCCCCCTTGATGAAACCCGCGCCAAAGCCGCCACTCATTTACGTGCCCCCGCCATCATAAGACATTATTCCTGCTGCCTGCTCTTGACCATCTCGCGTGGCTCCGGGCATTTATAGCGCGAAACAATCGGGCGATCACCTTGAAAATCCGCCCCTTATGACAAAGCCGGGCCTGACATGATCCTCCTGATCGACAACTATGACAGCTTTACCTGGAATCTGGTCCATTATCTGGGCGAGCTGGGCGCCGAAACACGGGTCGTGCGCAATGACGCGCTGAGCGTGGCCGAGGCGCTGGCGCTGGATCCCGATGCGATCCTGCTGTCGCCGGGGCCATGCGACCCCGATCGGGCGGGCATCTGCCTTGACCTTACCCTTGCCGCCGCCGAGGCCCGCATACCGCTCCTGGGCGTGTGCCTCGGGCATCAGACCATCGGCCAGGCCTTTGGCGGGCGGGTTGTGCGCCATGACCAGATCGTGCATGGCAAGACCGACAAGATCGAACATGACGGCAAGGGGGTGTTTGCCGGCCTGCCGACGCCGCTCAGGGCGACGCGCTATCACTCGCTGGTGGTGGGGCGCGACGACCTGCCCGATTGCCTGACGGTCAGCGCCTGGCTGAATGATGGCACGATCATGGGGCTGCGTCATCGCGCGCGGCCCATTCACGGCGTGCAGTTCCACCCCGAAAGCATTGCCTCGGAACATGGGCATGAGTTGTTGAAAAACTTTCTGGACGAGGTGAAAGAGCCCGCATGAGCGACGATCTGAGACCGCTGATCGGCCTTGCCGCCGACCGCCCCCTGACCCGGCCCGAAGCCGAGGATGCCTTTCGCATCATCATGGAGGGCGCCGCCACCCCCAGCCAGATCGGCGGGCTGCTGATGGCGCTGCGCACCCGGGGCGAAACCGTCGATGAATACGCCGCCGCCGCCGCGGTGATGCGGGCGAAATGCAACGCGGTCAGGGCGCCCGAGGGGGCAATCGACATCGTCGGCACCGGCGGCGACGGCAAGGGTACGCTGAACATTTCCACCGCCACGGCCTTTGTCGTGGCCGGCGCGGGCGTGGTGGTGGCCAAGCATGGCAACCGCAACCTTTCGTCGAAATCGGGCGCGGCCGATGCGCTGACGGAAATGGGTGTCAACGTCATGGTCGGCGTTGATGTCGTGGAACGCGCCATCAACGAAATCGGCATCGGCTTCATGATGGCGCCGATGCATCACCCGGCGGTGCGCCATGTCATGCCCTCGCGCCAGGAGCTGGGCACGCGCACGATCTTCAACATCCTCGGCCCGCTCACCAACCCGGCCGGGGTGAAACGTCAGCTGACCGGCGCCTTTTCGCGCGATGTCATCCGCCCCATGGCCGAAACCCTTGCCGCGCTGGGCAGCGAAAGGGCCTGGCTGGTGCATGGCAGCGACGGCACCGATGAAATCTCCATCGCAGGCCCGACATGGGTCGCCGCACTTGAGGGCGGCAAGGTCTCGACATCCGAGATCCACCCCGAGGATGCCGGCCTGCCGGTCCACCCCTTTGACGACATCATCGGCGGCAGCCCGGCGGAAAACGCCGCCGCCTTGCGCGCCCTGCTGGAAGGCATGAAATCGGCCTATCGCGATGCGGTGCTGCTGAACGCGGCGGCGGCGCTGGTGGTTGCCGAACGCGCCGACAACCTGAAACAGGGGGTCGAGATCGCCCGCGAAAGCATCGATTCCGGTGCCGCGCGGGCCAAGGTGGAATCGCTGGCCCGCCTGACGACGGACGCCGCGGGATGAGCGACATTCTCGAACGCATAAAGGCCTACAAGCTGGACGAGGTCGCCGCCCGCAAATCGACCCGCCCCCTGGCCGAGGTCGAATCCGCCGCCCGCGCCGCACCCGCCCCGCGGGGGTTTTACAACACCCTGCGCGCGGCCAGCAAAACCGGCTATGGCCTGATCGCCGAGATCAAGAAGGCCAGCCCGTCAAAGGGGCTGATCCGCGCCGATTTCGACCCGCCCGCGCTGGCGCGCGCCTATCAGGCGGGCGGCGCGACCTGCCTGAGCGTGCTGACCGATACGCCCAGCTTTCAGGGCGCCGACGAATACCTGATCGCCGCGCGCAAGGCCGCCGCGCTGCCGGTGCTGCGCAAGGATTTTCTTTATGATCCCTATCAGGTGGCCGAGGCCCGCGCCCTTGGTGCCGACTGCATCCTTGTCATCATGGCCTCGGTCACGGACGCTCAGGCGCAAGAGCTGGAGGCTGCGGCCTTTGAATGGGGCATGGACGTTCTGGTCGAGGTCCACGATGCGCAGGAACTGGAGCGCGCGCTGAATCTGCGCTCGCCCATGATCGGGATAAACAACCGCAATCTCAAGACCTTCGAGGTCACTCTTGAAACCACGCGCGAATTGGCCAGGCAGGTGCCCGCCGATCGCATGATCATTGCCGAATCCGGCCTGTTCACGCCCGCCGATCTGGCCGATCTGGCGGATCACGGCGCGCGCTGCTTTCTGATCGGCGAAAGCCTGATGCGCCAGGCGGATGTCGCTGCGGCAACGCGCGCCCTGCTGGCCAACCCCACCCCGCGAAAGGAAATGCCATGACCGGACTGACCCATTTCGACCACAAGGGTGACGCGCATATGGTCGATGTCTCGGCCAAGCCGGTGACCGACCGCATCGCCACCGCAAGGGGCCGCGTCGTCATGGCGGCCGAAACCCTGGCCATCGTGCAGCAGGGAACCGCGAAAAAGGGCGACGTGCTGGGGGTTGCCCGTCTGGCCGGCATCATGGGGGCCAAGCGCACATCCGACCTGATCCCTCTGTGCCATCCGCTGCCCATCACCCGGGTGGCGTTGGATCTGGAGGTTGATCCCGACAGCAGCAGCGTTGTGATCACAGCAACGGTCAAGACATCCGGCCAGACCGGGGTCGAGATGGAGGCCCTGAGCGCCGTCAGCATCGCCGCGCTGACGGTTTACGACATGCTCAAGGCCGTGGATCGCGCCATGCGCATCACGGATATTCGCGTGACACTGAAAGACGGCGGAAAATCAGGACGATACGAGGCACAATGATGATCAGCGTTCAAGAGTCCCTTGAAAAGATCCTGTCGCTGCTGACACCGCTCGAACATGAAGTCGTGCCGCTGCGCAAGGCCGCCGGCCGCGTGCTGGCCCGTGCGGTCGCCGCGCGGCGCACGCAACCGCCCTTTGCCGCCTCGTCCATGGACGGATACGCCATGCGCGGCGCCGAGGTCGCCCCCGGCGCGCGCTTTACGGTGATCGGGGAATCCGCTGCCGGCGCGCGTTTCGACGGCCAGGTCGGCCCCGGCCAATGCGTGCGGATATTCACCGGCGCGCCCGTGCCCACAGGCGCCGACCGCGTGGTGATGCAGGAGGATGTCACGCGCAACAATGATGTGATCACAATTTCCGACAACGTCTCGGCCGGCCCCTTCATCAGGCCCGCGGGCGATGATTTTTCCGCGGGCACCGAAATCGCCCCGCCGCGCCGCCTGAGCACGGCCGATATCGCGCTGCTGGCGGCCATGAACATTTCCGAGGTGCCGGTCTGTCGCCGCCCCATTGTCGCGCTGGTCGCCACGGGGGACGAACTGGTCATGCCGGGCGAGGAACCGGGGCCCGACCAGATCGTTTCCTCGAACAATTTCGGCCTTGCCGCGCTGATCGAATCCCACGGGGGCGAGGCCCGGATGCTGCCGATCGCGCGCGACAACGCGCAATCCCTGAAACAGGTGTTCCGGCTGTGCGAAGGGGCGGATCTGATCCTGACACTGGGCGGGGCCTCGGTCGGCGACCATGACATCGTGCAGGACGTGGCCCGTGAAATGGGGCTGGAAACCGCGTTCTACAAGGTCGCGATGCGGCCGGGCAAGCCGCTCATGGCCGGGCGCATGAACGGCACCCCGATGATCGGCCTGCCGGGAAATCCCGTATCATCAATGGTTTGCGGGCATGTCTTTGTCATCCCCGCCCTGCGCCACATGCAGGGTCTGCCGGGCAAGGCACGCAGCCGGCTGCACATGCCTCTGGCCACCGACCTGTCGGCCAACGGGCCACGCGAACATTACATGCGCGCGCGCATTGTCAGGCGCGACGGCGCGCTGGTCGTCGAGGCCCATCCCCGCCAGGACAGCGCGCTGCTGTCGGTGCTAGCCGCCTCGGATGCGCTGATCGTGCGCCCGCCCCATGACGGTGCGCGCAGCGCCGGCGAGATGGTCGACGTCATCCACCTGTAGGCGATATCGTGGTCGGGAACACCACGATGAACGTTGACACAAAACAGGAACGATCATAGAACTTAACATGAATCGATTTCGGCACGGCCCCGTCCCCTCGGCATGGCCCGCCTTTCAGCCGGAGACGCAGGAACACCGCCCGTCAGGTGCGGAAGATCGAGCGCAACAGGAGGCATTCATGTTAACACGCAAGCAGCTGGATTTGCTGAACCTCATCAACAGGCGGATACAACGCGACGGCGTCCCCCCCTCGTTCGACGAAATGAAGGATGCGCTGGGGCTGCGCTCGAAATCCGGCATCCACCGCCTGATTACCGCGCTCGAGGAACGGGGTTTCATCCGGCGCCTGGCCCACAAGGCCCGCGCAATCGAGATCGTCAAACTCCCCGATGCGCTGGAACGCGACAATGTCGATCCCGGCCTGTCGGGCGGCTTTACGCCCACACTGGTCGCCGACAGCCCCGCGCGGCGTGGACGCGACGCGCCCCGGGCCGATTCCGCGGGCGCGTATGGAGGTGTTTCCAATGAGGCCAGGGGCGAGGTTCCCGTCGGTCGGCGCAACGCGCTCGACCTGCCGGTGATGGGGCGCATCGCCGCCGGCACCCCGATCGAGGCGATCAGTCACAAGACCGACTCGTTGTCGGTGCCCGCCGCGATGTTGGGGGGCAAGGGCCTGCATTATGCGCTCGAGGTCAAGGGCGATTCGATGATCGGTGCCGGCATCAATGACGGCGACATCGTTGTCATCCGCGAACAGGAGGATGCGGATAACGGCGATATCGTGGTCGCCCTCATCGAGGGTCAGGAGGCAACCCTCAAAAGGCTGCGCAAGCATGGGCGATCGATCGCGCTCGAGGCTGCAAATCCCGCCTATGAGACCCGCGTCTATCGTGACGATCAGGTGCGCGTGCAGGGCCGCCTTGTCGGGTTGATCCGCACCTACTGAGCAACCCTTGCCGGGCCATCGGCAAGGGCCGGTTTCATTTCGCGCGCCGGCGCCCGGCCATGGCCGGGCAACGCGGGCTGGCTCCAGGGACGCCTGCCGGTTTCATCGCTGACGGTGACGATCCCGAATCCGCGCGCGCGCAGATCGACCGAGACCGCCCCCGCCCGGATCAGCATGGGCCGGTCGATGACGCGACAGGCCCGGCGGGGCAGCCCCGCCGGCCAGGCCATGCGCGGCAGGATCACCAGGATGCCCGCGGCACATGATGCGGAAATCGCGGCGGGCGACATGCCCTTGCCCGTCACCAGCACCACCCGTGTCCCCGCAGGCAAGGGCGCGCGCGGGCTGCGTGACAACACCGCCAGCCACGGCGGCGGGGGGCGTGCGGCTGCCTCGCGCTGGGTCGCGGCATCGCCGTCGCGTTCGAGCCAGACCCTGGCGGCGAAACCCGCACCGCGGGCGCGACTCAGCCAGCGGCCCTGTCCTGTCATGGCCCCGACAAGGCCACCATCGCGCGCGATCAGAAGATCGGGGCGCGCCACCTGCCCCCATGCCAGCAACCCCGCCACCAGCGGGATCGCCCCGATCAGCCGCACCCGCCCCCGCAACAGCACCAGCATCAGCCCGCCCGCGATGATTGCGGCCAGCACCGGCCAGGGTGCGGCGGGCACGGGGTGGACTGCGCCCCTCCATGACGAAACCTCTCGGGCAACCGTCAGGATCCAGTCGATACCCGCCCCCATCAACGACCAGAAAGGCTGGCTTGCGCCGCTCGCGGGGGCCAGGATTTCGCCCAGAATGGCCAGCACGCCCGCCGGCATGACCAGCAGCCCCATGACCGGCACGGTGGCCAGGTTGGCCAGCAGCCCATAGGCCACGAGGCGGTGGAACTGCCAGGCGGCAAGAGGTGCGGTGGCCAGTCCCGCCGTCGCCGATGACAGCGCCAGCGCCCCCAGCCAGCGCAGGGGCCGGGAAAGGCGCCCCTTCCCGTGCAGCAACCCGTCGATGGCCGCAGGCGCGCCATTGCCCCGCAGGTTGCGCAGCGCCTCGAACACCGCGATCAGGGCGGCCGTCGCGGCAAACGACATCTGAAAGCCCGCCTCGACCAGGCTTTCGGGCCGCCACAGCAGTACCAGCACCGCCGCCAGCGCCACCGCGCGCAGCGAAAATGCGCGCCGGTCCAGCAGCAACGCCACCAGCATCACCGCCAGCATCACGAATGCACGCTGGGTCGCGATACTGGCCCCCGAAAGAATCATGTAGCCAAGGCCCGCCGCCAGCGCGGCCACGGCCGCAATCCGTTTCACGGGCAGGCGCAGCGCAAGCCATGGCACCAGCGCCAGCCCATAGCGCAGTGCCGCCAGCACGAATCCCGCCAGCAACCCCATGTGCAGCCCCGATATCGCCAGCAGATGGGCCAGGTTGGAATTGCGCAGATCGCCGAGCAGGCCGGGGTCGATGGCGGTGCGATCGCCGGTCAGGATGGCGCTGGCAAAGGCGCCGGCCTGCCCCTTGATCCTGGCCCTGATGGCGCGCGCAAGGCGCATTCTGAACGCCGCAAGACGCAGCGCCACGCCATCCTGCCGCGGCGGCGCATATTCCAGCGCCGGACCCCGGGCATAACCGACCGCGCCAAGACGGCGGAACCAGGCATGACGCCGAAAATCGAATGCGCCGGGCGCGACAGGCCCCGCCGGAGGGACCAGCGTGGCCGTCACCATCACCCTTGCCCCGGGCACGGGATCCAGCCGCAGCTGTCGGGCGCGCAGGCTGACCCGCACCCGCGCCGGCGTCGATGCGGGTGCCACCCGCGGCAGCACCACGCGATCCAGGGTCAGCCGCAGCTGCCCGCGGGACGAGCGATCGACCATTGTCACGCGCCCCTGAACCGGACCGGTCAGGCGCGGCTTTCCCGCCATCTCCAGCACCGGCGCGCCGACGCGATGGGCCGACCAGGCGATGTCCAGCAGCCCGACCCCCACCAGGGCCGGCAGCAGCAGGACTGCCCGTGGCCAGCCGCGCGTGGCCCGCGCGGCCACGAGGCAGGCCGTGACACCCCCGGCAATGGCTGCCAGAACAGGGGGCGCGGGCGCGTCGGGCAGCAGGAACCACAGGGCAATCCCGATACCCAGCCAGACCGGCATCCACAACAGCAGGGTGCCGCGCTGGGCCTCGATCATCGCCAGCAATTGCCCGGTCGCGCGCAAGCCTTGCCCCTGCCCCCCTTTTCCGCCTAAAGACGGGGCAGTCTTGCCCGTATCTGGTTATCCGAAGGTTAACAACGCCATGACCGAGACCCCCGCCACAACTGACAGCGCCACAACCGACACCGCCGCAACCGACAGGGCCGACAGGCCGGTTGTCACGCGCTTTGCGCCCTCGCCCACGGGGTATCTGCATATCGGGGGCGCCCGCACGGCGCTGTTCAACTGGCTGTTTGCGCGTCACCACGGCGGAAAATTCCTGCTGCGGATCGAGGATACCGACAGGGCGCGGTCAACCCCCGAGGCGACCGAGGCCATATTCGACGGCATGCGCTGGCTTGGCCTGAGTTGGGACGGCGAGGCCATCAGCCAGGCCGCGCGAGCCGAGCGCCACGCCGAGGTGGCCCGGCAGATGCTGGAGACGGGGCATGCCTACAAGTGCTTTTCCACCCCCGAGGAAATCGCCGCCGCCCGCGAGCAGGCCCGCGCCGAGGGCCGCCCGACCCTGTTTTCCAGCCCCTGGCGTGACGCCGACCCCGCGACATGGCCCGATGCGCCATATGTCGTGCGCCTCAAGACACCGCGCGCGGGCGAGATCGTCATAGATGACCGCGTACAGGGGCGCGTCAGCTGGAAATGCGAAACGCTGGATGACCTCGTGTTGCTGCGCGCCGATGGCACGCCGACCTATATGCTGGCGGTGGTGGTGGACGATCACGACATGGGCGTGACCCACATCATCCGGGGCGACGACCACCTGTCGAACGCCGCGCGCCAGAGCTTCATCTATCGGGCAATGGGGTGGGAGGCACCGGTATTTGCCCATATTCCGCTGATCCATGGCCCCGATGGCAGGAAACTGAGCAAACGCCACGGTGCGCTGGGGGTCGGCGAATACCGCAGGATGGGCTATCTGCCCGAGGCCATGCGCAACTATCTGGCCCGCCTGGGCTGGAGCCACGGCGACGATGAATTCTTTACCACCGAACAGGCCGTCGCATGGTTCGACCTGTCGGGAATCGGCAAATCGCCCGCGCGTTTCGATTTCAGAAAGCTCGACCACCTGTGCGGCCAGCATATCCGCGCCAGCGATGACTCGCGTCTGGTGACATTGATCGCCGATTACCTTGCGTCAAACGACCTGCCGCCGTTGACCGCGCGTCAACAGGTCGATCTGGAAAAGGCGATGCCAGTCCTCAAGCAAAGGGCCAGAAAGCTGCCGGATCTGGTTGAAAACGCTCATTTCATCATGGCAAGCCGTCCATTCGTTCCTGACGAGGCCGCTTCACGACTGCTTGATTCTGTATCCCGTGGTATGCTGAAGCGTTTGACGCCGCGCCTGCAAGATGCTAGCTGGAACAGGGACAGTCTGGAGGCTGTGGTGAGGAGTTTTGCCGAAGAAGAGTCACTCAAGCTCGGCAAGGTGGCACAGCCGCTCCGGGCCGCGCTGACAGGGCGAACGGTATCGCCGGGCGTTTTCGATGTCATGGTGCTGATCGGTCGGGACGAGACCATCGCACGGCTCGGGGACGCGACTGTTTGATCCCCGGCACGACCGGCACGACACGGATGGACCAGTTCACACCCTGGCCCGTTCGGGGCCGTTTTCCGTACCGGGTCACGAAAGTTTCACACGCCCCGCCCTATGCTGGCGGCGCCCCCGTCAAGGGGTGGGCTTGATTTCGGGCCGGCGGAACGCAACAGCGAAGAGAGGTACACACAAGATGGCGGACGCAAAAAAGACGGCAACCCTGAACTTTGACGGAAAAACCCTGGAATTGCCGATGCTTTCGCCAACGGCCGGCCCCGATGTGATCGACATACGAAAGCTGTACGCCCAGGGGGGCGTGTTCACCTTTGATCCCGGCTTTACCTCGACCGCATCCTGCGAATCCACCATCACCTTCATTGACGGCGACAAGGGCGAGCTGCTCTATCGGGGATACCCGATCGACCAGCTGGCCGAGAAATCCCATTTCCTCGAGGTCTGTTACCTGCTGCTGTATGGCGAGCTGCCCACGGCCGAGCAGCAGGAGGATTTCGAAAACCGCATCACCAACCACACCATGGTGCATGAGCAGATGCTCAATTTTTTCCGCGGGTTCCGGCGCGATGCGCACCCCATGGCAACCATGGTGGGCGTGGTCGGCGCGATGTCGGCGTTCTATCACGACTCGACCGACATCAACGACCCCTACCAGCGCGAGGTCGCCTCGATCCGTCTGATCGCCAAGATGCCGACGATCGCTGCCATGGCCTATAAATATTCGATCGGTCAGCCCTTTGTCTATCCGCGCAACGACCTGGATTACGCCAGCAATTTCCTGCGCATGTGCTTTTCGGTGCCGGCCGAGGATTACGAGGTCAACCCGATCCTCAGCCGCGCCATGGACCGGATATTCACGCTGCATGCGGATCACGAGCAGAATGCCTCGACCTCGACCGTGCGTCTGGCGGGCAGCTCGGGCGCCAACCCGTTTGCCTGCATCGCCGCCGGCATCGCCTGCCTGTGGGGGCCGGCCCATGGCGGCGCCAACGAGGCCGCGCTCAACATGCTGCGCGAGATCGGCACGGTCGATCGCATCCCCGAATATATCAGGCGCGCCAAGGACAGGAACGACCCGTTCCGCCTGATGGGCTTTGGCCACCGTGTCTACAAGAATTTCGACCCCCGCGCCCGCGTCATGAAGCAGAGCGCGGATGAGGTGCTCGATCTGCTGGGCGTGCATGACAACCCGACATTGCAGGTTGCCAAGGAACTGGAGAAGATCGCCCTCAACGACGATTATTTCATCGAGAAGAAGCTGTATCCGAATGTCGATTTCTATTCCGGCATCATTCTGGACGCGATCGGCTTTCCGACCTCGATGTTCACGCCGATCTTTGCCCTCAGCCGCACCGTGGGCTGGATTGCCCAGTGGAAGGAAATGATCGGCGACCCGACCCAGAAGATCGGCCGTCCGCGGCAGCTCTATGTGGGCAGGACGCAGCGCGACTATGTGGATGTCGAAAAACGCTGAACGCCGCGTCTGGCCCGGCGCCGGGAGCCTCCGGCGGGCGTATTTGCGCAAAGAAGAAGCCGATCCGGCCCCATGGACGGGGCCGGTTTTCCGGTTGGAGCGGCGTCGCTGCGATCAGGCGGGTTCGAGGACCCGGCGATACAGGTGCCATGTTGCATGTCCCAGTACCGGCAGCACCACCAGCAGCCCCAGAAACAGCGGGATCATGGCCAGCAGGCTCAGCAATCCGACCAGCAGCGCCCAGATCGCCATGACCGGAAAATTGCGGATGACCGCCTGAACCGAGGTGATCATGCCGGTGACGAAATCGATCTCGCGGTCAACCAGCAGCGGAATCGACACCACCGTCAGCGAGAACAGCACAAAGGCCAGCAGGCCACCGACGGCCGTGCCCACCCCCAGCATCATCAGCCCGCGCGCGCTGAGCAGCACCTCGAAGGATGTCGAGATGTTGGTCATCGCCGAAAGGCCCAGGAACAGCGCAAAGACCAGATGGGCCAGAAAGAACCAGATGCCCGCGAAAAAGATCATCACGAAGGCGATCGACGGGATCTGGCCGTCGATCTGGCCCAGGATCCGCTGCGCGACCTGTGACCAGCCGGGCCTCTGGCCGCCTTCCAGGCGGTGCGAGACCTCGTAAAGCCCGACCACCACGAAGGGCCCGAGCAGCGGAAAGGCCACGGCTATGGGCAGGATCAGCCAGAAGGCATCTCCGGCCCTGAGCGCCATCGCCAGCACCATCCCGCCGGCGACGAACAGCGCCGCGATGGTCAGCCCGTACAGGGGACATCGCAGGAAATCGCGCAGCCCCATCCCGAGTGCGAATGTCAGATCGTCAAATCCGATCCTGCGCACGACCGGCGCAGCCGGACCGCCAAGAGCGGCCTGTGTCATGTCATTTCCTCCCTGTCTTGTCCGGGCCGATCATTTTCCTGTCGGACAGAGTCCGGCGCGCCGGCCCGTGGGGCGAGATTGACGGAAAACGACCCTTTGGATCAAGGGGGAAATCGGTGCGATCGGTATCAATCTGGCGCATAACACCCCCTGTCGGGATGGAAAACTGCGCCCCGGCAGGGGGCTGCGCGGGAAAATTCCCGGGCTGCGGCATATGAAACTGTTGAGACAAGCCCCCCCGTCGGGTACCAATTGCTGCATAGGCCCCACGGTCCGATGCGGATTCGCAAGGGGAAGGGAAGATGTGTCAGGAGAACAATAAATGGCAGACGCAGCCGTACACGCGCATGGGGAACATGCGCAAAAGGGGTTCTTTACCCGCTGGTTCATGTCCACAAATCACAAGGATATAGGAATCCTCTATCTGTTCACCGCGGCAACGCTTGGATTTGTCTCGGTGCTTTTCACCATCTACATGCGCCTCGAGCTCATGAATCCGGGCGTTCAGTACATGTGCCAGGAGGGGCTGCGCCTGGTCGCGGATCCGTCGCAGCCCTGTACGCCGAACGGACATTTCTGGAACGTGCTGATTACCGGCCACGGCATCATCATGATGTTCTTTGTGGTCATTCCGGCGCTGTTCGGGGGGTTTGGCAACTATTTCATGCCGCTGATGATCGGCGCGCCGGACATGGCGTTTCCGCGGATGAACAACCTCAGCTACTGGCTCTATGTGGCGGGGTCGTCGCTGGCGGTGATCTCGTTGCTGGTTCCCGGCGGCGAGGGGGGCCGGGGGGCCGGGGTCGGATGGGTGCTCTATGCGCCACTGTCCACCCAGGACGGCGGCATGTCGATGGATTTCGCGATCTTTGCCGTGCACCTGTCGGGGGCCAGCTCGATCCTGGGGGCGATCAACATGATCACGACATTCCTGAACATGCGCGCGCCGGGCATGACGCTCCACAAGACGCCGCTGTTTCCGTGGTCGATTTTCGTCACCGCATTCCTGATCCTGCTGTCGCTGCCGGTGCTGGCCGGGGCCATCACCATGCTGCTGACCGACCGCAATTTCGGCACCACCTTCTTTGACGCCTCGGGCGGCGGGGATCCGGTGCTGTATATCAACCTCTTGTGGTTCTTCGGCCATCCCGAGGTCTACATGATCATCGTGCCCGGATTCGGGATCATCAGCCATGTCATCTCGACATTTTCGAAAAAGCCGATCTTCGGCTATCTGCCGATGGTCTATGCCATGGTGGCGATCGGTGGTCTGGGCTTTGTCGTCTGGGCGCACCACATGTACACCACCGGGATGTCGGTAACGCAACAGAGCTATTTCATGCTGGCGACGATGGTGATCGCAGTGCCCACGGGGATCAAGATCTTCAGCTGGATCGCCACCATGTGGGGCGGCTCCATCGAGTTCAAGACACCGATGCTGTTTGCCTTCGGCTTTCTGTTCCTGTTCACGATCGGGGGCGTGACCGGCATCGTGCTGTCGCAGGCGGGGATCGACCGGTCATATCACAACACCTATTATGTGATCGCGCATTTCCACTATGTGATGTCGATCGGAGCCGCCATGTGCATCTTTGCCGGCATCTATTACTGGATCGGCAAGATGTCGGGCCGGCAATACCCGGAATGGGCGGGCAAGCTGCATTTCTGGCTGTTCTTCATCGGCACCAATGTCACCTTCTTTCCGCAGCACTTCCTGGGGCGTCAGGGGATGCCGCGCCGTTACATCGACTATCCCGAGGCCTTCGGCTTCTGGAACTACATCTCGTCGATCGGCGCCTTCATCTCGTTTGCGTCCTTCCTGCTGTTCATCGGCATCGTGTTCTACACGCTGAAATTCGGCCGGCGCGTGACCGAGAACTCGTATTGGGGCGAATATGCGGATTCGCTGGAGTGGACGGTATCGTCGCCGCCGCCGGAGCACACATTCGAGACGCTGCCGACGCCGGACATGTGGGACAAGCAGCCCGCGCATTGATGCCGGCCGTCTGGATGACAGAAAGGGGGGCTCCGGCGCAAACCGGGGCCCCGCCGCTTTGCGGCCAGCCCGCCGAGGGCGCGGTCGTTGCACAGGTGGTGCTGCGCCCGCACCGCTCGCTTTCGCCGCGCGGCTTTGCGGTGGTGATTCTGCTCACCTGGCTGCTGTGCCTCGTGCCGCTGGCGCCTCTGCTGGGCACGCCCGCGCTGTGGGTGATGCTGCCCTTCCTGCTGGCCATCCTGGCCGCGTTATGGGTATCGATCCGGCGCAACATGCGCGATGGCGCGCTGTGCGAGGAACTTGTCCTGTGGCCCGACCGCATCCGGGTACGCCGCCTCGACCCATGCGGCACCGAGCGGCGCTGGGAGGCCAATCCCTACTGGACCAGGCTCGGGCTGCGCCCGGAAGGCGGGCCGGTGGAGAACTATCTGACCCTGAAAGGCAATGGTCGCGAGATCGAGCTTGGCGCCTTTCTCAGCCCTGACGAGCGCGTGGTGCTGCACCGCAATCTGGAACGCGTGCTGGCCCATCTGCGCAACCGGCCCTTTATGCCGGACTGATGGAGCGGGCCGCATCGGCGGGCTGGACGCGCGCGCGAGGAAAGGTCAGGATGGCATGGGAAACCGTTTCCACGGCACTATTGGCGAGGTGGCGATGACATACCGATACCCCTTTTTCATCCTGGCAACCCTGCTGAGCCTTGCCCTGGCCCAGGGCGCGTCGGCAGGCACGTTTTCGCTGGCCTTTGACTGGAGCGGCCTCAAGCCCTGTACCAGCGGCTATCCGAATCGCGTCGCCAGCCCCGTCTTTGACCTGGGCAATGTACCCGCGGGGACAAGGTTCATCCGCTTTCGTCTGCGCGATCTGGATGCGCCGGGCTATGACCATGGCGGCGGGCTGGTGCGATGGGATGGCACGGGGCGTATTGCCAGGGGCGCGTTCACCTATCAGAGCCCCTGCCCGCCCAATGGCAGCCATCGCTACCGCTGGACGGCCACGGCGCTGAAATCGCGCAGCGGCGGGGTGTTGGCAACCGCCACGGCCGAAGCGGACTACCCCTGAGCGCGGCGTCCAGAGCAT
>CAZWXK010000004.1:0-52269 GCA_964637875.1 uncultured Rhodobacter sp.
CCTCCTCGTATTTGATGGTCCGCCACAGCCGTTCGACGAAGACATTGTCCCGCCAACCCCGTGTCCCGGCTCACAGACCGGATACTTCGCCCATCGCGCAAAACCAGACGCCGGATCTTCGCTGCACTTTCCATTGATATCATCTGCTCATTCTCCGCGTCCAAAAACGCGGATGTTAACAAAACAGGGGGGTCAATTTTACTTGCAAATTACCCACCCAACCGGGTCAGTTTTGCATGCAAACTCACAGTCTCGCCCCCGGAAGCGATGATGCCGCTATGAAATGACTTGTATTGGGGCGCAATCGACAGCATCTCGATAATTCTGGATAATTGATGTTTGACATATCACTTATGCTGTATTATCAGCCGATCAGGACACTTCATACATGGATGAAATCAGCATGATTACTGCCGCGCAGATGCGCGCCGCGCGAGCGTTGCTGGGACTTGACCAGAAGACGCTGGCCGAGATGGCCGGCGTGTCGGTGCCGACGATCCAGCGGATGGAGGCCAGCCAGGGCAATGTGCGCGGCGTGATCGAAAGCCTGACCCGCGTGGTCGAGGCGCTCGATGCCGCCGGGGTCGAGCTGATCGCCGAAGGCGCCCCCAGCACCGGCAGGGGCCGCGGCGTACGCCTGAAAGAGGTGGCCGGATCCGGCAACGAAAGCGTCGAGGACACCGCCCCATGACCGCGGTTCAACTGGCGTTTTCCCTGTCGGTCGCCCTGCTGGCACTGGCCGCCCTGGCCGTGGCGATGCGTGCGCGGGCGGGGATGGGGGCAGTCGTCTATTCCCTGTCGGCGGCGGCCTCGGCCCTGCTGGCCATTGTCGGTGCCGGCTTCCTGTTGTCCGCGTCCTCGCCCCGGCTGATGAGCCTGCCCATCGGCCTGCCCTGGCTTGGCATGCATCTGCGTCTTGACGTCCTGTCGGCCTTTTTCCTGCTGGTTCTGGGGCTGGGGGGCGCGCTGAATGCCGTCTACGGGCTGGGATATGGCCGTCACGAGGACGAACCCGCCCGGGTTCTGCCCTTTTATCCGGCCTTTCTGGGGGCGATGGCGCTGGTCGTTCTGGCCGATGATGCCTTTTCCTTTCTGCTGAGCTGGGAGCTGATGTCGCTTTTGTCATGGGCGCTGGTGCTCAGCCACCACCGCCAGGCCGAGGCGCGCCGGGCCGGGGTGGTCTATCTGATCATGGCGGCCTTCGGCACCATGTCGCTGCTGCTGGCCTTCGGGTTGCTGTCGCAGGGCGGCGGCTATGGGTTCGAGGCGATGCGCGCGCTTGCCGGCCAGCGCGGCGCGGTGCTGACGGTGGTGGTGATTTTCCTGATGCTGCTGGGCGCGGGGTCCAAGGCGGGGATCGTGCCGCTGCATGTCTGGCTGCCGCTGGCGCATCCGGCCGCACCCAGCCATGTCTCGGCGCTGATGAGCGGCATCATGACCAAGATCGCCATCTACGGTTTCGTCCGCGTGACATTCGACCTGCTGGCCCCGGCGCCGTGGTGGATGGCGATGGTGGTCATGGGGGTGGGCGCGCTGACGGCGGTGATGGGTGTGCTCTATGCCCTCATGCAGCACGACCTCAAGACCCTGCTGGCCTATCACACGGTTGAAAATATCGGCATCATCTTCATCGGGCTGGGCCTTGCCATGGGCTTTCGCGGCAACGGCATGGAGGTGGCCGCCGCGCTGGCGATGACGGCGGCGCTGTTCCATGTGCTGAATCACTCGCTGTTCAAGAGCCTGCTGTTCATGGGCGCGGGCGCCGTACAGGTGGCGACCGGCAGCCGCGATATGGATCGCCTTGGCGGGCTGATCCACCGCATGCCGGTCACGTCGTTCCTGTTCCTGATCGGGGCGGTGGCGATCTCGGCGCTGCCGCCGTTCAACGGTTTCGTGTCCGAATGGCTGACCTTTCAGGCGATCCTGCTCAGCCCCGATCTGCCGCAATGGGGGCTCAAGATCCTGACCCCCGGCGTCGGCGGCCTGCTGGCGCTTGCGGCGGCGCTTGCGGCGGCCTGTTTCGTCAAGGTCTATGGCGTCGTGTTCCTGGGCCGGCCGCGCACGACCGAGGCCGCCACCGCCGGCGAGGTTGATCGCTGGTCGCAGGGTTCGATGGCGGCGCTTGCGGCGCTGTGCCTGGTCCTGGGCATCGTGCCGGGCCTGGCAATCGACGCGTTGCAGCCGGTGGCGCGCGCCCTGACATCGGGCGCATTGCCCACGCAGGCAGGAAACCCGTGGCTGATGATCGCCCCGGTCGGGGCCGCGCGGGCATCGTATGACGGGCTGCTGGTGTTGCTGTTCATCGGCGCAAGCGCCATGCTGGCGGCCTGGCTGATCCACCGTCTTGCCGCCCGCGGCCTGCGCCGGGCGCCGGCCTGGGATTGCGGCTTTGCGCTGGACGACCCGAGCACCCAGTACAGCGCCGCCAGCTTTGCCCAGCCGATCCGGCGCACGCTGGGCGGCATCGTCTTTCGGGTGCGCGAGGACGTCACCATGCCGCCGCCCGGCGACAACCGCCCCGCGCGGCTGGAGGTTTCGATGATCGACCCGGTCTGGGACGTCTTTTACGGCCGCATCCACGGGGCGGTGGGCTGGCTGGCCGATCGCTTCAATCATCTGCAGTTCCTGACCATCCGGCGCTATCTGAGCGTGGTTTTCGGGCTGCTGGTCTTTCTTCTTCTGGTGCTGACAACATGGAGTTGATCGCAAGTCTTGCCGTTCAGGGGTTGCAGATGGCCCTGGTCGTGGCGATGGCGCCGGCCCTTGTCGGGCTTGTGCGCAAGGTCAAGGCGCGTCTGCTGCGCAGGCAGGGCGCGCCGATCCTGCAAAGCTATGTCGCGCTTCTTCGGCTGATGCACAAGGAGGTCGTTCTGGCCGAAAACGCCTCATGGCTGTTCCGGGTGGCGCCCTATCTGGTGTTTGCCGCAACCTGGGTGGCGGCGGCGCTGGTGCCGACATTCGCGATCGATCTGCAATTCAGCTGGAGCGCGGACCTGATCGCCATCGTCGCGCTGCTGGGGTTCGCCCGTTTCTTTCTGGCGCTGGCGGGCATGGATGTGGGCACCAGTTTCGGCGGCATCGGATCCAGCCGCGAGATGCTGATCGCCAGCCTGGCCGAACCGGCGATGCTGCTGATCGTGTTTGCGCTGTCGCTGGTGGCGGGCTCGACCCAGCTTTCGACCGTGGCCCATGCGCTGGCCGCGCCCATGGTGGGCCTCAGGGTATCGCTGGGCATGGCGCTGGTGGCGCTGGTCATCGTCGCGATTGCCGAAAACGCCCGCATCCCGGTGGACAACCCGACAACGCATCTGGAACTGACCATGGTGCACGAGGCAATGGTGCTGGAATATTCCGGCCGCCACCTGGCGATGATCGAGCTGGCCGGCGCGCTCAAGCTGATGCTGTACATGTCGCTGATATCCAGTGTCTTTCTGCCCTGGGGCCTGGCCGGGCCGGGTGCGGGGATGGCGGCGATGGCGGGAGGCGTGGCACTGTGGCTGGTCAAGATCGCGGCCGGCGGCACCCTGCTGGCCCTGTTTGAGGTTTCGATTGCCAAGATGCGGGTATTCCGCGTGCCCAATCTGCTGGGCATCGCGCTGATGCTGGCACTTCTGGGAACGATCCTGCTGTTTGTTTCGAGGAGCCTGTGAGCATGACCGGTCTGTCCTTCGACATTGCCCATCTTCTGGCCGGGGGGCTGGTTCTGGTCAGCTTCATGATGTTGTATCAGGACCGCCTTTACGCGCTTCTCAACGTCTATGCGCTGCATGCGCTGGTGCTGGGGCTGTCGGTCGCCTGGCAGGCCTGGATGCAGGGTGCGCCGCATCTTTACGTCACGGCGGCGATCGCGCTGATCTTCAAGGCGCTGATCATCCCGGCCGCGCTGCACCGCATCATTGCCCGCCTCGGCATCCGCCGGCAGGTCGAACCCGCCGTCGGCGTGGGGCCGAGCATGCTGGCCGGCATGGGGCTGGTGGCGCTGTCGGTGGTGCTGATGCTGCGCCTGACCCGCAGCGTCGAGACCTATGCCCAGGAGGATCTGGCCTTTGCCCTTTCGGTCATCCTGCTGGGGCTGCTGATCATGGTCACGCGGCGCAATGCGGTAGGGCAGGTGGTGGGCTTCATGTCGCTGGAGAACGGGCTGATCCTGGCCGCCGCCGGCGCCCGCGGCATGCCCCTGGTGGTCGAGATCAGCGTCGCCTTTTCCATCCTGATCGCCCTGATCGTGATCGGCGTGTTCCTGTTCCGCATCCGCGAACGCTTCGATACCGTCGATGTGGCGGCGCTGGACGCCTTTCGGGGGGAAAGACGATGATCCTGCCCGTCGATCCCGTCACCGGCGTTGTCGCCGTGCCAGCCATTGCCGCGGTGCTGCTGGCGCTGACTCCGGGCTATCGCCTGGGGGCGCGGCTGAACGTGGGGGCCAGCCTCGTGACCCTGCTGCTGGCGCTGGCCCTGTTTGTCACGCCGCAGCGGGCCGGAGACTACCTGCTGGTCGATGCCCTGAACATCGTGTTCATCGTGCTGAACAGTTTCGTCGGCCTGACCGCCGCCTGGTTCAGCGCCAGCTATATCGCCCATGAACTGGAAATCGGCCGCCTTACCCCGGCCAATCTGCGGTTCTACCACGCGATGTATCAGGCGATGATGTTCGGCATGAACCTGGCGCTGGCCAGCAACAATATCGGGCTTATGTGGGTTGCGGTGGAGCTGGCCACGCTGTCCACCGTGATGATGGTCGGGCTCTATCGCACGCCCGAGGCGCTGGAGGCCGCCTGGAAATATTTCATCCTCGGCTCGGTCGGTATCGCGCTGGCGCTGTTCGGTACGATCCTGGTCTATCTGACGGCACAGCCGGTGCTGGGCGAGGGCCGCGATGCCATGCTGTGGACGAAACTGATCGGCGCCGCCGCCGGCTTCGACCCGATGATCCTGAATCTGGCCTTTGTCTTTCTGCTGCTGGGATATGGCACCAAGGTGGGGCTGGCGCCGCTGCACGCCTGGCTGCCCGATGCCCATGCCGAGGGGCCGACCCCGATCTCGGCGGTGCTTTCGGGGCTGTTGCTGAATGTCGCACTCTACGCGGTGCTGCGCTTCAAGATACTGATGACGGCCAATGGGCAGACCCTGCCGCCGGGGCCGCTGATGGTGGCGATGGGGCTGGTGTCGCTGATCTTTGCCGCGCTGATGCTGTACCGGCGGCGCGACATCAAGCGCATGTTCGCCTATTCCTCGATCGAGCATATGGGCATCATCGTCTTTGCCTTCGGCATCGGCGGGCCGCTGGCCAATTTCGCGGCGCTTTTGCACATGGTCATGCACAGCCTGACCAAATCGGCGATCTTTTTCGCCGTCGGCCATGTCGCCCAGATCAAGGGCACCCAGAAGACCGCGATGATCCGGGGCCTGACCCACAGCCACCCGGTGCTGGGCTGGGCGCTTGTGATTGCGGTTCTGGCCATTGCCGGCCTGCCGCCCTTTGGCGTGTTCATGAGCGAATTTCTGGTGGTCAGCTCGACCTTCGCGCAGGCGCCGCTGCTGGCGGTGCTGTTCGTGGCCGGGCTGCTGCTGGCCTTTGGCGCGCTGGTCCTGCGCCTGACCGAGGTCGCCTTTGGCGCGCCCAGCCAGGATGTCGCCCCGCTCAAGGCCTCGCTCAAGCCGCTTTATGCGCATATGGCGCTGGTGCTGGTGGCGGGGCTGTATCTGCCCGGGCCGATGGTCGCCTGGTTTCAGGCCGTCGCCCGGCTGCTGGGATAGGAGGGGGATATGAGCGACATTTCGCAATATCTCGACATCACGGGCGATGGGCGCGCAGCCGAGCCGCATGCGCTCAACCGTGCCCAGTGGCAGCAGGCGGTTGAACAGGCCGCAGCCGAGGGGCTGATCCTGCTGGGCCTGTGGGGCAGCAGGACAAGCGTGACCATCGCCCTGCTTGACGAGGCGCGGGAGTCGGCGGCTGGCGGGGCCGAAACGGGCAACACCGGGGCCGCGCCGCGCATGGGGCTGTTGTCGTTTTCGCCGCGAAACGGCCGGTTCCCCTCGGTCGGGCGGCATTTCCCCTCGGCCCAGAGGCTGGAGCGCAGCATTGCCGACCTGTTCGGCCTGCTGCCCGAGGACGCCCCCGACACCCGCCCCTGGCTGGATCATGGGCGCTGGGGCGTCTCTCATCCCCTGGGCAAGGCCACGGCAGACCCCGCCGAGGCGGCCGGCAGGGCCGAGGACTATCCCTTCCTGCCGGTCGAGGGGCACGGGCTGCATCAGGTGCCGGTCGGCCCGGTCCATGCCGGCATCATCGAGCCGGGGCATTTCCGGTTCACCGCCCAGGGCGAAACCGTCGTGCGCCTGGAAGAGCGCCTGGGCTATGTCCACAAGGGCATCGAGGGGCTGATGCAGGGCGCCGACACTGCCCGCGGCGCGCGGCTGGCCGCGCGGGTGTCGGGCGACAGCGCGGTGGCCTTCGGCTGGGCCTATGCGCAGGCGGTCGAGGCCGCGCTGGGGGCCGAGGTGCCTGCCCGCGCCCGGTGGCTGCGCGCGATCATGGCCGAGCTTGAGCGGCTGGCCAACCATCTGGGCGATATCGGCGCGATCTGCAACGACGCCGCCTTTGCCATGATGCTGGCCCAGTGCAGCGCGCTGCGCGAACGGGTGTTGCGCGCGGCCGGTGCGGTCTTTGGCCATCGCTTCATGCGCGATCTGATCCTGCCCGGCGGGGTGGCGGTCGATCCGGGGGCGGACGGGCTGCGGGCGCTGCGCGCGCTTGTTGACGAAATCGGGCAGGCCTTTCCCCGTATCCGGGAGCTTTACGACAACACGCCCTCGCTGCTCGACCGCACCACCGGTGCCGGGCGGCTGTCCTGCGATCTGGCGCGCCGCTTTGGCGCGGGCGGCCATGTGGGCCGGGCCTCGGGGCGGGGCTTTGATGCGCGCAAGGCGTTCCCCTACGGGCCTTACGGGGGGCTGCGCTTTTCGGTGCCGGTACGCAAGGACGGCGACGTGAACGCCCGCATCTGGATTCGCATCCTTGAGGTCGAGCAGAGCCTTTCCCTGCTGGCCCAGCTGCTCGACGGGCTGCCCGAGGGCGCGGTGCGGGCCGAACTGCCGAAACCGGCCGGCGCCTGCCGGGGCCTGGGGCTGGTCGAGGGTTTCCGCGGCGACATCCTGGCCTTTGTCGCGCTGGACCGGCGCGGCCGGATCACCCGCTGCCACCTGCGTGACCCGAGCTGGTTCCAGTGGCCCCTGCTGGAGGCGGTGATCGAGGGCAACATCATCGCCGATTTCCCGCTGTGCAACAAATCCTTCAACTGCTCGTATTCGGGCCATGACCTGTGAGGTTGCGTGATGCACAAGTTTCTGCTGGAAGGCCTGCTGAAACGTCCCCTGACCGAGGCCGCGCCGACCCCCGAGGGCCGGCTTGCCGCCGAGATCGACCGCGCCGCGCATCGCCGCCTCGGCCGCTCGCTGGCCATCCGCATGGTGGATGCGGGCTCGTGCAACGGGTGCGAGCTGGAAATCCACGCGCTTTCGAACCCGTATTACGATCTGGAACGCTTCGGCCTGCATTTCGTAGCCTCGCCCCGGCACGCCGACATCCTGATGGTAACGGGGCCGGTGACGCGCAATATGGAGGTTGCGCTCCGGCGGACATATGACGCAATTCCTGCCCCCAAATGGGTGGTGTCCGTTGGCGATTGCGCGCGCGATGGTGGCTGTTTTCGCGGCTCCTACGCGATCGCGGGCGGGGTGGGGGATGTCATCCCGGTGGACCTGCACATCCCCGGCTGCCCGCCGACACCGCTGGCCCTGCTGCGCGGCCTGCTTGCGGTGCTGGATTCGGCATCATCTGCCCGCACATTCAGGTCCTGATATCGGGAACCTGTCGCAACCTGTCCACAAGCCTTCTGATGCCGGCCACTATCAACAGCAGGACAAGCATGGCGACAACGATGCTGGGGCCGGTCGGCGTATCGAGACGGAACGAGGCAGCAAGCCCCGACAACGCCGCAACCATACCCGACAGCGCGGCCAGAATGGCCATGCGCTCGGGCGTTGTTGCCCCCAGCCGCGCCGTTGCCGCCGGCATGATCAACATCGCCGAAATCATCAATGCACCCACAATCTTGATTGCAACCGCCACCAGGAGTGCGAGCATGAGGGTGAATATTGCCCCTTCGCGCGCGGGTCGCCACCCATGGGCAATGGCCATCTCGCGGTCAACCGACGCAATCAGCAGCCCCTTCCACCGCCAAGCAAGCAACCCCAGGGAGAGAAACGCTCCGGCGCCGATCAGCCACAGATCGCCCGTGTCCACCGCCAGAATATCGCCGATCAGATAGCTGACAAGATTGACCCTGACCCCCCCCAGCAACGAGACCGCGACCAACCCCAGCGCCAGCGCCGAATGAGCGGCCACCCCCAGCAGGGTATCGGCATGGTGAAATCGCTCGCCCGCCAACAGCATCATGGCTGAGACAGCCAGGGCAGCCAGCAGGACACCCGGCATCACCGGCATGCTGAACGCCAGTGACAGGGCAATGCCCAGCAGAGCAGCATGAGATATCGTATCGCCGAAAAACACCATCCGCCGCCACAGCACGAAACAGCCCAGCGGCCCGGCCGTCGCCGCCACCAGTACCGCCGCAAGCGCGACCCTCAGGAAAAACGGATCAATTACGTTCATGCGTCCAGTCGGCCCCTTCATGCCCATGATCATGCTCGTGGCGATAGAGCGCCAGCGCCCCTTTGGTGCCCTGGCCGAACAGGCGCCTGTATTCAGGTGCTTCGGTAACTGCGGTCGGTGTTCCCTCGCAACACACATGTCCGTTGAGGCAGACCACCCTGTCAGATGCACTCATCACCACATGCAGGTCATGGCTGACCATCAGTATGGCGCTGCCTATCTCGCCGCGCAATGTCTCGACGAGGCGATAGAATGCGGCGACGCCCGGCTGGTCCAGTCCCTGCGCGGCCTCGTCCAGGATCAGCAGATCTGGCCTGCCGATCAACGCATGCGCCAGAAGCACGCGCTGGAGCTGCCCGCCGGAAAGCCGGGCAACCTGCTGATCCAGAACCCCGGCTATCCCCACTCGTGCAATCACTGACTCGACCTCGCCCGGAACGGGCCTGCGGGTGAGCGTCAGGAAACGTTGCACGGTCAGTGGAAAGACAGGGTCGAGATAGAGCTTTTGTGGCACATACCCCATTATCAACCCGGGTCTGCGCCATATACTTCCGGCCGAGGGCGACAGCGCACCGATCACCGCCTTCAGGAATGACGATTTGCCAGAGCCGTTCGGACCGACAATGGTCACGATCTCGGCCGCGTCGATATGGAAATCGACACCCTCCAGGACTACATGGTCACCATATGCCAGGGTGAGGCCCTTGGTCCGGATCAGGGGTTCACTCATCCTCGTTATCTCCGCAACAGGCCGGGCACAGGCCCAGAACCTCGACAATATGGGACTGTGCCACGAAACCCAGTGCGCCGGCCCGGTGGTCGATTCTTTCGCCAAGTGCGCCCAGCGGGGCCTCGGCCACCTTGCGGCAGGACCTGCAGATCAGGAACAACGGCTCATGCGCCTCGTCCCCGGCGGGATCGACCTGGCAACAGGCGGCAAAAGCATTCAACCGCTCAAGCCGATGTGCAAACCCATGTGCCAAAAGAAACTCCAGTGCTCGATAGACGGTGGGGGGTTGCCCCGCATGCCCGTCCTCGCGCAGACGCTCCAGTATCTCGTAGGCACCCATGGCATGATGGGACTCGAGCAGGATCTCCAGAACCCGCGCCCTGAGGGGCGTCAACCGCAACTGCTGCCTTGCGCAGGATCTGCGCACCTGACGCATTGCGTCATGCCGACATTGGCGGTGATCGTGGCGGGCAAAGATGTTTTCCCGGTCGGAGACGACCATCACGGTTTCCATATTGTTACTTTATAACATATCATTTATACTCTCCTTTCGCAAATGATGGCAAGGGTTACCCGGATGTTTCCGACATCGAAAATGATCATGAATGATATCGTGTTTCCGGCCCTCCGGTTATTTCTGGCCGGCGCACTCGTCTTTCTGCCGACGGCAGGCAGTGCTGCCAGGCTGAATATCGTAACCGACATCGCTCCCGTTCAGGCGTTGGTCACCGTGATTGCCACCGGCGTACAGACACCCCGGCGCCTGATACCACTTGCCATGACGCCGCATGATTTTGCGCTCCGCCCGTCGGACATGCGCGCGCTCCTGCAGGCGGATCTGATTGTCTGGCTGGGGCCGCAATCCACTCCGGCCCTGCGCAAGCCCCTTGCCCGCCCCGAAATCGCCCGGCGCGCGCTCACCTTGAACGCGGTCGCCGGTGTACAGTTGCTGCCGCTGCGCCGGCCCGGGCTGTTCCCTCGTCAGGCGACACCACCTCCGTCTGGCATTCCCCTCGGCAACCCTCCTGGCCGACCGGATGTCATCGATCCCCATAGCTGGTTGTCGCCCGCGAACCTGAGCATCTGGGCTGCCACCATCGCCAGACGCCTGTCTGCGCTCGATCCCGCGAATACGTCCGTTTATCGCACCAATCTCCGCGCATTCCGGAACCGCCTTGCCGAAACCGAGCGCGCCATCCGCGCCAGGTTGCGCCCGCCCCTGTCACCACTCGTCCTGTTCCATGATTCCTATCAATATTTCGAACGCAGTTTCGGCCTTGTTCCCTTGGGGGCACTCACCACAGGCGACATGGAAACGGGCAGTCTCGGCCTGATGGCAACCTTGCGCAGGGCGATTCAGGGCCGACCCCGGGCATGTGTCCTCGTTCCCAGCCAGCCCCAGATCAGACAGGCCGCGCCCTTGCGTGCGCGCGCTGACACCAGGCTTGCCGTTGCCGACCCGCTTGGCCGCGATATCGACCCGGCCGAATACACGCCAACCACGCTGCTCAACCACATCGCACAGCAGATGGCCGCCTGCCTGCGGGCGCCCTGATCTTCTTCTTTGCCCAAATACTCCCGCCGGAGGCATCCCCTCTTGTCCGCCCGCGCAGGCCTCAGCGCCGATAGGCTACCATGGTCAGCAGCTCGTATTCGGCAACCTGCTCGTCATCCTGGTTGAACAGGGTCACATTCCAGCGCACCTCGCCATATTCATCTGTCCGCCGCGTCTTGCGCTTGACCGTCAGGCGCACATGGATTTCCTCGCCGGGGCTGACGGGTTTCTGGAAGGACAGGCCGTTCAGCCCCGTATTGGCCAGCACCGGGCCGGGGTTGGGTTCGACAAACAGGCCGGCGGCAAAGCTCAGCAACAGATAGCCATGCGCGACGCGGCCCGGAAAGAACGGGTTGGCGCGCGCGGCCTCTTCATCCATATGGGCATAGAAGGTGTCGCCGGTGAATTCGGCGAAATGCTCGATATCCTCCAGCGTCACGACACGGGGGGCGGTCACGATGCTGTGGCCGATCTCGAGTTCGTCAAAGGTCATGGTGAACGGATGCGCGGGCGGTTCGATCTCGCGCGCGCCCTTGACCCAGATCCCCCCGATCGCCGTCAGCATGTCAGGGCTGCCCTGCACCGAGGTCCGCTGCATGTAGTGCAGCACCCCGCGGATACCGCCCAGCTCTTCGCCGCCGCCCGCGCGCCCCGGCCCGCCATGGGTCATATGCGGCAAGGGCGAGCCGTGCCCGGTGCTTTCGGCCATGGAATCGCGGTTGTTGAAATACAGACGCCCGTGCCAGGCGGCCGCCTCAAGCGTGATCTCGCGCGCGACCTGCGCATCGTTGGTGATGACCGAGCCCACCAGCGAACCTCCGCCGCGGTTCATCAGCGCGGCCGCATGTTTCAGGTCACGATAGGGCATGATGGTGGAAACGGGTCCAAAGGCCTCGACCTCATGCACGCGGCGCGCGCTGTCGGGGTCGTCGCAGCGAAACAGCATCGGCGGCAGAAAGGCGCCGCGGTCGCGATCGGCCCCCTGAACGGTGAAATTGTCGACATCCCCATACAGGCGCGTGCATTCACCTGAAAATGCGGCGACCTTTTCCAGCACGTCCTGTTTCTGCGCGGCGGACGCCAGCGCGCCCATGCGGGTTTCCTTGTCGGCCGGGTTGCCGATCACGGTCTTTTCCAGCCGCGCGATGATGGCATCCGACAGGTCTCCAACCACGGATTCGGGCGCGATGATCCGGCGGATCGCGGTGCATTTCTGCCCGGCCTTGGCGGTCATCTCGCGCACGACCTCTTTGACGAACAGGTCGAATTCCGGCGTCCCCGGCACCGCATCGGGGCCCAGGACAGATGCGTTCAGACTGTCCTGTTCCGCCGTGAACCGCACCCCGCGATTGATGATATTGGGGTTTGCGCGCAGCATCAAGGCCGTGTCGGCCGAGCCGGTAAAGCTGACCACATCCTGCGGGCCGAGCCGGTCCAGCAGATCCCCCGTGCCCCCGATGATCAGCTGGAACGCAGCTTCGGGAAAGATGCCGGATTCCTCCATCAGGCGGAACGCCGCCTCGGTCAGATAGCTGGTGGCGGTTGCCGGTTTCACGATTGCGGGCACACCTGCAAGCAGGGTCGGCGCCAGCTTTTCCAGCATGCCCCAGACGGGAAAGTTGAAGGCATTGATATGCACCGCCACCCCGCGCAGGGGCGTTGCCACATGCTGGCCCAGGAACGAGCCCTTGCGCGACAGCATCTCGACATCGCCATCCAGATAGACATGGCCATCGGGCATCTCGCGCCGCCCTTTTGACGCAAAGACCAGCATTGTGCCAATCCCGCCATCGATGTCGATCCTGCTGTCGGCCAGCGTCGCGCCGGTCTGATATGACAACTCGTACAGCGCGTCGCGGCGATCGTTCAGATACAGCGCCAGCGCCTTGAGCCTGCGTGCGCGATCATGGAATGTCATCTCGCGCAGGGCCGGCCCGCCCCGCTGCACGGCAAAGTCGATCATCTCCTGAAAATCCAGCGCGTCTGATCCGGCCTCGGCGATCTGCTCGCCGGTGACAGCGGAAAAGACCGGCCTCGTGCGCCCCATCGGCGCAACCCACTTGCCTTGCGCAAAACTGCTCAGCTGCATGATGGTCATGTGATCTTCCTTCCCTGCGGTTCATTCGGCGGCGCCTACTATTGACCAACCGGTCGGTTTATGCAAATCCTTTTCACGAACAGGGAACAGGACAGCAGATGACAGAACTTTCAGCTCAGGAAATTGCCGAACGATCCGCCGCCTCGATGCAGGCCCGCGACAAGACGACGCCGGCCATGGGGATCACGCTTGAATCCATCGGCCCCGGCACCGCCATCATGTCGATGGTGGTGCGCGACGACCAGTTGAACGGCCACGGCATCTGTCACGGCGGCATCATCTTTACCCTGGCCGACAGCGCATTCGCCTATGCCTGCAACAGCTACAACCAGACGGCGCTGGCCCAGCACAACGTGATCAGCTACATCTCGCCCGGCCAGCCTGGCGAGCGCCTGACCGCCACCGCGGTCGAGGTCAGCAGGACCGGGCGCAACGGCATTTATGATGTGCGCGTGACCGGCGAGGACGGCCGCAGCATTGCCGAATTCCGCGGCTTTTCCCGCGTGATCAAGGGCACGCATTTTGACGACAGCAAAGGATGATCCCATGACCGAGGCCTATCTCTGCGAATCCCTGCGCACACCGATCGGGCGCTATGGCGGCGCCCTTTCATCGGTGCGCCCCGACGACATGCTGGCCCATGTGATTCGCGCGGTCATGGCGCGCGCGCCCAACCTGCCGCCCGAGGCCATCGACGACGCCATCATGGGCAATGCCAATGGCGCCGGCGAAGACAACCGCAACGTGGCCCGCATGGCGGTGCTGCTGGCCGGTCTGCCCGACAGCGTGCCGGCGGTCAGCGTCAACCGGCTGTGTGGTTCCGGACTGAACGCGATCGGCATGGCCGCCAACGCCATCCGCGCGGGCGAAGCCGAGGTGATCCTTGCCGGCGGCGTCGAAAGCATGTCCCGCGCCCCCTTTGTCATGCCCAAGGCGGATACCGCCTTTTCGCGCCGGGCCGAGATCTTTGACACCACTATCGGCTGGCGCTTTGTGAACCCGGTGCTCAAGGCGCAATACGGCATCGATTCCATGCCGGAAACGGCCGAAAACGTGGCCGAGGATTTCAACATCTCGCGCGAAGATCAGGATGCCTTTGCCCTGCGCAGCCAGACGCGCGCCGCCGCCGCCATCGCCAGCGGCCGCATGAGCCGCGAAATCGTGCCGGTCGAGATTCCCCAGCGCAGGGGCGACCCCGTCATCGTGGACACCGACGAACATCCCCGCCAGACCACGCTGGAAAAACTTGCCGCGCTGAAAACCCCGTTCCGCCAGGGTGGCACGGTGACGGCCGGCAATGCCTCGGGCGTGAATGACGGTGCCGCGGCGGTGATCGTGGCCTCGGGCAAGGCGGTCGAAAAATACGGGCTGACGCCCAAGGCCCGCATCACCGGCATGGCGGTTGCGGGCGTGCCGCCCCGGATCATGGGCATCGGCCCGGCGCCTGCCACGCAAAAGCTGCTTGCACGTCTGGGCCTGTCGATCACCGACATCGACATCATCGAGCTGAACGAGGCCTTTGCCGCCCAGTCGCTGGCCGTGCTGCGCCAGCTGGGCCTGCCCGACGACGCCGAACACGTCAACCCGAACGGCGGCGCCATCGCCCTTGGCCACCCGCTGGGCATGTCGGGGGCGCGGCTTGCCCTGACTGCCGCCATCGAGATGAACGAGCACGATGTTCCCCGTGCCCTGGCCACCATGTGCATCGGCGTCGGGCAGGGCATCAGCCTGATGCTGGAAAAACCATGAGGAGGAAAAGATGAAGGACCTTACCCCTCGCAGGGAGGAACTGGAACCGATTGAAATCGCCTCGCGCGATGAAATCGCGGCACTCCAGTTCGAGCGGATGAAATGGTCTCTGGGTCATGCCTATGACAATGTGCCCTTTTACCGGGACAGTTTCGACAAGGCCGGCGTGCATCCCGACGATCTGCACAGCCTGGACGACCTGCGCAAGTTTCCCTTTACCGTGAAACAGGATCTGCGCGACAATTACCCGTTTGGCATGTTTGCCGTGCCGCGCGAACAGATCGCGCGCGTCCATGCCTCAAGCGGCACCACCGGCCAGCCGACCGTTGTCGGCTATACGAAACGCGACCTTGATACATGGGCGGGGGTGGTGGCGCGCTGCCTGCGGGCGTCGGGACTGCGGCCGGGGGATGTGCTGCACAACGCCTATGGATACGGGCTGTTCACCGGCGGGCTGGGCATCCATGCCGGCGCCGAAAAGCTGGGCCTGACGGTTGTGCCGGTGTCGGGCGGCATGACCCCGCGACAGGTGCGCCTGATCGAGGATTTTCAGGCCAGGGGCATCACGGTCACGCCCTCTTACATGCTGTCGATCCTTGACGAATACCGCGTGCAGGGGTTCGATCCCCGCGAAAGCCCGCTTGAGGTCGGCGTCTTTGGGGCCGAGCCCTGGACAAATGCCATGCGCAAGGAGGTCGAGGATGCCTTTGACATGCATGCCGTCGATATCTACGGCCTGTCCGAGGTGATCGGCCCGGGGGTCGCAAATGAATGCGTCGAAACCAAGGACGGGCTGCATGTGTGGGAGGATCACTTCTACCCCGAGATCGTGAACCCCGAAACGGGCGAGCCCGTCGCCGATGGCGAACTGGGTGAACTGGTCTTTACCTCGCTGACGAAAGAGGCCTTCCCCATCATCCGCTATCGCACCCGCGACCTGACCCGCCTGCTGCCCGGCACCGCGCGGACCATGCGCCGGATGGAAAAGATCACCGGACGCAGCGACGACATGATCATCCTGCGTGGCGTCAATGTGTTCCCGACCCAGATCGAGGAACAGCTGCTGACCGTGCCGACCCTTGCCCCCCATTTCCAGATCGAGCTGACCCGCAAGGGCCGCATGGATCACATGATCGTTCATGTCGAGGCCACCACCGGCGCTGCCAGCGAGCATGCGCGCGAGGCCTCGGCCCGCCAGCTGGCCAGCCGCATCAAGTCGGTCGTCGGCATCACCGCCGAGATCCGCGCGGCCGAGCCCGGCAAGGTGGCGCGCTCGCAAGGCAAGGCCGTGCGGGTGATCGACAACCGCCCGCGCGACTGATGGCCCGCTCGATCGCCCCCGACCACGGCAAAAAACGCCGCGCGATCCTGCGCAAGGCGGCGGCGTTCTTTGCCGAAAACGGGTTCGATCGCTCGTCCATGAGCCAGCTTGCAGTGGCCTGCGGGGTGTCCAAGGCGCTGATCTATCATTACTATGACAGCAAGGATGCGCTGCTGTTCGATATCGTGCACAGCTATCTGAGCACCTTGCGCGATGTCATACAGGGGGTGGACCAGTCCGGCCCGGACAAGCAGGAAAACCTGCGCGCGATCATACATGCCATCCTGAATGCCTATCGCGATTCGGATGCCGAGCATCAGGTCCAGACCGAGGCAATGAAATCGCTGCCGGTTGCCCAGCGGGAAAAGCTCGCCGAACTTCAGCGCGACATGATACGAACGGTTTCCGAGGCGCTCAGGGCGGTAACGCCCGACTATTATGAGCGACATCCCGAAAAGCTCCGCCCCGTGACGATGAGCCTGTTCGGCATGCTCAACTGGTTCTACATGTGGCACCGCCCCGGCAAGGGGATCTCGCGCGGGGAATATGCCGATCTGGTAACCGATCTGGTGCTGCGCGGGGTGGCAGGGCTGGATTGACTGCGCCCCGAGCACCGCGGGCGCGCGGCGGCGGCAGGCGCATGGTTCCCGGCGGCCATTTGCGGCCCTGGGCCTGAAGCGGGCGCTTCCGGAATGGCGCACTGTCCGCCGACGGCTTACTTTTCCGGATCGCTCCTTTTGCCGCATCCTTCGGCGCCTGGTCCGGAAAAACAATGCCATGATTTTCCCATCACGGCGAAAATGAAGGCCGCCGACCAGGCGATCAGCAGCAATCCGTTCAGCGCCTCGATGCTGACGATGAAACGCACATGCCCGTTTGGCAGGACATCACCAAATCCAAGCGACGTGTAAAAGACCGCCGAGGCATAGAAATACCCAAGTACCCCGTTCGCACGCGCACCCTCCAGGGACCCGAGATCGAGGATGTTTATCGCCACATGCAAGCCAAGAACATAGATCAGTATCTCGGCGACATGGACCGCGAAAACCCCGAGCATCAGCAGATACAACCCCGGATGGGTGCTGTGTGCGCCAATCGGGATGAGCCGCGCCAGCCAGACAAGAGCGGCCTGGTGCAGGCATAGCGTCAGCAGGACCAGAATTATGCTTATCGATATTGCGGCGATCATGGCGTTCCTCTCGAAAACATGATGGGGCTGACATCTTTGCGCGAACACATGCCGGGCCGGCGCAAGACGTCATCGCGGTGCAGCTGTGTGATTCTGCCAGACGAATATCGCCTGCCCCGGCCCATGAATCCACAGCCTGCGCGATTGCCGACATTATCGACAGGCCAAGGCGGCCGGCGTCACGGGGGATCAGGCATCTCTGTAATGTCCGGCGCCCGGCGGCGTCTTTCTAGTATCGGCGGCGAAACACGCACGCACCGGGCCGGCCCTCGGCCCATCGGTTTCTGAAAGGATATGGCCAATGCAATGGATTATCGACAACTGGACGCTGGCTTTGCTGATTGGTGTCGGCATTGTGGCCTATCTCTATTTCAGCGGGCGTGGCGGCCATGGCGGCGGCCGTGGCGGCCGACATGGTGGCCGACACGGGGGCGGGCTCTTGGGCGGAGGTCTCGGCGGGGGGCGACATGGCGGCGGCCATGGCGGCGGGTTTCTGAGCGGAGGTTTTGGCGGCGGTCTGCATGGAGGCGGCCATGGAGGCGGCCATGGCGGAGGTCATGGCAGCAGGCGACATGGTGGAGGCCATGGCGGCAAGGGCAGCCACAGCCATGGCCACCATCATCACGATGATGACAACGGGCAGCCGCAATCCGGCGACAAGGCCGAAGGTGTTGATATGGCCGGCAGGCCCGGAAAAGGCGATCCCGCGAAACCGACCAGGAAAACCCGGCCGGGCAGGAAAGGATGTTGACAATGGCTCTGGTTTTTCCCGCTTGCCGTGACATGCCCGCCGGGCAATATCGCGCGGCAGCGGCCGACCCACGCGGCGATCACACCATTTGCGATGTTGTCGGCGGCATTTTCTGGCAACGGGCGTACCGGGTTGCAGTCGAGGCGCGTTCCGATCCGCGATTCTGGCCGTGCAACATGTCGCATCCGTCCCGGGTGGGGCGCTGAACCGATTTTCTCCATGCGGAGCTGAGCAGGACCAGACAATGACCAATTACTGGAACACGGATACGTCTCCGGCCCCTTTTTCCCGCCACTCGGCCGTTTTCAGGTGGCTCCTGGAACGGGCTCTGGGTACATTCATTCGCCGGGGTACCCTGCAGCTGCGTCTGCCTGACGGAACCAGCCGGCGTTTCGGGAGGGGTGATCCCGAGATCGCGATAACCATCAGGACCTGGCAGAGCCTGCGTCGGATCGCACTGAACCCTGATCTGGCCGTTGGCGAAGCATGGATGGACGGGACCCTGACTGTCGAGCGAGGCGATATATACGGGCTTCTCGATCTCTGCCTGTCCAATGCCGGCGCCGTGTCGGGCCTTGGCCTGCGCCGGTTGCGCCAGAGGCTGCGGCGACTTGTGCGACCGCTGTTGATGCACAATACGCTCGGCGCTGCGCGCAGGAATGTTGCGCATCACTATGACCTGAGCGACGATCTCTATGCGCTTTTCCTCGACCCGGAACGGCAATATTCCTGCGCCTATTACGCAACGCCGGATGACAGCCTCGAGGAGGCGCAGGCGCGCAAGATGCGTCACATCGCTGCCAAACTCAGGCTGGCGCGGGGACAGAGGCTGCTGGATATCGGCTCGGGCTGGGGCGGGCTGGGGCTGTACCTGGCGCGCGAAGCCGGAGTCGATGTCACGGGGCTGACCCTGTCGGTCGAACAACAACGCCATGCCCAGGCCCGCGCCGCCCGAGAGGGCCTCTCGGACAATGCGCGCTTTGTGCTGCGTGACTATCGGCAGGAATCGGCAACCTATGACAGGATCGTTTCGGTCGGCATGTTCGAACATGTCGGAGCCGGGCATTACCGTGAATATTTTGCCAAGGTCGCGGCGCTGCTGAAACAGGACGGCGTGGCGATGATCCACACCATCGGCAGTGTCACCGGGCCGGGCGCGCCGCATCCCTGGATTCGCAAGTACATCTTTCCCGGTGGTTATATCCCCTCGCTTTCGGAAATCGTGCCTGCGATCGAGCAGAGCGGGCTGGTGCTGACCGATGTCGAAGTCCTGCGCCTGCACTATGCCGAGACACTGAAAGCGTGGCGCGCGCGTTTCATGGCGCGCCGCGAAGAAGTGGCGGCACTTTATGACGAACGTTTCTGTCGGATGTGGGAATTTTACCTGGCGGTCTGCGAAGCCGGGTTCCGCCATAACGGTCTGGTGGTATTCCAGCTTCAGCTGGCCCATCGCGTGGATGCATTGCCCCTGACCCGCAACTATATCGGTGCAGCCGAGCTTGCCCTGGGGCCGCCGCCGGAGATGGGCGCCGAACAGTGCCATTCGGCGCATCGCGAACATGTCGGAAGGGCACCTGCCGTGGGCGCACAGACCCCTTGAGAATTGTCGCAACCGGCAAGATCGTCCTTGTGATGTTCCTGTGGGCGGTCTGTTTCCCTCTGATAACGGCGGGCTTTGCCTATGCGCCGCATCTGATCTTTGCCGCGCTTCGGGCATTGATGGCGGGGGCTGTGCTGATCGGTGTCGGGCTTGCTCTCGGTTGTCCCTGGCCCCGTGGCCTTGGCGTCTGGAGCGTGCTGGCGTTGATCGGTCTGGGGGCTACCAGCCTGGGCTATCTGGGCATGTTCATGGCCGCCGAGTTCGTCCTGCCCGGTGTCGCGACGGTGCTTGCCAACACTCAGCCTCTGCTGGCGGCAATCCTTGCGGGGCTCTTTCTGAGTGAAAGGCTCTCGGGCATTGGCTGGATCGGCATGGGGCTGGGCCTTGGAGGTATCGTTCTCATTGCGATGCCCCAGATAGTCGAGAATCCGTTCGGAAATTTTGCCCTGGGGCTGGCCTATATCCTGCTGGCGGCGTTGGGTATCACCATCAGCAACGTGCTGATCCGGGCCATTGCCGGCAGGACCGACCCGATCATGGCCATGGGTATACAGCTGGTGATAGGCGGCTTGCCATTGCTGGCAGGGGCACTGGTCATCGAGGATGTCGGGACGATCGACTGGTCGGCGAATTTTCTGATCATCCTCGTCGGCATCAGCCTGTTCGGATCCGCCCTGGCCTACTGGATGTGGGGTGCAATCTTGCGCACGACCGAACTGAATCACGCCAATGCCTTCAGCTTTCTGGTGCCCGCTTTCGGGCTGGCAATGGGCGCCATCTTTTTTGCCGAGCCCATCGGTTGGATCGAGTTCGCAGGAATCGGCCTGACATTGGCGGGTATTGCCCTGGCCGGTCGCACCAGCCGTATCGGGATGGTTCCCGCGGCCGTTCCGCGGTCCGCAACCATGCCGAAACCATGATCGATCGGGGCGACGTTTCCCGCCCGTGGGACAGGGTGTCGCCACGGGTGGTCCGCCATGCGCGCCGGGGCAGGGAAGGCCCTCAGCAGGTGGTATCGCGCGACAGTTCCGGCGGGCGGCCCAGCAACAGGCGCAGATTGCGCTTGATCAGGTTGGTCCAGATCAGGAATGGCAAGCCGCGGAAGAAATCCAGCGCTGCCCCCGGGCCGGCACGCCTGAGGGTGCGCAGGGCGGTTGCCGGTGTCGGTGGGCGGAAATAGCTCCTGACGCGCATCTTGCGCCCCTTGACCAGCGCGGCCAGCGCCTTGCGTGTGGCCACCGGGTTGTTCCAGTCCGAGCGGAACACCACGCAGCCGTTCCTGTTGATGATGAAAACCGCGTTGGGCATGCTGCCATAGGATTGATGCGCCTTGCCGTCGAAATCGTCGATCAGGATCAGCCGCCCCTCACCGTCTTCGTCCTTCAGCCGCCGGGCGGCCGCTTTCTTGTCCTCGAAATCGCGGTGGCTGCCGATCTTGCCGCCGGGATGGGCCTCGCGCACATAGAGCACCACCGATGTCACCCCGGGGAATTCCTCGGACAGTTTTTCCATGACCGGCCGTCGGCTCTGAAACAACGGGCAGGTGATCGAGCCCATCTCGAGAACCAGGAAATCGCCGTCGAAATCCAGCAGGCGGCGCTTGCCGCCCGAAGGCGTGGTCAGCTCGAAATCGGGCGCCCTTTCGCCCGGAGCGGGCCCCGCGACCTGCTCGAACTCATAGTCGTCGGTCGAAAACCTGTCGTAGTTGTATCCGGTCATCACGCAATGCTCCTGCCAGGAATGCCAGAGAGATGGCCCCCGTTTCCTGCCAGTGGGCTTTCAGTGACCTGACATGTCATCGGTGGGGTCAGTTGTCGTAATAGCCCCTGGAATAATACCCGTAATAGCCACCATATTTTCCACCATATCCGTATTTTTTCAGACCCTTGGGATCGATCTTTGACAGGATCAGCCCCGTGACCGGACGATTGACGGTCTCGAACATCTTCAGGCCCTGAATGACCTGGCTCTTGGGGGTCGAATCCCAGTGCACGGAATACAGGACGGCATCGACGGACTGCGCGATCACACGCGCGTCGGGGACGACCAGAACGGGAGGGGTGTCGATCACGACGTACTCGTAGCTCTTGCGCATCTCTTCGATGAAGTGGTGGAACTTGTCCGACGAAAACACATCGGCCGCGTTGGTCGAGGATTTTTCGCCGATGAGAACGTCAAAGCCGAGTTCGGCGTCACGATACAGAACGTCCTCCAGTTTCTCTTCGCCCGAAATCACCGAAAGCAGGCCTTTCTGAGCCTTGATGTCGAAATACTGAGAAAAGGTACGACGGCGGATGTCGCCCTCGATCAGCAGCACCTTCTTGCCCAGTCCGGCCAGGTTCTGCGACAGCGCCAGCGATGCGGTTGTCTTGCCTTCGCCGGGCAGGGCAGATGTCACCATGATCACCTTGGGCGGGTTGTCCACATTGGACAGCAGGACCGAGGTGCGCAGGTTGCGTACCGATTCGGCGGCAGCCGAGGCGGGTTTCCTTATCAGATAGTTGAGGGCATCGAGCCGTTTGCGAATCGGCATCTTGGGGATCTGCCCCATGACGGTATAGCCCGTGCCGATTTCCAGTTCCTCGGCCGTGCGGAAGCCGTTTTGCATCATCTCGCGGGTCAGCACGATGCCGGCACCGGCAAACAGCCCCAGCAGCCCGGACAGGGCCAGGATCAGAGACTTGCGCGGTTTTGAAGCGCCGTTGGGCACCACCGCCCGCGACAGGACGCGGCTGTCGGCCTTTTGAATGCCTTGCTGAACCGAGGTTTCCTTGAGGCGTTTCAGGAAATAGTCATAGATCGTCTGGCTGGCGGCGGCCTCTTGCTGCAATTGCTGGAGCTTGACGAGATCGGACGACTGCCGCTCGATCTGCGCAGCCAGCTTGGCGACCGAGCCCTTGAGGGCGTCGAGCTGGCTTTTGTTGCGTTCGTAATCCAGCCTCGCACGTTTCAACAGGGTTTCGAAAGCGGTATCGAATGTCGCGCGATCGACGCTGCCCGCCTTCAGCATTGCAAGTACACGGTTCAGGTTGCGATCATCGGCTATCCTGGCCATGGCGTCGGGGCTGCCGCTTGCGCGGGCCTGTTCCAGCGCCTTGATATGTGCCTGTTGTTGTTCCAGCGCCTTTTCGCCATTGCTGATCCGGTCACGGGTTTCCTTGAGCTGGCGTTGCAGCCCGGCCAGGGTTTCCGGGCTGATCAGTTCGGCCTGCGAATTGAAATCCTTGACCTTCTTGACCGCACGTTCAAGGTTCAGCTTGAGCTCGGCCACCCTGTCGGTCAGCCATTTGGTGGCCTGCTGGGTTGCCTTGAATTTTACATCCAGCTGATCGAGGATATAGAGGTCTGCCAGCGTATTGGCGATCAATGCCGATTTTTCGGGCGCGGTGGTCGATGCGGTGATGTTGAACACATAGCTCTGGCGCTTGTTGCTCACGTCGATGGCCTGAAGAACCTGGTCGATGGTCGAATCCATGATCTCACGCCGGGTGGGCTGCAGGGGAGGGGCCTCCATGCCCAGAAGGCGTTTGACGAACTTCTTTGCATCATAGGGGTTTTCGGGCTTCAGGCGGGTGTTGAATTCCGGATCTTCGGTCAGCTTCAGCTTTTTTACCAGCTTCTCGATCAGCCCGCGCGAGCGTATTACCTCGACCTCGGTGTTGATTGTCGCCTGGTCGCCCGACAAGCCGGAAATCACACTGGTCAGGTCGGTGACATTCTGCTGCTGGGGGTCAAGTGCGACCGTTGCCGTCGTCGTATAGATCGGAATGGCCACGCGATAGGCGTAATAGCCCCCGATGAACACGGCCAGAAAGGCAAGGGCCAAGATGATCCACTTGCCCCGCCAGAGCGTTCCCATCAGGGCCAGAAGATCGATCTCGTCATCGTCATGGCTGGCCGCCGGAAAATGTTCGAATCCTTTTGCGCCCCCCGATTTTTCCGGGAGTTTCTCGGACAGTGAGACAACCTCGCTCTGGGACATTCAGATCAACTTTCAGTGGTATGGTTCACTTGTATGTAATTCACATATATACACCTTGAAAACAACTGCATCAGAAAAGTTTCACCTCCGCTGTACCGACTCGCGTGAAACCGCCACCCGCGTTGGCCTGCCCAGAAGGTCGAGCAGCACCCAGACCCGTTGATCCGGGGTGATTTTTTCAACGGTTGTGACATAATCCGCAAAAGGTCCACTCAGAATGCGCACCTCGTCGCCGGGCTCAAGCACTTCGGGCGGCAGCAGGCGACCGTCCTGGTCGCAGCGCATCCGCAGCCCCTGCACCAGCCCCTGCGGAACCGGGGTGGGGGCATCGGTGCCGAATCGCACCAGGCGCGCAACACCATAGGTCGAATTGATCGCGCGCCAGGGCGCACTGTCCGGCTGGAACGCCACAAAGAGGTAGCCGGGGAAAAGCGGCTGCCACGTCTGAACAAAGCGCGCGCCCTTTTTTCGTGTGGTCGGCTGCATGGGGCAGAACAGGGGAAAACCCTGTCTTTCCAGATTTCGTCGCGCCGTTGCAAGCCCGTTCGGCTTGAGCTGGATCAGGAACCAGGGGCTGGAGGAACCCTCGACCGACAGGTTGATGAACATGTGTTTCAAGGAAAATCCCATCTGCGTTCAGGAGTGAACATATATGATGGTGGTTGAAATGAAAGGGGGGATTTCCTTACCCCTTGTATCGAACACATCGAGGGAAAAACAACAGCGCGAATATCGGTCGGTGCCGTGTGGGCGAACCGTTCGTGTCTCGGTTCCTGCAAACAGGCAACGCCGGGCGGGGCTTGTTCCGGGCGCGTCGCGTATCCGGTGTTTCTGGTCCCCGCCCGCCGTCGGTGGCAATGCAATGGGCAATGTGGTTCCGCCCACGGATACGCGTGTACCCGTGGGCAGTGTTTCAATAGTGATAGGCGCTCTCGCCATGGCTCGACTGGTCGAGGCCTTCGCGCTCTTCTTCCTCGGTGACGCGCAGCCCCATGACCATGTCGATCCCCTTGAAGAGGACATAACTGCCGATGCCGCCCCACAGGATGGTGATGCCCACGGCCTTGGCCTGGATGATGGTCTGGCCGATCATGGTAATTCCGTCGGCATAGCCCACGCCCCCAAGCGAGGTCGATGTAAAGATGCCGGTTCCGATCGCGCCGATGATGCCGCCGATGCCATGAACGCCGAACACGTCGAGACTGTCGTCATAACCCAGCCTGTTCTTGACCGGGCCGACGAAGATGTAGCAACCCAGTGCGGCGATGGCGCCAAGGGCGATCGCGCCGACCGGGCCGACTGTCCCGGCCGCGGGGGTGACTGCAACCAGGCCGGCGATCATGCCGGTCGCCGCGCCCAGCAACGACGCCTTGCCGCGCATCAGCCCCTCGATCAGCGACCAGGCAAGGATTGCGCCCGCAGTGGCGGTAAAGGTGTTGATCATTGCCAGGCCCGCGCCGCCATTGGCCTCGAGGTTCGAGCCCGCGTTGAAGCCGAACCATCCGACCCAGAGGATGCCCGCACCAACCAGCGTCAGGGTCATCGAATGGGGGGCCATCATGTCCTTGCCCAGGCCGATGCGCGGACCGATCACGATGGCGCCCATCAGGGCCGCAATGCCGGCATTGATGTGGACAACCGTTCCGCCCGCGAAATCAAGTGCGCCCATGTTGTAGAGATAGCCCGAGCCATCCCACACCATATGGGCAATCGGGAAATAGACCACCGTCACCCAGAGAAGGATGAATACCATCAGGGCCGAAAACTTGATCCGCTCGGCAAAGGCGCCAATGATCAGCGCGGGTGTAATGGCCGCAAAGGTCATCTGGAACGCGATGAAGATGTATTCCGGGATGACGACGCCATCGGTAAAGGTCGCCGACATGGAATCCATCGAAACCCCGGCCAGGAACAGCTTGCCAAGCCCGCCCCAGAAGGGGCTGGTGCCGCCGCCAAAGGCAAAGGAATATCCGTAGGTGACCCACAGCACGATGACCAGTGCCGTGATCATGGTACACTGCATCAATACGCTGAGCATGTTCTTGGTGCGCACCAGCCCGCCATAGAACAGGGCAAGGCCCGGCAGGATCATCATCAGCACGAGCAGGGTCGAGACCAGCATCCAGGCCACATCCCCCTTGTCCATGGTTTCGCCGGCTGCCTGCGCCAGGGCAGCGCCGGGGATGAGGCCGAGCAGGGCCGCCGGAGCAAGTGTCGCGGCCAGTTTGGAAAATTCGGGTTTCATCTTTTCTTACCTTTCACGGATTATCAGAGTGCGTCTTCGCCGGTTTCGCCGGTACGCACGCGCACTGCCTGTTCGACATCGAGGACAAAGATCTTGCCGTCCCCGATCTTTTCTGTGCGGGCGGTGTTCTGGATGATCTCGACGACCTGCTCGGTCAGCGCGTCGGCCACCACCAGCTCGATCTTGACCTTGGGGACGAAATTCACGGTGTATTCCGCCCCCCGATAGATCTCGGTATGTCCAGACTGCGCGCCGAAACCCTTGATTTCGGTAACCATCATGCCGCGCACACCAGCGCCGGTGAGCGCCTCGCGGACTTCGTCCAGCTTGAAGGGTTTGATTGCTGCGATTATCAGTTTCACGTCGCTTTCCTTTTCCTTTGCGCCGCGATTCCCGGGGGGCTGTCCCGGGGCACGCCCTGTGTACGCGCAAAGAAAACCGGCAGAATCGGCCGTGCAGGCAAGTCGCTACAGGCCAAAACAGGGCGGTTGGCCCGGAGATATGCACAAAAAACACACAAAAGAAGCGTGACGATTAAAAATTAGTCACTTGCCGCACGGTAAAAATGATGTGCCTATACTCCACATCATCCGTGGTTCAGGCTATGGTGGCGCCAACAACAAGATGATGCAGGCAACAGTTTCATGACCTCGGCAGGTGGAAAAAAGCCACGGCTCGTCGCGCCCAGGCGCGTGCCTTCGGGCGGCGCTCGGCGGACGCCCGGCAAGGGTGGACCGAAAGGCCCCACCTCAAGCGGTGGCGGCGGCAAGGGGCCGGGCAAGGGCAGGGGGGCCGGCAATCGCCGTTCTGTCCCGCGGCCGGGCAGGATCAGGCGCAGGAAACCGCGCGGTCCGGGGGGGTATCTGGCCGCGGGGCTGCGCTGGCTGATGCGCCGCATCCTGAGACTTGCCTGGTGGCTGGGATGGAGGGCAGCATGGCTGGGTCTTGCCGTGCTGGTTATCGCCACGGGATATTTCTATTTTCAATTGCCACCATCGGCAATGGATCTGGTTGACGGGCGTGCGGCGGGTTCGGTGACCCTGCTCGATCGCGATGGCAGGGTTTTCGCCTGGCGCGGACAGCAGTTTGGTGGCGTGATCACCGCCAAGACGGTTTCACCCTATCTCAAGAACGCGGTGATCGCGACCGAGGACAAGAGGTTCTACGAACATTTCGGCATCAGCCCGCGCGGCATCGCCGGGGCGATCCTGATCAATCTGCGCGCCGGGCGCGGCCCGTTTCAGGGTAACGGTGGCTCGACCATCACCCAGCAGGTGGCCAAGCTGCTGTGTTTCGGCAAGACCTACGATCCCGGCCTGGGCATCAGCCAGAAACAGTTCGAGGCGGATTGTCGCCAGTCCACGCTGCTGCGCAAGATCAAGGAAGTTCCCTATGCCTTCGCTCTCGAACTGAAATATCCCAAGGATGATATCCTGTCGATCTATCTTAACCGGGTCTATCTGGGGGCGGGCGCACAGGGATTCGAAGCGGCCAGCCAGCGCTATTTCGGCAAATCGGCGTCACAGGTCACGCCTGCCGAGGCCGCGATGCTGGCCGGGCTGCTGCGTGCGCCCACGCGCTATGCGCCTACCCGAAACCTTCAGCGTGCGCAGGAACGCGCCAACGTCATCATCGGCCTGATGGAGGAACAGGGATATCTGACCAGGGCCCAGGCCGATTACGCCCGCGCCAACCCCGCGCAATTGTCGCAGGCTGCCGCCGCCCGCGCCGGGGGCTATTTCGCAGACTGGGTGATGGAAAACGTTCCGGGCTTTCTGACCAAGGCGGCCAGGCAGGACGTCGTCATAAGGACGACCTTTGATCCCCGCATGCAGAAAGCTGCGGAAGAGGCGCTGTCAACGGTGTTTGCCGACAAGCTGAAGAAGGGATCGGCCGCACAGGCGGCCATCGTGGTGATGTCGGCAGACGGTGCGGTGCGCGCCATGGTCGGCGGACGCGACAGCAATGTTGCCGGCCAGTTCAACCGCGCGACCCAGGCCCTGCGCCAGACCGGTTCTTCGTTCAAGCCCTTTGTCTATGCCGCGGCGCTGGACATGGGGTATCGGTTCGATTCGGTTGTCGAGGATGCCCCGATCACCATAGACATTCCCGGCTCGGGGCCCTGGTCTCCGCGCAATTATTCGGGCAAGTTTCTAGGCCCGATCACCCTGACCCAGGCACTGGCCTATTCGATCAATACCGTGGCCGTTCGCCTGGCCCAGGATGTCGGCCTTGGGGCGGTGCGGATGGTTGCCCGCCAGCTGGGTATCCGAACCAGGCTGGCCGAGGGGCCGGCCCTTGCGCTGGGCGCCAGCGAGGCGACCCTTCTGGACATGACCGGCGCCTATGCGGGCATCCTGAACGGGGGCCGCAGCGTCACACCCTACGGGTTGGTCTCGCTTTCGCTGAAGGGAGACAGGACCCCGCTGATGGGCAAGGATGGCGGTGTCGGTCAGCGCGTCATCTCGCCCAGTGCCGACAGGCAGCTCGTCTACATGATGAACCAGGCCTCGGTGATTGGCACTGCCCGCAGGGCGCGCCTGCCGGATCGGCCCATCGCGGCCAAGACCGGAACCACCCAGGGGGCAAGGGACGCATGGTTCATCGGTTTTACCGCCAAATACGTGGCGGGGGTCTGGATGGGATATGACAACAATGCCAAACTGGTTGGTGTAACCGGCGGCGGTCTGCCCGCTGAAATATGGAAACAGACCATGCTGAGGATCACGCGCGGAACCCCTGTGCGCCCGCTTCCGATGATTGATCCTGCAAAGATGCCATCATCGCCGGGGCGACGCGCTCCGGGCGCGGTGCGGGGGCCGGCACAGGACCCGGTACAGGCCATCCTCGATGATGTTCTGGGTGCGATCTTCGGGCGCAGGTGAGAACACGCAGCAGGCGAGAACACGCAGCTGTGGCCAGACGGGCGGCGACGGGCGGCCCGGGGCCGACCTGGGGCGACCGGGCCGTGCCGCGGTCATCCCAGGTTTGCGAGATCCTTGATCAGCTTTTCGATATTGCCGCCGCGGCGGTCCAGCATCGCACCGATTTCGGTTCGTTCTGTGGCCAGCAGGCTGATTCCCTCGATATAGAGGTTGAACATGCGATTCCGGCCGCTCTTGTCCGAGACCTGCCAGTCCACCTCGAAAGGGGTCTGGCCAGGCAGATAGGCCATCGACACCACCAGATACCCGCTCTTGACCTTGCGGGTTGCGGTGACAACGATCTTGCCACCTATGAATTCGCGAAAACGCTTGCCGTATTTCGCCGAGAGATAGGAAATGAAGGCCTGGGTATAGCGCTTGCGCTGGCTGGGGGTGGCACGACGCCATGCCACGCCGAGCGAGCTGCGCGCGATGATGTCGAGATCCGCATATTTGCGGAGCAGGCCCTGGAAATCCCGGTACATGGCGCGCTCGGGCTTGCCTGAATTGATGATCGCGTTCAGATCATCGACAAGCTTGCCGATCAGACCGGTCGCCTCTTGTTGCGTCAGGGCGGATGCCCCGGATGGCAGTGATGCAACCAGGGCAACCGACGCCACAGCCGCAAGTGCCTCGCGACGGGTGGGTAAACGGTTACTGTGCATAGGGATCCTCCAACGCGGCGTCGGACAGACCGCCGGTCAGGTCCTGTCTGCGTTTCTGCAGATACAGAAGCCGTCCCTGGGCATAGCTGTCGACGCTTTCATATAGCACCGAGTCGATGAAGCCGGAATACTTGTCCCGATCATCCAGCTTCTTGAGAACATGGGCAAGCGTGCCGATCACGCGCGCCTGTCCCCGGCCGATGCCGCGCGGCAAAAGACGATCCACCGGATCGATCAGGAAATCGACAACGCTGCCAAGGGCATCACGTTCGGTGCTGGGGCCCAGCACGGGGAGTTCCAGATAGGCCCCTTCGCCAATTCCCCAGCGATACAGGGTTTGTCCGAAATCGGCGGGCCTTTCATAGATGCCGACCCTTGATGCCACGTCAAACAGGCCCGCCACGCCCAGTGTCGTGTTGATGGTCATCCGCAGGCTGTTGTGTACCGCATCGTTCAGCCTGAGCTGCAACAGATCGTTCAGCACCATGCGGGGCAGCGAAAGATTGGATGCGAAATTGTTGATACCGGTGGCAACCGGCCCCGGAGCGACCTTGCCGTAATCGCGCGCCGCCGGTTTGAGGATGGTCTTGTCAAGCTGCTTGTTGAAGGCGTGGACCTTGCGGTTCTGTTTCTCGAACGGATCGTTGATTCCCGAGACCTGCCGCGCGGGCGCACATGCCGCGACGACCAGCGACGCGATCAGCAGCAAGGGAAAAACGGGCCGCATGTATGTCTGGATGGGATCAAAGCGGAACAATGGAAAAGATACCTGCCTGGTTGGAATGTTGTGACCCTGGATGAGGTGGCAATAAGACAAACCGAAAACATCGGCAACCGCAAGGTCGGCATGTTGCCATTTTGGCACTGTTGCCGAATTCCCAACCGGAAGTAAGGGAAATTGCAAATATCATGACCGCATTGTTGAGGCATTTCGGAAAACTGGGCGTGGAGCATGGAAACCAACAAGGCAGCTTCGGAACTGCGCCGGTCCCTGCGGGCGAGCTGGCGGCTGTTTGCAAGCTCGTTTATCTTCAGCATGTTCGTGAATGCCCTGATGCTGACGGGCCCCATCTACATGTTGCAGGTCTATGACCGGGTCATCGGCAGCCGCTCGCGCGAGACGCTTTTCGCGCTGACGATTCTGGTGGCCTTTCTCTATCTCATGATGGGAATCCTGGATTATGCGCGGGGCCGGGTCATGGCGCGCGCCGGGGCGCGGTTTCAGGCGCTGCTCGACTACAGGGTGTTCTCGGCCGTGTTGCAACAGGCCGGTCTGGCAGCCGGGCGACTGGGCCCCAATACCGGTCTGCGAGATCTGGAATCCGTCCAGAGGCTGTTCTCGTCACCGGCGCTGTTTGCGGTATTCGATGTGCCCTGGACGCCGATCTTTCTGCTGGGTATCTTCATCTTTCACCCCTGGCTGGGTTATCTGGCCGTCGGTGGTGGGGTATTGCTGGTTTTCATCACCTTTCTTAACCAGATCATGACAAAGCGCGCGGTGGCGGCGGCCAACATGGCAACCGCGCAGGCCGATCAGTTTGCCGATGCCGCCAGGGCCGAGGCCGAGCTGGTGCAAAGTCTGGGCATGCGCAACGCAATGTTTGATCGCTGGCTCAGGTTTCGTGCGCGGTCGCTTGACCAGACGATCCTGTCCTCGGACCTGACCGGCACCTTTTCCAGTGCCACCAAGACGCTGCGTCTGTTCCTGCAATCGGCGATGCTGGGTCTGGGGGCTTACCTGGTGCTGCGCAACGAACTGACGGCGGGCGCAATGATTGCAGGCTCGATCCTGCTGGGCCGCGCACTGGCCCCTATCGAGATGGCAATAGGCCAGTGGCCGCTCGTGCAGCGCGCCCACACCGGCTGGAAGCGCCTTTCGGAACTGCTCGAGAAATCTCCGCAGGAAAGGCCCCGCACGCCGCTGCCTCCTCCGCGCGCCATACTGGATGTTCAGCAATTGACAGTCATTCCCCCGGGCGAGAAACACGCGGCGCTGAGGATGATGACATTCCGCCTCGAACCGGGAATGGCGCTGGGCGTCATCGGGCCCAGCGGGGCGGGAAAATCGACGCTTGCGCGCGCATTGACCGGCGTCTGGCCACCCGCTGGCGGCAAGATTCGCCTGGATGGCGCCGCGACCGACCAGTATGACCCCGATGTTCTGGGCAGTTACATGGGTTATCTGCCCCAGCGGGTGACCCTGTTCGACGGCACGATTGCCGAGAACATCGCCCGCATGTCGGTCTCGCCGGATGCCGAGAAAGTGGTGGCCGCGGCCAAGCTGGCCGGAGCCCACGACATGATCCTGCATCTGCCGGATGGCTATGACACCAGGGTCAGTCCGATGGGTGGCCGCCTTTCCGGGGGGCAGATCCAGCGTGTCGGTCTGGCCCGCGCGTTGTATGGCGATCCGGTGATCCTGGTCCTGGACGAGCCCAACTCGAATCTCGATTCGATCGGTTCGGATGCCCTGAACAATGCCATTCGCGATCTCAAGAAACGTGGCAAGTCGGTCATCATCATGGCGCACCGCCCTGCGGCGATTGCCGAATGCGACCTCTTGCTGGTGATCGAAGACGGCATGCGGCGCGCCTTTGGCCCCCGCGACGAGGTGCTCAAGGCCCAGGTCCAGAATGCCGGGCAGGTGGTGCGTTCGATCAAACCCGAGGCCAAGGCATGAAGGCGATCGCCGGCCCCCCCGTTCCCGCTGCCGTGGCCAGGCCGCGTGGCTGGAAGGCGAATGTTCCCCTTGTCGCCGGCTATCTGGCGCTGGTCATCCTTGTCGTGGGTTTCGGCGGCTGGAGCGTGACGACCAGCATTTCCGGCGCGATCATCGCGCCAGGCCAGATTGTGGTCGAAAACAGCCGGCAGGTCATTCAGCACCCCGATGGCGGCGTGGTCGCCAAGGTCCTGGTCGAGGAGGGGGATCAGGTCAAGGCCGGGCAGGTTCTGGTGCGGCTTGACGATACGACCAAGCGTTCGGAGCTGGCCGTGATCGAAAACCAGTATTTCGAGCTGGTTGCCCGCCGTGGCCGCCTGGAGGCCGAGCGTGACGGCCGCGACAAGATCGTTTTCGATCCCATCGTCTTGAGGGCAGCCCACAACCGCCCCGAAATCAGGGATCTGATCGAAGGGCAGAGGCGGCTGTTCGTGGCACGGCGCGAGTCGCTCTTGCGTGAAACCGAACAGATGCGCGAGAGGCGCGACCAGATTGCAGCACAGATTGATGGCCTGAAGGCCCAGTACGAGGCCCAGAGGAAACAGCGTGATCTGATCGCGCGCGATCTGGCCGATCAGCGCAGCCTGCTGGCCAAGGGGCTGGCCCAGGCCTCGCGCGTTTCCGCACTTGAACGCGAGGCCGCCCGGCTCGACGGCAGCATGGCCGAGATCAAGGCCTCGATCGCTCAGGCGGCCGGCCGTATGATCGAGGCGGATATCGGTATCCTGCGGCTGGGCACGCAGCGCCGCGAAGACGCCATTACCCGTCTGCGCGACCTTCGCTATCGCGAACTGGAACTGTCGGAAAAGCGTATCCTCCTGCTCGACACGCTGTCCCGGCTGGAAATCAGGGCCCCGGTTTCCGGGTCTGTCTATGGTCTGCAGATCAATGCCGAAAGGGCGGTGATTCGCCCGGCCGAGCCCCTGATGTATATCGTGCCCAGCGATCGCCCGCTTGTCATCAAGAGCCGCGTCAGCCCGCTGCATATCGACGAGGTACATGTCGGCCAGGAAGTCACCCTCAGATTTCCGGCCTTTTCGGCCCGAACCACCCCCGAGCTTTTCGGCAAGATCGTCAAGATTTCCGCCGATGCCTTTACCGACCAGGCCACGAAAACATCGTATTACATGGTTGAAATCACCCCGAATCCGGGCGAAATCGCACGTCTCGGCAAGGTCGAGCTGATGCCCGGGATGCCTGTCGAAGGGTTCATCCGCACCGCTGCGCGGACGCCGCTTGTCTATCTCCTCAAACCGGTCACGGATTATTTTTCCAGGGCCTTCCGGGAAGAGTGAATTTCGGGTTTTCTTGGCGCGGATTCGGCGCTAGCGTCCAGCCGTCACGACATTGTTCAGAGGGGACCGGCCATGACCGGAAAGATCGAATCCAGACTTGCCGAACTGGGGCTGCAACTGCCCGAGGCACCAGCGCCCGCGGGAAACTATGTTCCATATGTCATTGCTGGCGAACTGGTATTCGTGTCGGGCCAGGTTCCCAAGGCCGGGGACGGGTTGATCGTCGGCAAGCTGGGCGACGACATGACCGTCGAACAGGGCCAGGAGGCCGCCCGCCTTTGCGCGCTGCATCTGCTGGGTCAGGTAAAGCTGGCCTGCGGGGGTGATCTCGACCGTCTGGTGCGGGTGGTGCGACTGGGCGGTTTCGTCAATGCCACCCCCGATTTCGGCGATCACCCGGCAGTCATCAATGGTGCCTCCGACCTGTTTGGCGAGGTTCTGGGAGAAGCCGGCCGACACGCCCGCGCCGCGGTCGGGAGCGCGTCACTTCCCTTTGGTGTGGCGGTCGAGGTCGAAGGGGTATTTCAGATAAGATGACACCGCTTTCGCCGGAATTCCTGAAGCGCCCCCTTGCCCATCGGGGGCTGCATGACAGGGCCGTCATGGCCGAGGAAAACTCGGTCTCGGCCTTCAGGCGGGCGATCGAGCACGGTTATGGTATCGAGCTCGACGTGCGCCCGTCGGCCGAGGGCCGCGCGATGGTCTTTCACGATGCGGATCTCGGGCGCATGACGGGCGAAACCGGTGTCTTGTCCGAGATTCCCGCGCGCGAGCTGGGGCAGATAAGGCTGGGCAAGGGGGGGGATTCGATCCCGACCTTGCAAGAGGTTCTCAGACTGGTCGCCGGGCGGGTGCCGGTGCTTGTGGAAATCAAGGATCCCGACAACACCCTGAGCGCCGAGGGCAGCGCCGTGGACGAAGATGTCGCCCGCGTGCTGGCCCTTTACGAGGGGCCGGTTGCAGTGATGTCGTTCAATCCCAATACCGTTGCCGAGGTGCATCGTCTGGCCCCCGATATTGCAATCGGTCTGGTCACCTGCGATTTCCCCGATCTCTACTGGCCCCATGTGACAGGGACGCGGCGCGCAGAGCTGGCCAGCCTGGACTCGGTCGAACGTATCGGCGCCAGCTTCATTTCCCATGACCGCACCGATCTGCACAATCCCCGCATCAGCCGGATAAAGCGGGCGGGTCTGCCGGTGCTGAGCTGGACGATCCGCAGTCGCGCACAGGAAATCGAAGCGCGCAAGATAGCCGACAATATCACCTTCGAGGGATATCTGGCCTGAAAACGGGCCGGGTTGCGAGAGGCCGTCTCTGCGGGCTTGGCAAGAGGCCATCTTTGTGCCTGACTGTCCGGGATGAACGAACGGAACAAACAGGACGAACAGAACAAACAGGACGAGCTGGAAATCACCGTGCTCGGCGGCATGGATGGCGTCGCCGCCAGCGAATGGGACGATCTGGCCAATCCCGGGCGCGGCACGGCGGGGGATCCGTTCACGACCCACAGGTTCCTGCGCGCGCTCGAGGCCAGCGGCTCGGTCGGCCCCGGTACCGGCTGGCGGCCCTGCCATCTGCTGGTGCGGGCATCGGACCGCGCCGTTGCGGCAATGCCGCTGTATCTCAAGTCAAACAGCCTGGGGGAATATGTCTTTGATCATGGATGGGCACATGCCTATGAATCGGCCGGCGGAAGATATTATCCCAAGCTCCAGTCGGCGGTGCCATTCACCCCGGTGACGGGGCGGCGTTTCCTGGTTGCCCCTGGATGCGAGGCGGCAGGCCGCGCGGCTCTTGTTCAGGGGTGCCTCGATCTGGTCCGCCGTAACCGGCTGTCATCCTTTCATGTGACCTTCTGCACCGCGCAAGAGGCCGAGGCGGGCCAGGCTCTGGGCCTGATGCACCGTATCGGCGAACAATTCCATTGGCTCAACGCGGGCTATGACAGCTTTGACAGTTTTCTTGCGCGTCTGTCCTCGCGAAAACGCAAGGCGATTCGCAAGGAGCGGGCCCGGGCGCGGGCCTTTGGCGGAACCATTCACCAGCTTACCGGCGACGATATTCGGCCCGAGCACTGGGATGCAGTCTGGACCTTTTACCAGAATACCGGGGCACGAAAATGGGGCAGGCCCTATCTGACGAGGGACTTCTTTGATCTTCTGCACGAAACCATGCGCGACGACGTGTTGCTGGTCATGTGCCGGCGCGACGGGCGCTGGGTGGCTGGCGCCATGAACCTGATCGGGCGCGATACCCTGTTCGGGCGCTACTGGGGCGCGACGGAACACCACCCCTTCCTGCATTTCGAGACCTGTTATTATCAGGCAATCGATTTTGCCATTGCGGCAGGGCTGAACCGTGTCGAGGCCGGCGCCCAGGGCGCGCACAAGCTCGCCCGTGGCTACATGCCGGTTGCGACTCACTCGCTTCACTGGGTCGCGGATCGGGGTTTTGCCCGCGCCGTTGCCCAGTTTCTGAAAGACGAGCGCGAGGCGGTGGATGACGAGATCGAGATAATGACCAGCTATGGCCCCTTCAGGCGGGGCGAGGAGGACCATGAATGAGTGACCAGCTGACCGAACGTGACCGCGAGACCGAGCTCGCCCCCCTCTTGCAGGCGGGATGGGAAATGGTCGAGGGGCGCGACGCGATCCGCAAGACCTTTGAATTCAAGAGTTTCATCGACGCCTGGGGCTGGATGACCCGGGTCGCAATCTGGGCCGAGAAATGGAGCCATCACCCCGAATGGTTCAATGTCTACAACCGGGTCGAGGTCACCTTGACCAGCCATGACGTTGACGGTCTGTCGCTGCGTGACGTGCGCCTTGCTCGCAAGATGGATCGCCTGCCCGGGTGAAACCATCTGCCGTGCTTTCCGCCTTGGCGTTTCACCGTCAACCGCTATAGGCTTGGGTCGCGGATTTCAGCAATGACGGGCAGGAACAGCTTATGACGGAAATCGTGGTTGTCGGGGCAGGGCAGGCGGGTGCATCGCTGGTGGCCAGGCTGCGCGTGCTGGGTTTTGACGGCGGGATCACCCTGATCGGCGATGAACCCGTGCCGCCCTATCAGCGCCCGCCGCTTTCCAAGAAATATCTGCTGGGCGAGATGGATCTTGAGCGGCTGTATCTGCGGCCCGAAAGTTTCTACGGCGACAACGACATCACCCTGCGCACGGGCACGCGGGTTGAAGCCATCGACCCCGATCGGCAGGTGCTGCGGATAGCGGGCGGGGAGATGCCCTTTGACGAGCTGGTGCTGACCACCGGATCGACCCCGCGCCGTCTGCCGGCGGCCATCGGCGGCGATCTTGAGGGGGTTTATGTCGTGCGCACGCTTGCCGATGTCGATGCCATGGCGCCCGAATTTGCGCCGGGGCGGCGGTTGCTGGTGGTGGGCGGCGGTTATATCGGGCTCGAGGCCGCGGCGGTGGCCGCGCTCAAGGGGCTGCATGTCGTGCTGGTCGAGGCGGCCGCGCGCATCCTGCAACGTGTCGCCGCGCCCGAGACTGCGGATTTCTTTCGCGAATTGCACCAGGCGCACGGTGTCGATATCCGCGAGGGTGTCGGCCTTGCGCGCCTGACGGGCGATGGCAGGGTGGATGGCGCCGAGCTGAGCGATGGCAGCACGGTCGGCGCCGATTTCGTGATCGTCGGGATCGGGATCACGCCCGCGACCGATCTGGCCGAGGCGGCCGGCCTGAAGATCGACAACGGCATCTGGACCGACGCACAGGGCCGCACCAGCGCGCCCCATGTCTGGGGGGCGGGCGATTGCGCCTCGTTTCCCTGGCAGGGTGGGCGGTTGCGGCTGGAATCCGTGCCCAATGCCATCGACCACGCCGAATGCGTCGCCGAAAACCTGCTGGGTGCAGGCAAGCCCTATGTCGCCAGGCCGTGGTTCTGGTCGGACCAGTATGATGTCAAGCTGCAGATCGCCGGCCTGAATACGGGCTATGACGATATCGTTACACGCAAGGGCGAGACGGGCCAGTCGGTCTGGTATTACCGGGGCGATCACCTGCTGGCAGTGGATGCCATGAATGACCCGCGCGCCTACATGATCGGCAAGCGGCTGATCGAGGCCGGGCGCAGCGCCGACAAGGCCGTGGTGGCCGATGCGGGTTGCGATCTGAAATCGCTGATGAAACCCTCCTGACATGCGCATCATCGGGGGCAGATATCGCGGGCTGCGGCTGGCCTCGGTGGGCAAGGGGGATGGGGCGGCGCATCTGCGGCCCACCACCGACCGGGTGCGCGAAAGCATCTTCAACCTGCTGGTCAATGGCGGCCGGGGCAATGTGATCGCGGATGCGCGGGTGCTGGATGTCTTTGCCGGCACCGGTGCGCTGGGGCTTGAGGCGCTGAGCCGCGGGGCGGGTTCGGTTCTGTTCATGGATACGGGCCGCAAGGCGTTGGCTTTGATTGCGCAGAACATCGCGCTGTGCAGGGCTGACGAGGTGGCGCAGGTGATACGGCGCGATGCCACGCGCCCGGGCAGGAACGAAGATGCGCCTTTCGATCTGCTGTTCCTCGACCCGCCTTACGGCAAGGGGCTGGGGGAAAAGGCGCTGGCGGCGCTGGCCCTGGGCGCGTGGCTGAAAGCTGGCGCGGTCGTGATGTGGGAAGAGGCTGCGCGCCAGCAACCGCCCGCCGGTTTCACCCTGCAAGACGCGCGCCGATATGGCGACACATGGGTGCATCTGTTGCGGTTTGACGGTATCTGACCAATCACGCCCTTGCCCGCCGATTCCCGATATGTGAATGTCCGCCGCATGCAGCCAGGGACAAGCCGAACCAACGTGAGCAACCTCGACGACCTTCTTCATTCCGTCTTCGGTTTCGACCATTTCCGCCCTGGCCAGCGCGAAATTGTCGAGGCCGTCAGCCAGGGTCGCAACGTGCTGGCGATCATGCCCACGGGTGGGGGCAAGTCGCTGTGCTATCAGCTGCCGGCACTGGCACGCGAGGGGGTGACGGTGGTGATCTCGCCGCTGATTGCCCTGATGCGCGACCAGGTGCGCGCCCTGCGCGAGCTGGGCGTCAATGCAGGCGCCCTGACCAGCGGCAATACCGACGAGGAAACCGAGGAACTGTTTCAGGCGCTGGATGATGGCAGTTTGCGCCTGCTCTATATCGCGCCCGAGCGTCTGGCAAACCCCGGTACCGAGCGCCTGTTGCGGCGGGCGAACACGACATTGCTGGCCGTGGACGAGGCCCATTGCGTCAGCCAGTGGGGCCATGATTTCCGCCCCGATTACCTGCGGATCGGGGATCTGCGCCGCCGTCTTGGCCTGCCGCTTGCGGCCTTTACTGCCACTGCCGATACCGAAACCCGGGCCGAGATCGTCACCCGCCTGTTTGACGGGATCGCTCCCGAAACCTTTCTGCGCGGCTTTGACCGCCCCAACATCACGCTGGCCTTTCAGCCCAAGAACAAGCCGCGCGAGCAGATCCTTGCCTTTGCCGGGGCGCGCAAGGGCCAGTCGGGCATTGTCTATTGCGCAACCCGCGCCCGTACCGAAACCCTGGCACGCGCCCTGTCCGATGCGGGGCACAACGCGGTTGCCTATCATGCGGGGCTGGAGGCCGCGGACAGGCGGATCGTCGAAAGCCGCTTCAGCCGGGAAGACGGGCTGATCGTGGTCGCCACGGTCGCCTTTGGCATGGGCGTGGACAAGCCCGATATCCGCTGGGTGGCCCATTCAGATCTGCCCAAATCCATCGAAGCCTATTATCAGGAAATCGGCCGCGCGGGCCGCGACGGGGCGCCCGCCGACACGCTGACGCTATATGGCGCCGATGACATCCGCCTGCGCCGCGCCCAGATCGACGAGGGCCTCGCGCCCCCCGAACGCAAAGAGGCCGATCACGCCCGCCTGAACGCCCTGCTGGGCCTGGCCGAGGCACGCCACTGCCGCCGACGGGTGCTGCTGCGCTATTTCGGCGAGGAAATCGACGCTTGCGGCAATTGCGACCTTTGCGCCGACCCGCCCGAGCTGTTTGACGGCACCGAACCCGTGCGCAAGGCGCTGTCGGCCATCCTGCGCACCGAACAGCAGTTTGGTGCGGGCTATCTGATCGACCTGCTGCGCGGGGTTGCCAGTGACCGCATCCGCGCCCGTGGCCATGACAGCCTGCCCACCTTTGGCGTCGGGGCGGATCTGAGCAAGGGCGAATGGCAGGCCATATTCCGCCAGATGATGGGTTACGACCTGATCCGCCCCGACGCCGCCCGCCACGGCGCCCTGCGCATGACGCAGGCCGCGCGCCCCATCCTGCGCGGCGAGCACAAGATCGAGCTGCGCCGCGACACGATCAAGGCAACCCCGACCCGCGCCACCCCCCGCGCGCTGGTTGCCGAGGAGGACGAACCACTGCTTGCCGCGCTCAAGGCAAAGCGCCGCGAGTTGGCCGAGGCGATGAAGGCGCCGGCCTATGTGGTCTTTCCCGACCGCACATTGATCGAGATGGCCAGCCTGCGGCCTGCAACGCTGGACGAATTTGCCCGCCTCAACGGGGTGGGGGCGAAAAAGCTGGAAAAATACGGGGACGCCTTTCTTGGGGTCGTCAATGGCGCGCCTCCGCCCGATCTGCACCCCGCCCGGCGCAGGCTGGCAGGCAGTGCGGGCGGCAGCCTGTTCGACCGGCTGCAAGAGGCGCAGATCGCGCTGGCCCGCGGCGAGGAGGGCACCGGCAAGCCGATGAGCTGCACCAGCCGCGAACTGGCCCGCCTTGCGGCGCAACGCCCCGATGACATTGCCGCCATCGCCCGCATACTGGGCGATGCGCGGGCCGAAAGATTCGGCCCGCGTTTCATGGAAATTCTGACCAGCGGGGAATGACGACAACATGCTGACAGTGATCTCACCCGCCAAGCGGCTCGATTTCGGCCCCGCGCCCCTGCCGGTTGCACCGACGCGGCCCGCCTTTCAGGACGATGCGGTTGCGCTGGCCCGGCTTGCCGGCGCGCTGGATGTGGACGGTTTGCGCAAGCTGATGAAGATCAGCGAGGCGCTGGCCGTCAACGCACAGGGCTGGTTTCGCAGCTTTCAGGCCGACCCGGATGCGGATTCGGTCAAGCCGGCCGCTCTGGCCTTTGCCGGCGATACCTATGCCGGCCTCGAGGCGGCCTCGCTCGATGCCGATGAAATGGCCTATGCCCAGGATCATCTGCGCATCCTTTCGGGACTGTATGGCTTGCTGCGCCCGATGGATCTGATCCAGCCCTATCGCCTGGAAATGGGCAGCCGTCTGGCCAGCGCGCGCGGAAAATCCCTGTATGACTGGTGGGGCGAGCGCCTCGCGCGGGCGATTGAAGAACAGGCCCGCCATGTGCAGGCCGACATCGTGGTGAATTGTGCCTCGGTCGAATATTTCACCGCCCTGCGCCCCGACGCGCTGCGCCTGCGCATCATCACGCCGGTCTTCATGGAGGACCGCAACGGACAGGCAAGGATCATCAGTTTCTACGCCAAGAAGGCCCGGGGCGCGATGGCGCGTTTCATCATCCAGAACCGGATCGACCGTATCGAGGGGCTGCGGGATTTCGACCTTGGCGGCTATCGCTTTCAGCCCGACATGTCCGAGGGCGACCGGATGGTGTTCCTGCGTGCTGGCGATGGTGGCCGAGGGGGCGGATCCGTTCAGTCGAACACCCCGTGACAGAACCATCCCCCTGACATCAGCCCTCCATGGGCGCGGAACAGCCACAGCCGCGGCCCTTCGGATGTGGCCACCTGCCAATAGTCACGGATGCCCGACCGCCAGGCCGGATCATTCAGCCACCATTCGGGGGCGATGCGTTCGGGGCCGGTGGCGCCTGCGATGGTGAAATTGCGCCGTCGCCAGCGGAAGGTCAGCGGAAGGTCGGACGTTTCCGGCGCCATGACGATTTCGGGGGCAAACAGGACCAGCGGTCGCGGGGTCGGGGGCAGGGGCCAGTCGGGGGCGGGGGCGCTCCATGCGGCGCCCATGACGGTTGCGGTCTTTTCCGGGATATGGCTGTCGGCCGGGTGCAGACGGGTGATGGCCTCAAGCCCGATGCGCGCGCCCAGACGTGAAATCAGGTCATTCAGCGCCGTTTTGCCAGAAAGGCGTTGGCTGACGGCGGCGCGGGCCTCGGCATGGCCGGCATGCTGGTGGTCATGCAGGGGTTCGGTCACGCTGGCGATGATGCGGACCACGTCGATGCCGAAACCGGCGTCCAGATCTGTCAGTTTCAGCAGGATCAGCGGGCGGATGTCGTCGGGTGCGCGCATGGCGCGGGCAAGGCCGATCGCGATATTCTGCCGCGTGCGGTCGGTGCGGTGAAATTCCAGCCGGATCAAACGCGCGCCGCGGCCGTTGTGGGCCAGCTTGTCGCAAAGGGCAGGCAGCAGCCGGTCGATCGCGGCCATGATATCGGCGTCCAGCCCGATAGGGTCGGGCAATGTCAGGCGAACGGCAAAACGGGTTTCGGGGCGCAGCGGGCCGATCGGTTCGGGGGTGACGCCAAGGGCCTGGTCCAGCCGCAGCACCACGTCGCGCCCGAAACGCCGCGCGACCGAGGCCCGGGGCAGGCCTGCCAGATCCCCGATATGGCGGATGCCCAGCCGTGTCAGCCCGGCCACCGCATCGGGCGGCAGACGCAGGGCCTCGACCGGCAGGCGGGCGAGCGCGCTGCGCATCTGCCCCGGCGGGGCAATGGCAGGGGGCATGGCGGTGTCAACAGGCGCGGGCCTGGCCGGCCGATCTTGCGCCCGCGAGCGCGTGGCGCGGGCCTCTTGTCTGATGCTGTCGCCGCCGCGCCATGCCCTGGGCGCACGCCCGGCGAAACGGGCCAAGGCCCAGGCGGCGCCGGGGGTGTCGGCAAGGCCGATGCGCGCGCTCAGCCCCAGCGCGGTGCAATCGTCGCGCAGGGCCGTGGCCAGCCCTTCCTCGCCGTCGAACAGATGTGCGCAGCCCGAAATATCCAGCATCAGGGCATCGGGCGGATCAAGGGCGACAAGGGGGGTAAACTTTCCCGCCCAGCGCGCGATACGCTCAAGAAAGCCGGCCTCGGCAACGGGGTTGGCGGGTTGTGTGGCCAGGCCGGGGCAGCAGGCCAGCGCATCGCGCAGGGCTTGGCCGGCAAACAGGCCCTGTGCCTCGGCCTCGGTATTCAGGCTGGCAAGTGTCTGTCGGCTGCCCCTTGTCGCGACCACGGCAAAGGGGCCGTCGATCACGCCGCGCCCCAGCCGCATCGCCCGTTCGGCGGCCAGTCGTGGAAACCAGAGCGACAGGATTCGTCGGTTGCGTGGCATGGTTGATGTTCCCTGTTCGTTCTGTTTTTACGAAAGGGAACGGACAGAGTCGAGTCATCGCTTGCCGCCATGCGGCAGACATGGTGCCCCGATGTCAGGGGGTGCGGTCAGGGGGTGCTGGCCGAGGTCAGATCCTCGATGAACAGGCTGACCAGCTGCGCGCGCCCGCTGACGCCTGCCTTGCGAAAGATCGCATTGCATTGCGACTTGATCGTGCCGACGCTCTTGCCCCGGATGGTGGCGATTTCGTCATTGGACAGGCCCTTGATGGTAAAGGTGGCCACGTCGCGTTCCGAAGGCGACAGGCCCCATTCGTCGAACCTCAGCTGCATCAGCTCGTGAAACGCCCCCGAGGCCGCCAGCATGGTCGAGCGCACCTCGTTCTGGCGCCGCAGCATGTTGACCAGCATCACGATGCTCAGCACCGCGCCCAGCAGAAGGCCGATGATCGTGGCACCCTGCACGACCTCGTAATATTCCCAGCTCATGGGAACCGTGCGGAAACCGAATACATCCAGGATGAAATCGAGGATGTAGAAGGCCGAAAATCCCAGCTGGAGCAGGATGACGACCAGCAGGATCATCCTGTCCATGCGAAAGGCAGCGGCAAGTTTCATGTGGGGTCCTCCGTTGCGGTCGGGCGTGAATCTCGGCTGGTGCGCCCGTCAGACAGACCGTCATTCCGGGTCATGGTGGTTGTCAACAGGGTCGTGACCGTTATCCACCCATACCGCCGCCTGAACCGCCGCCCATGCCGCCACCTGAACCACCACCCATGCCGCCACCTGAACCACCACCCATGCCGCCGCCCGCACCGCCGCCCGCGCCACCTCCCATGCCGCCAGGGGTGCCCTTCTCGCCGCCCATGTTCCCGATCACACCCTCGTGGTTCTTGGCCATCTCCGAGGCCATTTCCGCCCTGCGCGCCGTCATGTCCGCATCGCGCAGGATTTCGCCGGTATAGCGGTTCATGATCACCTCGCGCGCGCCGGTTTTCGACAGGGCATCAATGCGGATTCGGCCGAAAAAGGTGCGACCGACCTGGAACTGGGTATAGCCCTGGCTGCGCAGCTGGGCGATCATGTCGTCAATCATCTTGTTGCCGGTCTGGGCGAATGCCCCTCCGACCATCATGGTCGAGGCAACAAGCCCGGCCATTACAACGGATCTGACATTCATTGTCGTATCTCCTCGTCTCGACTTGCGGCCAATATGGGCCATCGCATGAGGTGCAGTAAGGGTGTGGATGTGCAAAAGGAAATGCGCCCAGGGTTTGAAGTGCCCATTTGAACCTCAGTTCAGGCGATTTTCAGGCCAAGAGAGAGGAATCATCCCCGTGACTGCCCGATTTCAGGCTGCGGGGATCGGCCCGAAATGACATTCTTGCACCGCACGACCGGGCCGGCGAATCAACATGGGGTGGGAAAATGTATAGCGGATCATGCGCATGCGGCGCGGTAAGTTACGAACTGCACGGCCCGCTGCGGCCCTCGGTTGCCTGCCACTGCGTGCAATGCCGCAAGATCAGCGGGCATTACTGGTCGGCCACCGCCGTGCCCCGGGCGGCGCTGAAACTGGTGTCAGCGCGCGCCCTGAAATGGTATCGCGGCAGCCCCCATGTGCGGCGCGGATTCTGCGGCATCTGCGGATCGACCCTGTTCTGGGACAATGAGGACCGCGACAGCATCTCGATCGGCAGCGGCACGCTGGACGAGGCCGGGGGGCTGACAACAAGCCATCACATAGTCGTCGCCGAAAAGGGGAGCTACTACAACATTCCGGAAGGGATGCCGCGCTATCCCGGCAGCGGGCCGGAAGATGGGAAGGGAGGGCCCCCATGATCGGGGCCTTCACCTATGCGCCACCGGATACCCCGCTGGATGTGATCCATGTGGACAGCGCGCTGTTGCTGGTGAACAAGCCCGCTGGCCTGTTGTCGGTGCCCGGCAAGGCGGCCGAACACGCGGATTGCCTCGAAAGCCGGGTTAGGGACGCATACCCGCAGGCCCTGCTGGTGCATCGGCTGGATATGGACACATCCGGCATCATGGTATTCGCGATGAACCCCAAGGCGCAGCGTCATCTGGGCTTGCAGTTCGAGCGGCGCCATGTCGCCAAGACCTATGTCGCCGATGTCTGGGGGCAGGTAGATGGGGACAAGGGCAAGGTCGATCTGCCCCTGATCACCGACTGGCCCAACCGCCCCTTGCAGATGGTCTGTCACGAACGGGGCAGACATGCGCTGACCCGCTGGCAGGTGGTCTCGCGCCATGATGGCTGGACCCGGCTGCACCTGTTTCCCCATACGGGACGCAGCCATCAGCTCAGGGTGCATATGCGCGCGCTTGGCCACCCGATTATGGGCGACCGGTTCTATGCCACGGGCACGGCTCTGGCGGCGCGCGACCGGCTGGCCCTGCATGCCTGCGCTTTGGAGCTGTTCCATCCCGATGGTGGGCAGAGGATCCGTTTTGTCAGCTCATGCCCGTTCTGATATGTCGGCGCGCGAGACGGTGGCGGGTTGCCTCGGGGGGCGGGGGTGCCGCCCCGTGTTGCGGGCCGTTCAGTTCCCTGTCGCGGGCGCCTGCGTGGAAGGCACCGACGGCAACGCGGAATCTTCCGGGCCATTCCTTTGCATCAGGGCATTGACGCTGATTGCCACGGCAGCTGCCGCGACGAGGATGGTCAGGAGGTTTTTTCTCATCAGGGTTCACCTTTGCGAATTGGGAATTAAGGTGAATGGATCATTCCGGTAACAATGGGCGGGGTAAAGCGAAAATGCCGGGGCTGGGGAAAATCTCTTTCGATTGGTGCAAGGAGCGATTGCAGTGACTGACGAAAAAGACGCCAACAGGTTTAAAGATGATCTGAATCAGCGCATCGGTGTACTGACCCGACGCGAGGTCGAGGCGCGCATTCTTGCCCCGGTCATCGCGGCCATGCAGGCCAGATTTGGCCCCGACCAGGTGCAAGAGGTCCTGCGCGACACGATCGCCCGCCTTGCCCGCGAACAGGGCGCCGGATTGGCTGCCGAATATGGCGACAGCCCCCGGGCCTTTCTTGAAACCCTGCAATTCTGGACCCGAGGCGGTGCGCTGGAAATCGAGGTGCTTGCGCAGACCGACACCCGGCTGGATTTCGATGTCACGAGATGCCGCTATGCCGAAATGTATCGCGAAATGGGGTTCCCCGAACTGGGGGCGATCCTGTCCTGTGCAAGGGACGATGCCTTTGTTCAGGGCTTCAACCCCAAGGCGCGGCTGACCCGGGAAAAGACCATTCTCGGGGGTGCATCCCGCTGCACCTTTCGCTATGATTTCGGCGTGAAGGACGAATAGGGAAAGATTTGCATGCATGCAGGTCGTTTTTTCGGCAAGTTGATTGAAAATCGGGGTATTTGATGGGGCCGGGCGGGGGCCGCGAAAATTGCGAGGGCAGGAGATGGGAATCAGGCAGACATCGCTGGCCGAGGTGTTGGTCATCGCGCCGCGCCGTTTTGGCGACGACCGGGGCTTTTTCAGCGAAAGCTGGAGCAGGCGCGCCTTTGCGCGGGCCGGGCTGGAATTCGATTTCGTGCAGGATAACGAAAGCCTGTCGGTTGATGTGGGCACGCTGCGCGGGCTGCATTATCAGGCACCGCCGCACGCGCAGGCGAAACTTGTGCGGGTGGTGCGCGGGGCCATTCTGGATGTTGCGGTCGATGTGCGCCGGGGCTCGCCCGATTTCGGCAAATGGGTGTCGGTGGAACTGTCTGCCGAAAACGGCCGGCAGATTCTGATTCCACGCGGGTTTCTGCACGGATTCGTCACTTTGCAGCCCGACACGCATGTCCTGTACAAGGCCGACAACTATTATGCGCCCGAATCCGAGGGCGCGGTGGCCTGGAACGATCCGGATCTGGCCATCGACTGGCAGATCGGCAATGTAACCCTGTCTGACAAGGACGCGCGCGCGCCATGGATGGCCGATTGGGAAAGCCCGTTCACCTATGGGGAAAGCACATGAAGATACTGGTCACAGGCGGCGCGGGTTTCATCGGCTCGGCCGTGGTGCGGCAGGCGATTGCCGACGGCCATGAGGTGGTCAATCTCGACAAGCTGACCTATGCGGCCTCGCTTTCCAATGTGGCACCGGTGGCTGACAGCCCGGCCTATGCGTTCGAGCGGGTCGATATCTGCGACCGCGCGGCGCTGGACCGGGTATTTGCGCAGCATCAACCCGATACGGTGATGCATCTGGCGGCCGAAAGCCATGTTGACCGTTCCATCGACGGCCCTGGAGATTTCATCCGCACCAATGTGGACGGCACCTATACCCTGCTCGAGGCCGCGCGCGCCTGGTGGCAGGCTGCCGGGCGGCCCGAGGGGTTCCGGTTCCACCATATCTCGACCGACGAGGTCTATGGCAGCCTCGGGGAAACCGGCCTGTTCACCGAGGAAACGCCCTATGCGCCCAACTCGCCCTATTCGGCCTCCAAGGCGGCCAGCGACCATCTGGTGCGCGCCTGGGGCGAGACCTATGGCCTGCCGGTTCTGGTGACGAACTGTTCCAACAATTACGGCCCGTATCATTTTCCAGAAAAGCTGATCCCGGTCGTGATCCTGAACGCGCTGGCGGGGCGCGAGATCCCGGTTTACGGGCAGGGCATCAATGTGCGCGACTGGCTGTTTGTCGAGGATCACGCCCGTGCCCTGCTGCTGGTCGTGGAAAAGGGGCAGGTGGGCGAAACCTACAATATCGGCGGCAATGCCGAGGCGACCAATATCGACCTTGTGCGCCGGATATGTGCGATCCTGGATGAGGAACTGCCCGATGGCGCGCCTCACGGCCGCCTGATCACCTTTGTCGCCGACCGCCCCGGCCACGATCTGCGCTATGCGATCGACGCCAGCAAGATCCGGCGCGAACTGGGTTGGGCGCCCACTGTCACGCTGGATCAAGGGCTGCGCCGCACGGTGCGGTGGTATCTGGACAACCGCGACTGGTGGCAGGAAATACAGGCCCGCGGGCACCGGCAGGAACGCCTTGGCCTGGCGGGGGGTGCTTGATGCGTATTCTGGTATTCGGCAAGACGGGGCAGGTGGCGCGTGAACTGGCCCGCGCCGCCAGTGTGCGGGGGATCGAGGCGACATTTCTGGATCGCGCAAACGCGGACCTGACCAAACCGCTGGCCTGTGCCGGGCATGTGTCGCGCTCTGACGCCGATGTCATCATCAATGCCGCCGCCTATACCGCCGTTGACCGCGCCGAGGAGGAACGTGCGACTGCACGCGAGGTCAATGCCGCCGCCCCCACGGCAATGGCGCGTCTGGCGGCGGAAAGGGGGATCCCGCTGCTGCACGTCTCGACCGATTATGTTTTCGACGGCAGTGGCGATGAACCGTGGCGCGAGGATGCGCGTCCCGCCCCGCAAGGGGTTTACGGGCGCACCAAGCTGGGCGGGGAAACCGGCGTCGCCGCCTTTGGCGGGCCGCATGTGATCTTGCGCACGTCCTGGGTGTTTTCGGCGCATGGCAACAATTTCGTGCGCACCATGCTGCGGCTGGCGGCCGAGCGCGACAGCTTGAACGTGGTCGATGACCAGCGCGGCGGCCCGACACCGGCCGCGGCCATTGCCGACGCCCTGCTGACCATCGCGACCGCCTTTCATCAGGGGCGCGGGGTTTCGGGCATCTTCCATTTCTCGGGCCGGCCGGCCGCAAGCTGGGCCGATTTCGCCGAGGCCATCTTTCAGGGGCGTTCTGATGCGCCAACCATCAACCGCATTCCGACCAGCCAGTATCCGACGCCCGCCAGACGGCCGGCAAATTCGGTGCTGGACTGTAGCAAGATATTTGAAACCTACGGCATTGAACAACCAGACTGGCGTGAGGGGCTGCGCGCGGTACTGGCGGAACTGGAGGGGCAGGAATGACAGATCGCAAGGGGATGATCCTGGCCGGGGGCTCGGGCACGCGGCTGTATCCGATCACGCATATGGTGTCGAAACAGCTGCTGCCACTTTACGACAAGCCGATGGTCTATTACCCGCTGTCGGTGTTGATGCTGACGCATATCCGCGAGGTGGCGATCATTTCGACCCCGCGGGATTTGCCGCTGTATCGCGAATTGCTGGGCGATGGCGCCCGATGGGGCATGAAATTTACCTATATCGAACAACCCCGCCCCGAGGGCCTGGCGCAGGCCTATCTGCTGGCCGATACGTTTCTTGATGGCGCGCCCTCGACCCTTGTGCTGGGCGACAACGTGTTTTTTGGCGAGGGTCTTTCAGGCAGACTGAAGGCGGCCGACGAGCGCACAAGTGGCGGCACCGTGTTCGGCTATCGCGTATCCGACCCCGAGCGTTACGGTGTGGTCGAATTTGACGCTGATGACAGGGTGCTGTCGATCGAGGAAAAGCCCCGGCAGCCGAAATCGCCCTATGCGGTGACGGGGATCTATTTCCTTGACGGCCAGGCACCGGAACTTGCCCGCGGGATCAAACCCTCGGCCCGGGGCGAGCTGGAAATCACCGATTTGCTGAACCTGTATCTGGAACGCGGCGCGCTGAATGTCGAAAAGCTGGGCCGGGGATATGCGTGGCTGGATACCGGCACCCATGACAGCCTGCTTGAGGCTGCCGATTTCATCCGCACGATCGAGAAACGCCAGAACCTCAAGATCGCCTGCCCCGAGGAAATCGCCTTTCTGAATGGCTGGATCACCCGTGAACAGATGCTGAAACAGGCCGAACCCTATCTGAAAACCCAATACGGACAGTATCTTCTGGGCGTGGCCGAGGGGCGGTAGAGCCCCCCCGAGGGGGCGGCTGTATCCGCGCAATCTGTCGGCTGCCGGGGTGGCTTTTCAGAAAGTCAACGGATCCGTGGTTAACTCTGTCATTGCCAAAGCGCTCAGCCTGATCAGGGTTTCTCAGGATGCGTGACATGAGTGTGTCCTTGCCAGGCAGCGGCATCAGTTCCGATTTTTCGGCCTTTCCGGAAACTCGATTTCCGGCCGGAACCACAGCCCGCGAAGGATCGCGCCGTAAACCGGCAACCTCAACCGCAGGGGCAATCTGGCCAGCGTCATCTGGCGCCTGACCCGGTACAGAAAAGACAGGAAACCTGCCAGACCGTGTTCACGTAATTCGAACGAGGCCTCGTTACGGGCGCCATATTCGAATTTCCACAGTGTTTCGTCCTCGATCATCCCGAAATTCACACCCTGGTTGATTTCGACATCGTGAATGACCAGGCTGTCGGGAACGAAGATTCCCGGATAGCTGCGCGCCAGACGGCGGGTATATTCAGTGTCGTCGAACCAGATGAAATAGTCCTTTATCGGAAGGCCATGTTCGCGCACAGCCCATCTCGGGATCAGAATCGAGACGAAACTGCAGGACCTGACCAGGAACCATGGCATGTCGCGCGCATAGAATCTCGGCCAGTCCCAGACAGTATCGGGGGTGTTCATCTCGCACCAGCTCCCGTCCGTCCAACGGACCGCCGAGCACGCAAAGCTGGGCCGACGACCGGTTCTTGCGGCAAATCCGATCAGCCCGTCGATCAGTTTCTCGATCGCATCCTCATTCGGGTAGGCATCGTCGTCGCTGGTCCAGATCAGGTCGAATCCGTCGGAATAGGCGGCCTTGATTCCCTCGTTGAATCCGCCCGCCCCTCCGATATTGTGCGGCAGACGCAGATGGACGAGGTCATCGCCCCGGCGCGTCTCCAACCTGGCAGTGGTCGCGTCGGTCGAGGCGTTGTCGACCACATAAATGCGATCCGGGCGGCGGGTCTGGGACCTCAGCGCATCGATTGCCTTGATCAGTTTTTCACAGCGGTTGCGGGTGACGACGACCGCTGCCAGTCGTTTTGCGGGGATCATTTCCTTGACGCTCCGCCCGGTATCTCGTCCGGTATCTCGTCCGGTATCTTGTCCAGTATCTTGCGGTAAAGTCCGCCGATGACCTGGTGCGCTGTCGGATCCCGGCCGATGTCGTGGTATTTTCGTCTCAAGGCCTCGGTGCATTCAGTCGCGAAACCGGCTTTGCTCAGCAAGAGTTGCAGGATCCGGGCAGTCTGGCGAACGCAGGGCGAGGGCGAGGGCGAGACCAGCAGATCGTCGGGAAGCAACTCGTCCTGCGCGCCGACCCGGGTCGAGATCGGGATCACACCCTTCTGGATGGCTTCGTAACAGACCAGTGCCAGACCTTCGTTGGACGAGGGCAGCAACAACACGTCGGCCTTTTCCAGCAGGGCCGGCACATCGGCATCGGGCGCATGGAACGTGACCAGATCGATCAGGTCGCGCCGCCGGGCCATGTTGCGCGTGACATCCAGATATGGGCCGGTTCCAACCATGTCGAGATGGACCGAAATACCCCGTTTGCGGGCCCAGGGGCGGAACCGGTCAAGGATGGCAACGGCAAGCGGCGCCCGTTTCTGATGTACCATGCGCCCGACAAAGATCATCCGCAGCGATTTCTGACCGACCTTCAGGCGAAATTCCGCGGCGGCAGGAGGAGACCCGTTCCCGGCCGGGCTCAGCATTCGGCCAAGGGCAACCTTTTCGGACAGGTCGAACACATCCAGGAAATAGCTGGCTAGTTCGCGGCTGATCACATGGTGATGGTCGATACAAGGGCTCCACACCCCTGATAACCGCGGATAGCCCCCGTCGGCATGTTCGATGATATGTGTGCTGTCGATGACCCGCATGTCGGGAAATGTTGCCTTGATCCGGGCAAGGTTCTCGTACAGGCGGGTGTGGTGATGAATGTGGATCGCGCGGATGTTTTCCTGCCGGATGAGCGCAGCCAGAAAAGCGAACCACAGATGCCCCGGCAGATAGGCATCGGTACGGATGAATTCCACATCCCCGTCGGTGGGCAGGCGGGATGCCAGGCGCTGTCGGGCCGGCTTGTCGGCGATGACCAGCACCCGGAACCCGGCGTCGCGTGCCCATTGTACGCAATCCAGGCCCAGTTTCTCTGCCCCGCCCAGTTCCAGCCAGTAGAAACCGATCAGGATTGCCGGTCGTTTTGTGCTGCTGGTTGACGCGGGCCTCGTGACCGGGGGCGGGTGCGTGGTCCGTTCGACCGGAACATGCCGGTATCGCCTTGTCCGTTCCCGTTGCTGGCGCATCTCGTAGCGGTATTTTATCTGCTCGAACAAAAGCGGTGTTTTCCAGACCATGAAGCGGGCCAGCGGGTGTCCGAATGTCGGGGCGGTCTTGTCGTGGTGCAGGCCCTGCGGATCAGCGGGCCAGGGAATTTCGGCAATGATTTCGATATCGGGAGGCCCGTCGCCGGAAGTTCCGGTTTCGAGGATGTCGAGACAGTCGGGATCACGATACGGTTGCCTGACATCGCCTTGCCTGAGGGGGCCATCCTGCGTGCGACGCGTTATCCTCACGCGCTCCGGCGTGCCGATGATGCCGGGTGCCGCCTTGAAAATGTAGCGGATAGAGTGATCTGGGTAGAGGGTTTCGTAGATACGT
>CAZWXK010000004.1:52369-93844 GCA_964637875.1 uncultured Rhodobacter sp.
CGCATCGCGCGTGATCCAAGGGATATGCGCCGCCGCGCGTGCCTCCCTGGGCTCGGACCGGCTGGTCGCAACAACCATCGGCAGATTCAACCGTCGTCTATTGCCATCAAGCTGTTGGAAACCTCCGTCGGTGCATGCTAATGATCGGTCGGGCCTGTGTATCAACCGCATGTTTCCGGGGCCGCCCCCTCCTGCCCGTTGCCAGAGGGGTGCATCGTCGGGGCGTCGTTGGCAGGATACGGGTTCCATCCCCGTTTGCGGATCTGTTTCACGTTACGGAATTACGATATGACTGACAGCTCGAAGGCCCCGCAATCATTTCAGCAAGCCCCCTCTGGCAAAGGACCGGCCCGCGATTTCGAATTCAGGATCGCGCTCGACATGATGCTGGCGCAGATCTATGTGTTCGATCCCGAGAGCCTGGAAATAACCTATCTCAATCGCGCGGCGCTGAATTACCTGGGCTGGGAGCCCGGCGATATCGAGGGCAGGACTCTGCTGGATGTGGCCCGCAAGATGTCCGAAAACGAAATCCGCGCCCATATCGGCGATCTTGTTGCCGGGCGCGACAGCAAGGTGACGGTCGAGATCGCCGCCGACGATGGCACGCCGATGGAAATCATAGGTCAGCTGCTCGAACTTCCTGATGGCGCCCGACGGATCATAGCGATCATCCGGGACATTTCGTTGCGCAAGGCGGCCGAGCGTGAGGCCGCCAATTTTCGGCAGGTTCTGGCATTGGCAAAGGATCCGATCCTGGTCTTCAGGCCCGATGATCTGCGCCTGACCTATCTGAACGACGCTGCAATACAACAATTCGGCTGGCAGGATATCGACTGGCATGAAAAAACAGTGGCCGATGTCTCGAGCTTTTTCGATGTCGAGCAATTCCGCCTGCGCACACGCCCCCTCGTTGCCGGCAGCACCGATTCCATTCGTTTCGAGGCCCAGGACATGACCGGTACGCCGTTTGAGACGATATTGCAGCTGATTCGCACGGAAACCGGCGAGTCCCGGTTCATGGCGATCAGCCGTGACGTTTCCGACCGGCGCGAGCTCGAGCAGCGCAAGAACGCGTTCCTTTCGACCGTTACCCACGAGCTGCTCACCCCGCTTACCGCCATCAAGGGCGCGCTCGACCTGATCGAATCCGGAACGCTGGGAACCGTCACGGACGCCATCCGTCCCATGTTGGAACTGGCACGCAAAAGCAGCGACCGACTCATGGCGCTGATCGACGACATCCTCGATATCCAGAGGTTCGAATCCGGCGACATCCCTTTCGATTTCCTGCCCGTCGATATCGGCCAGCTGGTCACTGATGCGGTCGATGCCCAGCGCCCCGTGGCCGCCCGCGACAAGATTTCCCTCTGCCTTGCCGAGGCGCCTGCGGAATGCGTCGCAATCGTTGATCCAGGTCGATTGAGCCAGGTGATGGACAAGCTCCTCTCAAACGCGATCGCTTTTTCCGAAACGGGCGGTTGCGTCAATATTTCCGTGAGATGCACTGATGACGACGTGACAGTGATGATCCAGGATTTTGGCGCAGGCATACCCGAGGACGCGCTTGACAGCATTTTCGACTGTTTCACCCAGGCAGACAGTTCGGATACCCGGCGAAAGGGTGGAACAGGGCTGGGCCTCGCCATCGCGCGCAGGATCATCGAAAATCATGGCGGTGAGCTGAGGGTCGAATCGCGGCCGGGCGAAGGGGCCGTCTTCCGCTTTTCGCTACCGCTTGTGCGCAAATAGGGGGATCGCGGCAGCACTGCGCCCGATGCGCCACCGGGCACTGTTCACCTCTGATCGGTTTGCCAGCGCGGATGAATCCAGGAGTCCCGGCTGTCCGCAGGCAGTGAACGACCCAGGATGTGATCCGCTGCCTTTTCCCCTACCATGATCGAGGGCGCGTTGAGATTGCCGTTGGTGATGCGCGGAAAGATCGAGCTGTCCGCCACCCTCAGACCCTCGATCCCGATCACCCGGCACTGCGGATCCACCACCGCCAGCGGATCGTCGGCTGCCCCCATCCGGCAGGTGCCGCAGGGATGAAATGCGCTTTCCGCATGGTCGCGGACAAATGCGTCGATCTCGTCATCCGAGCGCACCTCGGGACCTGGCTGGATCTCTCCATCCGCATAGGGGGCAAAGGCTGTTTGGGCAAATATCTCCCGGGTCAGACGGACACAGATGCGAAAATCCTCCCAGTCGCGCGCCACGCTCATGTAGTTGAACCTGATCATTGGCGGCTCCCGCGGATCAGCGGATGCCAGTGTGATCTGTCCACGCGAAAGCGACCGCATCGGCCCGACATGGGCCTGAAATCCATGCCCCCTGAGCGCCGCCTTTCCGTCATAACGTACCGCCATGGGCAGGAAATGATACTGAATGTCAGGATACTCCACGCCTGCACGCGATCGGATGAAGGCGGCGCTTTCAAACTGGTTCGAGGTCCCAAGGCCGGTCTTCGTGAACAGCCATTGTGCCCCGATCGCGGCCTTGGCAAAAAAATTCCAGTACTTGTACAGGGTGATCGGTTGGCGACAGGCATATTGAACATAGATTTCGAGATGGTCCTGCAGGTTGCGTCCCACGCCCGGGCGATGGGCGGCCACATCGATTCCGTGTCGGGCCAGCTGCGCAGCGTCGCCGATCCCCGACAGCATCAGCAGCTTGGGCGAATTGATCGCGCTTGCCGAGATGATTACCTCGCGCCGTGCCCTCAGGATTTCGACCGCTCCCCGGCGCGAGACCTCGACACCGATCGCACGGCCCTCCTCGATCACCACCCGACGGGCCAGAGCCCGGATCAGGCGCAGGTTCCTGCGTTTCAGGGCAGGCTTGAGATAGGCATTGGCCGCCGACCAGCGCCGTCCGCGCCAGACGGTCTGGTCCATGGGGCCGAAGCCCTCCTGCTTGTAGCCGTTGTAATCCCCGGTCACCTCATATCCTGCCTGGCGTCCGGCCTCGACGAACGCGTGATGCAGCGGGTTGTGCCGCGGGCCCCGCGTTACATGAAGCGGGCCATCACGTCCCCGCCAGTCGGCCGTAGCTGCGGCTCCATGCCAGTTTTCCATGCGCTTGAAATAGGGCAGTACATGGGCAAAATCCCACCCTTGCGCGCCACTTTCCGCCCAGTGATCGAAATCGCGCGCATGCCCGCGCACATAGACCATGCCATTGATCGAGCTCGACCCCCCGATCACCTTGCCGCGCGGCGTGACCAGACGTCGCCCTCCCAGATGCGGCTCGGGTTCGGTCTTGAAGCCCCAGTCATACAGCGGCATGTTCATGGGATAGCTCAGCGCCGCCGGCATCTGGATGAAGGGCCCGGCATCGCATCCACCATGCTCGATGATCAGTACGCGATGACGCCCGTCCTCGGACAGACGATAGGCCAGCGCGCAGCCGGCCGATCCCGCGCCAACAATGATATAGTCCGCCTCGATCATCAGGCGCGCCCCCTGTTTCTTCTTTGCCCCAATACTCCGGGGGAGTCGCGCCAGCGACGGGGGCAGCGCCCCCCGGGCGACATGATCTCGTCATGGGTTTGCCTCAACGCGCGCCCCCCCACCCCAGCGCGAGCTCGAGATAATTCCTCACCAGATCGATCGTCTGGAACCGGTCCAGCGGATTGGTGCCAAGGGCCTGGCGAATATACAGCCCGTCGATCAGCGCCGCGATGCCGTCGGCAATTCGATGGGCCTGCGCCTGGCTGGTAAGCTGGCGCAGGTTGTAGACCAGGTTCGAATGAAGGCGCCGCGTATAGACCCGCAGCAAGCGGCGCGCGCCAGGGTTGCTGTGGGCCTGAACGTAAAACGAGAGCCAGGACAATACCACTTCGGGGCGAAATTCGCGCGCATCGAAACTGGCGGCGATGATGGCATCGAGCCGCTCACGCGGAGTTCCGGCTCTGGCCAGGCCCTCGCAGCTGCGTCGGCCGAATTCGGTCATGATGTGGCGCATCGCCGCCAGAAGCATCTGGTCCTTCGAGCCAAAGTAATGATGCGCCAGCCCCGAGGACATCCCGGCGCGCCGTGCAATCTGGCCCACCGTCACGTCGAGCGAACCCCGTTGGCCGATTTCGGCGATGGTGGCCTCGATCAATGCTCTGCGGCGAATGGGTTCCATGCCAAGCCTGGGCACGCTATCCTCCGAACGGGTATGAAAAAGAATCTTGCCTTTCCAGTCTGGATCATTCTTAATTGACTCGTCAATCAAGAAAACCGCGCCGGGCCTGGAATTCACCACTGGGATTCACCGCGGGGTCTGGCCCGTCTGCTGTTTGAAAATGGGAGAACCGACATCATGGACATTCTGAAAATCGGCGCAGCTGCCGTCCTGGCCATCGGCCTTGCTTCGCCTTCATGGGCTGCGGGCAATTGTGACAAGGTTACCTTCTCGGATGTGGGCTGGACCGACATCACCGCCACGACCGCCGCCACGACCGAGGTGCTCAAGGCGCTGGGTTATGAAACCAGCATCAAGGTCCTGTCGGTTCCGGTGACCTATGCCTCGATGGCCAAGAACGACGTGGATGTGTTTCTTGGCAACTGGATGCCGACCATGGCCGATATCATCAAGCCCTATCAGGACAAGGGACAGGTCGATGTCGTGGGGGTCAATCTCGAAGGGGCCAAATACACGCTTGCGACCAACAGCTACGGGGCCGCGCTGGGTATCAGGGATTTCGCCGATATTGCAAAATTCAAGGATCAGCTGGGCGGCAAAATCTATGGCATCGAGCCGGGTAATGACGGCAATGCACTGATTCTGAAGATGATCGACACGAACGCCTTCGGCCTCAAGGGGTTCGAACTCAAGGAAAGTTCGGAACAGGGAATGCTGGCCCAGGTCGCGCGCGCCGACAAGAAAAAGCAGCCGATCATCTTTCTCGGCTGGGAGCCGCACCCGATGAATGCCAATTTCAAGATGACCTACCTGTCGGGCGGCGATGACTGGTTCGGCCCGAATTTTGGCGGTGCGACCGTTTATACCAACACCCGCGCGGGCTATGTCGCCGAATGTCCCAATGTCGGCCAGCTGCTGAAGAACCTGAAATTCACGCTGGCCATGGAAAACGAGATCATGGGGGCGATTCTCGACAATGGCGAAGATCCCGCCAAGGCGGCGACTGCCTGGCTCAAGGCAAACCCGACAATCCTGGACGGTTGGCTGAAGGGGGTCAAGACCCGGGATGGCAAGGACGGGCTGGCGGCCGTCAGGGCATCTCTGGGGTTGTGACGATCACGGTCCGGCCCTGGCTGCGCGACAGCGGCCGGATCGCCCCATCTTTTCACGAGACATCACGGCCTTGCCGGCAGTAGACTGGGCGAAGGGGCCCGGAAAATCCGCGATACGACCACCTGCGGCCGAGAGCCGGCCGACAGGCGGGGCGGCGCCCGGACCTGCTGGCCGCATTGGCTTGCGCGGTCCGATGCAGGTCCGGTCTGATGCACGTCTTTCGGGGAGAGTGCGATGGAATGGTTGACAGGCAGCAAGATCCCGATCGGGAAGGCGGCCAAGCAGGGGTTCGACTGGCTGCAGGACAACGCCTCGTGGTTTTTTGACGGGCTGGCCAACGGGCTGGAGCATCTGATCAATGGTATCCTCTGGGTGCTGCAGACACCGCACCCCCTGATTGTCATCGCGTTTTTCGTGGCGCTGACGTGGTTTCTGCAACGTTCCTGGAAAACCGCCACCGTGGTTGCGCTGGGCTTTCTTTTCATTCTCAACCAGGGTTACTGGAAGGAAACGACCGAGAGCCTGACACTGGTTCTGTCGGCCTGCGTCGTCTGCATGGCGGTCGGGGTGCCCATCGGCATAGGGGCCGCGCATCGGCCGCGCCTCTATGCCTGGATGCGCCCGGTTCTGGACCTGATGCAGACATTGCCGACCTTCGTCTATCTGATTCCGGCGATCGTGTTCTTTGGGATCGGCATGGTGCCGGGCCTGATGGCAACCGTCATCTTCGTACTGCCCGCGCCGATCCGGCTGACGCATCTGGGCGTCAGCTCGACACCGATGGCCCTGCTCGAGGCGGCCGAGGCCTTTGGCGCGACCCGGCGACAGAAACTGTGGAAGGTCGAGCTCCCCTACGCGATGCCCCAGATCATGACCGGTCTGAACCAGACCATCATGCTGTCGCTTTCGATGGTTGTCATCGCCGCGCTTGTCGGGGCCGATGGCCTGGGCGTGCCGGTGGTGCGCGCGTTGAACCAGGTCAACACGGCGCTCGGGTTTGAAAGCGGGTTCATCATCGTCGTCGTGGCGATCATCCTCGATCGCATGTTGCGCCTGCGTGGCGGAGGCAGACAATGAGTGTTGCGGTCGTGTTCGAGTCCGTGAACATCGTTTTCGGCGCCCATCCGGAATCGGCGTTGCCCCTCATGGACAGGGGGCAGAGCCGGGCCGAGGTCGAGGCCGCCACCGGGCAGGTTCTGGGTGTTCATGACTGTTCACTGACCGTGCAAGAGGGGGAAATCCTTGTCCTCATGGGGCTGTCGGGATCGGGCAAGTCCACGCTGCTGAGGGCGGTAAACGGATTGAATCGGGTCGTGCGCGGTCGTGTTCTGGTCAGCGATGGCGGTCAGATGGTCGATGTGACCCATGCCGATCGCGCCACATTGCGCGAAATGCGGTTGCGTCGCATCTCGATGGTGTTCCAGCAGTTCGGCCTGCTGCCCTGGCGCAGTGTGCGGGACAATATCGGACTTGGGCTCGAACTTGCGGGGGTCAGCGCCGCCGAACGCAAGGCCCGGGTGGATGGCCAGTTGCGCCTCGTGGGGCTGAGCGACTGGGCCGATCGCAAGGTGGCCGAGCTGTCAGGCGGCATGCAGCAGCGGGTCGGCCTGGCCCGTGCCTTCGCCACCGAGGCGCCGATCCTGTTGATGGACGAACCCTTTTCGGCGCTCGACCCCCTGATCCGCACACGCCTTCAGGACGAGCTGATCGAATTGCAGGAGCGGTTGCAGCGCACCATCATTTTCGTATCCCATGATCTGGACGAGGCGTTCAAGCTGGGCGACCGCATTGCCATCATGGAGGGTGGGCGCATCGTGCAGTGCGGAACCCCGCGGGACATATTCTCGAACCCGGCCAATGATTATGTCGCCGATTTCGTGGCCCACATGAACCCGTTGGGCGTCTTGCGGGCGCGCGACGTGATGGCGGATGCCGGGGACTCGGGTGACAGCGCGACCGACGAGGTCGTCATTGACGCCGATGCAACCGTTCAGGCGGCAATGGAACAGATACAGACAGGCCATTCGGTGATCGGGGTAACGGACAAGGGTACGCGCATCGGGGTCATTACCCCGGCGTCGCTGATGGCGGGGCTTTCGCGTCCACGGCGCTGAGGGCGGATGCGATGGGCCGGTTGGCCATGATCTGGGGCGAGATACCCGAATCGCGCGCCAGCGCATCGACCGAATCGATGATGAACCGGGCTGTTTCGTCACGCATCAGATAGCTGAAGTTCAGCCGGACCCAGCCGGGTTTGGCATCGTGATCGCCTGCCAGGACGCGCCGACGCAGGCCCTCTGATGTTGCCCGGTCAACGCCCAGCAGGTGGTGACCATAAGGCCCGGCGCAGGAACATCCGCCCCGTGCCTGGATGCCATAGCGCGCGCTGAGTGTACGGGTAAAGGCCTTGTGATCGGCGATCTTTCCATCGGCACCGCGAACCAGAAAGGAAAAGATCGGCAGCCGGGCCGCGCCGGTTTCCACCCCCAGCAGGGTCATGCGCGGATTGCGGCTCCAGCGCTCGAGCGCCAGTTCGTTGAAATGTCTTTCGCGGGCCTCGATCCGTTCCTGACCGATGGCGTCCTTGACCAGCATCACCAGCGCGGCGCGTATGTCGCCCAGGATGTTGGGTGTACCGGCCTCCTCTCGGTCTGCGAGGTTGTCGAGATAATCATGCCCCCAGGGCGAGACATAGGAGACCGACCCTCCGCCGGGCCAGGTGGGTCTGGTCGCCCGCACCGCGCTGTTGCGCAGGATCATCACGCCCGAGGCGCCGGGCCCGCCCGGGAACTTGTGCGCCGAGAAAACCACGGCGTCCTTTTCGGCGCCCGGTCCGCTGCCCTGCATGTCGATATTCAGATAGGGCGCGCCGGCGGCGTAATCCCACACCGCGAGCGCATCATGCGCTTTCAGAAGTCGCGTGACGGCATCGACATCGGTCAGGATACCGGAAACATTCGAGGCAGCCGAAAAGGCCCCGATCCTGAGGTCGAAATCACGATGGGCATGCAGCGCGGTTTCCAGTGCATCCATGTCGGGGCCCCCGCCGCTTGCCTCGGGGATGTTGATGATGGTGGCGCCGCTCTCGCGCCAGGGCAGGATATTCGAGTGGTGCTCGTAAGGACCAAGAAAGATCACCGCCCGCTGCACCTGTCGGACACCCAGAACGGATACCAGCCGGTTCAATCCGGCAGTTGCGCCCGAACCGGCAAAGACGACGCTGCAGTTGTCGGCGGCATTGGTCAGCGCGGCGATGGTTGCGCGCGCCTGGTTGCGCAAGCCGGTCACGAAGGCGCCACAATGGGATTCTTCGGTATGGGAATTGGCGTAGAAGGGCAGCACCTGTGTTGCGATGAAATCCTCGACCTGCCGCAGGGCGCGCCCGGAGGCGACATAATCGGCGTAAATCATGCGGACCGGCCCATTCTCGCCCGGGAAGGTCACGTTGTCGCCGATCAGGCCGTCCCTGATCGTGGCAAGGGGATCGGGTGAGTTCAGCGACTGGCGGAATTCGTCAAGCAGCATCTGGCATTCTCCTGTATTTCAGGACAGAATCCACCTTATGACCCGTGAAATCACTACCTTTATCATTGCATATTGGGGGTATCTGGTAGAAAATGATCGGATGAAACATGGAAAAATAGATCAAACTGATCGTGCCCTTCTGGTGGCCTTGCAGCAGGACGCCGGGTTGTCGCAGCGCGCGCTTGCCGACATGGTGGGGCTGTCGCAGAATGCCTGCTGGCGGCGACTGCAGGCTCTGCACGCGCGCGGTATCATCACCGGGTCAGGTATCCGGCTGGATCGCGAAAAGCTGGAGCTGGGGCTGGTGGTCTTCGTGATGCTGCGCACCCGTCACCATTCAGCCGACTGGCTCAGGGCGTTTCGCCGTCATGTCACGACCATTCCCGAGGTCACGGATTTCTTTCGCATCGGTGGCGATTACGACTACATGTTGCGGGTCGTGACCCACGACATGGCCAGCTACGATGCGGTGTATCAGCAGTTGATCTCGAAGGTCGAACTGGACTCGGTCACATCCTATTTCGCGATGGAATCGATCATCGAGCAGAGGCCGTTGTCGTTATAGCCCAAGCGGGTCGGGGGCTGCCAACCGTGTGCCCGCGTATTTTTTCAAAGAAGAAGACCGGTCATTCTTGCCGGTCGGCCTTTTTCCATGTTTCGAGCTTTCGATAGAGGGTCGAGGGGGCAACCTCGAGCACGCGCGCGGCGCGCGACACCGACCCGCCATTGCGGGCTATGGTTTCCTCGATCACGAGGCGTTCTATCTCGGCCAGAGGGCGGCCGATCAGCCCATCCATTTCACGCTGCACGACCGGGTTGCCGGTTGCGCGGTTGCCGGGCGGCTGGTTCTTTCCGCTTTCGCCAAGATGGAGAATCTCCATCGGCAGCATGGTTGCGGTGATGGTTTTCCCTTCGTTCAGGACGACCACGTTACGCAACACGTTCAGAAGCTGGCGCACGTTTCCCGGCCAGCTGAGCCGGCGGAACAGGTTGCGCACATCATCATCGAGGCGCGAAAAGTTCTTGCCCTCTTCGGCGCTGAAGATCCGAAGCATCTCGTCGGCAATCTCGATGGCATCTTCGCCGCGTTCTCGCAGCGGTGGCAGATGGATCGGGACCACGTGAAGCCGATAGAACAGATCCTCGCGCAGACGTCCGCGGCGGACCTCTTCGTGGGGGTCGCGATTGGTGGCACATATGATGCGGACGTCTACCTTGCGCGGGGTGACGGCGCCAACCGGCTGAATCATCGAGGTCTGTACAAAACGCAGCAGCTTGGTCTGCAGGTTCATGTCCATTTCGCAGATCTCGTCCAGAAACAGCGTGCCCCCGTCAGCGGCGCCAGCGGCGCCCAGCTTGTCGGCAATGGCGCCGGTGAACGAGCCCTTGAGATGACCAAAGACCTCGGATTCCAGCAGGTCCGAAGGGATTGCACCACAATTCAGCGGAACGAATGGCCCGCGCGCGCGCATCGAGGTTGCATGCACGGCCTGAGCGCAGACTTCCTTGCCGGTGCCGCTTTCGCCGGTGATGAAAACCGTCGCGGTCGAGCGGCTGATTGCGCTGATCTTGCGGTAGACCTCGCGCATCACTTGGGACGAGCCGATGAAACCGTGAAACCGTCCTGTCCCGTCCCCGTGGACCAGGGTGGGGGTGGCCTGGCCGAGGGTTTCGGCCTGGGCCGTTTCGATGACCGATATCAGGCGGGATTCGTCGAAAGGCTTGACCAGAAACTCGAAAGCACCCGCCCGCATGGCCGAGACCGCCCGGTTGATCGAGCCATTTGCGGTAATCACGATGACCCTGAGATCGGGATCGATGGCAAGCATCTCCTGCATCAGTTCAAGGCCGTCCTGGTCGGGAAGGATCAGATCGAGCAGAATGATTCCGGGCGCGAATTCGCGAAATCGGGCCATGCCTTCGGCAGCGGTCGAGGCGCTGACCACCTCGTGGCCGGCCTTGCGCAGCACGGCCTCATAGACCATCTGCAATGAAGGCATGTCTTCGATCAGCAACAGCGGGGCGCGGGTCATCTGCGGCCCCCTCCGGGGGTGGTCTGGTACCATCCGGGCGTGACGCGCAGGCTTTCGGCGTGGATGAATGATTGCAATGAATTCAGCCCGTCCAGGCAGACCGCACTGAGCGCGGCAACCTCATCGGGCGCCTTGCGCCGTGCTGCCGCATTCAGACGTTGCGCAACGTCCTGCAACCGGCGTGCCCCGATCGCCCCGGCCACCGAGATCAGTACATGGGTTCGTTCACGGATAACGGCCATGTCTCCGGCATCCAGCCCTCGGCGCAGCCCCTGGGCGACGGCGGTTGCGTCAAGGCGGAGTTTTTCCAGAAGTTCGCCGCGTGCGGCCGGGCCGATGGTCTCGATCAGGTGGTCATAGACCACACGATCGACCACGCTGTCAGCGTCTGCCGCCACCCGCGCATCGCCCGAGATGGCAGTCGCCCGGTTGCGTTCCAGATGGTGGCGGATTTCGTTGCCAAATGCCGAAAGGCTGAGGATCGGCTTGGAAATGATCCCATCAGCGCCGGCGGCAAAGATGCGGTCGCGATGTTCGCGCATGACATAGGCCGTCAGAGCCACCAGCGGCATGTCGGCAAGAGGTGGCGGCGAGGCACGCAACGCGTGGATGAGTTCGAGCCCGTTCATTCGAGGCATTTCGATATCGAGAAGGGCCAGGTCGAAATGGCCGGCGCGGGCCAGCGACAGGGCTTCGCGGCCATCGGCGGCAAGCACGAAATCGGCGCCCATGGCCTCGATCATCTGGGCAACGACCATCTGATTGGTCAGGTTGTCCTCAGCCACCAGAATGCGCAGGCCGGTCAGGTCAGGCGGGGCCTCGATGACGGGGAATTCCCTTTTGTTACCGGCCCAGATCGCGGCGGGTATGCGGAAAGTGGCCTCGACCCCACCTTCGGCACGGTTGCCGATTTCCAGGCTTCCACCGATATGCCCGGCCAGCTCCTTGGCGATGTAGAGTCCCAGTCCGCTGCCCGGTTTCTTCATGCCGCCCGGTCTTGCCGCATAGCGAAAGAGTTGTTCCAGTGCCCGCGGTGACATGCCGGGCCCGTCGTCACGGATGCAAAAGCAGAGGCTGCCGTCATCTTCCAGCGATACACTGAGGACAACCTTTCCCGTGTCGGTGAACTTGACGGCATTGCTGATGAGATTGCCGATCACGCGTTCCAATGTCACCCGGTCGAGGGCCGCAACCCTCGGCAGGTCGTTTGCGTTGTCGATGGAAAAGGCAAGCCCCTTTTCGGCAGCCCGGGCGGCCCATCGTTTGCGGATCAGGTCGAGAAATCCGTTCAGTTCAAGCGCCGTGGACGGGCGTTGTGTCGGCGCGTCGCCAGGCGCGTTGTCGGCTGACTCGGCATCGAGAAGGCCGACCAGAACCTGCCCCGCGGCCTCGATCCGGTCGATCTGAATACGCGTTGCCTTGTCGAGGGCCTGGCGGTTGATCAGACGCACACCTCCCAGGATATCGGCCAGCGCCGAGCGCAGGTCATGCGAGAGCAGCGAAAACTGGCCGCGCGGTCCGGTCGTCTCGAACACAGGGGTGTCCTGTGCCCCGGATGTATCCTGTTTCGAATTCTTCGGTTCCACGGCTTCTCCCGCCAGATGGGTTTTCCGTTTCGGACGGCCCGAGGCCGGGCAAGGCTCAGCCCTCGAGTCCGACTGCCCCTGCGGCCGGGCCGCCTCTGCGGGCCAGTTGCATGAATGGTGCCCGCCGGATGGTGGCCAGGTCAATGGGCAGTCCCACGATATCGTCGAAATCGGCCGGGTTGGACGGCTTTCCCAGGGCAACCAGCAGGGCGGCGGGGAAACGCTGTCGATAATGGCGACAGTCGGCTTGTTCCTGCCCGCTGCCGGCTTCGATCATGACCACCTGCGGGGTGACGGCTTCGTCGGCGGCCAGGCCGTCGCTGTCCAGGAAGCGGACATTTGCATCCCTCAGGGCGGCGCGGCATATGGCCTCGAGCGCGCTGGAACGCGTCGCCACCAGGATAAGGATCTCGTCCAGGCTGGCGGGGCGGGGTTTCACCGCACCGGCCGGCACCGAGATCACCACCGAGATTTTCGACCCGCCAGGATGGTCGAGCCTGGTTGCGCCCTGCATCTGTTCGATCAGACCGCGCGCGACGGCCGGACCCAGGGCCTCGGCCACCATCGCCTCGCCCTTGCCGGCGGTTCTGCCGAGAATCAGTTCAGGTGCCCAGCCGCCGCCATCGCGGCTGTATTCAAAGGTGATTTCGGCAACAAGGTTTCCTGACCTGTAGGACAGTGTCAGGGTGATGTTCCGGGTGCCCGCGGTTTCCAGAACATAGGCGCACAGATGGGTCAGGGCCTGGCGGAGGCGGGCAAAGTCCCCGGTCAGCTGCGCCGGGCAATCCCGGGAAAGCGAGATCGAAAACGACGTTCCCTCGCGCAGGGCCACCGGGCCGAACATGGTCTGGATCGCCTCGGCCAGCTGCGCGACCTCGAAAGGGCGCTGTTCCAGTTGCAGCCGGTCCTCCTGCAGGGCGGTAAAGTCGAGGATGTCCTCGAGCAGACCGATCATCTGCCGGCCGGAACGCTCGGCCTGGTTCAACAGCCTTTGTTGCTGGCTGCTGAGGCGCTGCTGGCGCACCAGCGAGAGCAGCCCCATAACCCCGTTCAGCGGGGTGCGCAGCTCGTGGCTCATCATGGCCAGGAATTGCGATTTGGCGCGGCTTGCGCGGTTTGCGGCGCGCAGCAGGCGTTCGTTTTCTTCGGCCATGTGGCGAAAGCGACGCGTTTCAGCGGCAAAGACGGCCAGCATCACCAGGCTGGCAATAACGGCGAGTATGGAAACCATCGTCAGATTCGAAGCACTTCGGGAAAGGTTGTCGCGCAGGCGCGCTGCAAGCGCGGCCTCGCCATGCAGAACCTTCTGGCTGAGATGGCGCAGGCGGGCGTTGAAATCGCCGACCGCGGCACGCATCCGTTCGGCGGCGGCCTTGTCGCCCGCCACCAGCGAATCCATGTCGCCTTCCATATTGCGCAGGGTCCGTGCCAGCCCGTTCAGGACGGTTCCCTCCTGGTCATAGCTGCGCAGCCGCTCCCCGACCGAGCCCTCGCGGAACAGCGCCAGTCGGCTCCAGAGGATATCAAAACGCCGGTTGACCGTTTCCGGCGTAACGCCTGGCACGCCTGCCTCGAACTTGGCCAGTTCGCGGTCAAAGCGCATCAGCTCGATCTCCAGCTGCGTGGCATCCCACAGGATGTTTTCGCGGGCGGACAGGCGCAGATCCGCGATGTCGCCGCGCACCAGAAAGAAACTCGCCCCGGCAACCCCCAGCATCAGCAGGATGACGGCGATCCCGACCATCTGGAATATGCGTGGGCGCCGTTTCACCGGAATTCCATGCGTGTCAGTTGCCATATCAACCTGCTGTTGAAAACGGGGTCGCGCAGTTCCGGGTAATCGCTCATCGGGTAGATCATCCAGATCGGCCCCTTGTCCCGCACCGACAGGGGCTGCCCATCCATTGTCAGTGCAAGGATCGGGTCATATTTTCTGAATTCGCGGGTGTCCACCTGGATCTCGTAATCATTGAGGGCAATCATGCGGACAGTGCCGGCGTTTGATGCCCCACTGGCCCTGAGTACGCTCAGCACCGTCGGGCCGCGGAACAGGCGCGCTCCATCGATGAACTCGTTTGCGGTGCGGATCTCGGTCTGGGGCAGCGCTTGCAGCTGGGCCATGGTGAATTCATGTACCGGCCCCTTGCCGTCCATCGGGGCGACCGTCAGCACGGTCTGTGCGCTCAGCGCGACCGGCACCCCTGCCAGCAGCATCGTGGCCCAGAACGCCACTGCCCCAAGGAATTGCCGTCTCATTATTCCCCTCATGTGCCGCGAATGTGACGCAAGGTTAACCCGACAGGTTGCAAATTGCTAACAATTATTCGCAACCTGTGATTTCCCCGCACCGGGCGCCAGGCGCCGGGGCAGGACATGGTAACGCAGCCCTGCCCCGATGCCGGGGTTTCGCGCATGGCTGAGGACAGTCATGAGCGACTTGCGCTAGCGCGGATAGCCCAGCCCCTTCAGCGCCGCGGTGATCTCGTCCAGAATGGCCGGGTCGTCGATGGTCGCGGGCATCTTCCATTCTTCGCCATCGGCGATCTTCGCCATGGTACCGCGCAGGATCTTGCCCGAGCGTGTCTTGGGCAGGCGCTCGACCACGACGGCCAGCTTGAAGGCCGCGACGGGGCCGATGCGTTCGCGCACCAGCTGGATGCATTCGGCCACCACCTCGTCGGAACCGCGCCCCGCGCCGGCGTTCAGGCAAAGAAAGCCCAAGGGCAGTTGCCCCTTGAGTGCATCCTTGACGCCGATTACCGCACATTCCGCGACATCCGGGTGGCTGGCAAGGACCTCTTCCATGGCGCCGGTAGACAGACGATGGCCCGCTACATTGATCACGTCATCGGTGCGCGCCATGATGTAGAGATAGCCGTCCTCGTCCTTGTAACCCGCATCGCCGGTTTCGTAATAGCCGGGGAAGGTGGACAGGTAGGATTTCCTGTAACGTTCGTCCGCCTGCCACAATGTCGGCAGCGTGCCCGGCGGCAGCGGCAGCTTGACCACGATCGCGCCCAGCTCGCCCGCGCCCAGCTCGTGCCCGTCATCATCCAGCACCCGCACGTCATAGCCGGGCATGGGCACGCCGGGCGAGCCCTCCTTGACCGGCAGCAGCTCGATCCCCACGGGGTTTGCGGCAATCGCCCAGCCGGTTTCGGTTTGCCACCAGTGGTCGATCACCGGCACGCCCAGCTTGTCTTCGGCCCAGTGGAGGGTGTCGGGGTCGGTGCGCTCGCCGGCCAGAAACAGGGTTTGCAGGCAGGACAGGTCGTATTTCGCGATGAATTCGCCGTCCGGGTCGATCCGCTTGATGGCGCGAAATGCGGTCGGAGCGGTAAACAGCGCCTTGACACCATATTCGGAGATCACCCGCCAGAAGGTGCCGGCATCGGGGGTGCCCACGGGCTTGCCCTCGAACAGGATCGAGGTGCTGCCCTGGATCAGCGGCGCATAGCAGATATAGCTGTGCCCCACGACCCAGCCGACATCGGATGCCGCCCAGAACACATCGCCCGGATCGATGCCATAGATTGCCTTCATGCTCCAATGCAGGGCGACCAGATGGCCGGCATTGGGGCGCACCACGCCCTTGGGCTGGCCGGTGGTGCCCGAGGTGTAGAGGATATAGACCGGATCATCCCCGCGCACGGTCACGCATTCGGCGGGCGCGGCGCCTTGCTGAAAGGCGTCCCATTCGAAATCGCGGCCTTCGATCAGGGGGGCGCGCTCCATTTCGCGTTGCAGGATGACGCAGAAATCGGGCTTGTGTTCGGCCATCTCGATGGCGCCATCCAGCAGCGGTTTATAGGCGATGACGCGGCCCGGCTCGATCCCGCAAGAGGCGGCGATCACCGCCTTGGGGCGCGCGTCATCGATGCGGGTGGCCAGCTCGTTGGCGGCAAATCCGCCGAACACGACCGAATGGATGGCCCCGATGCGTGCGCAGGCCAGCATGGCGACCACGGCCTCGGGGACCATCGGCATGTAGATCACCACCCGGTCGCCCCTGGCAACGCCGCGCGCCTGCAGGGCACCGGCCAGCAGGGCGACGCGGTCGCGCATCTGGGCATATGTGAATTTCGCCTTTTTCCCGGTTACCGGGCTGTCATGGATGATCGCCACCCGGTCGCCATTGCCCGCCTCGACATGGCGGTCCAGCGCGTTCCAGCAGGTGTTGACCTCGGCATCCTTGAACCATTCGTAAAAAGGGGCGTTTCCGTCAAACAGCGCGCGCGAAGGCGGCCTGACCCAGTCGATCGCCTCGGCCGCCTTCATCCAGAATCCTTCGGGATCATCCTGCCAGGACTGGTAAACCTCCCTATATCCCATCGCTTTTTCCTCCGTCTGTTCGCAATGCTGTCGTCTATCCGTAATGCTGTACCGGCGTGCCCGCGAGGGCCGACATGTTCAACAGGCCGCGGGCCGAAATTGCCGGTGTCACGATATGCGCCCGGTTGCCCATCCCCATCAGGATCGGGCCAACCTCCAGCCCATGGGCAGAAATCTTGAGGACATTCTTGACCCCGCTTGCCGCGTCGGTCGAGGCAAAGACCAGCACATTGGCCGCGCCCTGGAACCGTGCGTCGGGGAAAATCCTTGCGCGGATGTCCGAGTCAAGCGCGGCATCGGCGTGCATCTCGCCCTCATAGGCAAAGTCCCGTGGCGCATTGTCGAGAATCTCCAGTGCGCCACGCATTCGCCTGCCGCTGTCGGTTTCGAGATTGCCGAATTGCGAATGCGAGCACAGGGCGACCTTGGGCTCGATCCCGAACCGGCGGACATGACGGGCTGCGGCGATTGCCGTCTCGGCGATCTGTTCGGGCGAGGGCAGGGGGTTGACCTGCGTGTCGGCGATGAACAGCGGCCCGCCGGGCAGGATCATCAGGCTGAGCGCCCCGGCGGGATGCAACTCGTCCTCGGCCAGAACCTGGGTGACGTATTTCAGATGCCACAGATATTGCCCGAAGGTGCCGCAGATCAGGCTGTCGGCCTCGCCCCGATGTACCATGACCGCACCAATGGCGGTGGTGTTGGTGCGCATGATTGCCTTGGCCAGATCGGGTGTCACGCCGCGGCGGCGCATGATCTGGTGGTATGTTGTCCAGTAATCCCTGAACCGCGGGTCGAACTGCGGATTGACCAGATCGAAATCGCGTCCCTCCACCAGTTGCAGGCCCAGGTTTTCGATACGTTTGGCCACGACCTCGGGGCGTCCGATCACGATGGGGTGGCCGACATTTTCCTCGATCATGGCACGGACCGTGCCCAGAACGCGCTCGTCCTCGCCCTCGGCAAACACGATGCGCCGCTGGGCCGCGCGGGCGACCTCGAATACCGGGCGCATGATGAAAGACGAGCGGAACACGGTCGCGTCAAGTCGCTGACGATAGGCGTTCATGTCATCGATCGGACGCGTGGCAACCCCGCTGTCCATGGCAGCCCGCGCAACCGCGGTTGCAACCACGCCCATCAGACGCGGGTCAAAGGGTTTTGGAATCAGATAATCGCGCCCGAATGTCATACGCTCGCCTTCATAGGCGGCGGCGGCCTCGGCGCTGGTGGCGCTGCGCGCAAGCTCGGCCAGGGCATCGATGCAGGCGCGCTCCATTTCCGGACTGATCTCGGTCGCGCCTGCGTCCAGTGCGCCGCGAAAGATGAAGGGAAAGCAAAGGATATTGTTGACCTGATTCGGAAAGTCTGACCGACCCGTGGCGATAATGGCATCCGGCCGCGCCTTGCGCGCCATGTCGGGCATGATTTCGGGGGTGGGGTTGGCAAGGGCGAATATGATCGGATCCCTGGCCATCCTGGCGACATGTTCCGGTGTCAGGACGCCGCCGGCCGACAGGCCGAGGAAAAGATCGGCCCCCTCGATCACGTCATCCAGCCTTGCGGGCGCGGTGCCCTGGGCGAAAGCGGCCTTCTGCTGCGTCATGGCGGTTTCGCGGCCCTCATAGACCAGCCCGTCGACATCACACAGCCAGATGTTTTCGCGCCGCACGCCCAGCTTGAGCAGCATGTTCAGACAGGCAATCCCGGCAGCGCCCCCGCCGGTTGACACCACCTTGATTTCATCGAACCGCTTGCCCGCAATATGCAGCGCATTGGTTGCCGCCGCCCCGACGACGATCGCGGTGCCGTGCTGATCGTCGTGAAAGACGGGGATGTTCATGCGTTCGCGGCAGATGCGTTCGACGACAAAACATTCGGGCGAGCGGATGTCTTCGAGGTTGATCGCCCCGAACGAGGGTTCCAGCGCGCAGACGATATCGGCCAGGCGCTCGGGGTCCGTTTCGTCCAGTTCGATGTCGAAACAGTCGATGCCGGCGAATTTCTTGAACAGGACGGCCTTGCCCTCCATCACCGGCTTGGCCGCAAGCGGGCCGATATCGCCCAGCCCCAGTACCGCGGTGCCATTGGTCACGACGGCAACCATGTTTGCCCGTGCCGTCAGGCGGGCGGCGCTGGTGGGGTCGCGTTTGATCTGATCGCAGGCGGCTGCGACCCCGGGTGAGTAGGCCCGTGCCAGATCGCGCCCGTTGGCCAGTGGCTTGGTCGGGTGAACCTCCAGTTTTCCGGGCCTGGGGAATTCGTGGTAATCCAGTGCTGCCTTGCGCAGATTATCCTGTGTCCGATCGTTCATGCTGGTGCCCCTTGTTGGCGAATGGCGATTTGGTTCACCGTTAAACCATACAGTTCAGAGGGCAAGCAAAATACCGATTCTGCCGATCTCGGCTTGAATTCGCGGCGTTTCACCCCACATGCCAGCAAACGACAACCATGAACGACAGGGAAAACATGCTTCTCAACGCGATCGACCGCTTCTTCCGTCACGAGGCATCGGGGGGGGTGCTTCTGATCCTGTCCGCTGCCGCCGCGCTTGCCATTGCCAATTCGGGCCTGGCGGGGTTTTACGAAAACTTTCTCAATACCTATGGAACGATCTCCATCGGCGGCGCCGGGCTGTCGAAACCCTTGCTGTTGTGGATCAATGACGGGTTGATGGCGATCTTCTTTTTCCTCATCGGGCTGGAGCTTAAGCGCGAGATCCTTGAGGGCAAGCTCAAGAACCCGCGCGACGTGATCCTGCCGGGGCTGGCTGCCGTCGGCGGCATGGCGGTGCCGGCACTGATCTTTCTGATCCTCAATGGTGGCGTGCCCGAGAACCTGCGTGGCTGGGCGATCCCGTCGGCCACCGACATTGCGTTCGCGCTGGGTGTTCTGGCGCTGCTGGGCAAGCGCGCGCCCGCCAGCCTCAAGGTCTTTCTGCTGACGCTGGCCATTCTCGACGACATGGGCGCGATTGTCATCATTGCCCTGTTCTACACGTCCGAACTCAGCATGACCTATCTGGCGCTCGCCGCTGTGCCGATTGCCGGGATGGCCTGGCAGAACATGCGCGGCGCCCACCGGGTGGCGCCGACATTGCTGCTGGGGCTGGTATTGTGGGTGCTGGTGCTGAAATCGGGTGTGCATGCGACCCTTGCGGGTGTCGTCATCGCCTTCTTCATTCCGCTCAAGGACAAGTACGGAAAATCGCCGCTTCACGCGCTCGAAGGTGCGCTGGCGCCCTATGTGCTCTATCTGATCGTGCCGCTTTTTGCCTTTGCCAATGCCGGTGTCACGCTGACCGGGGTCAGGTTCGCCGACCTGCTGGCGCCGCTGCCGCTGGGCATTGCCGCCGGCCTGGTGGTTGGCAAGCAGCTGGGCGTTTTCGGGGTCACCTGGGCCCTGGTAAAGACGCGTATCGTGCGCCTGCCGCACGGAACCGGGTGGGTTCACATCTACGGATTGGCCTGTCTGGCGGGTATAGGCTTTACCATGTCGCTGTTCATTGGCGGGTTGAGTTTCGACAACCCTGAACAGATGAACGCGGTACGCCTGGGCGTGCTGGGCGGTTCTGCCATCTCGGCGGTGCTGGGGTATGTGGTTCTGTACATGGCCGGCAACAAGAGCGCGGAGGAGGCCCAGACGGCCTGAGGCGCAAGGCCTTCGACCCATTGCCCGCGCATTGCCCGTAGCGCACCCCGTCACTTGCGTATCTCGCGGATGATCGACAGGATGTTGCGGGCGGCCTGAGGGATGTTGGTGCCGGGGCCAAAGATTGCCTTGACCCCTGCCTGTTTCAGGAAATCATAGTCCTGCTGGGGGATGACCCCGCCACAGATCACGATGATGTCGTCGGCGCCCTGTTCGCGCAGGGCTTCGATGAGCTTGGGGGCCAGTGTCTTGTGCCCGGCTGCCTGGCTGCTGATGCCGACCACATGCACATCATTGTCGATGGCGTCCTGCGCAGCCTCTTCCGGGGTCTGGAACAGCGGGCCGACATCGACGTCAAAGCCGATATCGGCGAATGCCGTGGCGATGACCTTGGCGCCGCGATCATGGCCGTCCTGACCCATCTTGACCACCAGCATCCGCGGGCGTCGCCCCTCGGCGGCGGCGAAGTCCTCGACCTCGCGCTGGATTTCGGCGAATTCCTCGTCGCCCTCATAGGCCGCGCCATAGACGCCAGCCAGCGTTTTCACCTCGGCCCTGTGCCGTCCGAATGCCTTTTCCATGGCGTCAGATATCTCCCCTACGGTTGCGCGGGCGCGGGCTGCCGCGACAGCAAGCTCCAGCAGATTTCCCCTGCCGGAACGCGCCGCCCCCTCAAGCGCATCCAGCGCTGCCCGACAGGCATCGGCGTCGCGCGTCTGGCGAACCTGCCGGAGCCGCGCGATCTGGGAATCGCGGACCGCGCTGTTGTCGATCTCGCGCACTTCGACCTCGGGCTCGTGCTCGGCGCGGAACTTGTTGACCCCGACGATCACCTCTTCGCCCCGGTCGATGGCGGCCTGGCGGCGCGCGGCGGCCTCTTCGATGCGCAGTTTCGGCATGCCGCTGGCAACGGCCTTGGTCATGCCGCCCATTTCGTCAACCTCGTCCAGAATTTCGGTTGCGGCATCCACAAGGTCGGCCGTCAGCTTTTCGATGTAATACGACCCGGCCAACGGGTCGACGACATGGGTCACGCCGGTCTCGTTCTGCAGGATCAGCTGGGTATTGCGCGCAATGCGTGCCGAAAATTCGGTGGGCAGCGCGATTGCCTCGTCAAAAGAGTTGGTGTGCAGGCTTTGCGTGCCCCCCAGAACCGCGCTCATCGCCTCATAGGCCGTGCGCACGATGTTGTTGTAGGGGTCCTGTTCCTGCAAGCTGACGCCCGAGGTCTGACAATGGGTGCGCAGCATCCTGGAGCGTTCCGATTTCGCGCCAAACCCCTCCATGATGCGCGCCCACAACACGCGGGCCGCGCGCAGCTTGGCAATTTCCATGAAGAAATTCATGCCGATCGCAAAAAAGAAGCTCAACCTTCCTGCGAAAGCATCGACATCCATGCCGCGCTCGATCGCGGCGCGCACATATTCCTTGCCGTCGGCAAGGGTAAAGGCCAGTTCCTGCACCAGCGTCGCACCGGCCTCTTGCATGTGATAGCCGCTGATGGAAATCGAGTTGAACCGCGGCATTTTATTAGAAGTGTATTCAATGATGTCGGCAACGATCCGCATGCTGGGCTCGGGTGGATAGATATAGGTGTTGCGCACCATGAATTCCTTGAGGATGTCGTTCTGGATAGTGCCCGACAGCTTTTCCTGCGCTACCCCCTGTTCCTCGCCCGCGACGATGAAACTGGCCAGCACCGGGATCACCGCGCCGTTCATCGTCATGCTGACCGAAACCTTGTCCAGAGGGATGCCGTCAAACAGGATCTTCATGTCCTCGACACTGTCGATGGCCACGCCGGCCTTGCCCACATCGCCGACCACGCGCGGATGGTCGCTGTCATAACCGCGATGGGTTGCCAGGTCGAAGGCAACCGAAACCCCCTGCTGCCCGCCGGCCAGCGCCTGGCGGTAAAAGGCATTGCTTTCCTCGGCGGTGGAAAAGCCCGCATATTGGCGGATCGTCCAGGGCCGTCCCGCATACATGGTGGCCTTGACGCCCCGCGCAAATGGCGGAAAGCCCGGCAGGTTGCCAAGCGTGTCGATGCCGTCCAGGTCGCCCTCGGTGTAAAGCGGCTTGACGGTGACGCCTTCGGGCGTGTGCCAATCGAGATCCTCCAGCGGCCTGCCGCGCAGTTCCTTTTCGGCCAGCTTCTTCCAGTCTTCCAGCTTGTTGCTCATGCTGTCCCTCGCATTTCCTGAGAATCCGTCCGCCAGGTCCCCGCCATGGCAGGGGCCCCCGCCAGGCCGCCCCGTCCGGTGGCGTCGCGCAGCCAGTTGATATCGGCCAGGTATCTTTCGCCCAGCAGGCGGCGCAGATGTGCCGGAAACGGCTGATAGCGCCCCTCGCCGGGGGCGATATGCGCAGCGGCCCCGTGTTTGCCGCGCGCGATCAGATGGTTGCGCAGGGCATCCCGGTGGGGAGCGGCATTGATGCGCCGTTCGGCCCAGGGCCCGGCGCCTCGCGGGATGCGGCCACGCCCCCCGGTCAGCAGGCGAAACTGTGCATGCGGGCGGCCGATCAGGCGGTCGAACTCCCATATCACGATCTCGGCCCGGGGAAAGGCGTGGGCGACATCGCTCACGACCTGGCGCCAACCGCGCGGCTGGGTGGCCAGACGTTCCAGCTGCAGCGGGTCGGGCACATCCGCACCTGCGCGGATGGCATAGGCCAGGGCCGACGACCAGTAATCGTCATATGGGCGGATACACAGGCCGATCCGCCGGCAGGATTGCCCGAAAACGCGGCTGAAACGCGACAACCTGTGGGCGAGGTCGGGATACAGCGACTGCATGCGCAGATTGCGCCTGATCGAGCCGAGTATGTTTTCTTCCGAGATCAGCAACCTGTCAAAACCGTCTGCATTCAGACGCTCCATCTCGATGGCAATGATGGCCGTGCTGCGCCGCAGGCGACGCATGGTCGTGTCGGGTGCCACCTCGGGGCCGTCGGTAAGGCCATCGAACAGATGGCTGCGCGTGATCTCGGGTGTCCACAGCGCGATTCCCTGGCGTTGCAATGCCGCGCGCTGCTCCGACAACCTGCGCTGCAGCGCGGTCGTGCCCGTGCGATGTGCACCGATATGAAGAACCACCTCCAGCAACTGCCGACCCCTTCCTGCCAGCAGGACCGCATGCCCTGCCACATATGCAAGCAGAGCCAGCATTAGGCGACCCTCATCAGGAACGGATTAACGTCGAGGCGCAATTTCCCCTTGGAAAGCCGGAAAATAAGGACAATATGATTCAATGAAGGAGGATTCATGAAACCCCTGCCCCTGCTTGCCCTGGCGTTGATCATGCTGTTGATGCCCGCCTCGGTCCTGTTGGCGCAGAACGGCACGCCCCTGGCCCGATATGCGTGGATCAAGCGTCCGCTCGTGATCTTTGCCGACACCCCTGACGACCCACGGTTCCAGCGGCAGATGAAGCTGCTGGCCGATGATCCGCAGGTCCTGGAGGAGCGCGACGTCGTCATCCTGACCGACACCGACCCGGCCGCCCGCAGCCCGCTGCGGCTGAAACTGCGGCCGCGCGGTTTCATGCTGGTCCTGATCGCCAAGGACGGCAAGATCGCCTTTCGAAAACCCCTGCCCTGGAGTGTACGCGAGATCAGCCGCGCAATCGACAAGATGCCCATGCGCCTGGACGAGATGAAGGAAAAGCGCGGCATCAGGGACTGAACGCGCGCAAACGCCCCCCCGGCTGTGTGCCGGGGATGGTGCAAACCCGAAAGCGGTTGCGCAGCACTCATTCCTTTACCCTCATTCGAACTCCATGATCACGTCGTCCACCGCCAGGGAATCGCCGGCGACCGCATTGATCCTGGCGACCACGCCCTTGCGTTCGGCCCGCAGCACGTTTTCCATCTTCATGGCCTCGACCGTGCACAGGATCTGCCCTTCTTCCACGGCCTGCCCTTCTTCGACCGCGACCGACACCATCAGCCCCGGCATCGGGCAGAGCAGCATTTTCGAGGTGTCTGGCGGGATCTTTTCGATCATGTGTTTCGACAGCTCGAACATGCGCGGCGTACGCACCAGCACCCGCAGATCGGCCCCACGGTGGCGCATGCGAAAACCGTTCGGGATGCGCGCGACCTTGGCCACAAGGCGTTCGTCATTGACCGACAATATCGCCAGCGGGTTGCCCGGCAGCCAGTCGGAGGTCACGCGATATGCGCGGCCATCGTCGAATGTGACCGTGGCGCCCTGGCGATCGGCCTCGATGGTCACGGGCCAGTCATGGCCGCTGATCGAAATCACCCAGTCGCTGCCGACCTCGCGTTCATGGTTGTCCATGGTGCCGGAAATGCGGGCATCGCGGATTTCCTGCACCCGGTACATGGCGGCGGCACCTGCGGCCAGACGGCGCAACTCGGCCTCGGGCAGCTCGACCCCGTTGAAACCATCGGGGAACACCTCGTCGATAAATGCGGTCGTCATCTCGCCCGCGGTGAATTTCGGGTGGTCCATCACCGCCGAAAGGAACGGGATGTTGTGGCCGATGCCCTCGACCTCGAATTCATCCAGCGCGATCCGCATGGTTTCGATGGCAGCGGCGCGATCCGGCCCCCATGTGCAGAGCTTGGCGATCATGGGGTCGTAGAACATGCTGATTTCGCCGCCTTCGAACACGCCGGTATCGTTGCGGATGATCTCGGTATCCGACACATGCTCGGCCGGCGGGCGATAGCGTACCAGCCGCCCCGTAGAGGGCAGAAAGTTGCGATAGGGATCTTCGGCATAAAGGCGGCTTTCGATGGCCCAGCCATTGATGCCCACGTCATCCTGGGTGATCGACAGCCTTTCACCCGCCGCAACCCGGATCATCTGTTCGACAAGGTCAATGCCGGTAATCAGTTCGGTGACGGGGTGTTCCACCTGAAGGCGGGTGTTCATTTCAAGGAAATAGAAATTGCGCGCACCATCGACGATGAATTCCACCGTGCCGGCGCTGGAATAATCCACTGCCCGCGACAAGGCGACGGCCTGTTCGCCCATGGCGCGACGGGTTTGAGCATCGAGGAAGGGCGAAGGCGCCTCTTCGATCACCTTCTGGTTCCGCCGCTGGATCGAACACTCGCGCTCGTTCAGCCAGATGCAGTTGCCATGGGTGTCGCCCAGAACCTGAATTTCGATATGCCGCGGCTGGGTGATGAATTTCTCGATAAAGATGCGGTCATCGCCGAAACTGCTGGCAGCCTCGTTCCTGGAGCTTTGAAACCCCTCGCGTGCCTCGTCATCGTTCCAGGCAATGCGCATGCCCTTGCCGCCGCCGCCGGCGCTGGCCTTGATCATCACCGGATAGCCGATCTCGCGGCTGATCTTTACGGCCTCTTCGGCGTCCTCGATCAGCCCCATATAGCCGGGCACCGTGGAAACGCCCGCTTCGGCCGCCAGTTTCTTGGACGTGATCTTGTCGCCCATCGCCTGAATGGCGCCCACGGGCGGGCCAATGAAGGCGACGTTTTCAGCCGCCAGAGCCTCGGCAAAACGGGGGTTTTCGGACAGGAAGCCATAGCCCGGATGCACCGCCTCGGCGCCGGTCTGGCGCACCGCGTCAAGGATGCGCTCCATCACCAGATAGCTTTCGCTGGCCGGCGGCGGGCCGATATGCACCGCCTCGTCGGCCATTTCCACATGCAGCGCGTTCTTGTCGGCCTCCGAATAGACCGCGACCGTTGCAATCCCCATCTTGCGGGCCGTCTTGATGACCCGGCAGGCGATTTCACCGCGGTTGGCGATCAGGATTTTCTTGAACATCACAATGCGTCCCTTTTGTCTGGCGCGTGCGCTGGGCGTCGCGACATGTCCGGCATTTCCCCAGGCTGTCGGCGTGTCCGGTCGCGCCGGCTGTTGTGGCCCGGGCGCACAGGTGCGCAAAAATCGGCAAAAGAAGCGGACCCGGCCGGATTGGCGACCGGGCCCCTGAGGAGGGAAGGGTAACTCTTGAAGCAAACATGACGCGGGGATTGGGACCGACCCGCGACACCGCAATCATAGGCTGATCCGGCGCGGATGCCAAAGCCTGTTCTGGCGATCCCGCCATGCTCGGCAATTTCTTGCCGGAACGCTGTAGTGATGCGCGGGATCATGCCTGTTTCTCCATCGCTTCGGTAAAAATATCGGGAAATGAGGCCACCGCGCGACCCAGGTCGATTCTGAGCAGGGCATCATAGCTGCGATTGTCAAAGGGGTCCTCGGCCGCTACCACCTCGCGGCCGAACAGCCAGGACAGACGGCCCGCATCCAGATTGCCGCGGGGGAACGGTTCCTCGCCGAAATGTTCCCACAGCGCCGCCAGAAAGGCAGCATCGGCCCGTCGGTCGGCGGGGCGCCGGTCGGCATGGCGTTCGCGGCGGATGATCGGCGTTGCCCCCTTTGGGTTGGCGCGCCGAATGGTGAACTGGAAATCGCTGCCCGGCAGGCGCGATGGAAAACCGCGGTGTTTCAGCATGGCTGATCCTTTCGGGCGGGGTCGATGACAGGGGGGTCGTTCCGGCCCTCGTTGATGGGGCTGCTCAGTCCCATGTGCAACGCCCCCCGACAATGCGATAGGCATTCATGTATTGCGTGATCGAAGCATCGCTCTGCCCGCGATTGATGGGCTTGTTCATCAGATTGACGACCACCTGATCCACGGCCCCTCCGGCAAGCCGGGCGACCGGCAAGCCCACCGTTGTGCAGATCCGGTCAAGATCGTCGATGACATCGTCGAAGCTGAGCTTGCCGTCGGTCTTGCCGATATCGGGGGCAAGGTAGCGCAGGATCAACCAGGTCTCGACCTTTTTATCTGGGCCGCGATGGTCTTCCCACAGGAATTCGTACGGGAGGATGTATTGCCCCGAGGGAACCTTCAGCCCTTGCTGCGCGGCCACCGGGAAAGCGAGGGCAGCAGAAACCACAACAGCATGCGCCAGATTTCCTGCAATTTTCCGGGGGGTGCGGGCGGCTCGTCGTCCTCGCGCAGGTTCATGACCGCGACCCCCATCGAGACCCCGCCGAATGTCAGGCCGGTCTGAAAGAACAGCAGAAATGTCGCGATACCGGTCTGGTCGCGCTCCAGCATGGTCCCGACACCCAGAAAATCGAGATGAATCAGCAGCAGGACGAACGCAGCGCCAAAAACGATCCCCCAGGCGGCGTGAAGGATCAGAAAGCGGACGAGAAGGGGCAGTCTGGGCTGTTTGTTCTGCTTCATGGGCCAAGGATATGTCTTGTCTGCGTTCTTCGCAACAGGGCGCGGCAATTTGGCCGTCTGCTGGTTCGGGCCGACATGTCCGGACGGCGCATCGACAAGCTGCCTTTTCAGGCCGCTTTCCGTTCAACCTTGCCGAAACTGATCTGCGGGTATTGGGCATTTTCCCTCACAGGGGCATGTTGTCGTGTTTCTTCCAGGGGTTTTCCAGCGCCTTGTTGCGCAGGCTGGCAAATGCACGCGCCACCCTCTTGCGGGTCGAATGCGGCATGATCACGTCATCGATGAATCCCTTTTCGGCGGCAACAAAGGGGTTGGCGAAACGTGCTTCGTATTCGGCGGTGCGCTGGGCAATCTTTTCGGGGTCATCCAGTTCCGAGCGATACAGGATCTCGACCGCCCCCTTGGCGCCCATCACCGCGATCTGCGCGGTCGGCCAGGCATAGTTGAAATCGCCGCGCAGATGCTTGGACGCCATCACGTCATAGGCGCCGCCATAGGCCTTGCGGGTGATGACCGTGACCTTGGGAACCGTGGCCTCGCCATAGGCAAACAACAGCTTGGCGCCATGCTTGATGACCCCGCCATATTCCTGCGCCGTACCGGGCAGAAAGCCGGGAACATCGACAAATGTCAGGATCGGGATGTTGAAGGCATCGCAGAAGCGCACGAATCGCGCCGCCTTGCGCGAGCTGTCGATATCCAGAACACCCGCCAGCACCAGCGGCTGGTTGGCCACCACGCCAACGGTGCGCCCTTCGATGCGGATGAAACCGGTCAGGATATTGGCGGCAAAATCGGCCTGGGTTTCAAAGAAATCCCCCTCGTCTGCCACCTTTCGCACCAGCTCTTTCATGTCATAGGGCAGGTTCGGGTTCTCGGGCACCAGGGTGTCGAGCGATGGCTCGATTCGCTCGGGGGCGTCAAAGAAGGGGCGCACGGGCACACCCTCGCGGTTGTTCAGCGGCAGGAAATCGAACAGGCGGCGGATTTCCCGCAGGGTTTCGATGTCGTTGTCAAAGGCGCCGTCGGCGACCGAGGATTTGGTCGTATGGGTGCGCGCACCGCCCAGCTCTTCGGCGGTGACGACCTCGTTGGTCACGGTTTTCACGACATCGGGGCCGGTCACGAACATGTAGGAGCTGTCGCGCACCATATAGATGAAATCGGTCATCGCCGGGCTGTAGACCGCGCCACCGGCACAAGGCCCCATGATGACGCTGATCTGGGGGATCACGCCACTGGCCATGATGTTCTTCTGGAAAACCTCGGCATAGCCTGCGAGGCTGGCAACCCCTTCCTGAATGCGCGCGCCGCCGCTGTCGTTCAGCCCGATGACGGGCGCGCCGTTCTTCATGGCCATGTCCATGATCTTGCAGATCTTCTCGGCATGCGTTTCGGACAGCGAGCCGCCAAATACGGTGAAATCCTGACTGAACACATAGACCAGACGCCCGTTGATGGTCCCCCAGCCGGTGATGACCCCGTCGCCGGGAATCTTGACCTTGTCCATGCCGAAATCGACGCAGCGATGGGCCTTGAACATGTCGAATTCCTCGAAACTGCCCTCATCCAGCAGAACTTCGATGCGCTCGCGTGCTGTCAGCTTGCCCTTCTTGTGCTGGGTGTCTATCCGGCGCTGGCCGCCGCCAAGGCAGGCGTCGGCACGGCGGGAATCGAGTTCTTTCAGGATGTGTTTCATCTGCAGCCTCGCCTCCTCGGGTCGGTCTCGCGGGTTTGCCGGCCAATCTAGCGCCGCGCGCGTGATGGGGAAAGGGAAACATGGCAAATTTGCTAACATGTTTGCCGCGATACTTTGCGAATTGCAAAGTTGCAAATCAGCCTGGTCGGAATGGCGGGAAAGGCAGGGTCGGCGGGATCGATCCCGCAATGATCTGGATTTCAGGCAGGATTTCAGGCCTCACGCCCTGTCGGCCATGCCGCAGCCGGGCCTACCCAGCGCCAGAGCACAACCGGGGCGTTGGCCTTGAACCCGGGCGCGCCGACGTTCTATAGAGGCCCGGACAGGGTTTTCCGCAATACGGAGTCTACAATGGCAGGCCATTCCAAATGGGCAAACATCCAGCACCGCAAGGGGCGGCAGGATGCGGCGCGCTCGAAACTGTTTTCCAAGCTGGCCAAGGAAATCACCGTGGCCGCCAAGATGGGCGACCCCGACCCCGACAAGAACCCGCGCCTGCGCCTTGCCGTGAAAGAGGCCAAGTCGAATTCGGTCCCCAAGGATGTGATCCAGCGGGCCATCAACAAGGGCTCGGGCGGGGATGTCGAGAATTACGAGGAAATCCGCTATGAGGGCTATGGCCCCGAGGGTGTGGCAATCATCGTCGAGGCGATGACCGACAACCGCAACCGCACTGCCAGCTCGGTACGCTCGATCTTTACCAAGGCGGGCGGCAACCTGGCCGAAACCGGCGCGGTTTCCTTCATGTTCGACCGCAAGGGCCTGGTGACCTACCCGGCCAGCGTGGGCGATGCCGACACCGTGTTCGAGGCCGCCATCGAGGCCGGCGCCGAAGATGTGGAAAGCTCGGAAGACGGGCACGAGATCTATTGCGAGGCGACCGACCTGCACGAGGTCGCCAGCGCGCTGGAAAAGGTTCTGGGCGAATCCGAAACCACGAAACTGATCTGGAAACCCAACGTCACGACGCCGCTTGATCTTGACGGCGCGCGCAAGCTGATGAAACTGATCAACGCATTGGAAGACGACGATGACGTCCAGACCGTCACCGCGAATTTCGAGATTTCCGACGAGGTGATGGAGCAGCTCTGACCTTCTCCGCCCCGGCGGTCGGTTTCATGGCCAGCGAAATGCCTGCCGCCTGACGGTGGCGGGTGGGGCCGTTCATGGGGCGCAGTTCCGGCATGGCGACACGGCACATACAGCAGGAATACAGCGCAGCGCCCTGGGTTGGCATCGCCTGGATGGTGGTGACGGGCCTTTTGTTCGTTCTGGTCATCGGAACCGTGCGCTATCTGGGCCCCGGGATTCCGGCAGCCGAATCGGCCTTCATCCGCTATGTGTTCGGGCTCATCCTCATGTTGCCCTTCATTCTGCCCGCGCTCGGGCGGGGGATGTCGCGCCGCACGCTGGGGGTCTATTCGCTGAGGGGGTTTGCCCACGCGCTGGGCGTGATCCTGTGGTTCTATGCCATGGCCCGCATCCCGATCGCCGAGGTGACGGCCATCGGATATACCTCGCCCATCTACATCACTATTGGCGCCGCCCTGTTCTTTGGCGAGCGCATGGCCTTTCGTCGCGTGCTGGCAATCGCGGCGTCCTTTGTCGGCGCCATGATCATCCTGCGGCCGGGATTGCAGGAAATCTCGGCCGGGCAGATGGCGCAGGTCCTGTCCGCGCCGCTTTTCGCGGTGTCCTATCTGATCGCCAAGCGCCTGACAGTGAACGAGGACGCGACCGTGGTGGTCGGCATGTTGTCGGCATTCGTGACGCTGGCATTGGCCCCCTTTGCCCTGGCGGTGTGGCAGCCACCGACGATGGGCCACCTTGCCGGGCTGGCGCTGGTTGCCGTTTTTGCGACCGCCGGCCATTTCACAATGACCAAGGCCCTGCACGCGGCGCCGTTGATGGTGACCCAGCCGGTTACCTTCCTGCAACTGATCTGGTCAACGCTGCTGGGTGTTTTCGCCTTTGGCGAGCCCGCCGATTTCTGGGTGTTGCTGGGCGGGGGTGTCATCATTGCATCCGTCAGCTTCATCTCGTACCGCGAATGGGTCTTGTCGCGCAAGAACCGAACCCCGCCCGAGCCAGCCCTGCGATAGGGCAGGTTGCACATGCCCGGCCCGCCATGTGTTCCGGGCCCGGAAGGAATCCAATGATGCAAACCTTGGATCCAGGTGGCCAGGGCCGGGACATTCGATGACGCGCTATCGTCGGCGTTCCTTGCGGGCCCGCCGCCGGGCCAGGGCAGATGCGGCCCGTTCGGCGACGCCGGCCAGCCCGCGCGCAGGCGCAGGCGTACCGAGGTTGATCCGGCCTCCGCCCGGGGCATAGAGGCCGGCAAAGATGTCGCGCAGCCTGCGCCGTATCATGCTGCGCGCGGGCAGGTGGGCCATCAGGCCGTAGGTCGCTGCACTGCCTTCACGCGGCGCATCCGGATTTTCGCGCAACTGCCGGACCGCATCCGCAAGGTCGCCCAGATAACGGTCGAGGATACGCCCGTGATTCAGCGTGACCATGGCATGCAGGCCGTCGGGTCGCTGTACCCGGTCGATATGCCAGCCACGTTCCTCCATCAGGTCGCCTATGGCAAAGATGTCGATCTGCGGATCGATCGACCGATAGGCAAATAGCGGGCCGGTCGGAGCGCCGATGACGGCCAGCTCGGGAATTTCCCCGATACCGGCCTTCAGAGCCGCGGCGGTTGCTATCGTGTCGCGGGCCATGCGGCGATAGCCCTCGATCCCGATGCGCTGCAAGGTAGCCCAGGCGGTGGCATAGGCGGCCCCGGGGCGCGTGCCCAGCAGCCCGGCCGAGGCAAACATCCCCCCTGGCCATTCGGTTTCGACGAATATCTGATCCTTGAAAAGGTTCAGATCTCGATACAGGATCAACGACGCCCCCTTGCCCGCATAGCCGTATTTGTGAAGATCGGCCGATATCGACGTGACTCCCGGCGTCCGAAAATCCCACGCGGGCAGGGTTTCATCGTTCATTTCCATGAATGGCAGGATAAAGCCGCCGACGCAGGCATCCACATGAAAAGGCACGCCGGCATCGGCCGCGATCGCCGCCATTTCGGGGATCGGGTCGATCATGCCACGCGGATATTCGGGGGCCGAGCCCAGCACCATGATGGTGCGTCGACCGATCATTCTTTTCAGTCGGCCCAGATCGGGACGATGCTCCCGGGTTTCGGGCAGGCGGCGCAAGCGGACACCGAAATATTCGGCCGCCTTCAGCCAGGCGACATGGCCGGTGAGGGGCACGATCATCTCGGGTTTTCGGACCCTGCGCAGGCGGCGTGCCCTGTCGCGATAGGTCTTGACCGCCAGCATGCAGCTTTCGGTGCCCCCGGCGGTCAGCATCCCGCACACCGTGTCGGGACCATGCAACAGCCGCGCGGCGGCAGCCACGATCTGGCTTTCCATCCGCTTGAGGCTTTGGAATGCGGCCGGGTTCAACCCGTTTGCCGAGGCAAAACGCCGCCCGGCATCGGTGATGAATTTTTCGTGCGCATCACTCAGATGATAGGTCAGCGAAAAGATACGACCGCCGCGATAATCAGGGTCGTTGCGCGCAAATTCGTCAAGCGCCTTCAGAATTTCCTGCTCGTCGCGCCCCTTTTCGGGCAGCGCTGTTTCCGTGCTCATCCACCCATCCCCAGCAATCCCAGCGCAACCCCGATCGCCAGATAGTTCCCGATGGCAAAGCCCAGCAGACCTGCGGCAATCCCCGACATCAGGACGCGGTCATTTCCCAGCGCCCTCACCACCATCGGCACGAACGCCGGCGACATGATCGCCGCAACCGAGGTGATCATGAAACTGTCCGCATCGACCCTGAACAAACGACACAGCAATGCGTGAAGGAACAGCGCGCCGAATGTCACGATCACGACAAAGGCCACGACCTGCGCCTCGACCCCGGCCAGCCCCGCTAGGTTCAGCCCCGCCGCGACCGCAAATGAAAAGACATAGATCAGATACATGCCAAGCGACGATGCTACCGGGTTGTCGCGCAGGAACCGGATCTGCCCGCCCAGCAACCCGAACGAGGTGATCAGCAGGATCGTCCAGACATCCTTGCTGCCAAAGGGCACCAGCGGCGCAATGACAACGGCAAGCCCGACGCACAGCCCCGCGGCGACAAGGGCCAAGCCGCCGCGGAACAAGGTTGATCCGCTCGGGGCCATTTCTTCGGGTGCGGGGGAATGCCCTGTCTCTCCCGCAGGCGAGGGCAACAAGCGGCGAAAGAAACGCGGGGCCAGGGTCAGCATGAACAACAGATACAGCGCGCCAACCACGGTATCGACGGTCGCAAACATCAGATAGCGCGCATCCGGCACCCCCAGCGCCAGCTTGACCGCCCCCAGATTGGCCAGCCCGCCCGTATACATGCCGATGGCAAGCCCGGTAAGTTGCGCCCGCAACGTGGTGCTGCCACCCGTGACAAGGAACATCACCACGGCGACCAGGGTGACCGATACCACCGCCAGCGTCATCCCCTTCATTGCAGGCCCCGCAAGGCGACGCCACGCGCGCAGATCGATCCCGAACATCAGCAGTGGCAGTGCCAGCGCCAGACTGGCCTCGACCATCCTGTTGCGCATCGGCTCGGCCGCAGCTGGCAACAGCCCGCTGAGCCCCAGCAGCATGCCGGCCGCATAGGACAGAACCACAGGCCCGATCGCGCGCGCCCAGCGCCAATGCCGGGCGGCCAGCAGCAGGCCAAGCGGAACCGCAAGAAAAAGAACGGCAACAAGTATATCGCGCAATTCAAACCCCTGAACAGACAATATCCACCAGCCTTGTCGCCACGACAAAAACTGTCAAGCCCAACCTCGGCTTGGCCCCCCCATGCCTTCTTCTTTGCGCAAATACGCCGGGGGTGCGGGGGCTGGCCCCCGCGAACAACGCCCGCCCGCAACCTTACCCCTGCAGCCGCCGCACCCCGATCTCGCCCTCGCGCGCATTGCGCAGGGCCCGTGCCGCGGCATGGCTGGCGGCGGCGGTGGTATAATAGACGATCCCGTCCTGCAGCGCGACGGCCCTGATCTCGCGGCTGTCCTCGACCGAGGCCGCGCCCTCGGTGGTGTTGAACACCAGCGTGACCTCGCCGTTCTTCAGCAGATCAACGACATTGGGCCGGCCCTCATAAACCTTGTTGACCTTCTCGACCTTGATCCCCGCACCGGACAGGAAGGCCGCCGTTCCGCTGGTGGCCACGATCTCGAAACCCAGATCGGCAAGGATCTGCGCCGCCTCGATCATCTGGTCGGTCTTGTCGGCGTCCTTGATGGAAATGAACACCTTGCCGCCATCGGGCATCTTCTGGCCCGCGCCCAGCTGCGCCTTGAGGAAGGCGCGCTCGAACGATCGGGCCCAGCCCATGACCTCGCCGGTCGAGCGCATCTCGGGCCCAAGGATGGTATCGACGCCCGGAAAGCGGTTGAAGGGCAGCACCGCCTCTTTCACCGAATACCAGGGGGTGTTCGGGTCGGCCAGCGTCAGCGGGTCGGCCAGCGGCAGCGCCTCGTCCGAGAGGGGGTTTTCCTTGTAGGGCGGGCGCGTCGCAAACGCCGACAGTTTTTCACCCGCCATCAGGCGCGCAGCGATGCTGGCAATGGCGCTGTCGGTGGCCTTGGCGACAAAGGGCACGGTGCGGCTGGCGCGCGGGTTGACCTCGAGGATGAAGATCTCGCCATCCTTGATAGCAAACTGCACATTCATCAGCCCGACCACATTCAGCCCCAGCGCCAGTGCGCGGGTCTGCTTGTGCAGCTCGGCCACGATTTCGTCGCTCAGCGAATAGGGGGGCAGGGAACAGGCGCTGTCGCCCGAATGAACGCCGGCCTCCTCGATATGCTGCATGATGCCCGCCACATGGACATCCTCGCCATCGCACAGCGCATCGACATCGACCTCGATCGCGCCGGTCAGATAGCTGTCGAGCAGAACCGGACTGTCGCCCGACACGACCACCGCCTCGTTGATATAGCGTTTCAGCTGGGCGTCGTCGCGGATGATCTCCATCGCGCGCCCGCCCAGCACATAGGAGGGACGGATCACCAGCGGATAGCCTACATCCTGGGCAATCCTGAAGGCCTCGTCCGGGCTGGAGGCGATGCCGTTATAGGGTTGTTTCAGGTCCAGATCATGCAGCAGCTGCTGGAAGCGTTCGCGATCTTCGGCCAGGTCGATGGCGTCGGGGCTGGTGCCCAGGATAGGAATACCCGCCTCTTGCAGCGCGTCCGCCAGTTTCAGCGGGGTCTGGCCGCCAAACTGCACGATCACGCCATGCAGGGTGCCGTTTTCCTGCTCGACACGCAGGATTTCCATGACATGTTCGAATGTCAGCGGTTCGAAATACAGCCGGTCGGATGTGTCGTAGTCGGTTGAAACCGTTTCCGGGTTGCAGTTGATCATGATGGTTTCGTAACCGACATCGGTCAGCGCGAAACAGGCGTGACAACAGCAATAGTCGAACTCGATCCCCTGGCCGATGCGGTTGGGGCCCCCGCCCAGGATCACCACCTTCTTGCGGTCGGTGGGGCGGGATTCGCATTCGACCTCGCCCATGACCGGGGTTTCATAGGTCGAATACATATAGGGGGTCTGGGCCTCGAATTCGGCGGCGCAGGTGTCGATGCGCTTGAACGAGGCCACCACGCCAAGGCGCCGGCGCAGGGCGCGCACGTCGGATTCACTTGTGCCGGTCAGGGTGGCCAGGCGCGCGTCGGTAAAGCCCATCATCTTGAGCGCGCGCATTCCCGCCTCGTCATCGGGCAGGCCGTCGGTGCGGATTTCTTCCTCGGTTTCGATGATCTCGCGGATGCGGGCCAGGAACCATGGGTCGAATTTCGTGACCGCGTGGATTTCGGTATCATCCAGCCCGTGGCGCATTGCCTGTGCGATTACCCGCAGCCGGTCGGGCGTTTGTGCCGACAGTGCCCGGATCACGGCCGACCTGTCGGGCGCGCCCTCGATGTCGATTTCGTCAAAACCGGACAGCCCGGTTTCCATGCTGGCCAGCGCCTTTTGCAGGCTTTCATGGATGCTGCGCCCGATCGCCATGGCCTCGCCCACCGACTTCATCGAGGTGGAAAGAACCGCCTCGGCGCCGGGGAATTTTTCGAATGCAAAGCGCGGGATCTTGGTGACAACGTAATCGATCGTCGGCTCGAAACTGGCGGGCGTGACCCTGGTGATGTCGTTGTCCAGCTCATCCAGCGTATAGCCGACGGCCAGCTTGGCGGCGATCTTGGCGATGGGAAAACCCGTCGCCTTGGACGCAAGCGCCGACGAGCGGCTGACCCGCGGGTTCATCTCGATCACCACCATGCGCCCGTTTTCCGGGTTCACCGCCCATTGCACGTTGGATCCGCCCGTTTCGACCCCGATCTCGCGCAGCACGGCAATGCTGGCCGAGCGCATCATCTGGTATTCCTTGTCGGTCAGGGTCAGTGCCGGGGCCACGGTGATGCTGTCGCCGGTATGCACACCCATCGGATCGATGTTTTCGATGGAACAGACGATGATCGCGTTGTCCGCCTTGTCGCGCACGACCTCCATCTCGAATTCCTTCCAGCCCAGCAGGCTTTCGTCGATCAGGATCTGGTTGACGGGGCTGGCGTCCAGGCCGGTGCGGCAGAAATGTTCGTAATCGTCGCGGTTATAGGCAACGCCCCCGCCGGTGCCGCCCAGGGTAAAGGCGGGGCGGATGATCGCCGGCAGACCGACCACGTCGATGGCGGCCATGGCCTCTTCCATGCTGTTGGCGATGGTCGAGCGGGGGTTTTCGATGCCGAGGCGCTCCATTGCCTCGCGAAACAGCTTGCGGTCCTCGGCCATCTCGATGGCCTTGCGGTCGGCGCCGATCATCTCGACCCCGAAACGCTCCAGCACGCCCATGTCATCCAGCGCCAGCGCGGTATTCAGACCCGTCTGTCCGCCCATGGTGGGCAGCAGCGCGTCGGGGCGTTCCTCCTCGATGATCCTGGCGACGACCTCGGGGGTGATCGGTTCGATATAGGTGGCGTCGGCAAGCGTCGGGTCGGTCATGATCGTGGCCGGGTTCGAGTTGACCAGGATCACGCGATAGCCCTCTTCGCGCAGCGCCTTGCAGGCCTGTGCGCCGGAATAGTCGAATTCGCAGGCCTGCCCGATGATGATGGGGCCTGCGCCGATGATCATGATGGATTTGATGTCGTCTCTTTTCGGCATGTCCGGTCCTGCAGCTCAACCGCTGCCCGAGGGTCGGGGCGCGGAGGGATTCGTCGGCGATTTGCAAATTGTCGTGGGTTTAAGTCCGCTGGCCGTTTGGCACAAGGTCATTTCGCCCCTTCGTCATCTGTCAGGCGCGCGCGTGCGGGCCGGGGCCGGGTTGCTGTTGTCCCCGTGCCGGGCGATCCCGACAAAAGGAAAAGCACCATGATTCCCGCCATGGCAAGTGTTCCGCCGATCTGCCCGGGAAACAGGGGGATCGGCTGCCACGGTGTCGCCCCCATTGCCGGCAGGAGCATGACCGGCAGGCTGATCACAAGTACAAGTGATACTGTCGCCAGCCTGCGCAGGCGTGCGACAGCCCTGCCCATGAGGGCCGGGAAAAGGTATACCACGCTCAGATAGTGATAGGCCCAGCTCAGCGGGCTGACCAACGACACGAATATGAGCAGCGCCGGCCAGATCGCGCGATGCAGGCGCGTGTCGTCGGCAGCGCGGGCCATGCGCCAGAAAAGGCCGAGCCCAGCGATCATGATCCCCCGGACGACCCAGGTCAGCAGGAAGGGCGCGGCCGCGATCAGACCCGATTGCGCGACGGTTTCCGGCGCTGCCGCCGGAACCGGTGCCAGATGGTCGGCGCCAAGAAACTGGCCCAGCAGGGACTGGATGTTGAAGGTGATCGGCATGATCACGAGCGATGCGGAAATCCTGCCCAGCAGGCGCAGGAATTCCAGGTTCAGATCGATGCCGGCAACCACGAGCGATGCCAGTCCCAGCAGGGCGCCGGCCACGGCAAAGGCCCTGAGCGGAGCCCAGTCGCGCCGGGCCGCCCAGATCACGATGAACAACAGGGGATACAGCTTGATCGAGCTTGCCAATGCAAGCGCGATGCCGGCACTGACCGGAGCCCGGGCACGGCGGCGCTCGATCGCCAGAAGAATCAGGAAGGATACCGCAATCTGCGGCTGGTTCTGATCCAGCGCGACAAATCCGATGGGTGTGATCAGCGCGATCGCCAGGCCCGATGCCATCCATCCGGTCAGGGACATGCGGGGCCGAATGATCCGCCATGCCAGCGCCGCGCTCAGGGCCATCAGCGCCGGGTTGAGCAGGCTGGCGATCGCCAGGAATGTTTGCGCTGAAAGCAGGGTTGTCAGCGGGGCAGTGACCGCCGCCCAGAGTGGCGGGTAGATATATGGATACAGCCGGATGTCCCCCAGACCCAGGGCACCTGCGACGGCGGGCCAGCTGTCGGGCACGCCTAGGTCGAATACCTGTTTCCCGCCGGCATAGATCTGGTCGATCTGCCCGGCTGCAAACTGTTTGCCCGCAAGATACAGTGCGATCAGATCGGATGACGTGCCCGCACGAAAAAAGACAAGGGACGCCGCCACCAGGATCGCCCCCAGGAACCACGCCCCCAGAGCATCTGAATCGAAAACGGATTTCTGCACGGCCCTGCCTGCCTGATTTCGGTCTTGTGACAAGCAGGATTACTATCTTTGGCCGGTGGCGGAAAGGGCGTGTTTTGACACAATACCGATCAAAATGGCGGTATTGATTGCTCGGGGCGGTCACGGAACTGTCGGCAATGAAGGGCCCGGCACCCTTGGGGTGTGCCGGGCCCGGAAGGAGGGCCATGGTGGTGGGCCCGCAATCGGTTCGGGATGGACCGGCTCAGTCGTCCTCGAATCGACCTCGGGCGGCCCCCCTGTGGCAGGCCTCGCAGTTGGAAATCGAACCGACGGCCTTTTTCGATCTTGCCCAGGCGCGCAGCCTGTTGCCATGCTCGCTCCAGAACCAGGGCAGCTCGGTGATGCGCATCGGCACCTTGCCCGCCGGGATGCGCCGCAGCCAGTACGGGTTGCGGCCGTTGGCGTCGGCCGCGTTGGCCAGGACATAGCTTTCGATTGCCTTCAGGGTGGCGTCGTCCAGGCTGGCATCCTCGCCGAAATGGTTGGACAGGTCACCAAGGATCGCGCGCCAGGAGCGCTGGGGCAGAAAGCCGGGATCATAGGCCAGGTGACAGGCCGAACATTCGTTTGAAAACAGCTGCCGACCGGTTTCGGCCGCATCTGTCGGCGCCGGCCGAAGGGTGGTTGCGACAACCACCGACAAAAGGGCGGTGAAAATGAATTTCTGCATGTCTGGCTCCAGCTCTAGAGGTTTGAAAGATAGGTCAGGAAGTCGCCCTTTTCGAGCGCGGTACATTCCCGCCCGAGGACACTGCGGCAGTTGCGGCGGAACCATTTCGCCACCTTCTTGGGGTCGGTGAAACGGCCCGGGTTGCGCGACACGGCCATCGGTTCGATCACCTTGCCAACGCGTGTCCGGCCTTGGTTGCGCGGATCATTCGTATGGCAGGTGGAGCAGCTGGGCGTTTCAGGCTTGCCGCTGGAATGGCGGGCATGAAAGAACTGCTTGCCACGTTCGGCAGAAAAGGACGAAACACCTGCCTCGGCCTTGAACTGATTGATGATCGCGTCGCGGGCCGGATCGGCACTCGCGGGCTGACCCAGGGCGAGTGTTCCCAGCATGAGGGCAGGAAAGATACTGCGCATGGTCCTGTTCATTTTCTGGTCTCCTCGGGTATCTTGATATTGGCCGGATAGAACATTCCGGTTTCGGCGTCGCCGTGACAGGCGGCGCAGTTCGAGCGGGCAAAGATCGGCTTGCGCCTGAACACCGCGTCGGGGATGGCGGCATGCGCCTTTTTCCAGAACGGGGTCGAGGTCAGGCTGATCGGGTTGGCAGGGTCTGCCCTGGCCAGAACATGGGCTGGCTTGGTATCCACGGTTTCGGCCGCGTGGGCGGTGAGCCATTCCGTCAGCTGCCGCCGTGTGGCGTCGTCGAGGCTGGCGTCCTCGCCAAAGTGGTTGTCAAGTCGATCCATCAGAAGGCGCCAGCGATCCGATGACATCAGGCTGGGGTTGTAGGGAATATGGCAATCGCCACATTCGCTGGCATAACCGGGGTCGAGCCGGGTCACCGGCAGGCGTGGCACGGGCTTCAGGGCAAGGCCGGTGCCCACAAGCAACGCCGCGGCACCGCCACCCAGGATGATCAGCCCGGCCGTGCGCGGATGGGCGTCGCGCCGGGGCGGAAGAATGTCGTTTTCACCCACGCGCTTGCGGCCCGAAATCATGGCGAGAGGCAGGTTTTCCCTGGTGCGCAGACTTTCATAGATCGCGCCTGCGATGTGGAATGCAATCAGCCCCAGCAGGCCCCAGGCCAGCCAGTTGTGCAGCCCGTTGATCCGGTTGCCCAGGTCATAGCTGATGGCAAAGCCCAGCGGCCCGGTCTTGAAGATCCCCCCCAGAGCGATCGTGCCGGTCAGCGCCAGCAGCAGGATCGCGGCGATCAGCAACAGGATCATCCAGCCGCCCGCCGGGTTGTGGCCCACATGGCGCGGGGCGCGGTTGTCGCGCAGCTCGGCAATATGGTGCAGGGTTTTCAGCGGTCCTTCGACAAAGCCTTCAAAGCGGGCAAATCTTCCGCCCGCGAAACCCCAGACGATACGCGCCAGAACCAGTGCCGCGGCAACCGTGCCGGCAAGAAGATGCAGTTTCAGCCAGGTCGGGCCCAGAACAAGGCCGGTCACGGCTCCGATGGTGACCATTGTCACCAGAAGCCAGTGAAACAGACGGATGAAGGCATCCCATACCATCTGTCTGTCCGGCTGCGGCACAACCCGTGCACGCGCCCCACCCGGTTCCGGGAGAGCGGGCCTGTTGCTGGTGGGGTCGGTAATCTGCATCACATGCTCGGGGGGTTGCCTGTAGACTGGCCCCAGACTGGCGCAGGGAGCCGGTCGGGGGAATTGCCGAAAGGTTGGATTTTCCGTGCCATGTGCCGCCTGCAACCAGAGTTTAGGGCCCGTCGCGTTTGATCGAATTCTCCTGGCCCGGGTCGCGTAGCGTCCCGGGCATGCGCCCGCCCGCCCCCATGGCGGGCGCATCCGCGCCCACCCGGGCG
>CAZWXK010000005.1:0-29914 GCA_964637875.1 uncultured Rhodobacter sp.
ACTTTCTGGCCGAGCCCCTGGGCCGTGGCTATGACTGCGGCATGCGGGTGGCGGTCGAGATCTGCAAGCTGATGGAGCGCAACCCCGACAAATCGATGTCGGACCTCAAGCGCGCCCTGCCCCGCACCTGGTCAACCCCCACCATGTCGCCCTTTTGCAAGGATAGCGAAAAATACGAGGTGCTGGGGCGCATTGTCGAACGTCTCGAAAAACGGGCGGCCGAGGGCGGCAGCCTGGGCGGGCGCAGGATCGAGGGTATCGTCACCGTCAACGGCGCCCGCGTGATCCTTGAAAAGGGCGCCTGGGCCCTGGTGCGGGCGTCAAGCAACACCCCCAATCTGGTGGTGGTCTGCGAAAGCCCCGAAAGCGCCGACGAGCTGCGCGCGATCTTTGCCGACCTCGACAGCGTGATCCGCGAGGAGCCCTCGGTCGGGGAATATGACCAGACCTTCTGAGCCCGCCGGCAGGAGGGCGGCAAGGGGGGCGCGGGAAACGAAAATTCCCCCCTGCCCGCCCATTTTGGGGCTTGAAGCGCGCCCCATCCTTTCGTAAGTAAGCGCCCACTGCTGGGGTGTAGCCAAGTGGTAAGGCAGCGGTTTTTGGTATCGTGTACCGTAGGTTCGAATCCTACCACCCCAGCCAGTATTTTCCAGCCGGTATAAATGGGCGCATGTGAATGGGCACACCTGGCCCTGTACACCTGGCCCTGGGCACCTGGCCCTGTCTCGCAACCTTGCAAAAGCACGGTTGTCGCCTGACCCCTTGTGCAGGGGGACAATTGCCCGATACTGGGGCACATATCAACCGGGGAAAACGACATGAAGATCGCAAGCTTCAACATCAACGGCATCAAGGCCCGGATCAAACGCCTTCTTGAATGGCTGCCCGAGTCGGGCGTCGATGTGGCGCTGTTGCAGGAGATCAAGTCGATCGACGCCAGTTTTCCCCGTGAACCTTTCGAGGATTTGGGTTTCAACGTCGAAACCTTTGGTCAGAAGGGCTTCAACGGCGTTGCCATCCTGTCGAAACTGCCGCTCGAAGATGTCAGCCGCGGCCTGCCCGGCGACGAGGGCGACGAACAGGCCCGCTGGATCGAGGCCACCGTGATCGGCAGCCGCGCGCTGCGCCTGTGCAACCTGTACCTGCCCAACGGCAACCCGGCGCCGGGGCCGAAATACGACTATAAACTGGCCTGGATGGAGCGCCTGCGCGCCCGCGCCCGCGCCCTGCTGGCGGCCGAGGAACCGGCGCTGATGGCGGGCGACTGGAATGTCATTCCCCAGCCCGAGGATGCCCACAACCCCGACAGATGGCGCGAGGATGCGCTGTTTCTGCCGCAAACGCGGGCGGCCTTCAGGCGGATCCTGAATCTGGGCTTTACCGACGCCTTTCGTGCCGTCGATCAGGCGTCGCTGAACTATACCTTCTGGGATTTCCAGCGCGGCGCCTGGAATCGCAATGACGGCATCCGCATCGACCATTTCCTGCTGACGCCGCAAGCCGCCGACCTGCTGCGCGACTGCCGCATCGACCGCCACATGCGCGGGCGCGAGCGCCCCTCGGACCATGTGCCGATCCGGGTCGATCTGGACCTGTGACTGCGGGCGCCACACAGACCACGGCAAAACCGCAAAAAGGAGCGACCCGCATCGGGGGAAGGACCGGTGCGGGTCGCGGGCCTTGAGTGATCCCGGTCGAACTCAGCTTTCGGGGATCACGGCCATCTGGTGGGCGGTCGCGCTGGTCGGCACCGTCCTGACGGTCTTGCGGCTGGCAACGTCAACCACCCAGACCACGTCCTTTTCGGCGCTGCTCACGACCAGACGGCCATTGGCCAGCGCCATGTGATAGGGCTCGGGGCCGATGGGGGTGGTGGTTACCGTGCCGCTGGCCAGATCGACCCAGGCAACCTTGCCCTGCTCGCGCGCGCTGACATAGACCGCATCGGCCTTGGGGTCATAGGCGACGCCGTGCAGCTCGCCCCCGATATTGTAGGTCCTGGTGACCTTGCCGCTGTCGAGATCGACCACCGACAGGGTGCCGGCGTCGGCCTCGGCCGCGAAAAGGCGCCGCCCGCTGGTATCGATGGCCAGATGCTCGGCCCCGGCGGGTGTCTTGACGTTGCGCACGACATAGCCCTGAACGGGATCGACCTGGCTGATCGTGGCATTGCCCGCATTGCTGACCCAGAAGGACCTGGTCTGCGGATCATAGACCGCATAGTTGGGGTTGGGGCCGGTCTTGATGGTTGCGGTCACCTTGTCGGTTTCAAGGTCGATGATCGAGATCGCGTCCAGCCCCGGATGGGTTGCCAGGACATAGCGATCATTTGCGCCCACGGTCACGTGATGGACCATGCCGGGCACCTCGATCTTGCGGGTGATCTTGCCGGTCTTGATGTCGATCAGGCTGATCAGGCTGACCGTATCGCTGGCCTTGTTGCCTTTCATGCCGCCGCCATGATGGGCCTTGTGGGCGCTGTCGCTCATGCCCTCGGGCTTTTTCACCTTCATTTCACCGCGGCTCTGTTCGTCGAGCGTGGCGCTGATCAGGATACCGCGGCTGAGCGCGACATCCATGCCATGGGTGTTGCCCAGCCCCTTGATACGCCCGACCGGGGCGAAATCGCCCGACAGTTGCAGCGCGGTCCCCGAAGGACCCTCGGGGATATAGACATCCGCCAGCGCGGGGGTGGCTGCCATGGCGACGAGTGCGGCGGCCAGGGTCGTTGCCAGGTTTGTTGCGTTCTTGAGTTTGCCGATCGGCATGTTCTTTTCCTTTCCAGAATGTTGGAACGTTGACCGGGCACAGGTGGGAACTTCCCCCGCTGGAACCTCAAGGACGGGGTTGGTCACGAATACGTGACAAAACTGGTCACGAATACGTGACAAGATGGGGGCCACCGATTCCGGCTGTTGACCTTCCCGTAGTCGAACGTGGCACAAGGGGCAGACCGCGAATCCACATTCTGACCAAGGCAGGTGAACATGATCCCTGAAATCGGCCTGTTGGCCATGAGTCTGGCGCTGGCAGTAGCCCTCGTCCAAAGCATTGTCCCCATGATCGGCGCATCCCGCGGCAATATCGTCTGGATGCGCTCGGCGCGGGTTTCGACCCTCGTCCAGTTCTTTCTGATCCTGATCGCCTTTGGCGCGCTCATGTGGTCGTTCATCGTGTCGGACTTTACCGTGCGCAATGTTGTCGAGAACTCGCATTCGCTCAAGCCGATGCTCTTCAAGGTGGCCGGCACCTGGGGCAGCCACGAGGGCTCGTTGCTGCTGTGGGTGCTGATCCTGTCGCTTTTCGGTGCCGGGGTCGCGATCTTTGGCGCGGGCATTCCCGATTCCCTGCGGGCGCGCACGCTGGCGGTGCAGGGCTGGATCAGCGTCGGCTTCCTGTCGTTCATGGTGTTCACCTCGAACCCGTTCGAACGCGTCTTTCCGCCGCCCCTGAACGGCAATGACATGAACCCGCTGCTGCAGGATCCGGGCATCGCCTTTCACCCGCCCTTCCTGTATCTGGGTTATGTCGGATTCTCGATCGTGTTCAGCTTTGCCGTCGCGGCCCTGATCGAGGGCCGGGTCGATGCCGCCTGGGCACGCTGGGTACGCCCCTGGACGCTGGCGGCATGGATATTCCTGACCGCCGGAATCGCGCTGGGCTCGTGGTGGGCCTATTACGAGCTGGGCTGGGGTGGCTGGTGGTTCTGGGACCCGGTCGAGAACGTCTCGTTCATGCCCTGGCTCGTGGGCACCGCGCTGCTGCATTCGGCGATCGTGGTCGAGAAACGCGACGCCTTCAAGAGCTGGACGATCCTGCTGGCGATCCTGACATTCTCGCTCTCGCTGCTGGGCACCTTTGTCGTGCGCTCGGGCGTGCTGACCTCGGTCCACGCATTCGCGACCGACCCCGAACGCGGTTTCTATATCCTGGTCCTCCTGGCCATCGCCATCCTGGGCTCGCTGACACTGTATGCCGTGCGTGCCCCCGCGATGGAGGCCGGCGGGCTGTATCGCCCGATCAGCCGCGAATCCGGGCTGCTGCTGAACAACCTGCTGCTGGCCACGGCGGCGGCAACGGTGCTGTTCGGCACCATGTATCCGCTGGTGCTCGAGGCGCTGACCGGCGAAAAGATCTCGGTCGGACCGCCCTATTACAACGCATCCTTCGTGCCCATCATGCTGCCGATGGTGATCCTTGCCGGGATCGGGCCATTCCTGTCATGGAAACGGGCCGATGTGGCCGGGCTGGTCGATCGCCTGAAATGGGTGTTCGGGATCACCGTGGTCGTCATGCTGGGCGTGTGGTACTATAACACCCGCGGCCCGGTTCTGGGGATCGTTTCGATCGGCTTTGCCACCTGGCTGCTGCTGACCACGCTGCAGGAATGGGGCTGGCGGGTCAAGCTGGGCAAGGTTCCGCTGAGCCACAGCCTGCGGCGGGCGCGCAACATGCCGCGCGCGGCCTGGGGCATGACGGTGGCCCATGCCGGGCTTGCGGTACTGATTTTCGGATTTGTGGGCTCGACCATATGGAAATCCGAGTCGGTGACATTCGCGACCGAGGGCTCGAAGGTATCGATCGCGGGCTACGAGGTGACCTTCCGCGGGGTGCATCCTGTGCAGGGGCCGAATTATGTCGCCCAGCAGGCGACGCTGGAGGTCACCCGCGACGGTCAACCCGTAACGACGCTCTATCCCGAGCGCCGCGCCTATACGATCGCCGGCTCGTCAACCACCGAGTCCGCGATTCACTCGACCCCGCGCGGGGATCTGTATACCTCGATCCGCGAACCCTCGACCGGGCCGGGGACGGGATTGAACCTGAACCCCGACAAGTGGACCATGCGCATCCTGTTCGAGCCCCTTGTCGGGCTGATCTGGCTCGGGTCGCTGATGCTGATCTTCGGAGGCATCCTGTCGCTGACAGACCGGCGCCTGCGGGTTGGCGCACCGTCGCGCAAACGCAATGTGGCAGCCATTGCCACGCCAGCCGAATGAGGTTCTGAAATGAAACGGCTACTTGTGATATTGCCGCTGGTCTTTGCGGTGCTCATCGGCGCGTTTTCGGTATGGGGGCTGCTGGGCGACCGCAACCCGCAGGAAATTCCGTCGGTGCTGATCTCGGAAAAGGCGCCCGATTTCACGCTGCCGCCGATCCCCGAGTTCAACGTGCCGGGGCTGGCCACCAGCGACCTGAAAACGGGCAAGGGGCCGGTTCTGGTGAACTTCTTTGCCTCGTGGTGCGTTGCCTGCAAGGCCGAACACACCACCCTGACCCGCCTGGTCAAGGACAAGGGCGTCACCATCTACGGCATCAACTACAAGGACAAGGCCGCCGATGCCCGCGCCTGGCTGACCGAGCTGGGCAACCCGTATGCGCGCATCGGCTTCGACCTGCCGGGACGCGCGGGTATCGAATGGGGCATTTCCGGGGTGCCTGAAACCTTTGTCGTCAACGGCGATGGCGTTGTCGTCTATCGCTATGTCGGCCCGATCCTTGGCCAGAAGGCACAGGAAAAGGTGATGACCGCACTTCGCCAGGCCGGATTCAAGGAGGCCGGTTCATGAGGGGCATGCCTTTCCTGCGCATCCTGCTGGCGACGATCGTCCTGGCCCTGAGCGCACCGCTGGTCGGTGCGGTCGAGCCCGACGAAGTCCTCAAGGATCCCGTGCTGGAGGCCCGCGCAAGGGTGATCTCGGCCGAGGTGCGCTGCCTCGTCTGCCAGAACGAGTCGATCGACACCTCGAATGCGGATCTGGCGCGGGACCTGCGCATCCTCATCCGGAAAAAACTGGTCGAGGGTCTGACCAACCAGCAGATCTATGATTTCCTCGTTGCCCGCTATGGTGCCTTCGTTCTGCTGCGCCCGCCATTCAAGCCCGAGACTTGGCTCTTGTGGCTGGCGCCATTCGGAATCATCCTGCTTGGCGGCGGGGGAATACTGGCCATGCTCGTGCGCATGCGCAGGCGCAATGCCCGAGGCGCGCCAGCGCTCAGCGCCGAAGAGGAACGCGCAATCGAAAAACTCATCAAGGAAGAAGCCGGAGGAATGGAAGCCTGATGTTCTGGATTATCGGGGGGACGCTTACCGCCGTCACCGCCCTGGCCATTGCTGCGCCGATTCTGCGCCGCAAGACCCGTGACGAATTCCGCGGCCGCACCCAGGCGATCTATGTGGACCAGTTGAACGAGGTCGATCGGGACGAGAAGATGAACCTCATCTCTCCCGACGAGGCCGAGTCGGCCCGCACCGAGATCAAGCGCCGGATGCTGTCGGCCGCACGCAAGGAACCGCGAGAGACGGCGACATCGGGCCGCAAGGGGGCCGGGCTCATGATTGCCGCCGCGCTCGCGGTTCCGGTGCTGGGCGGGGGGCTCTATTTCTTTGTCGGCCATCCGGGGGTGCCCTCGCTCCCCTATGCCGACAGGGCCGACGAGCGGGCCGAGATCGCCCGCATCAACAAGCTGGTCGCCAAGCTGCGCACGCGCCTCGAAGCCGATCCCAACAGCCCGGTCGAGGGCTGGGTCCTGCTGGCGCGCACCTATATGCGCCTGAAACGGCCGACCGAGGCGGTCTGGGCCTATGGCAAGCTGCTGCAACGGGGCGATGGCGAGAAGGACCCCGAGATCTATGTCCTCTATGCCGAGGCCCAGATCGCAACCGACAACGGGGTCGTGACCCCGAAATCCGAGGCCGCGCTGGACCGCGCGCTGAAGGTCGATCCCAACAATATCGGCGCGATCTATTACAAGGCCACTGCCTATGAACAGGCCGGCGAGCTGGACAAGGCCTATGCCATGCTGCGCGACCGCATCGAATCCGAAACCGCGCGCAAGCCCTGGATGGAAAGCGTGGCCGCCCGCGCGAATGCGCTGGCCAAAAGGATCGGCGCGCGCCCGGTGAACCTGCCCGCCGCCGCGCCCGCCGCCGCGCCCGGCCCCTCGCAGGCCGATGTCGCGGCCGCCGCCAACATGTCGGACGCCCAGCGAAAGGATTTCATCCGTTCGATGGTCGCCCGCCTTGCCGAGCGCCTGCAATCGCAGCCCGACGATCTGGATGGCTGGCTCAGGCTGGGGCGCGCCTATGCGGTGTTGGGGGAAAAGGAAAACGCCCGCAATGCCTATGACAAGGCCGGCAAGCTGGCCGCCGCGCTACCGGCCGATGACCCGCGCCACGAGGAAATCCGCAAGGGGCTGGCAGGCGTCGCGCTCAGCGAATGATCCCGGCTGCGCAACGGTGAACGACCATCGCCCCGGACCGCCCGCGGTCCGGGCAGGGTCTGTCGGCAGTTGCAGGGTCTGTCGGCAGTTACAATACCTTGTCCAGAACGGCCTCGAGGCGGGCGACGGTGCCATCCACATCGCGCAGCTTGTCCAGCCCGAACAGCCCCAGCCGGAAAGTGGAAAAATCGGCCGGCTCGTCCACCATCAGCGGCACGCCGCCGGCGATCTGCACGCCTTGGGCCGCAAACTTGCTGCCATTCCTGATGTCGGGATCATCGGTATAGCTGACCACCACCCCCGGCGCGCCAAAGCCCTGGGCCGCAACCGATTTCACGCCGCGGGCAGCCAGCGCCGCGCGCACCCGGTTGCCCAGCTCCCATTGCGCCTTGCACAGCCTGTCGAAACCAAACTCGCGTGATTCCAGCATGATGTCGCGCAGGCGCCGCAGGGCATCGGTCGGCATGGTGGCGTGATAGGCGTGCCCGCCATTTTCATAGGCCTGCATGATCGACAGCCATTTCTTCAGGTCGATCGCAAAGCTGGTCGAGGCACTTTCCTGCACCCGTGCAAGCGCGGCCTCGTTCAGCATCACCATCCCCGCCGAGGGCGAGGCCGACCAGCCCTTTTGCGGGGCCGAGATCAGCACATCAATGCCGATATCCCTCATGTCCACCCAGACACAGCCCGAGGCGATGCAATCCAGCACGAACAGCCCGCCCACCGCATGCACGGCCTCGGCGACAGCGCGCAGATAGTCGTCGGGCAGGATCATGCCGCTGGCGGTTTCCACATGCGGCGCGAAAACCAGCGCGGGGCTTTCGGCCCTGATGCGGGCAACGACCTCGTCGATCGGGGCGGGGGCAAAGGGGGCCTGGGGTTCGTTGCCTTGCGGGCGCGCCTTCATCACATCTTCGGCCGCGGGGATGTTTCCGGCCTCGAAAATCTGGCTCCAGCGGAACGAGAAAAAGCCGTTGCGGATGACCATCACCTTCTGCCCCGTGGCCAGCTGCCGGGCAACGGCCTCCATCGCATAGGTGCCGCCGCCGGGAACCAGCGCCACCGCATCGGCGTTATACACCTCGCGCAGCACGCCCGAGATGTCGCGCATCACCTGCTGGAACTGCTGCGACATGTGGTTGAGCGAGCGATCGGTGAACACCACCGAAAATTCAAGCAACCCGTCCGGGTCGATATCGGGCAGAAGTGCGGTCATGGCCGTGGTCCCCTGGCATCGGAAAACATCTGCCCCGATCAATATGCCCCGCCCCACGCAGACGCAAGGGCAACTCAGCCGCCCAGGGGACCACTCAGCGGGCCGGGCCGACGCTCGTTGCTCAGCAACACATTGGCCTCGACATCCCCGACACCGGGCAGCGTCATGATGCGCCGGCGCAGGACGCGCTCGAAATCGGGCAGGTCGCGGGCCACCACCCGCAGGCGGTAATCGTAGCGCCCCAGCACATGCTGCACCAGTTGCACCTCGGGGATGGCGGCGGCGGCGCGCTCGAAATCATTCAGCCCGACGCGGCCCTTCAGTGCCAGCTTGACCCCCAGAAACACCGTGACCCCGAAACCCAGCGCATCGAGGTTCAGCCGCACCCGCCTGCCCCTCAGGACACCCGCCTGTTGCAGCCGCCGGATCCGGCGCCAGACCGCCGGCTGCGACAGGCCCAGATCGCGCCCCAGCGCCCCGGCCGAACGCCGGGCATCCCGCATCAGGGCCCGCAGGATGCGGCGGTCGATATCGTCAAGCGCGATCACGGTTCCGCTCACAGGGGCAGGCTTTCGCTGTTCTTGACGTCCGACACCAGCACCAGCGCCTCGATATCGTTGATGTGCGGCAGGGCCAGAATGCGGTCGCGATAGATTTCCTGATAATGGCGCATGTCGCGGGCCAGAACGGTCAGGCGCACATCGACGCGGCCCAGAAATGTCTGGATGTCCATGACCTCGGGGATGTCGCGCGCGGCCTCGATGAAATCGTCAAAGGCCCGCGGCCGGGTCTTGTCCAGATTGATGCGCAGGCTGACCTCGACCGAAAACCCCAGCGCGCGCCAGTCGATCACCGCCTCGAATCCCTCGATCACCCCGGCGCTTTCGAGCCGGGCCAGACGGCGCGAGGCCGTGGCCACGGTCACGCCGCAGCGGGCCGCCAGATCCGAAAGCCCGGCATCCCCCCCCCCATCGCCCACGGCCTGAAGCTGGCGCAGCAGGCGCCGGTCGGTGTCATCAAGTGTGAACATGATATTTCCTGATTATTCCTGTTTCACTTATTATTTTCTTCTTCTTTGCCCTAAATACTCAAATACTGCAACCTTATCAGGCGCAACCGGGGTTATCCTCTGCTCGTGTCAAACCGAAAGAGGATCCGAAAATGCGCGTTTATTACGACCGCGACTGCGACATCAACCTGATCAAGGACATGAAGGTTGCCATTCTTGGCTATGGCAGCCAGGGCCATGCCCATGCGCTGAACCTGCGCGACAGCGGCGCCAGGAATGTCGTCGTTGCGCTGCGCGAGGGCAGCCCCAGCGCCAAGAAGGCCGAGGCCGAGGGCCTGACCGTCATGGGCATTGCCGAGGCCGCCGCCTGGTGCGACCTGATCATGTTCACCATGCCTGACGAACTGCAGGCCGAGACCTATCGCAAATACATCCATGACAACCTGCGCGATGGCGCTGCGATCGCCTTTGCCCACGGCCTGAACATCCATTTCAACCTGATCGAGCCCAAGCCCGGCATCGACGTGGTGATGATCGCCCCCAAGGGCCCCGGCCACACCGTGCGCGGCGAATTCCTGAAAGGCGGCGGCGTGCCCTGCCTTGTGGCGGTTGACAACGATGCCTCGGGCAAGGCGATGGAAATCGCGCTGTCCTATTGCGCGGCCATCGGCGGCGGGCGTTCGGGAATCATCGAGACCACCTTCCGTCAGGAATGCGAAACCGACCTGTTCGGCGAACAGGCCGTGCTGTGCGGCGGGCTGGTCGAGTTGATCCGCATGGGCTTTGAAACCCTGGTCGAGGCCGGCTACGAGCCCGAAATGGCCTATTTCGAATGTCTGCACGAGGTCAAGCTGATCGTCGATCTTATCTATGAGGGCGGCATTGCCAACATGAACTATTCGATCAGCAACACCGCCGAATATGGCGAATATGTCTCGGGGCCGCGGGTGCTGCCGCGCGCCGAAACCAAGGCCCGGATGAAGGCGGTTCTCGACGATATCCAGTCGGGGCGTTTCGTGCGCGACTGGATGACGGAATGTGCGGTCGGCCAGCCCAGCTTCAAGGCCACGCGCCGCCTGAACGACGAGCACCAGATCGAGCAGGTCGGCAAGACCCTGCGCGCCATGATGCCGTGGATCTCGGCCGGCAAGCTGGTGGATCAGGACAAGAACTGAGCAGACATAACAAGAGGCGACCCCGGGGAGGACGGGGCCGCCTCTGATCATCAACGCCGGAAATGGGAGGAAATACGGCGTCGACGGGAAAACCTTGCGGGCAAAAGCCGCGCGATGCGCTGCCCTACAGCGTGACCTTGCGGGCCTCCTGCATGGCCAGATAACGGATATCGCCACGGGTGATGCCGATGTCATGCAGTTCGCGGTCGCTCAGCGCCGACAATTCGCACAGGGTCGCCTTGTAGACCTCGCGACGCTTGAGGCCCAGACGGACGGCATCGCGCTCACGCGCCAGAAAATCGCGCGCACGCGCCAGCAACGAGCCAACCTGGGCGGGGGCGTGAATGCTGTGATAGGCCATGATATCCTCGTTTTTCTGCGGTGCAGTATTTTTTCGCTGCAATGCAGTAATATGCATTCACGGCGCCCCGGACAATGGGCAAAAATGCATATCCGCCTTGACGAAATCGAAGGGCTCGGCCCCTTGCCCCCGCGCGGGCATCATGGACACTGCCTGATCGGGCCGACCGGGGGCGACCGGGGGCGACCGGGGCCGACCGGGGCCGACCGGGGCAACGGGTCGGAACACAACGAAAGGAAAGGCATGCAGATGACCACCACCACAGCACCCGCGCCGGGTTGGCGAAACTGGGCATTGCTGTCCTTTCTGGGGCTCATCTGGGGTGGCTCGTTCCCGGCGGTCGAGGTGGCGCTTGCCGGGTTCGGCCCGCTGTCCATTGCCGCGGCGCGCATCACCATCGCGGCGCTCATGCTGCTGGCGGTGGCGGCGCGCATGGGCCATGGCCTGCCCGAATTCGCCACGCCCACCGGGCGGCGGATCTGGCTGCATGCGCTGGGCATGGCGGTCTTTACCAACGCCCTGCCATTTGCACTGCTCAGCTGGGGTCAGCAATATGTCACTGCCGGCTTTGCGGGCATCACCATGGCAGTCGTACCGCTGGTGGTGCTGCCGCTTGCCCATTTCCTGGTCCCCGGCGAAGCAATGACCCGGCGCAAGGGGGTGGGCTTTGCCGTCGGCTTTGTCGGGGTGGTGATCCTGATCGGCCCGCAATCCCTGTTGCTGGCCAGCGGCGCCGCGCTGGAGCCGCTCGCCCGCCTTGCCTGTCTGGGCGCAACCGTCTGCTATGCGCTGGGCTCGATCATCACGCGATTGTCGCCGCCGGTATCGCAACTGTCCTTCAGCGCCGCGGCCCTGGCCCTGGCGGCCATCATCATGCTGCCGCTGGCACTGCTTGTCGAGGGATTGCCCGACCCCGCCATGCCCACCGGCGCATGGGTGGCCGTGGCCTATCTGGGGCTGATTCCCACGGCGCTGGCCACCGTCATCCTGGTGCGCATCATCCGCGACGCGGGCCCCAGCTTCATGAGTCTGGTGAACTACCAGGTACCGGTCTGGGCTGCACTGATGGGGGTCGTGTTCCTGTCGGAACAACTGCCAACCCGTTTCATCACCGCGCTCGGGCTGATCCTGGCCGGTCTTGCCATCTCGCAAGGGCGTCGGCGCGGGCCAGCCGCTTGAACCTCTCCATGAACCCGCCCAAGAGCCGCCCGTGACCCCCTCAGGCGACGCGCTCGACAACCGCAACGATACCCTCGATGGTATCGCGCAACAACTGCTCGTCCTCGTGCTCGCCCATCACCCTGACCAGGGGCTCGGTCCCCGACTTGCGGATCAACAGCCTGCCGGCATCGCCAAGACGCGATTGCGCTGACGCGATCGCCTGGCGCACCTCGTCATCCAGCAGCGGGTCGTTCCCCGGCCTGTAGCGCACATTCCTGAGCAGCTGCGGACAGGGCTCGAACTGCTGCGTCAGGGCACTGGCCGGCTGGCCCGTTTCCACCATCGCGGCCAGGAACTGCAGCGCCGCGATCAGCCCGTCGCCGGTGGTGGCGAAATCGGTCATCACGATATGGCCCGACTGTTCGCCGCCCAGGTTGAATCCGCCCGCGCGCATGGCCTCGACAACATAGCGGTCGCCCACGCCGGTGCGGTGCATGCGGATGTCATGTCCACGCAGGAACTGCTCCAGCCCCAGATTGGACATGACGGTCGTCACCAGCGTGCCCCCGGCAAGCCGCCCTTCGCGCGCCCAGCGGGTGGCGATGAGGCCCATGATCTGGTCGCCATCGGCCACCTCGCCATGTTCATCGATGATCATCACCCGGTCGGCATCGCCGTCCAGACTGATCCCCATGTCGGCGCCATGTTCCAGCACCATGCGCTGGGCCAGGTCGGTATCGGTCGAACCGCAGCCCTCGTTGATGTTGAAGCCATCCGGCAACACCCCCACCGGCACCACCTCGGCACCCAGCTCCCACAGCACCTCGGGGGCTGCGCGGTAGGCCGCGCCATTGGCGCAATCGACCACGATCTTGAGCCCGTCCAGACGCCCGCGCCCCGGAAATGTCGTCTTGGCATATTCCACATAGCGCCCGCGCCCGTCCTCGATCCGCTGGGCACTGCCGATGGCCGCCGGCTGGCACAGCTCGATCTCGCCGTTCAAAAGGGCCTCGATGTCATGCTCGGCCTCGTCGGACAGCTTGAACCCGTCGGGGCCAAAGAACTTGATCCCGTTGTCGTAATGCGGGTTGTGGCTGGCCGAGATCATCACCCCCAGATCGGCCCGCATCGAGCGCGTCAGATACCCCACCGCCGGCGTCGGCACCGGCCCCAGCAGCAGCACGTTCATGCCGGTCGAGGTCAGCCCCGCCGTCAGCGCATTTTCCAGCATATAGCCCGAGCGCCGCGTATCCTTGCCGATCACCACCCGGTGTTCGGCCTTGTCGCGCCTGAAATAGCGCCCCACCGCCGCCCCCAGGCGCATGGCCACCTCGGCCGTCATGGGGTGGGAATTGGCACGCCCGCGCACGCCATCGGTTCCGAACAATTCTCGTGTCATCAATCAGCCTTCGATATGTGTAATGCCAACCGCCGCCTGCCACAGCAAGACGGCCTGCCGCGTTTCCCTTATATCATGCACGCGCAGCATCTGAACCCCCTGCGCAAGCCCGGCCAGCCCGACGGCGATTGATCCGGGCGCGCGGCGGCTCGCTTCGGGTTCACCCCCGATCACTCCAATGAAACGCTTGCGTGAAACCCCCAGCAAAATCACGCAGCCCAAGGCATGAAACAGGCTCAGCGCCCTTATCAATGCCAGGTTATGCGCCTGCGTCTTGCCAAACCCGATACCGGGATCAACAAGGATGCGGTCACGCGCGATCCCGGCCTTCTCGGCCCACCGGATGCGCGCCTCGAGCGCATCATAGACATCCAGAACGACATCATCGTAACGGGGATCCTCCTGCATGGTTTCCGGCCTGCCGCGCGCATGCATCAGACAGACCGGCACGCCCGAATGCGCGACAACCCCCGCCATCCCGGAATCAAAGGCAAAGGCACTGACATCATTGACCATGTCCGCGCCGGCCTCCAGCGCCGCGCGCGCCACCGCCGCCTTGCGGGTGTCCACCGAAATCGGCACGCGCACACCCGCCGCGCGCAGCCCCTCGATCACGGGCACGACGCGGGCAATCTCGTCCCCCACCGCCACCTCGCGCGCGCCGGGACGGGTCGATTCGCCGCCGATATCCAGCATATCGGCACCCGCCGCGACCAGTGCAATCCCATGCTCCACCGCGCCGGACGCGCGATAAAACCGCCCCCCATCGGAAAAGCTGTCAGGCGTCACATTCACCACCCCCATCAGCCGCGCCCCTGCCCAGCCCAGCCCGCAGACCGGCGCACGCGCCGCACTCAGCCGCTCCAACACATTTGCCGGAACATCGCCCACGGGCACCACCCTGCCTGCCCGGCCGCGGCCCATCACCTCGACCCGGTCGAACCACAGCGGCCCGCCCGCCAGCGCCATCGCACCCGGTGGCCGCAACGCATCGCTCTGCACGATCGGTCGGAAATATCGCCCTTCAGCCATGTTTCTTCTTTGCCCAAATACGCCGGGGGAGTCGCGCCCGCGCGACGGGGGCAGCGCCCCCTGCCCGCCTACAGCTCGTCAGGCACCGCCACAACCCGCTGGATGTCGTCGGTGATCTCCCCACCGAAACCGCCAGCCAGAACCAGCGCCTGCGCCGAAAACGACCGCGCAAACCAGCGCGCCAGCCCCAGCGGGGTTTCATCCTCGGGTCCATCGACCGCATCCAGAACCAGCTTGGAAGGCGCCCAGACCGACATCTGCCCGTGTTTCATGGCCCAGTCCAGCTCGGTCCGGCTGTCCACCACCACACAGCGCCTGTCCTTGCCGGCCAGAACCCAGGCGTTCTGCTCGATGGCCAGCAGGTGAATGCGCCGGTTGGCGGCGGCGACATCGGCCCGGGGCGATGTGCCGGCCGCGGCCTCGAGGCATATGATCGCAGGCGGCTGGTGGGCGGCTATCGCATCCAGCCACCGCCCCAGACGGGCCGAGTGCAGCACCCGATTGGGCAGGAACACGACCAGAGGGTGCATCTCGGCCGTGGCGGCGGGCCGCGACCTTTCGCCATCCAGCGGACGCAGCACATTGTCCGCGGCAAGCCGCCTGCGCACGATCTCGACCCCCAGCGCCCCGGGAATCCGGTCCAGCTTTTCGATGCGCAGAAATGCCCGCACGGCCTTGGGGCTGGACAGCACGCGCTCGGCCACGCGCTCGGCAAGGGTTTCCAGCAGGTTGATCCGCGCCGATGCCAGCTCGGCGTCGATGGCCTCGATGATGCTGTCATAGGACAGCACCTGATCGACATCATCCGAGAGCGCCGCGGCATTGCGGGCGACCTCGACCACGATGTTGAAACGAATGCGCTGACGGATGCCACGCTCGGACTGAAAGGCCCCGATCTCGACCTTTCTGACATGATCGCGTACCGAAATGCGGTCGAGAGGATCCCCCCCGATCGCCGCCGCGGGCGCTTGCAGCAGATCAAAGGCCAGGCCGGTTTCGTCGCTCATCTCTTGCCCCGCCACAAGGGTTGCCACGGGCATGGCCCGGGCAAGGTTGGGTGCCCCGCCCCATGGCCGGGCCCATCATGCCCCAGCCGCATGCGCATGACGACTCGCGCGGGCCGAGGGCCGTGCATCTGGCCGTGTTGATGAACCACGCGGCTGTTCAGTTCAAGCTGTATCGTCGATCGTCACGGTAAAACTTGTGCACGCCGATCGTCGCGGTCCGGGTAAAGGCGCGCGCCCATTTCGGGTTGACCGAGGTCGTGTGATAATAAGTCGCCCCGCCGGTGAGGGTGCGCGGATAGCCATCCAGCATGATCCGCGCGACCTTTCCCACCTGTTCATAGGCGCGCCGGTCGGTAAACACTTCGGCCTTGCCGTCGCAATTATAGGTGAACTGGCAGGCGAAACGCCCGTTGCCGGTGCCCTGGCGCACGACATCGCAGACGGAATTGGGAAAGCTGCGCGAATCGACGCGGTTGAGGATCACCTCGGCCACGGCGAACTGGCCCTTCACGCTCTCGCCTCGGGCCTCGAAATACAACGCCTCGCTCAGGCATCGCCATTGTGCGCCGCCGCGTGCGCGGGGCATGGATGCCAGCTTTTGCGCGTCATAGGGAAAATTGTCGGCCGCCTTGCGCCGCCCGAACAGCCAGCCACCGCGCTTGCGCTGGGGGGTGCCGCGCGCCAGTTTCGCCAGCCGCTCGGCCGATGCGCGCCGCAGAACCGATACCTCCAGCCCCAGCATGGTGACGATACGCGCGCTTGTCTCGCTGATTGCACCGGCAACATTGCCGCTGCTGCTCAAGCGGCCCTGTGCATGTGCCGGCGCGGTCACGGTGACAACCACCGCCATGACCCCCGCCGTGATCGTTGCCAAGCCTTGCCCAAGTTGCATTTCCAGACCTCGATTTCTGCCATGATTTCTGCCACCGGAAATGACGGGACGCCCCGGTTCCCCCCGTTTCCCCCCGGTTTCCCAAGGAGGGGGCTGCATCGGGGCCTGCGTCCCGGCCATGTCCTGCCGATCTTGTGCCGGCCTTCCCTGAATGATGATCTAGCCAATCGCGCCCCGAATATACAGTCCCGGGCACGGGTCGGGAAGAATGCTGTTGCCCGGAAAGCACAGCGCAAGGCGGAAAATCGCCCATGGACGGCTTTCCTGCCTGTCCTTTCCACCCTTGCGCGGCAGGCGGCCGATCAGGTGACGACCGGTTCCTCGGCCGCCTTCTGGGTGCCGCGCACCGCGCTCTGGGCCGCGGCCAGGATGGCAACCGGCACGCGATAGGGCGAACACGAGACATAGTTGAAACCCGCCCTGCGGCAGAACCCGATCGAGGCCGGATCGCCCCCGTGTTCGCCGCAGACCGAAAGCACGATGTCGGGATTGGCGGCGCGGCCGCGCTGGGATGCGATCAGCAGCAGCTCGCCCACCCCGTCGGTATCGAGCGTGTGAAAGGGGTCCTCGGGGAAAACGCCCAGCTTGACATAGGCGCTCATGAACCTGCCGGCATCGTCCCGGCTGAGACCATAGGTCATCTGGGTCAGGTCGTTGGTGCCGAAACTGAAAAAGGCACAGCCGGGCGCCATGTCGCCGGCGCGCAATGCGGCGCGGGGCGTTTCCACCATGACCCCCAGACGATAGGCGAAATCGGCGCCCGTCTCGGCCCTGACAGCGGCGGCGACGGCATCGATGCGCATGCGCACAAGCTCGACCTCGCGGGCCGCCGATACCAGCGGGATCATGATCTCGGGCACGATCGGGGCCCCCTGACGCGAGGCCTCGATGGTTGCCTCGAAGATGGCCCGGGCCTGCATCTCGTAGATTTCGGGGATGGTGATGCCCAGCCGCACGCCACGCAGCCCCAGCATGGGGTTGAACTCGGCCATGCTTTCGGCGCGCGCGATCACCTGGCTGACCGGCAGGCCCATGGCCTCGGCCAGCTCCTGCATGGCCTCGCGCGAATGGGGCAGAAACTCGTGCAGCGGCGGGTCGAACAGGCGGATGGTGACGGGCTGGCCCTCCATGATGCGGAACAGCTCGATGAAATCGCCGCGCTGCATCGGCAGCAACCTGTCCAGCGCGGCGCGGCGGTCGGCCTCGTCATCGGCAAAGATCATCTCGCGCATCACCGTCAGACGATCCTCGTTGAAGAACATGTGTTCGGTCCGGCACAGACCGATCCCCTCGACACCAAAGGCGCGCGCGATGCGGGCGTCGTGCGGGGTGTCGGCATTGGCGCGGATGCCGATATCGCAGAATTCCCGCGCCCAGCTCATCAATGTGGCAAAGGCGCCGTCCAGCTCGGGGCGCACCATCGGCACCTCGCCGGGCAGCGCCAGCCCGCCGGTGCCGTCCACGGTGATGATGTCGCCCTCGCGATAGACGGTGCCATCGGCGGTGGTCAGGCTGCGCGCGCGCAGGTCCAGGGCAATGCCGCTGGCCCCCACCACGCAGGGCAGGCCCAGACCGCGCGCGATCACCGCCGCGTGGCTGGTCATGCCGCCGCGCTCGGTCAGCACGCCCCGGGCCGAATGCATGCCCCGGATATCCTCGGGGCTGGTCTCGTGACGCACCAGGATGCAGGGCTCGCCCCGGGCGGCGCTGGCCTGGGCGGCGGCCGCCGAAAAGACGATATGCCCGCTTGCCGCCCCCGGACTGGCCGCCAGGCCGCGCGCAAAGGGTTCGATACCGGCCTCGTGATCGACCTGAGGGTGGAGGAGCTGTTGCAGGTTTGCCGGCTCGACCCTGAGCAAGGCCGATTTGCGGCTGATCGCACCATCCTCGGCCAGATCCACGGCAATGCGCACCGCCGCGCGCGGGCTGCGCCGGGCCGGGGCCGCGTCGAGCAGCCAGGTCTTGCCGTCCTCGACGGTGAATTCCAGCCGCAGGGCATCATGGCAGCCGAGCCGCGCGATCTCGCCGAAACGGCGCAGGTCGCGCAGGATCTCGGGATGGGTATCCTCGAGCGACGGCCCCCGCGGGTCGGAAACGATATAGGAGGCGCGCCGGTCGGGCTGCATCGCGTCCCGCCCCTGGCTGCGCGACAGATAGCGCCCGCGCACGGCGGGCTCGCCGGTCGAGGGCTTGACGAACTGGACCACGCCGGCACCGCTTTCGCCCTTGCCCACCCCCAGGGCCATGCGCTGGACGATCAGCCCCAGCCCGGCATCGGGCGGCGCGCCGCGGGCCATGCGCAGGATGCGTTGGGACGTCCCCTCCCAGGCCCGCGCCATCGAGCGCAGCACCTGTTCGAGCTGGCGCAACGGATCCTGCGGAAAGGGCGCATCGGTTTCCGTTTCATAGATTGCAAGCGTGGCCTCCAGCGCCTCGCGGTTGAAACAGGTGGCCTCGCCAAGCCCCGAGAATGCCTCGGGATCCAGCCGCGCGACGTGGATCGCGTAATCCTGCACAAAGCGGCAATAGAGGGCATTGGCGGCGTCCTCGCCCAGGCGCTCGGTCAATTGTGCATGCACCGCATCGGTGATGCCCACATTCAGCAGCGTCTGCGGCCCCCCCCATTCGCGCCGCACCGGGCTGGAGCGCACCGAAACGATGCTGTGCGCGCCGAACTGTTGCAGGAGCGCGGCGATATCCGGCATGTGACCGGCGGCGATCTCGTGCACGGTCGGGATCGAAACGCCAAAGGCCAGAGGCACCGGCAGGCCCAGGCTGCCAAGGCGCGCCAGCCGGTTTGCGCGCGCGCCATAAACGGAAACAGGAACCTCGCCGTCCCGTTCAAGCCGTTGAATTTTCGGATATTCCGTCATCTTGTCATTTCCCCGTCATCCCCGACAATAAAGGGATTGACGCCACGGGCAAGTCTTTTCGCTGCACTGCGGCATGCTGACCCCCCTCGCCTGCGCTCCCGTCGCGCGCCGGGCCGGGGGCTATTGCAGCTCGACACGGCGCCGGGCCGCGCGCCCGCGGGCATCGATCACCGAGATGTCGGTAAAACCGGGGCCGCGCGGGCGCAGCTGCACCTCGCGCGCGCGCCCGTTGACGATGACCGGCACGCCATCGGCGATCCAGGTAAAGGGCGGCGTTCCCGCCCGCAGCTTGACAATCAGCGGACTCGGCACGCCCGCGCCGCCAAGCCCCAGATCGACGCGCGCGCCTTCGGGCGGGAAAAGGATCTCGGGGCCACGGGCCTGCCGCATGTCCCGGCGCCCCTGCACCCGCCCGAAACGGCGCAGGGGCGCCGGCAGTTCGCCATTGACCGCCCTCAGAACCCCGGGCGGTGGCGCCGGCAGCGGGTCGAGCCGCGCTTTCAGCCGCCCAAAGGCCTGAAACAGCAGCGGCGCGGCCATCCCCGCCCCCGACAGGCCGGGCACCGAGGCCCCGTCGGGCCGCCCCATCCACACCCCGATGACATGACGCCCGTCAAAGCCGATGGCCCAGGCGTCGCGATAGCCATAGGATGTGCCCGTCTTGTAGGCCAGCCCGATGGCCGGTGCGGTGGCCGGCCGCGGCACCCCGCGCAGGATGTCGGCAACCTGCCAGGCGGCCTGGGGCGACATCAGAGGCCGGGTCGCGATCGCCGGCCGGCCGGGTTTCAGATGCGCGGCCACGGCCAGACCTCCGCGGGCCATGGCGCCATAGAGCGTCACCAGATCGCGCAGGCTGACCCCGACACCGCCCAGCGCAATGGCCAGCCCCGGCGGCGCGCCCGCGGGAAGGCGCGGCACCACCCCGGCCCGGCGCATCCGCGCAACCAGCCTTGCCGGGCCGATCGCCGAAAGCAGCGCCACCGCCGGCAGGTTGTAGGAATAGCGCAGCGCATCGCGCAGGGTGACGGTACCGTGAAACCGCTTGTCGAAATTCTGCGGCGCATAGTCGCCGAATGCCATGGGGCGATCTTCGATCAGGGTTTCGGGATGGGCGATACCGGCATCGAAAGCCAGCCCATAGATCAGCGGCTTGAGGGCCGAACCGGGCGAGCGCACCGCGCGGGTCATGTCGACAAAACCCGCGCGCGTGCTGTCGAGCAGCCCGGTCGAGCCAACCGAGGCCAGGATTTCGCCATTGCGGTGATCCATGACCAGAATCGCCGCCGACAGCCCCTTGCCATTGGCGCGGGCCTGTTCGGCCGCCAGCCGTTCCAGACCCTCCTGCAAGGGGCGCGAAACGGTCAGACGCAGCACCGCCGCCCCGGCCATACCCCCGGCCATACCCCTAGCCATACCCCCGGCCATACCCCCGGCCATGGAGCGACGCAGGCGATCGGCGGCAAGGGCGGCAAGCGCCGGAAAGGCGCGGCGCGTGGCGGGCAGGCGCTCGGCCCGGGCGGCCCCGGCATCGTCATGCGTCAGCACCCCGGCGGCGGCCAGCCGCCTCAGAACCCGGTCGCGCGCGCGTCTGGCCGATGCTCGATGGCGGTCGGGACGGCGGGCCTCGGGCGCCTGCGGCAGCGCCACCAGCAATGCGGCCTGCGCGGTGGTCAGGCGGCGCGGTTCCTTGCCGAACCAGACCAGCGAGGCCGCGCGCACCCCTTCGACATTTCCGCCATAGGGCGCCAGCAGCAGATAGAGGTTCAGGATCTCGCGCTTGCTCAGCCTGCGTTCCAGCGCCAGCGCCAGCCTGATCTGACGGATCTTGCCCCCCAGCCTTCCGGTGCCGCTGTTTTCCAGCAGGCGCGCAACCTGCATGGTCAGGGTCGAGCCCCCCGAAACCACCCGCCCGTTGACCACGGCCTGCCAGGCGGCGCGCAGCAGGGCGCGCATGTCCACGCCGCGATGACGCCGAAAGCGCCGATCCTCATAGCCCAGCAACATGTCGATAAAGCGGGGATCCACCTGCTCGACCGTGACCGGCAGACGCCATATCCCGTTCTCGACCGTATATGCGCGCAACAACCGACCGTCGCGATCCTCGACAAGGCCTGACACCGCCACCCGCCCTCCGGCCTCGACAGTCGGCGGCAGATCCGTTTCGGCCACCCAGCGATCCAGGGCGGCAAGGGCCATGACGGCAATCGCCACGATCAGCGCCAGAGCCAGAAACAGCATCCTGGGGCCGGGGCTGAAACGCGTGTTGAAATTCCGCTGACGCATGGCTTGCCGATGGCTACCTTTGGGCGATGACGACCTGCCCGGTCGCCGTACGGGCGCGAAATTCGGGGCGGTACATGTCCTGGACACTGGCCGCCGGGTGACGGAACCGGCCCGGCGAGACCGCCCGCACCACATAGGCCAGGCGAAGCGGCTTGTCCCCGCCCCAGTCCACCGCCGCCAGAAAGCGGTCGGCGCGAAATTCGACATGGCGCGCCGTCGCGACCGGTTTCAGCCAGTCGAGGGCCTTGATGTCGCCGGCGCGCAACAGGTCCGGATTGTCGATCTCGAATCCTGCGGGCAGCGGGTCGTCGATCATCAGCCGCCCCTTGCCGGGCCTGCGTGGCGTCACCGCGATCACCACCACCAGCCGCTGGTTCAGCGCCACATTTGCCACATCGACGGGCCGGCCCTGCAGGTCGAAATAGCGCCGCTCGATCACATAGCCGTTGCCGCCCGCCGGAACGGGATCGCGCGGTCGCCCGACCACCGTCACCACGGTCATGGCGCTGCGGCCCGACATGTTCGATACCCGCACGACCTGTCCGGCGCGCAGCTGCCCGGCGGTGAGGCGGGCAACCACGGGCCCCTCGGCCGGGCGCCCATCGACCAGAAAACCCCCGGCCGGGGTCTCGTCAAGCAGCGCATTGGCGGCCAGCAGGGTCCACATGCTTTCCTGAGTCGAAAGAACGCGCCCCTCCAGGGCCGGGCGCAGCATGCCGATCAGGGCGTCCCGGTCGAGCACGCGCGACCCCGCCTCGGCGGCCAGCGCCAGAACGGCGGCGACATCGCGCAGACGCGAGCCGTAATCGACCCGCCACAGCCGCGCATCGGGCGCGTCCTGCAACCGGCGCAGCAACAGGCCCGCCTTGCGAAACATCGCATCGGCCCGGCGCTGGTCGCCGTAAAAGGCCAGCGCCGCGCCCAGCTGGGCCAGCGCCATCGGCGTTGCCAGGGCGTCCGACCTGGCATCGGCGTAATAGCGCAGATCGCCGATATTGGCCGCCCCCTCGCGGGCCAGCACCATCAGGGCATAGGCGATCCCCTCGCCGCCGCGGCGGAAATCGGCGGCATAGTTCACCCGGTTGCGCAGGTTCTCCAGTGCAAGGCGGAACGAATCGTCGGGCACGCTGAACCCGCCGGCGCGGGCACGGCCGAGGAAATCGGTGGCAAAGGCATCAAGCCACAGATCGCCCCCGCCCGGCTGCCACAGCCCGAAGGCGCCGCTGGACGACTGGTTCTGCAACACCGCGATCACCGCGCGATTGACCCGTGCCTCCAGATCGCCGCCCGCGACACCCCCCATGGCCCGCGCCAGGCGCCCCAGATAGATCAGCGGCAGCGCGGTCGCGGCAAGCTGCTCGGTGCAGCCATAGGGATAGCGGTTCAGGGTTGCCAGCAGGCCGGGCATGTCGAAACGCGCAACCGGCCCCACCGCCAGCGTCGCCCGACCGGTGCCCGGCAGCAGGCCGTCGAACATGTCCGGCGACAGGATGAAATCCCTGCCATCGGCAAGGCTGGCCCGTGTCTGGCGCCGGATCTCGGGATCGTTGGCGCGCACCGGCAGACGCAATGTCTGGCGCAACCTCTGCCCGGCGGGTGTTGTCAGGGTCACGGTGATCGCGGGCGTGACCGAAGGGGAAGGCGCCGCCATCGGCGCGGACACCGGCAGGGCAAGCACCACCTTGCGGTCGCGCGCCAGCGGGATCGACCCCGGCAACGCGGCCCGATCCAGCACCAGGCCTCCGCTGGCCGAGACCGCGATTCCCACCTTTCCCGCGGGGCCCTGAACATGGGCGATCTCCAGCAATACGCGGCTGCGGTCGCCGGGGGCCAGGAAACGCGGCAGGCTGGCCGTCAGCACGACCGGATCGCGCAGGATCACGTCGCGGCTGGCCTGGCCGATCCCGGTTTTCGACCAGGCCACCGCCATCAGCCTGATCGTGCCGTTGAAATCGGGGATATCGAGGGACAGCGAGGCCCAGCCGTTTTCGTCCACCTCGATCGGCCCCGAGAAAAAGGCAACCGTGTCGCCCGTTGGTGGCGGGCTCTGGATTTGCAGGCCCGGGGCCGCATCCCCGCCCGAGCGCAGGCGCCCGAGCCGCCCCTCGCGGGCGTCGATCAGGCGGCCATACAGGTCGCGCAGCTGCACGCCCAGTCGGCGCTGACCGAAATAATGCCCCTCGGGATCGGGCGCGGAAAAACCGGTGAGGTTGAGAATGCCGACATCCACCGCCGCAAGCGTGAGCCGGGCGCGCTCGCCGGGGCGGACCCCCGAAACACGAATCCTGAGCTTGAGGGGCGCGCGCGGGCGCGGCGCCGTATCGGTGACGATCTCGACCCCCAGCCGATGGTCGCCCGGCGCCACCGCCGCCCATTTCAGCCCGATCGCCCGCAGCGGTGCATGGCGCAGATCCGCCGAAGCCGGTCGGTCGTCCTCCGGGGCGGCCTTGCCCCGCCTTGTGCCGGTCGCGCCATCGGAGGGCGTGCGAATCACGGTTGCGGCGACATAGGCGCCCATGCCCCAGCCCTCGGTCACGGGCAGGCGGATCAGGTTTTCGCCGGCTTTCAGACGCAGGATCCTTTTCATGATCAGACGGTTGGACATCACCGTGATCACCCCCAGGCCGGGGGCACGCGGCACGACGCGCAGAACCGCGACATCGCCCACGCGATAGCGCGCCTTGTCGAGCCCGATCCGCAGCACGTCGGGCGTATCGAGGGCGGCCGCGGGGGCATACCACCCGGCATCGAAGGCCAGCGACGAGGCCATGTGCCCGTCGGGCGGCCCGCCGGGGGGCGTCTCGACCACCAGTTCGTAGCGCCCCCATTTCACCGGCGCGTCGATGCGCGCCGCCCCGCCATCGCCCGCCGCGCCGACGGTGGCACCGATCCGGCCGCTGGCCACGCGGGCGCGGGTGGTGACGGGCTCGTATCGCCAGCTGCCGCCGGTCTGGTACCACTGATAGCGCGTGGTGATCCGGTTCAACCTCCAGCGCAGCGCCGGCAAGGGGCGCTGCCGCAGATCTGGGCCGACCGCGATCACGTCAAAGGCGGCCGTGCCCCCCTCGGGCAGCACGCCGTCGAACAGGGGGCGAATACCGATGACGGTCGTGCGCGGTGCAAGCGGACGCTCGACCATGCGTTCGACCGGGCGGCCCGACCCCTCGCGCAGACGGATGATCGCCTTGAGCGCAAGCGGGCGCGCGGTCTGGTCGATCGCGGGCATTTTCAGCACGACGCGCGCGCGCCCCTGCGAATCGGTGCGCATCCCCGCGGCCGCGTATTCCACGGCGGGGCGGAAATCCGCGTCGTGGCGGCCAAAGACATAGCCCGCAAAACCCGGCAGCCCGTCGGCCAGCGAGACCCTTGCCTCGGCCTCGATCCCCAGCCCGGCGGCCGGCGCGCCATAAAGATAACGGGCAGCGATCTCGACCACGGGGTTGACGTCGGGACGCAGCGCCTTGCCGGAAGGCGCCGCACCCGTCGATCCGGCCAGGCGCAGGTCGAAATCGACCCGCTCGGGAATGAAATCCTCGACCAGGAAACGTCCCTGGGCCAGCGGCGGGGCCTTGGGGTCGGCATGCAGGCGCACCGTCCAGGTGCCGCGCATGGCATTGTCCGGAAGGGCCAGCCGCATCACATGACCGCCATCGCCCAGATCCGGCAGCAGACGGCGCGCGAATGTCACCCCGTCGGGTCGCGTCACGACCGCATTCAGCGGCAGCCCCGCCACGGCCTCGGCGCGGCCGTTGCGGGCCAGCACCGTCAGGTTGACGACCGCGCCGGGGCGATAGGCGCCGCGATCCAGGGTCATGAACAGGTCGATCGGCGGCGGCGCGGCACGTCCGGCCACGCCCCGATCCGACAGGTCAAAGGCCGGCCCGGTCAGGTCGAGAAAGGCGAAATCGTCGCCCAGGCGCACGGTAATCATCTGTACCGCCCGCCCGGCGCGCCCGGCCAGCAGACCGGGGGCGAAATGCGCATGGCCCTGGGCATCGGTGTCGGCACTGGCCAGAACCTCGTTGTTGCGCGCGACAAGACGCACCTCCGCGCCCTTTCTGGCGCCCCCGTCGCCCAGGCCGCGCACAAACACATGCAGCCCGTCAGCCCCCTTCATGGTGGACAGCCCCAGATCGGTAACGATGAACCACTGCGCCGCGGCCGGGGCATCATAGGGATCGGCCCCGGGCAGCCGCGCCCGCAACACATAGACCCCGGGGGCAAGACCGCCGATCACCTCGCCCACGGGCAATGCGGTGGTGACATCGCGGTTCAGCTCCATGCCCACCTCGCCCCTGCCCGACCAGATTTCCTCGCCCAGCGAGGCCGAGATGTCGCGCTCGTCCCATTGCGACAGCGCGTTGCCGAACAGGCCCTGCCGGATCACCCGCACCAGATTGCGCGCCCCCACCCGATAGATCCCGAGATCGACCTGCGCGGTATTGACCGTGGTGATCGGGATACGCGCACCGCGCCCGCGCGGCAACACATAGGCCCGCCCGCTGAAATGCGCCGCGGGGTCGCGATCGCGGACATAGGTTTCAAGGGTCACGGCACGCGCCAGCACCTCGCCGCTGGCCGCCGGCAGGCCCTTGCGAAAGGTCAGGGAATAGGTTTCGCCATGCCGGACCCCCTCGACACAGATCTGGCGACCGCGCGCCTCGACGGCAAGTCCGCTTTCGGGCAGGCGCAGATAGGTGGCGTAATCGACCCCGCCTGCCACAAGATCCTCGGAGAATGTGGCGCAGATGCGCGGCATGGCGGCGTTGTTGTCAACGCTGTGATCGGTAATGCGAAAACCATAGGTGGCAATCAGGCGATCCAGCGCGCGCGCGCGGCGGGCCGAGGGTTCGATGCGGCTGGCAAGGCGCTGCGCCCGGATGGCCAGACGTCCGCGCCGCTGTGCAACCAGGGCCGCGGTCAGGGCATCCATCGCGGCCGCCTCGAGGGCGGGCGAGGCGGCCCGCAGAAAGGCATTGAGGGCGGCGGATCTGGCGCGCGCGACCAGTTGCTGCCGCCGTCCCTTATCGGCCTTGATCGCGGCCAGGGCATCGCGCGAAAACAGGATCCAGTGGGCAGGCGCATCGGTCAGGGTCAGGGCCGCGCCAACCAGCGCGCCCGCCCGTGCGAAATCGCCCGTCCTGCGCGCATCCCGCGCCGCCGCCAGCAACTGTTCCGCGTTCCAGCCATCGGGCGCATGGCGCATTCCCAGATCCTCGGCCTGCCTGCGGGCGGCGGTCAGGTCGTCGTCCGGCATGAAATCCAGCCGCGCCGCCTGCGCGCGCGCGCGCGCCAGAACCTGCGCCGAGGTCGCCATCACCCGCGCCGAGATCGCGCCGACAAAGGGCTTGATCGCACTGACCCCGCTCTTGGGGAAACAGGCGCCCTTGGCGGTGTTGAAGGTAAACGCGCCGCAGGACGCATCATCGAGACAGCGCATCGTGCAACGGGCCAGGTCGGTTCCGAATATCGGCCCCAGATCGCGGCCCGGGAAATCGGTGTCGCGCATGATCGTGATGCGCCGGTCGGGAACGGGTGCGGACCTGACCGAGGGCCCGGCTGCCGCACCGCCCGCGCCCGCGGCCTGTGCCACCGCCCCGGTGGGCAGCACGAGAAGGGCCGCCATCAACCCCGGCAGAGCCACTATCCGGGCGATACGGGCGGCCCGGGCGATACGGGCGGCGCGCGCGGGAGAATGGTGAAAACGGTGAAAACCTGTCTGAAAAATGCGCGCAAACAACATGACACGACCCCGAAATGCGGATAACTATCGCGTGATGGTCGCATGAAGACCCGATCATTGCAATATTTCACGCCCCCGCAGGGCCTGCCCGCGCGCCATCGCGACATCGGCCCCGGTCCTGCGCGCAATCCGCCCTGACGGAGGCATTTCGTGCACGACCCCGACCGATGCGACTATCACGAGGTTTCACAACGCCTCGCCGCGCTCTGCGCGGACGAGGACGACCACATCGCCATCATGGCCAGCATCTGTTGCGAGCTGTACCATGCGGATGCGCGCTTCGACTGGGTCGGTTTCTACCGCGCGGTCGGGGACTCGCTGCTCAGGATCGGTCCCTATCAGGGCGGGCATGGCTGTCTGACCATCCCCTTTTCCCGCGGCGTCTGCGGCGCGGCGGCACGCCTGCGCAAGGTACAGATCGTCGATGACGTGAACAGCTTTGACGGCCATATCGCCTGTGCGTCGAGCACGCGCGCAGAGCTGGTGATCCCGTTTGACGACGCGCAGGGGCGATTGATCGGCGTTCTCGACATCGACAGCGACCGTCCCGCGGCCTTTGATGCGACGGACGCGGCCCAGTTGCAGGCCCTGTTGCAGATGCTGTTTGCCCGTCCCTGAAATCCCGCAAGGGGATCACCCGGCCCCGGCACGACCGGACGCCCGGCCGAGCGCCCGGCGCAGGCGCGTCAGGCGTGCCTTTTTCAACAACGCCCCACGGTCGAGCCGGCCGTCCGACATCCGGCAGGCGCGCCCGAGCACCCTGTCCAGCACGGCGTGCAGAATCACGGGCCGCTCCTCCAGGGCCGCCACCAGAAAGGCATCGGGATCGAGGCGGCGCAGACCATGCCTTGCCAGGGTGCGGGTGGGAAAGTCGCGCCGGTTGAGGGTAAGTATCCCGTCCGCCCCGCCGGCTATCGCGGTGGCCAGCACATGGCGATCATCCGCATCCGGCAGCGATATGCGCGATTCGATGGCCGGGGCCGGGGCGATCTCGGCCATGGGCCAGCGCGCGCGCAGCAGCGCGATCTCGGCACGCGCAAGGGCGGCATGTTCGGGCAGGTTGCGGGCAACCGCCCGGCCCCATTCCGAAAGGATGCGTGCCGACCACAACGGCTGAAAGGCGCCTTCGGCCGCAAGGCCCACAATGATTTCGCGCAACACCGTGGGATAGAGCACGCAGGCGTCGATCACCACCCGCATCATGCCAGCCTGAAAAACAGCGCCTTGAGATAGGCCGATTCGGCCAGCTGCGGGTGCTGCGGGTGGTCGGGCCCGCTCGATCCCGCATGGATCAGTTGGGCATCGCCCCGCCCGGCCCGGCCGATACCCCGGATCGAGGCTGCCCGGAAACGCGGCGGATCCACGGCATGCGAGCAGGAACACAACACCAGAAAACCCCCCGGCGCAACCAGCGAGGCCCCCAGACGCGCAACCCTTTCATAGGCACGCAATCCCGCCTCGACCGCGGGTCGGGCCGGCGCGAATGCGGGCGGATCGCAGATCACCAGATCGAATTGCCGCCCCTCGGCGGCAAGGGCGGCCATCACCTCGAAGGCATCGCCCCGGATGGTAGCGAAGCGGCCGGCGAATCCCGATGCCTCGGCCCCCCGCGCGGCCAGTTCCAGCGCCGCCTGCGAGGCATCGACCGCATCGGCCCGCCTGGCCCCGCCCGCCAGCGCGGCCAGGGCAAAGCCCCCCACATGGGTGAACACGTCGAGAACCGAGCCCCCACGCGCCAGGCGGGCGGCAAAGGCGTGATTGTCGCGCTGGTCATAGAACAGGCCGGTTTTCTGCCCCTGCTCGAGATCGGCAAGATAGGTGGCCCCGTTCATGGGCACCGCGATCGGCCCGTCCAGCGTTCCGCGGATGACCTCGAGCCTTTCGGCAAGGCCCTCGATCTTGCGCGCGCGCCCCATCCCGTTCATCACCACGGTGGTGATCCCGTCCAGCCCGATCAGCGCGTCGGCCAGGTCGTTGATGCGCGCATCCGCCCAGGCCGCGTTGGGCTGGATTGCCGCGACCGCGCCGAAACGGTCGATCACGACCCCGGGCAGGCCGTCGGCCTCGGCATGGGCAAGGCGGTAGAACGGCGCGTCATACAGGCGCGCGCGCAGTGCCAGGGCCTGTTGCAGACGGTGCCGGAACCAGCCGCGATCGATGCGCGCACCCAGATCGCGATCGAGCATCCGGCAGACGATGCGCGACTGGGCATTGAAGGCGGCAAGGCCCAGGCTCGCGCCGTCATGAGCGCGCAGCTCGACGATTTCGCCCGCCGGTATCCGCCGGCTGCGCCGGTCGAGCACCACCTCGTCGGCAAAGACCCAGGGCGCGCCGAAACGCACCCTCTGGGGCGACTTGTTGGGGCGCATGCGGATGACGGGGCGTGAGGTCAGACTGTTCATGCCCCCTCCTAGCGCGATCGGGGCATGATCTCAATGCGACCGCGATACCGCGCGCCGCCCCGCACCCGCGCCCGTCTCAGCTCCCGTCGGGGGTGGCGTGGCGGGCGACCTGTTCGATACGGGCATCCATCGGATCG
>CAZWXK010000005.1:30014-42106 GCA_964637875.1 uncultured Rhodobacter sp.
CCCGTCGGGGGTGGCGTGGCGGGCGACCTGTTCGATACGGGCATCCATCGGATCGATCACGCGAAAGGTTTCGCGCACGCCGGATTCGGTCAGGCTGCGCATCACCGTCAAAAGGGTATTGTCGTCCAGATCGGCGCACAGCTCGGCCATGTGGGCCAGTTCCTCATGCGCGACCGGCAAGGCCGCCTCGATCGAGGGCGCGCCCCAATAGGCCACGAAATGCCGCGCCAGCACGGCCGCCAGATGGTCGTGTTCCTCGGCGGTGATCGGCGCGACCGCGACAAAGGTTGCGCGGCCGAAACTGTCCAGCCCCAGCCAGCCATTGGCAAAGGCCTGACGCGCCTTTCCGACAAGGTCGTCCTCGGTCCAGTTGGAAAACTCGAACCCCCCGCTGATGGCCCATTCCCCCGGCCGTGCGGGGTTGTGAAAGACGTGACTGTCGCTTTCGTCCAGGTGGATCGTACGGGCAAGTTTCATGTCTCATCCTCGTTTTCCAGAACCGAGACCAGCGGAATCGTGACCCGCCCCGCCCCGGTTTTCAGGCGCATGGCGAAATCGGGCTCGACCCCCTCGAACAGCCCGCTTCGGGGCGTGCCCCGGTCATCGACCGCGATCGTGCTGCCGATCCCCTCGACCAGGCCATGCCAGGCCTGAAACAGGGGGTCGCGCGCACCGTCCTGCAACGCGTTCAGCCAGATCAGGCTGTGGCGTGCCCAGCTCTCGAGCAGCTGCGCGGGCAGGATGTCGCCACAGCCCTCCTCGGCCAGCGAGGTGCGGTCGGGTATCCGACCCGGTTCGACACCTGCGGGCAATGCCAGCCAGAGGTCGAGCCCGATCACCAGCCAGCCGGGAATCCGGCGCGCGTCGCGGGTGTCGGCGATGGCCCGCAACCGGCCACAGGAGGCGCCGTTCAGACGGATCCCTCCCTGCCATGTCAGATAGACGGCGGTCTCGGGCGGGGCCAGTTCGCCCATGGCGTTCTGAAAGCCCACGCCACAGGCAACCAGCGCGGCAACGGCCGATTCAAGCGCCTCCTCGGGCGCCAGCACCAGCGCCGCGCGCAGCCTGTCAGGCGCGATGTCGTGGGCGATCAGGCCTGCATCCGTTCCCCGCGCGGCCTCGTGCCGGGCCACGGCAAGCGGATCGAGCCCGCCCGTGGCCACGGCCCTGAACAGGGGCGGCAGGCGGAGCCCGGCGATGTCGCCCATGCCCGATGCATCATCCATGCCCGGTACCGTATCTGGGCTGTCGCAACCGCGCGCCATCATGCCTGCCCCATCTCGACCAGCCGGCGCGCAAGCGCGCGAAAGGCATGGGCCTGCGGGCTGTCCGGTTTCGACGCCACGATCGGCGCGCCACCATCCGAGGCCCGGCGGATATCCAGATGCAGCGGCAGTTCGGCCAGCAGGGGCACAGCCAGCCGCGCGGCCTCGTCCCGCACGCCGCCATGGCCGAAGGTGTGTTCTTCATGGCCGCAATTCGAACAGATATGGGTGGACATGTTCTCGACCATGCCGATGATTTCGACCCCCATCTTGCGGAACATGTCGATCCCCTTGCGGGCATCCAGCAGGGCGACATCCTGGGGGGTCGAGACGATGATCGCGCCGTCCAGCCGCACCTTCTGGGCCAGGGTCATCTGGACATCGCCCGTTCCCGGCGGCAAATCGACCAGCAGGATGTCGAGCGCGCCCCACTGGACCTGGTTCAGCATCTGCTGCAACGCCCCCATCAGCATGGGACCGCGCCAGATGACGGCCTCGTCCTCGGGCGTCATCAGGCCGATCGACATCATCGTAACCCCGTGATTGCGCAGGGGCAGGATGATCTTGCCGTCGGGCGAGGCGGGGCGGCCCGACACCCCCAGCATGCGCGGCTGGCTGGGGCCGAACACATCGGCGTCCAGCAGACCGACCCGCCGCCCCTCGGCCGCCAGCGCCACCGCAAGATTGCTGGACAGCGTCGATTTTCCGACCCCGCCCTTGCCCGATGCGATGGCGATGACATGATCCACGCCCGGCAGATCCTGCGGCCCCTTGCCGGCGGGTTTCGCCCGCCCCAGATCGGGCGGGGGCGTCGGCGTCGCCTGGGCGGTGGTCACGACCGATACCCCTTCGACCCCGTCCAGGGCGGCCAGCGCCGCGCGTGCCGCAGCGGCAAGGGACTCGAGCTGTTCGGCGCTTTCGCCCGCGCCCTCGATCACGAACCGCACCTGCCCGCCCTCGATCACCAGCGCGCGCACCATGCCGGCACTGACGATATCACCCCCGCCCGAGGGTGCCGTAATGGCCCCGAGCGCCGCGAGAATGTCCTTGCGCGTCACAGCCATGCGAAAGCCCCCCCTGGCCTGGTCGTGTCTTGCGTCATTCGGCGCCCGCGATCTTGCCCTCGACCACATGTTCCAGGTCGAGCCCGTCGATGGTCAGCACCACACGCGCCCTGAATTCGCGCCCGCGCGTTGCCCCGGTTCCGGCCTTGCGCATGGCGTCCTCGATCGCCTTTTGCGAGGTCACGCCGACCTGTTTGAGAAATTTGCGCATGGTCATGTTGAAATCGTCGCTCATGACATCTTTCCTTTCTTTGGTTTGACCCGGGCCGCCCGGGTCGCCTAGAGATTGAAGAATCGATCACCGCCGGAGGCCCGCCATGCCCATCACCCCGATCTCCAGCATCAACGCCCTGTTTCGCGTTTTCCTCGGCACGCTTGCGCTGCTGTTCCTGTGGCCCGGATTCGGGTCGGTAGGCATATCGGCGGGCGTATCGGGCCGCGCCATGGCCCAGAAGGCCCCTGCGCGCCCGCTTGTTCGCCCGCTTGTTCTGGCGGCGAGCCCGGCGTTGATCGACAGCGGGTTCCTGGGCTTTCTCCTGCCCAGGTTCTCGTTGAAGACCGGGATTGACATCGACGTTCAACCCATTGATTCTAAATATACAAACCCGCCCGAAATCCCCCCGGGGGCGAGCCTTTCCCTGATCGAAATCGGCACGGATACGACGGGCGGAACCGTTGTGATCACAGAGAGGTCCGACGATGCCCAACCCCGGAAATTCGCCCTGTTCCTGGCGCCCGCTGCCCCTGCGGGTGCACAGGATTTTCTGCGCTGGCTGAAATCCGAAATCGGCCGGCGCACGATCGGCCAGTTCCGCCGCGATGGCAGGCAGGTCTTTGCCCCGCCCGACAAGGCCAGTGCCGCCGCCGCGGCCATCGTTTTCAGCGGCGATGTCGGGCGCGGCCGGAAGCTGTCCTATCTGAATTGCGGGCGCTGCCACGTGATCGGGCCGCGCAACCGGATGGCGGGGATCGGCTCGACCCCGTCCTTTTCGGCCCTGCGGGCGCTGGGCGACTGGCGCGCGCGTTTTCTCAGCTTTTACAGCCGCAACCCCCACCCGGCGGTGGTAGAGGTCGAAAACCTGTCCCCCCAACGCAGCGAGGCGCATACCACACCGATGAGCCCGGTCGTCATCACCCGGGACGAATTCAACGATATCCTTGCCTTCGTGGCGTCGATCAAGCCGGCCAACCTGGGGGCACCGATCGCGCATCAGTGATCCCTGCGGGTGCGGCCGTCGCGCCTGCCGAGCGCCGGCTGTTCGTACTGCGCATCATCCGGGGCATCCGGGCGCAGCGGGCTGTCCTGGGCGTCATACAGCGCGCGCACGCGGCAATCGTCGCACATCTGGATGACGCGCGCCTGTTGCGAGCTGGCAAACATCGGGTGCTTGCCGGCAAGCTGGTCGATGATACGCTCGACCGTCGATTTCACCCCGAAGGGCCTGCCGCATTCGATGCAGGCAAAGGGCTCTTCTTCGACCACGACCTGCTGGGCAAGCGCCCGGTCGGAAAGGTCCATGCGGGGCTGCAAGGCGATCGCATCCTCGGGGCAGGCGCGCGCACAGATGCCGCATTGCAGGCAGGCATCCTCCTGAAAGCGCAGCTGAGGCCTGTCGGGATTGGCATCCAGCGCCCCGCTCGGGCAGAGCGACGCGCATGACAGGCACAGCGTGCATTTCTGCGTATCGACCGCGACCGCTCCATAGGGCGCGCCATCAGGCAGGGGCAAGGGCGTATCGGGGGGGGTCTCGGGCGCATCTGTCGTCGCGGCGACAATGGCGCGGGCCGCAAGGCGTGCGATCTGTCGCCTGCTGCCCAGCCCCAGCACGGGCGGACACAACGGCGCCTGCCGCGCGACCCGCAGCCGCTCGGCCAGCTGCGCGGGGTCGTCAAGGTCGAGCAGGCGGATCCGCCCGCCACCGGCAATTGCCTCGGCCAGGGCCTGTTCTCGCGTGATCGTCTCACGGTCGGCCCCGGGCGACAGAAGGATATCGACCGCACCAAAACCGCCGGCCAGCGCGGCCAGCATCTCGGCATGGCCGAACGAGGCCAGCGCGGCGATGCCAAAGGGAATCACGTCATGGGGCAAACCGCGATCATACCGTGCACAGAGCGAGATCATTTCAGCCCCGAACGCGCCATCGTGAACCAGCAGCCTGGGCTGTTTTCCCCCTGCCTTTTCAAATGTTTCCGATATTGTCCTGAGACGTTGGAACAGGAATTCCCCCGCCGGCGCGTCATATCGTATCGCCCCGCTCGGACACAGCGCCGCACAGGCGCCGCAACCGGCACAGATCAACGGGTCGATCGCGACAAATTCGCCCGCCGGCGCAATCGCCCCGGTGGGACAGGCATCCAGACATCTGGAACAGCCATCGATACCGGCGCGGCCATGGGCGCAGAGCGGCTGGGCAAGGCGGACATAGAGCGGTTTTTCGAATTCGCCGACCAGCTGGGCCGCATCGAAGGCGGCCCGGGCAACGGCGCGCGGATCGCCCGGATCGGCCCTGAGATAGCCGTCGCGTTTGTGCGGCGCCGGGAAAAGCGGCGTTCCCTTGCGCAGGTCCAGGATGATGTCGCAGGCCGTCCGGGCACCGTCGCGCGGCGGATCAAGGGTGAAATCGCCGCGCCCGGCGGGGTTGACGCGCTGCAACGCGTCGATATGTACGCTGAAATGCCCGAGTGTACCCTCGGCCCGGCGCAGACGCCCGACGACGAGCTCGAACGCCCGCGAAAGCGGCGGCGTATCGACCCGCTCGACCAGCACGGTGACGGCCAGGGCTGCCGACAGCTGTTCGGCAACGGGCACGGCGATATCGGCATCGCCCAGCACCAGACAGGTTCCGTCGGAATGCAGGTCCATCATGCGCATGGGCGGCGTGGCAAGCAGCGCATCGGCCACCAGCGCCGCCATTTTCGGGCCGGCCTGCGCGGCCTCGTCCGACCACCCGGCCCGGTCGCGCAGATCGACAAATGACGGCGCGGCGATCTGCGCGCCTTCCGCGTCGGCCTGCGCGCCCGTTTCGGCAGCGATCTCGGCTGCGATGTCCTCGAAAAAGACCTGCTCCTGCCGGCAGGCGATGATCGCGTCCCCCTGAGAGATCGCCTCAGAGATCGCGTCCCGGGCGCGGGGTTCATCCCGGCCGCATAACGCGTGATGGATGGCCGAGCATTTCAGCCCGGTCGCCCCTTCGATCGCCTTCCTGTCGATCTGCTGCGTGCCCAGACAATCGCATAAAATCAGTCTCTTGGTCATGCCTCTCCCTGTTCTGGCCCTGGTTCCGGCCCTGATCGCGGCCAGCCGTTCCGATATGCTGCCGAGCGCGCCAACCATGTGATTCGCCCCTTTTGATAGGCGCCTTTCGATGGCTCCGTAAAGGATTTTTGCACACGCCGGACATGGTGCGTGAGTCGCGAATCACCCCTTGGCCGGCGGGACCGGCGGGCAATAAAAAAATCCCGACAAAATGCCTCGGGCAAGCGATGTGGACATTTTGACCCTCGCCCTGCCCGCGCGTCGCCGCCCAGGGACGAATTGTCCGATTCCGAGCGTTCCGCCAGGGGGAATCTCGCCATCGGCGCGAAAAGATTTGATCCGCCTGGCGACAGGCCTCATTCTGAGCGCAGACAGGAACGGATCGCGGAAACGACATCGCAAAGGGGCCATGGCATGGAAAGCGTGGCACGGGAGAAACGGGCAGGATGAAGGGCATGGAGACAGGCGACATCCGGGATACCGACGAGGATACGGGCCAGGATGCGGGCCGGGATGCGGGCCGGGATGCGGGCGTCTCGATGACGCTGGGGGTGGTGATCCGCAAATCCCCCGCCCAGGGCCCCTGGGCCGAATGGGTCTGGCGCGCGGTCGGCGTGCTGCCCGGTGCCGATGACGCCCATTGGGCCGTGCTGCGGCGCGAGGGGGCGGCCGTCGAATACCATGCCGCCACGGTCGAACTCGAACTGCATCCCAGCGACGCCCCGGCCTATCTGGCCGAGCTGTCCACCCGGGTGCCCTCGGTCTATGTGGTTCTGCGCAATGACGACGACCCTGCCTCGGAACACGAGATCGAGGTGGCGCTTGCGACCGTATCGCCCTTCGAGGCCCAGGATTACGCCGATACCGGCGAGGAAATGATCGAACAGGTGCCCATGCCCCCCGGTTTGCGACAATGGGTAAGCAGCTTTGCCGAGGCCCATCACGACCCGGCGCCCTTTGTCAAGCGCCGGCGCGACCGCGCCAGTGTCTCGCGTGTCGATGACGGGGTGGGCGATGCGCGCATCCGGCAGGCCAGCGATGTCTACCGCGCGCCGCGCCGCAAGGGCGAGGTGATCCAGTGAGCGGGCCGCGCAACAGGGGAATCTTCGAGGCGTGGTCGCAACGCAAGGCCCGCGTGCGCGCCGAGGAAGAGGCCCTGGCCCGGCGCCGGGCCGCGCGCCAGGCCGCCGAAGCACGAGAAAGGCGCGAGGCCGAACATGCCGGCCGCAGCGATGCCGAGATCCTGGCGGCCCTCGACCTGCCCGACCCCGACCAGCTGGGCGCCGAGGACGATTTCACCGCCTTCATGCGCGCGGCCATCCCGGAACGCCTGCGCCGGCGGGCATTGCGCCGGCTGTGGGGGGTTGACCCGCTGCTGGCAAATGTCGATGGGCTGGTCGATTACGGCGAGGATTTCACCCGCTCGGAAACCGCCTGGCGCGCGGTCGAGAGCGTCTGGCAGGCCGGGCGCGAAAGGCTGCCCGACGACCGGGAGAAACGGCGCGCGAAAGATGCGCCTGGCGCACCGCCCCCCCCGGACGCTGCGGCAACCGGTGCGGCGCGCCTGGAGCGGGTCGATGACGTGGGCGCCGATGACCCCACCCATCGCCCCACCCATCCTGGCGCGCGCGCGGCTGCAAACGACAGATCGGCCGACATCCCGGGCGCCGGCGGGGGCGATCGGGGGTCTCTTGCCTCGGCCGGGGCAGCGGCGGGCAGCCAGCCACCCCCGACCCGCCCTGCGGCACGCCGGCGCATGCGCTTTGCCTTTACCCCTTCAACGGAAATGGACGGAACCAGCAGATGAACGCCACCACCCACCCCGACATTGCCGAAGAGGACCGCCTGCGCGCCGATTTCTATGACTTTCTGGGTGCATTGCTGGCCGGGCCGCCCGATCGCGCGCTGCTGGACAAGACAGCCGCGCTGAAAGGCGACGACAGCCCCCTGGGCCAGGCCATCGGCGCCCTTGCCAGGATCGCCGGAAAATCCACTCCGGCGCGCATCGAGCGCGAATTCACCGAGCTTTTCATCGGCGTCGGCCGGGGCGAGCTGCTGCCCTATGCCAGCTATTACCTGACCGGATTCCTGAACGAAAAGCCGCTTGCCACCCTCAGGGGCGAGATGGCCAGCCTCGGGATCACCCGCGCACCCAATGTCTTTGAGCCCGAGGACAACATCGCATCCCTGTTCGAGATGATGGCCGGCATGATCCTCGGCCGCTTTGGCGCCCCGGTGCCGCTGGCCCGTCAGGCCGCATTCTTCAACAGGCATGTGGGGGCCTGGGCCGGGCATTTCATGGCCGATCTCGAAAAGGCGCGCAGCGCCGTCTTTTACGGCCCGGTGGGCACCGCCGGGCGCATCTTTATCGACATCGAGCGCGAGGCCTTTCGGATGATGCCGAACTGATCCTGTTCACCGTCCCGCGCATGAGCGCGCGGGGCCAGCGCAGCGCCCGCATCACCGGGCACAAGAAAGAGGAGGAAAAAAGGATGAGCGAAAAGGAAGGGAAAGCCGCGCCCAGCAGACGCGACTTTCTGAAATTTGCGTCGGTTTCCGCACCCGCCGCCGTGGCCGTGGCCGCGACGACAGCGGTCCGTGCCCAGGCTGACGCCAACGACCCCTCGCCCGAGGGGGAGGAATGGCGCGAAACCGCACATATGCGCGCCTATCTCGACAGCGCCCGGTTCTGAGGCGCTGACGAATCCGTCCCGGGGTTGCGCAAGGCCCCCGGGGAATGATGACACCAACATTGCGCCTGCGGCATCTGCGGGGCGCAATCAGGGAGAATGAAATGCTCAGGAAAAAGACCAACGGGGTTGCGAGACGCCCCCAGCGGACAAGCCTGCTTTCCGACATTGCCAATGCCTCGGTCGATCGGCGCAGTTTTCTGCGTGGCTCGGGCCTGGCCATCGGCGGGCTGGCGGCGATCGGCGCAACCGGAGGCACGGTGACCCGCGCCGAAGCGGCGATCAAGTCGGATATCAAGACGGTCAAATCGGTCTGCACCCACTGCGCGGTCGGCTGCACGGTGATGGCGGGGGTCGAAAACGGCGTCTGGACCCGGCAGGAACCGGGTTGGGACAGCCCGTTCAACCTCGGCGGCCATTGCGCCAAGGGCGCGGCGGTGCGCGATCATGCGATCGGGGAACGGCGCCTGAAATATCCGATGAAAAAGGTCAATGGCGCATGGAAACGCATCAGCTGGGACCAGGCGATCAACGAGATCGGTGACAAGCTGCTGAAAATCCGCGAGGAAAGCGGCCCCGACAGCGTCTACTGGCTGGGCAGCGCCAAGCACAGCAACGAACAGGCCTATCTGTTCCGCAAGTTTGCCGCCTATTGGGGTACCAACAACGTCGATCACCAGGCGCGGATCTGTCACTCGACCACGGTCGCGGGTGTTGCAAACACCTGGGGCTATGGCGCAATGACCAACAGCTTCAATGACATCCACAACAGCCGCGCGATGATCCTGTTCGGCTCGAACCCGGCCGAGGCGCATCCGGTCGCATTGCTGCACATCCTGCGCGCAAAAGAGCAGAACAACGCCCCCCTGATCGTGGTCGATCCGCGATTCACGCGCACCGCGGCGCATGCCGACGAATACATGCGCATCCGCCCCGGCACCGACGTGCCGGTGATCTGGGGCCTGTTGTGGCACATCTTCGAAAACGGCTGGGAGGACAAGGAATTCATCCGCACCCGGGTCTATGGCATGGACGAGATCCGCAAGGAGGTCAAGAAATGGACCCCCGACGAGGTCGAGCGTGTCACCGGCGTGCCCGGCAGCCAGATGGAGCGGGTCGCGCGCACGCTTGCCAACAACCGCCCCGGCACGATCATCTGGTGCATGGGCGGCACCCAGCACCATATCGGCAACAACAACACGCGGGCCTATTGCATCCTTCAGCTGGCGCTGGGCAACATGGCGCGCACCGGCGGCGGCGCCAACATCTTCCGCGGCCATGACAACGTGCAGGGCGCAACCGATGTCTGCGTACTGTCCCACAGCCTGCCCGGCTATTACGGCCTGTCGGCGGGCGCCTGGGCCCACTGGGCGCGGGTCTGGGAGGAGGATCTCGACTGGCTCAAGGGGCGGTTCGACACGCTCGTGACCAAGGGCGGCAAGAAGAAGTCGCTGATGAACCTCAAGGGGATTCCGGTCAGCCGCTGGTTCGACGGCGTTCTCGAAAAGAAGGACAGGATCGACCAGCCCGACAATGTGCGCGGCATGGTATTCTGGGGCCACGCCCCCAACAGCCAGACCCGCGGCGTCGATGAAAAGAAGGCCATGGAGATGCTCGACATCATGGTCGTCATCGACCCCTATCCGACGGTCTCGGCGGTGATGAGCGACCGCACCGACGGCATCTATCTGCTGCCGGCGGCCACCCAGTTCGAGACCCGCGGATCGGTTACCGCCTCGAACCGTTCGGTGCAGTGGCGCGACCAGGTGGTGGACCCGCTGTTCGAAAGCCTGCCCGACCATGTGATCATGGCCAAGTTCGCGAAAAAGTTCGGCTTTGCCGACCGCTTTTTCCGCAATATCAGCATGGACGGCCCGGACGAGCCCAATGTCGAGGACATCACCCGTGAATTCAACCGCGGCATGTGGACGATCGGCTATACCGGCTGGGCGCCCGAACGCATCAAGGCGCACATGAAGTACCAGCACATGTTCGACCGCACCACGCTTCAGGCCATCGGCGGGCCGGTGGACGGCGAATATTACGGCCTGCCATGGCCATGCTGGGGGACGCCCGAGATGAAACATCCCGGCACGCCGGTCCTCTATGACATGAGCAAGCCGGTCGCCAAGGGCGGCCTGACCTTCCGCGCCCGTTTCGGGGTGGAACGCAACGGCGTCAACCTGCTGGCCGAGGGGGTCTATTCCCAGGGCTCGGAAATCCAGGACGGCTATCCCGAATTCACCATGGCGATGCTCAAGAAGCTGGGCTGGGACAAGGACCTCACCGACGAGGAACGCAAGGTGATCGAGGGCATTGCCGGCGACAAGACCAACTGGAAGACCGACCTGTCGGGCGGCATCCAGCGGGTCGCGATCAAGCATGGCTGCGCGCCTTTCGGCAACGCCAAGGCCCGCGCCGTGGTCTGGACCTTCCCCGACCCGGTGCCGGTCCATCGCGAGCCTCTCTATACGCCCCGACGCGACCTTGTGGCGGATTACCCGACCTACAAGGACAAGCAGGCCTATCGTCTGCCGACGCTCTATGAATCGATCCAGAAGCAGGATTTCAGCAAGGAATATCCGATGATCCTGACATCCGGGCGTCTGGTCGAATACGAAGGCGGTGGCGACGAAAGCCGCTCGAACCCCTGGCTGGCCGAACTCCAGCAGGAGATGTTCGCCGAGATCCACCCGCGCGACGCCAACAACCTGGGCATTCGCGACGGGCAGGACATCTGGGTCGAGGGGGCCGAGGGCGGCCGGGTCAAGGTCAAGGCCATGGTCACCCGTCGCGTGGGCGAAGGCGTCGTCTTCATGCCCTTCCATTTCGGCGGCCATTTCGAGGGCAAGGACCTGAGGGACAGATACCCCGAAGGCGCCGATCCCTATGTGCTCGGCGAAGCGGCCAACACGGCCATGACCTATGGCTATGACTCGGTCACCCAGATGCAGGAGTCGAAAGTGACCCTCTGCAAGGTCAGCGCAGCGTAAGGAGACAGAAAAATGGCACGAATGAAATTTCTCTGCGACGCCGATCGCTGCATCGAGTGCAACGCCTGCGTCACCGCCTGCAAGAACGAGAACGGCGTTCCATGGGGCATCAACCGGCGCCGCGTCGTCACCATCAATGACGGCAAGCCGGGGGAAAGATCGATCTCGATCGCCTGCATGCATTGTTCGGATGCGCCCTGCATGGCGGTCTGCCCGGTGGACGTGTTCTATCAGACCGATACCGGCATCGTGTTGTGGTCCAAGGATCTGTGCATCGGCTGCGGCTATTGCTTTTACGCATGCCCCTTCGGCGCGCCGCAATTCCCGCAGTCCGGCAATTTCGGCAGCCGCGGCAAGATGGACAAATGCACCTTCTGCGCCGGCGGCCCCGAGCCCGACAATTCCCAGGCCGAATACCAGAAATACGGCCGCAACCGGATTGCCGAAGGCAAGCTGCCGATCTGTGCCGAGATGTGTTCGACCAAGGCATTGCTGGCCGGAGACGGGGACGTGATCGCCACCATCTATCGCGAGCGTGTGGTCGCACGCGGCTTTGGCGCCGGCGCCTGGGGCTGGGGTACCGCCTATGGCAAGAAGGCGGGCTGAGAAATCCCGACCACTACCTGCCTGAAACTCCACGGGGCGGCCTGTCCGCCGCCCCGTGCGCGCATACGCAATCGGGGATAGACGCATGTCGCTACGCTGGTTTTTCATCCTGCTCGCGATCCCGGCACTGCTGATGCTGGCGCGGCTGCCCGGCGCGGCCCAGCAGAGCGGGGCCACGGCACCGGACAATACGCAACGGGGCATAACGGAACGGGGCA
>CAZWXK010000005.1:42206-43944 GCA_964637875.1 uncultured Rhodobacter sp.
AACGGGGCATAACGGAACGGGGCAGACAGACGCTCGAGGACATACTTGCCCGCCAGAAGGCGGCGCTGAGGGGGCTGAAACTGTCCCCCGGAGCTGCGGCCACGACGTCGAGCGGGCCGGATACGGGATCTGGCGCGCCCCCCTCGATTGCCGGCCCGCTGGGTCCGCGGGGGGGACAATCGCTGTCAGACATCTGGAACCGCTGGCGCGGGGGTGATCCGCTGAACCTGCTCAGGCCCTATTCGGCCGATCAGGTGATGACGACCTCGGGCGAGCAATGGCGCCTTCTGCGGGTCAACTATATCCGCAAATATGCCGGCTGGCTGCCGGCGGGGGTGATCGTCCTGCTGGCGGCGGCGCTGCTGTTCAGGGGCAGGATGCGCATCACCAATGGCCGGGCCGGGCGCACCATCCCGCGCTTTACCACCACCCAGCGCGTCGCCCACTGGTTTACCGCCGGCGTTTTCATCCTGCTGGCGTTGACGGGGTTGCTGATCCTGCTGGGCCGACCCCTGATCCTGCCTTGGCTGGGCCATGATGCCCATTCGGTCCTGGTCAGCGCGGCCATGCAGGCGCACAACCTGTTCGGCCCCATCTTCATCGCCGCGCTTGTCTGGCTGTTCGTCAAGTTCCTGCCGGGCAATTTCTTTCATCCGGTCGATCTGCGCTGGATCCTGCGTCTGGGCGGCTTTTTCGGAGGGCATGTCAGCTCGGGACGGTTCAATTTTGGCGAAAAGGCGTGGTTCTGGCTTCTGGCGATTGTCGGTGTCGTGCTGAGCATCACCGGCCTGGCCATGGAATTTCCGTGGCTGTTTGCAGATCTGCGCTGGCTTCAGCTGTCAACGGTGCTGCATGCGCTTGGCGCGATCGTGCTGATCTCGGTTGCGCTGGGACATATCTATATCGGCAGCATCGGGATGGAGGGCGCGATCGACGCCATGCTTGACGGCGAGGTGGACGAGAACTGGGCCCGCGAGCATCACGACCTCTGGTATCACGAGGTCACATCAGGTGCGGCCGCAGAGCCGGCCACAGCCAAGGAGGAGGCATCGGCATGAGTTTTCTGCAGATCGTCGAGGGGCCGCTGTTCTGGGTTTCGGCCGGGGTTTTCGTCCTTGGCGCCCTGTGGCGCATGGGCGCCCTGATCGCCATGAAACGGCGCCGTGACATCGCCCCGCCGAGGGGCTCGGCCGCGGCCGGATTCATCAAGGGCAACCTGCGCCATTTTCTGCCACGGGCGACATTCGCCCGGCGAACCTGGATCCATCTGGCCGGGGGATACGGCTTTCACCTGGGGCTGTTCGTGCTGCTGCTGTTCGCCGCCCCCCATATCGCCTTTCTCGACAAGCGGATCCTGGGCTTTTCCTGGCCGGCGCTGCCGCGATGGGCCTTTATCCTGGTTGCCGAGATCGCCTTTGCCGGGCTGATCATCCTGTGGGTACGGCGGATTTCGGATCCGGTCATGAGGCTGATCTCGGATGCCGACGACCATATCGGCAGCTGGCTGACCTTTCTGGTCATGCTGAGCGGCTGTTTCGCCCTTCAGCAGAGCCATGACGCCCTGCGTGCGACCCACATGTTTCTGGTCGATGTCTGGCTGCTGTATTTCCCGTTCTCGCGCCTGATGCATGCCTTTACCTTTGTCCTGTCACGGGGACACACGGGCGCGACCTATGGCAGAAAGGGGGTCACGCCATGACCGATCGGCAAACGGATCAACACACGGATCAACACACGG
>CAZWXK010000005.1:44044-51623 GCA_964637875.1 uncultured Rhodobacter sp.
ACGGATCAACACACGGATCAACACACGGGCGACGCCGAAGCGGCGGTCGCGAAATTCCTGGAATTCACCGATGGTGCGGTGGCCTCGTATTTCGAATCCTGCGTCCATTGCGGGGAATGTGCCGAGGCCTGCCATTTCTACCTGAGCACGGGCGAGGCGAAATACACCCCCACATACAAGCTGTTCCCCATGGTCAAGGCCTATCGACGCGCGCGCGCGCCCCTGCATTCGGTGCGCGACATGTTCGGCCTGCTGCCCGACAACCCGACCCTGGACGAGCTGCGGGAATGGGGGCCGCTGGTCTATGACAGCTGCACCATGTGCGGGCGTTGCACCCTGGTCTGCCCGATGGGCATCGACATCGCCGGCACCATCGCCAAAATGCGCGAAGGCTATGTCGCCGCGGGCCTGGCCCCCGAGGGGCTGGTTCATGCAACCGAGATGGTGAAACGGACCACCAGCCCCATGGGCGTCACTGCCAAGGCCCTGCGCGCGCAGGTCGAGCACCAGGAAAAGGAAACCGGCATCCCCATCAGCCTCGATCAGGAGGGGGCCGAATACATGGCCATCCTGTCCTCGATGGAGATCATGGGCTATCCCGAGGTAATCGGGGCCTATGCCCGCCTGTTCAAGGCGGCCGACATCAGCTGGACGATTTCGACCAAGGCCTACGAGGCGACCAATATCGGGGTGCAGATCGGCTCGGGGGCGCTGGCGCGCGAAATCGTGCAGCGCGTGGTCGATGCCGCCGAGGAGCTGGGCGTCAAGCATGTCATCAGCCCCGAATGCGGCCATGCCTATGGCGCGCTGCGCTGGGCGGGGCCGAACCTGATCGGGCGGTCCTATGATTTCGAGGTCGTGCATATCATCGAACTGCTGGACCGGCTGCGCCGCGAGGGCAGGCTGCCCGTGGGCGCGCGGGACGATCGCCGCATCACGCTCCACGATCCCTGCCAGATCGTGCGCCGGGGCGGCCTGCTGAAAGAGCCGCGCCGACTGCTGGACATGGCCAGCGCCGATTTCGTCGAGATGGACAACGCCGGCATCGGCAATCTGTGCTGCGGCGGCGGTGGCGGCGTCTCGGCCAATCCACGCGCGGCCGAGCTGCAATCCAGGGCATTCTCGTGCAAGCTGGACCAGCTGGACGCCATTGACGGGTTGCAGGCCGTGGTGGTGCCTTGCGCAAATTGCCGCTCGGTCTTCGAGGATGCGCTGGACGAACGCGACATCGACCGTTTCGAAATCATCGGCCTGGGCGAACTCGTGGCCTCGACGCTGGCCCCGGACGGGAACAGGCAAGGTTGATATTCACCGGACACTGGCGCAGGATGACTCCGGGGCCGGCATCCGGCCGGCTGCCCTCGATCCAGCGGAAACCGGAGGCGCCATGAGGGATTCAGCAGCCGCCAGACCATCCGACCTGCCGCCAGACGGGCCCGCCCCCGCCCCATCGGCGCAAGGAAATCAGAGCGACGAATTCGGCCCAGGCCTTGCGGCGTCGCGGATTCTCGTTATCGATGACGAACCGGGCATGCGCAATTTCCTGGTGCGCATCCTGGGGCCCCGCTGCAAGCATGTGGAACAGGCCGCCGATGTGGACGAGGCCACGCGCAAGCTGGACGAACAGCATTTCGATATCGTGATCCTGGACAACGTGATGCCCGGCAAGGGCGGGCTGGAATGGTTGCAGGAACAGCGCAAGGTGGGTTTTTTCGCGGATGCGATCCTGATCACCGCATTCGCCGATCTGGAAACCGCGATTCAGGCCCTGCGCGCGGGGGCCGCGGATTTCGTGCTCAAGCCCTTTCGCTCGAACCAGATCCTGAACGCGGTCGCGCGCAGCATCGACCGCCAGCATCTGCGGCGCGAGAACTATCTGCTGAAACATGAACTGTCGGCCGACGCGACCGCCTGGCGGGGCCGTCTGCTGGGCCGCTCGCAGGTCGTCGCCGACATCCGCGCCATGCTCGAGCGCGTCGCCACCGCCCCGACACCCGTATTGTTCACGGGCGATTCGGGCACCGGCAAGGAAATCGCCGCGCGCACATTGCACGCGATGTCCGACCGTGCCGACAAGCCCTTTGTCCCGGTCAACTGCGCGGCAATCTCGCCCGACCTGCTGGCGCGCGAACTGTTTGGCTCGATCAGGGACGATTTCAACGGCGACGACGACCGCCGCGACGGGCTGCTGTTCCATGCCCGTGGCGGCACGCTGTTCTTTGACGAGATCAGGGAAATGCCCCTGACGGTACAGGCCACGCTGCTCAGGGTGATCGAGGAAATGCGCATCCGCCCGATCGGTTCGAGCCGCGAAGTTCCGCTGAACCTGCGCTTCATGTTTGCCACCAATGCCGACCTCGAACGCGCCGTGGACGAGGGCCGTTTCCGCAAGGACCTGTTCCACCGCATCAATGTGCTGAACATCCGCATGCCGCGCCTGTCCGAGCGCAAGGAGGACATCTTTGATCTGGCCTCGATGTTCATGAAGAAGCTCTCGCACGAGCTGGGCGTGCCGCCGCTGCCGCTGAGCGAGGGGGTTCTGCTGAAAATGTCGTGCTATGACTGGCCCGGCAATGTGCGCGAGCTGCGCAACCTGATCGAGCGCGCGCTGATCCTGGGCGAATACCCGCCCGAATTCTGTGCCGACGCGGAATGCGATTCCCCCGCGGCGGTCGACTCGCTTCAGGCCGTCGAACGCCGCCATATCCTGGCGGTGCTGGAGGATTGCAACGGCAACCGGGCCGAAGCCGCGCGCAGGCTGGGTGTCTCGCGCAAGACCATCGACCGGAAATGCGCGATGTGGAATGTCTGAACAGGGCCTGACCCGGACCCCGCCTGCCCGCCCGCGCGCGCGCCTTTACCGCTCGGTCCGGTTCCGTCTGCTGATGATCGCGCTGCTGCCGATGCTGGTGGTGATGCCGCTGTTTCTGGCGATCGTGATCACCAACTGGTCGAACCGTTTCGACAAGCTGCTGATCGCCAAGGTGAACGGCGAACTGACCATCGCGCATCAGTATTTCGCCCGCCTCAGGGAACGGGCCAGCGCGCAGGTTCAGGCAATGGGGGAATCGGCGGCCTTCGAGGAGATGCTGAAAAAGCGTTCGGAACCGGCGCTGCTGGCCTTTCTCGATGCGCAGCGGCAGGCCAACGGGCTGGATTTCCTCTATTATATCGCCCCCGATGGCAGCTTTCATTCCTCGCCCCGGCTGAAAAACCAGGCCGATTTCCGGCGCTGGCCGGTGGTGCAGTCGGCGCTGGCCGGCAAAAGCCGCACCGAAATCGACATCTTCACCCGCAAGGACCTCATGGCCATCTCGCCACGGCTGGCCGAACGGGCACGGATCAGGCTGGTGCCCACCCGCGCCGCCGCCCCCACCCACAGGACCGAGGAAACCCGCGGCATGATCATCCACACCGCAAGCCCGGTCAAGGTGGGCGGCGGCGCGCTGGTTGCGGGGGTTCTGCTGAACCGCAACCTCGATTTCATCGACCAGATCAACGACCTTGTCTATCCCCCCCGCAGCCTGACCGAAGGCAGCCGCGGCACGGCGACCCTGTTTCTGGACGATGTGCGCGTCTCCACCAATGTGCGCCTGTTCAGGAATGTCCGCGCCCTGGGCACGCGGGTATCGGTGATCGTGCGCGATACCGTTCTGGGGCAGGGAAAGGTCTGGCTGGATCGCGCCTTTGTCGTCAATGACTGGTACATCTCGGCCTATGAACCCATTGTCGACAGTTTCGGCAAAAGGGTCGGCATGCTTTATGTCGGCTTTCTCGACACCCCCTTTCGCGCCGCCAAGATGCGGACCCTGATGACCATAGGCGGTGGGTTCATCCTCCTGATCCTGCTGTCGGTGCCGGTTTTCCTGTACTGGGCGCGCTCGATCTTTCGCCCGCTTGAAACCATGGTGGCCACGATCGGCAGGGTCGAACAGGGCGATCTGGGCGCGCGCACCGGCATTGTCGGCGTCGGCGACGAGATCGGGCGCGTGGCCGAGCATCTCGACCTGCTGCTCGAACAGGTTCAGGAGCGCGACCGGCGCCTGCGCGAATGGGCAGACCAGCTGGAACGACGGGTCGCCGAACGCACCCGCGACCTGCGCGAGGCCAACCGCCAGCTCGAGGCCACCACCCGGCAGCTGGTGGTTTCCGAGAAACTGGCCGCCATCGGCGAGATCACCGCCGGCATCGCCCATGAGATCAACAACCCCATTGCCGTCATCCAGGGGAATCTGGACGTTATCCGCGAACAGATCGGGGACGCCGCCCTGCCCGTCGAGACCGAATTCCGCCTGATCCACGAGCAGGTGCATTCGATCAACATCCTGGTCAACAAGCTGCTCCAGTTCGCCCGCCCCGAGGAATATGCCGGCGCGGTCGAACATCACGACCCCAATGACGTGATCGACGATTCGATCCCGCTGGTCCAGCATCTGCTGAGCAAGGTGGATATCGCGCTCGAGCGCGACCTGCGCGCCAGCCGCGTCGTGGCCATGAACCGGACCGAGCTGCAGCAGGTCCTGATCAACCTGATCGTCAATGCCATCCACGCCATGGCCGATGGCGGGCGCCTGCGCATTGCCAGCGCCAATCGCCCCCACGAGGGCATCGACGGGGTCGAGATCGAGGTCACCGACACCGGCCACGGCATGACACCCGAGGTGCTGAAATCGGTCTTTGACCCCTTCTTTACCACCAAGCGGCAAGAGGGCACCGGGCTGGGCCTGTCGATCAGCCAGAAACTGATCCTGCGCGCCGGCGGCCATATCCGCGCAACCAGCGCTCCGGGCCGGGGCACCAGCTTTTTCATCTGGATTCCCGCCGAGGCCCCCGATGACGCCACAGGTGACGCGCCCGATCACCCCGCGGCGTCGTAAGCCCCGCCCGGGCGGCGGCGCACAGGGGGCGAATCGCGCTTGGCAGGGCGCAGTCGCTGGGGCATAAGTTCGGGCCAAGGAGGGTTGTCCCATGTCCACCAACAGTTTCGGCCGCATCTTTACCGTCACCACCTGGGGCGAAAGCCACGGGCCCGCTCTGGGTGCTGTCGTGGATGGCTGTCCGCCAGATGTGCCGCTGGACGAGGCCATGCTGCAACGCTGGCTCGACCGGCGCCGCCCCGGCCAGAACAGATATACCACCCAGAGACAGGAGCCCGATCAGGTGGAAATCCTGTCAGGTGTGTTCGAGGGCCGTACCACGGGCATGCCGATCCAGCTGTTGATCCGCAATACCGACCAGCGCAGCAAGGACTATTCCGAAATCGCCGACCGCTTTCGCCCAGGGCATGCCGACATCACCTGGTGGCAGAAATACGGCATCCGCGACTATCGCGGCGGCGGTCGGTCGAGCGCGCGCGAAACCGCCGCAAGGGTGGCGGCGGGCGGGGTCGCACGCGCTGTGCTGGCAGTCATGCTGCCCCGACTGAAAATCATCGGCTACATGGTCCAGATTGGCCCGCACAAGGCCGAGCGCGCCCGCTTTGACATGGACGAGATCACCCGCAACCCGTTCTGGACACCCGATGCCCGGGCCGCCGCGACCTGGGAGGAATATCTGTCGCATCTGCGCAAGTCGGGCAACTCGGTCGGGGCGGTGGTCGAGGTGGTGGCCAGCGGCGTCCCGGCAGGCCTCGGCGCCCCTGTCTATGGCAAGCTGGACACCGACATCGCCGCGGCGATGATGTCGATCAATGCGGTCAAGGGGGTCGAGATCGGCACCGGGTTCGACGCAGCCCTGCTGACCGGCGAAGAGAACGCCGACGAGATATTCATGACTCCGCAAGGCCCGGCATATTCGTCGAACCATGCAGGTGGAATCCTGGGCGGGGTTTCAACCGGCCAGGAGGTGGTGTGCCGGTTTGCCGTCAAACCCACCTCCTCGATCCTGAAACCACGTCGGACCGTTACCCTGTCGGGCGAGGCGGTCGAGATCGTCACCCGCGGCCGCCACGACCCCTGCGTCGGCATCCGTGCCGTCCCCGTGGGCGAAGCAATGATGGCCTGCGTGCTGCTGGATCACATATTGCTGAATCGTGGCCAGATCGGCGGTGTGATCGGGGAAAACCGCGGGCGCATCGGCTGACGGCGTGCCTGCGCGCAGGATCTTGCTCAAGGCACTTCTTCTTTGCACCAATACGCTCGGGGGTGCGGGGGCAGACAGCCCCCGCCTGCGTCGTCGGAAATGGCAGACGCCTCCGGCGGGCGTATTTGGGCAAAGAAGAAGAAATCGTGACCACACGCCCGTCATGTCGCTGGTACCCGAGGCCGGACTCGAACCGGCAAGCCTTGCGGCGGCGGATTTTGAATCCGCTGCGTCTACCAATTCCGCCACTCGGGCACACGCCGCGTGTGATGTAGCGCGCAATCGGCGGGGCGTCAATCTCTGGCGCCGGGCGGGCATGATCGCCGCTTGACCTGCCGGGCCGTGCGTGGTGGAAGGATGCAACGGCAAGGCGATACAGGGCGGAACCGAACGGACATGCTGCGCAAACTTTACGACTGGACGATATCGCTGGCGGGAACGCGCAATGCGCTTTGGGCGCTGGCACTGGTCAGCTTTGCCGAAAGTTCGTTCTTTCCGATTCCGCCGGACGTTCTGATGATCCCGATGATCATTGCGCGCCCGCGCCGCGCCTTCGTGATCGCCACGGTCGCGCTGGTCGCCTCGGTCCTGGGGGGGCTGTTTGGATATTACATCGGGGCGCAGCTGTTCGACGCGGTGGGCCGACCGGTACTGGAATTCTATGGCAAGATGCAGGCCGCCGATCTGTTCAACGCGCGTTTCCGCGACTGGGGGGCCTGGGCGGTGCTGATCGCCGGTGTCACACCCTTTCCGTTCAAGGTGATCACCATCATGTCGGGATGGACCGGGCTGAACCTGCCGGTTTTCGTGATCTCGGCAATCGCGGCGCGGGGGCTGCGTTTCTTCATCGTCGCAGCTCTGTTGTGGCAGTTCGGCGCCCCCATTCGCGATTTTCTGGAAAGGCGTCTGGGCCTGATGTTCAGCCTGTTTGTCGCCTTGCTGCTGGGCGGTTTCTGGCTTGTGAGGTATCTATGAACGCGCGCAACATCGCCCTGGTGGCAGCTGCCTTTTCGGCGGCGATGCTGCTGGGCGCATTCGGGTTTCAGTTCATTGGCGGTCTGGCGCCATGCAAGCTGTGCATATGGCAACGCTGGCCGCACGGGCTGGCCGCGGGGCTGGGGATCGTGATCCTGCTGCTGCCGTGGCGCAGTGGCGCGATGCGCTGGCTGTACCTGCTGGGGGCATCCATCGTGCTTTTCGGCGCGGGCGTTGCCTTTTACCACACCGGGGTGGAGCAACACTGGTGGCTGGGGCCGACCACCTGTTCGTCGCAGCCGATTTCCGGGTTGAGCACCGATCAGCTGATGGACCAGATATTCAAGGCACCGCTGGTGCGCTGCGACGACATCCCCTGGAGCCTGTTCGGCCTGTCGATGGCGGCGTGGAACTTCCTGATGTCGATGGCCATCACCGGCATGTGGCTGACGGCATTCCGCCATGCCGGTCACCGGGCCGGTCACCGGGCCGGTCACCGGGGCTGAGACCTATTCTTCCAGCT
>CAZWXK010000005.1:51723-56208 GCA_964637875.1 uncultured Rhodobacter sp.
GCCGGTCACCGGGGCTGAGACCTATTCTTCCAGCTCGACATCCCAGTACAGGAAATCCATCCAGCTTTCATGCAGGTGATTGGGCGGGAACTTGCGCCCGATATTGCGCAGCTCTTCGCCGCTGGGCCTGCGCGGCGGGCGGCGCAGCCGCATCCCCGTCTGCGCCAGCGTGCGCGCGCCTTTCCTGAGGTTGCACGGCCCGCAGGCGGCAACGACATTTTCCCAGGTCGTGCGGCCCCCGCGCGAACGCGGCACCACATGGTCGAATGTCAGATCGCCCCGCGCGCCGCAATACTGGCAGGAAAATTCATCGCGCAGAAACAGGTTGAAACGGGTGAATGCGGCGCTGCGGGCGGGTTTCACATAATCCTTCAGCACCACGACCGAGGGGATGCGGATCTCGGTCGAAGGGGAATGCACCACCTCGTCATATTCGGCGATGATGCTGACGCGCTCCAGCCAGGCGGCCTTGACCGCCTCTTGCCATGTCCACAGCGACAGCGGCAGATAGGATAGTGGCCGGTAATCCGCATTCAGCACCAGCGCGGGAAACTGCCGCCCGCCGTGATGCCTCAGAAAGCCCGAACTGAAATCGCCATCCATGGTGCAAACCGCCCCCGCCCTGTCATGCCCTTTCACGACACCAAGGCGGGACGCCCCGCCCCGATCTCATGGCCTGACTATATATCGCGGCCAGATGCTGGCAACCCCCCACATCGGGCAAGGCAGCCATCGCGCAATGATGTCATTGCTGGGCGATACCCAGCTTGTCGCGCATGAATTGCAGCGCAACACCAAGGCCATCGGGCGCGATGCCGTGGCCGGTGCCCTTGGAAACATGGGCATGGACCTCGAACCCCGCATCATCGAGCGCACGCGCCGCCTCGGCCAGCGAGGCCGGCGGCACCATGTCGTCCTGGTCGCCATGTACAAGCAGCACGGGCGGGCGCGACACCACCTCGGATTTCAGCTTTTCCGGCGCCAGCAGCCTGCCCGAAAACCCGACCACCCCGGCCACCGGCGTCGATCGGCGCGGGGCGATATGCAGGTTCATCATCGTACCCTGCGAAAAGCCCAGCAAAATGGTATGGGCGTCATCCACCCCCTCGGCCGCCATGGTTTCGTCGATAAAGGCGTTCAGATCATTGATCGCGCGCGCCATGCCCTCGGCGGCAGCCTGTTGCGAGGATCCGTCAAGCCAGGGGATCGGGAACCATTCATAGCCCATCGGATTGTTCGAACATCGGTTCGGCGCGTTCGGCGCCACAAAGACCGTATCGGGCATGTGTTCGCCCAGCGGGTCGGCCAGCCCCAGCAGATCGGCGCCATCCGCGCCATAGCCATGCACCAGAATGACCAGACTGCCTGCCTTGCCCGATCGCGCCGCACGGCGCCCTGCCTTCAGTTTTCGCATCTTACAGACTTCCTTCCTTGTTCTTGCAATGGCGGTAATAGGCCCAGAGCGCGCGCGCTGCAACGCCGCGCCAGGGCGACCAGGGGGCGGCCATGTCGCGCAGCTGCCTTTCGCCCGGGCGTTCCGGCAGGTCGAACAGAAGGCGCGCCGATTCCTGCAATGCCAGATCGGCCGGGGCAAAGACATCGGCGCGCCCCAGCGAAAACATGGCATAGATTTCCGCCGTCCAGCGCCCTATGCCCCTGATGGCGACCAGGGTTTCGATCACCTGCGCATCCGGCAGGCGGGCGAGCGCGTCGAAATCGAGCCCCGCCTCTGCAAGCGCCCTGGCATAGCCGATCTTGGGGCGCGACAGGCCGCAGGCGCGCAAGGTTTCGTCGCCCGCCTGCAACAGGATTTGCGGCTCGGTCAGCCCTGCGGCTTCAAGCCGCTGCCAGATGGCCCCGGCCGAGGCGACCGATAATTGCTGTGCCACGATCGCCTTGAGCAGGGCCGGAAATCCCCCAGCCCGCCGGCGCAGCGGCAAGGGGCCGCAGATTGTGACCACATGGGCAAAACGCGGCTCGCGCGCGGCAAGCCATGCGGCGCCCTCGGCGATATCCCGTTCGGTTTCGATGATCCGTCCGGTCATGTGGCCCTACCTTTGATTTGCGTTTCGACGCCTGCCTTTTCAGAACTCGCATTTGGTGCGATCCTGGCACAGATGCGATGGATGGCGCCAGTCGATACCCGTTCCCGGCACTGCCGTCTCCATATGCCATGGGCGGAAAGATACAGTCTGCCGAACGCGACAAATCGGGCCTTGGCAGCGTCGGCCGGCACGATTAGGGTCAGCAACCATGACGCAAGTTCCCTCGACCCCCAACTCAACCCCGAACCCGGCCCCGGATTCGACCCTCCCGCCCGACCAGCCGCCATCGGTGGTGGATGACAGGCGCGCGCGGCGCAATGTGGCGGTTCTGGTGATGGCGCAAGCCTTTATCGGGGCGCAGATGTCGATGATCTTCATCCTCGGGGGGCTGGCCGGGCAATCTCTGGCCAGCAATCGCTGCCTGGCGACGCTGCCGATTTCGCTGATCGTTTTCGGGTCGATGACCACCGCACCCTGGATGAGCCAGGTGATGCAGCGTTTCGGACGCCGCACCGGGTTCTTTCTGGGAACCGGCGGCGGGGCGCTGGGCGCGGCGCTTGCGGCCTGGGGGCTGATCCAGCATTCGTTCCTTCTGTTCATGGCGGGATCATTTCTGACCGGGATATACATGTCGGCCCAGGGGTTCTATCGTTTTGCCGCGGTCGATACCGCGTCCGATTCCTTCCGGCCCAAGGCGATGTCCTATGTCATGGCGGGGGGGCTGATCTCGGCCATTCTCGGCCCGCAGCTGGCCAAGGTCACGGCCGACGCGATGGCGACCCCGTATCTGGGCACCTATCTGACGGTCATCGCGATCAACGTCGTGGGCGCGTCGCTGTTCCTGTTTCTGGACATTCCCAGACCCGCGCCGCAGGTCGGTGGCCCGGCGGGGCAATCGGCGCGGGGGCGATCGCGCATCGAGATGCTGAAATCGCCGCGTATCCTGGTGGCGATCATCTCGGGCATGGTCTCGTATTCGCTGATGACCCTGATGATGACCTCGGCCCCGCTGGCGATCGTGGGCACGGGCTTTTCCAAGGGAGATGCGGCCAATGTGGTGTCGGGACATGTCCTGGCAATGTTCATTCCATCCTTCTTTACCGGCCATCTGATTGCGCGTTTCGGGGTTGAAAGGATCATCGCGACCGGGCTGGTGATCCTTGCCGGATCCGGGCTTGTCGCCCTGTCCGGTGTACAGCTGGGACATTTCTTTGTCTCGATGATCCTTCTGGGCGTGGGATGGAATTTCGGCTTTATCGGCGCCTCCACCATGCTGGCAGGCGCACATCGCCCCGAGGAAAGCGGCCGGATTCAGGGTATCAACGACATGATCGTGTTCGGCATGGTCACGATCGCCTCGATCGCCTCGGGCGGGCTGATGAACTGCTCGGGCGGGACGGCAACCGCGGGGTGGGATGCGGTCAGCACGGCGATGATTCCCTTCCTCACGCTGGCGGGCGGCGCGCTGATCTGGCTGGTTCTGCGCCCGGCCGAGGACTGATGCGGCGCCACCGACAGGGGGCCGCCAACAGCCATACCAACAGCCATATGCGCGCACGCGCCGCGCTTCAGGCGGCATCCTCGACAAAGAGGTTTTCCAGCGCGGCCAGTGTCGAGCGCACATGGCTGGCCGCGGTTCCCTGTTCCGACAGGACCCAGCCCGACATGGCAACCTTGATCCCCGCGGCCAGAACGGCGGCCATCAGGCGGGGCCTGTCCTGCTCCGGGTCCAGCCCCAGGCGACGGGCGATCAGGCGGCCGATTTCCTCTTCATACTGCTGAAAGGCCTTGTCGCGCACCAGCACCAGCTTGGGGTGGGTCTGCGATATCTGGAACAGCACCCGCAGCTGGGCGCGATCTTCCTCGACATGGTCGAACCGGGTCAACAGCAGCGTCGTGATGTCCGACAGCAGGCTGCCGGAACCGTGGATGAAACCGGCCACCGCCTCGGGGGCAAAGTCGATCGGCGCCGGCATCAGCGCCTCTTCCTTGAAGGCGAAATAGTTGAAAAAGGTGCGCAGGCTGATACCCGCCTCGTGGGCGATCATCTCGGTCGTGACATTGTCCAGCCCCCGGGCCACCACCAGGCGCAGCGCCGCCTTGCGGATGGTTTCGGCGGTACGCATCCGGCGCCGGGACCTGAGATCGGCGCCCGGGCCAATGATGTCTGCCTTGTGATGCATGATCGGCTGCACCCCTTCCTTCGCTTGCGGCATGTTTTCCGGCCCCCGCACACCCGATGCAGTGCCACCCGGCCCCCTTGCCCGCATGGTTGCGGGTGTTGCCGAGGGATTTTTCTTGCATATCGTGCAAGATTTGCATAGCACGCAATAACAACGACTGTCAAACCACCCGATTCCTCGGGCAACCGGATGTGACCCCGCATGACCCGTATCTCGACAAGACGCGCAAACCCCTTTCCCGCAACCCTGCCCGCCCG
>CAZWXK010000005.1:56308-81923 GCA_964637875.1 uncultured Rhodobacter sp.
TGGCATTGGCAGTGATCGCGGCAACAGCCCCCGCGATGGCCCAGAACACGGCCAGCGCCGGATCACGGGATGGTTCCGCAGAAAAACCCGGAAAAAAACCCGGCAAGAGCCCCGGGACCAAAGCCAGGGTCATCGCCCCGAACGTGACCGTGATCACACCACGCAAGCAGGTCTTTGTGGCCCGCATCCCGGTTTCGGGCACGCTGGTCGCCCGGCAGGAGGTCTTTGTCAATACACGCATCAACGGGCAGGTGATCGAAAACCTGCTGGCCGATATCGGCGACCATGTCGAAAAGGGGCAGTTGCTGGCGGTTCTGGACAAGCGCCAGTTCGAGGTACAGCTGGCCCAGGCCAATGCCGACCTGCCCCGGGCACGGGCCGCGGTGCAGCAGGCGCGCGACCAGATCTCGCTGGCCCAGGCGACACTGAAACAGGCACAGACAAGCCATGACCGCAATCTGCGCCTGCGCCAGAGCGGAACCATCTCGCAGGCGGTGTTCGACCAAAGCAGCACCGCCCTGGAACAGGCGCGGGCATCGCTGGCATCGGCGCGGGCGGGCCTGGCGATCGCACAGGCCCAGCTGAAGGCGGCCGAAACCCGGATTCGCAGCGCCCGGCTCAACCTGTCGTTCACCGAGATCCGGGCACCGGTCAGCGGCATCATCTCGGCGCGTTCGGCCCGCATGGGCGCGGTCGCCGTTGCCGGCGCACAGCCCATGTTCCGCATCATCCGCGATGCCGAGATCGAGGTCGAGGCCGACGTCATCGAATCCGACATCGGCAGTCTCAAGCAGGGCGATCGGGCCGATCTGGTGATCTCGGGGCTGGGGAAACGTGTCGGACAGGTGCGGCGCATCTCGCCACGCATCGACCCGCGCACCCGCCTGGGCACGGTCAGGATAAGCCTGGAATCCGCCCGCGCGCTGCGCATCGGCCTGTTCGTCAATGGCTGGATCACGACCGGCCGACACCAGGCGCTGGGTGTGCCGACAAGCGCGGTCCTGTCCGATTCACAGGGCGATTTCGTGATGCTGGTCAAGGACGGCAAGGCCGTCAAGCGGCGCGTCACCGCCGGGCTGTTCTGGAAAGGCCGACGCGAAATCACCGCGGGTCTGACGGGTAGCGAGCAGGTGATGCTGCGCGCCGGGGCCTTTTTCCGTCAGGGCGACCGGGTCACGGCGGTTCCGGTCGATGCGGGGGCGCTGAAATGAACTTTGCCACCTGGTCGATCCGCAAGCCGGTTCCGTCGCTGGCCTTTTTCCTGGTGATGCTGGTGGCCGGCATCTACAGCTTCATGCGCCTGCCGGTCACCGAACTGCCCAATGTGGACATTCCCATCATCTCGGTCACGATTGCCCAACCCGGCGCGGCACCGGCCGAGCTGGCCGGCCAGGTCCTCAAGCCGGTCGAGGATGCCGTCGCCAATATCCAGGGTGTCGATCACATCATCTCGCGGGCAACCGATTCACAGGCCAAGGTGATCATCAACTTCACCATGGACACGCGAACCGACACCGCGCTGAACGATGTCAAGGACGCCGTCAGCCGCATCCGGCAGGATCTGCCCGATACCATCTCGGAACCCATCGTCAAGCGCGAGGAACTGGTCGGCAAGCCGATCCTCACCTATGGCATCAACAACCCCGACATGTCGATCGAGGAGCTGTCCAAGTTCATCGACGACGTGATCTCGCGCGAATTGCTGGGCATTCGCGGCGTCGGCGGGGTCGTGCGCGTGGGTGGTGCCGACCGCGAGATCAAGGTCGAGCTGGACCCCAACCGCCTGCTGGCACTGGGGATCACGGCGGCCGATGTCAATCGGCAATTGCGCGCCACCAACATCAATCTGGGCGCCGGGCGGGGCGATCTGGACGGGCTGGAATTTTCCATCAGGGCGCTGGGCAGCGCCAGGACGGTTGCCCAGCTGGCCCAGACATCGCTGACCCTGCCCAATGGCACCAAGGTCAGGCTGAACCAGCTGGGGCTGGTCTATGACGGGCCGGCCGAGGCGCGCAATTTCGCCATGCTCGACGGCCACCCGGTGGTGGCGCTGGGGATCTACCGGCAGGCGGGCTATTCCGATCTCGACACCGCGCGCAAGGTCGCCGCCCAGCTGGACGACATCAGGAAACGCTATCCCGGCGTCAGCATTTCCAAGATCGACGATTCCACCATCCAGACCGCGGGCTCGTTCAGCAGCGCGATGGAGACCCTTTACGAGGGCGCGGCGCTGGCGGTGATCGTGGTGTTCCTGTTCCTGCGCGACTGGCGCGCAACCATCATCACCGCGCTGGCGCTGCCCCTGTCGATCATTCCCACCTTCTTTGCGATGTATTTCCTGGGGTTCTCGCTGAACCTGATCAGCCTGCTGGGCATCACCCTGGTGACGGGGATCCTGGTCGATGACGCGATCGTGGAAATCGAGAACGTCGAACGACACCGCGCCATGGGCAAGAACGCGCGCAAGGCGGCAGCCGACGCCGCCACCGAGATCGGCCTGACCGTGATCGCCATCACCCTGTCGATCGTGGCGGTATTTGCGCCGGTCAGCTTCATGGGCGGGATACCGGGGCAGTTCTTCAAGCAGTTCGGCCTGACGGTGGCCATCGCGGCGCTGTTCTCGCTGCTGGTGGCGCGGCTGATCACGCCGATGCTGGCGGCCTATTTCCTGAAGGACACCCACAGGCATGCCAATTCCGGGGGCGCGCGAAAGGACGGCTGGCTGATGCGCGGCTATCTGTCGATCCTGCGCTGGACACTGCGCCACCGGATCATCACCATCGTGGCGGCATTCGCGATCTTTGCCGCCTCGCTCTATTCCGCCACCTTGCTGCCGGGCGAGTTCACCCCGAAAAAGGACATCGGACGATCCCTGATCACGGTCGAGCTGCCGCCCGGCGCGACCCTTGACGACACGCGCAGGATCGCCCGCGAGATGACCGATCGCATCTGGAAGATCCCCGAGATCCGCAATGTCTTTGTCGATGGGGGATCGGGCAGCATCACCCGGGCAACCCTGATCGTCAATTACGGCACCAAGCTGGAACGCAAGCGCAGCTCGTTCCAGATCGAGGACGACATGCGCCGCCTGCTGGCCGACATTCCCGATGTGCGGATCAATTTCGTCAACGAGCGCGGACAAAAGGACATCTCGCTGTCGGTTCTGGGCGATGACCGCGAGGTCGTGCGCAAGGCCGCGCTGCGTCTGGCCGATGCGATGAAGAAGATGCCCCAGCTGCGCAATGTCACCACCACCGCCGCCCTGCCCCGGCCGGAAATCCAGATCCGCCCCAAGGGCGACCTGGCGGCCGAGCTGGGGGTCACGGCAAATCTGCTGGCCTCGACCCTGCGGGTGGCCACGATCGGCGACGTGAATGCCAACCTGGCCAAGTTCAATTCCGGCGACGAACAGATCCCGATCAGGGTGCGGCTGCGCGAATCGGCGCGCAAGGATCTGACCAACCTGGCCGGCATCCGGGTGCGCACGCCGCTGGGCGTGTCGGTGCCGCTGCTGTCGGTGGCCGATGTCACGGTCTCCACCGGGCCCAGCGTGGTGACGCGCTATGACCGCAAGAACGAGACCAAGGTCGAAACCAACATGGGCCCCGACACGGTGCTGGGGCAGGCGACCGATCTGATCATGGCCCTGCCCGAGGCGCGCAACATGCCCAAGGGCACGCGCATCCAGCCCTCGGGCGATGCCGAGATCATGGCCGACATATTCGCCGGTTTCGCCACCGCCATGGCCGCCGGCATCATGCTGGTCTATGTGGTGCTGGCGCTGCTGTTCAGCAGTTTCGTGACACCGATCACCATCCTGATGACCCTGCCGCTGGCCATCGGCGGGGCGATCTTTGCCCTGTATATCATGAACCTGGCGATCAGCCTGCCGGTGGTGATCGGGTTTCTGATGCTGATGGGAATCGTCACCAAGAACGCGATCATGCTGGTCGGATTTGCCCAGGATTCGATGAAAAAGGGCCTGTCGCGCCCCGACGCCATGCTGGAAGCCGGCCACAAGCGCGCGCGCCCCATCGTGATGACGACCATCGCCATGACCGCGGGCATGGTCCCCAGCGCGCTGGCGGTCAGCATCGGGGGCGAGTTCCGCTCGCCCATGGCGATTGCGGTGATGGGCGGGCTGATCCTTTCAACCCTTTTGTCGCTGGTCTTCGTGCCGGTGCTGTTCAGCCTGGTCGATGGCACCAAGGCCTGGGTCATGGACCGCCTGACGGGCGCACGCGGCCTGCCCGAAAACCGGGCAGACGCGACCACGGACAAGGCAATCGCCCGGATCGCGCCCCAGAGCATTGTCAAACGCAAAAAAACCTTGCCCTGAGGGGGCACTGCCTGCCAACCTGTGGGCGGAAAAAGACGCCGCCACTGCGCGCCTGCCGGATTCTCTGGCAGGCCGGGCGGCAACACAACCGGGAGAGAAGAAAATGATGATGAAACATGCTGTCGCATTCGCCGTGGCGATGGGACTTGCCGGCCCCGCCCTGGCGGTCGAGTGGAACATGCCCACGCCCTATGGCGACAAGACCTTCCACACCGTCAACATCCGCGAATTCGCCAAGGACGTGAAATCCGCCACCAATGGCGCGCTGGATATCACCGTCCATTCGGCGGGCTCGCTGTTTCCCCATGCCCAGATCAAGAACGCGGTGCGTTCGGGCCAGGTGCAGATCGGCGAATTCTTTCTGTCGCGCCTCTCGAACGAGGACGCGGCCTTTGGCATCGACAGCCAGCCCTTTGTCGCCACCTCCTATGCCGATGCGGCCCGCCTGTGGGCGGCGCAAAAGCCGGTCATCACACGCCTTTTGGCCAAACAGGGGCTGATGCCGCTGTTCTCGGTGCCGTGGCCGGCGCAGGGCCTCTATACCAAGAACGAGGTCAAGACGGTTGACGACCTCGCCGGGCTGCGCTTCCGCGCCTATAACGCCGCGCTGGAGGAATTCGCAACCCTTGCCAAGGCCTCGCCCGTACAGGTCGAGGCGCCCGACATTCCGCAGGCCTTCGCCACCGGGCAGGTGCAGGCGATGATCACCTCGCCCTCGACCGGGGCCAATTCCAAGGCCTGGGATTTCGTCAACTACTACACCCCGATCAACGCCTGGGTGCCCAAGAACATCGTGGTGGTGAACAAGGCCGCCTTTGATGCGCTGCCGGCGTCCGTGCAAAAGGCGGTTCTCGACGCCGCCGCGAGGGCCGAGAAACGCGGCTGGGACATGTCCAAGGCCGAAGCCGCCGCCAAGACCAAGGTCATGGCCGACAATGGCATGAAGATCGTGCAGCCCTCGGCCGCGCTGATGAAGGGCCTGCGTGAAATCGGCGCCAGGATGCTGGACAACTGGAAGGCCAAGGCCAGCCCCGAGGCGCTGGAAATCCTCAAGGTCTATCAAGGCGGCTGAGCGCGCCCGAGCGAAAATGACGGGCCGCCCCCCGACGCGGGGCGGCCCCGATCCAACGGCGCAAGGGGGCAAGGGGGCAGGACATGCGGCGCGTGCTGGACCGGATATATGCAGGCGCGGGGGTGATCTCGGCGACCTGCATCCTGCTGATCTGTATCGTGGTCGCGGCGCAGATCTCGCTGAACATCCTGGCGCGGATCGCAGGGCCGGCGCTGTCCTTCACGATCCCGTCCTATGCCGATTTTTCCGGCTTCTTCCTGGCGGCCTCGTCCTTCATGGGGCTGGCCTATGCGCTGCGCAGGGGGGCCCATATCCGGGTCAATCTGGTGATCGGCCTGCTGCCCGCACGGCTGCGTCTGGTGCTGGAGGTCGCGACATTGCTGGGGGGCGCGGTGATGTCGGGTTTCGCCACATGGTATGCGGTGGTGCTGACGATGCAGAGCCGCCAGTTCGGAGACATGTCGCCGGGCATCATCGCGGTGCCCTTGTGGATACCGCAGGTCTTCATGGTTCTTGGGCTGGGGCTGCTGACGCTGGCCTTTGTGGATACGGCAATCGAGACGATGATCCGGCGCGCGCCGGTTCTGGTTGACGAAGGCGGGGCGGAATAGGCGATGTCGGATCCGATGATCTTTGCCACCCTGCTGGGCCTGCTGCTGGTGCTGCTGGCGGGGGGCATGTGGGTGGCGCTGTCGCTGCTGATCGTGGCATTCGTGGCGATCGTCGCCTTTTCGCCGGCACCTGTCGGCCTGGTGCTGGCAACGACGCTGTGGGGGCACAGCAATTCCTGGCCGCTGGCGGCCCTGCCCCTGTTCATATTGATGGGCGAGATCCTGTTGCGCTCGCGCCTGTCGGAAGACATGTTTTCGGGCCTTGTGCCCTGGCTGGGCCGCGCGCCGGGGCGGCTTTTGCATGTCAACATCCTGGGCTGCGCGATATTCGCCGCCGTGTCTGGATCAAGCGCCGCCACCGCCGCCACCATCGGGCGCATGTCGGTGCCGGAACTGACGCGCCGGGGATATCCTGAATCGCTGATCATCGGCACATTGGCGGGTTCGGCCACGCTGGGGCTGTTGATCCCGCCCTCGATCATCCTGATCGTCTATGGGGTGGCGACCGAGCAATCCATCGCGCGCCTCTTTATCGCGGGCATCCTGCCGGGGCTGATGCTGGTCACGCTGTTTGCCGGCTATGTGATGATCCGGGCAGTGCTGAACCCCGCGGCCATTCCCGCGGCCGAGGCGCGCCACAGCCTGCGCGAAAAGATCATCGCCTCGCGCCGGCTGATCCCGGTGATCCTGCTGATTGCAGGCGTGATCGGGTCGATCTATACCGGGGTTGCCTCGCCGACCGACGCGGCCGCGCTGGGGGTGGTGCTGTCGCTGGTGCTGGCGCTTTTCACCGGCAGCTTTGGCTGGGGCGATTTCGTGGACGCGGTGATGTCGGCGACACGGACCTCGGTCATGATCGCCTTCATCCTGCTGGCGGCGGCCTTTCTGACCATCGCCATGGGGTTCACCGGCATTCCGCGCAACCTGGCCGCCTGGATCGGTACCTTCAACCTGTCGGCCGAGGAATTGCTGGTCGCGCTGACCGTGTTCTTCATCCTGCTGGGATGTTTTCTGGACGGGATTTCGGTCGTGGTGCTGACGACATCGATCATCCTGCCGATGGTACAGGCGGCGGGGATCGACCCGCTGTGGTTCGGGATCTATCTGGTGCTGGTGGTCGAGATGGCCCAGATCACGCCGCCGGTGGGATTCAACCTGTTCGTGATCCAGGGGCTGACAGGAATCAACATATTGCGGATTGCCGCGCATGCGCTGCCGTTTTTCCTGCTGTTGCTGGTGGGGGTTTTCGTGATCACGGCCTTTCCACAGATCGTGACGGTGCTGCCCTCGATGATGGGGCGCTGAGAATACCGCGCCCGATGGGCGCGGCGGGAGTATTTGCGCAAAGAAGAAACCCCGAAGGGGCCTACAGACACGCCTGAATCAGGGCGCGGGTGTTTTCCGGTGTCATGCGCACGGGATTGCCGCCCACCGAGGGGTCGTCAAGGGCCGAAACCGTCAACGCATCGAGATCCGGGTCTTTCACGCCCAGCTCGGTCAGGTTTTTCGGGATGCCGAGTTCGGCGTTGATCCGGCCGACAAAGTCGTAGAAGCCCTGGAAACCGCCCTCGATATCAAGGTAACGCGCGAGCGCATCGATGCGGTCCTCGATGGCCGGGCGGTTGAACAGCAGCACGGGCTGCATTACCACCGCATTGGTGGTGCCGTGATGGGTGCCGTAGACCGCGCCGATCGGGTGGCTGATCGCGTGGATGGCGCCTAGGCCCTTTTGAAAGGCGGTGGCCCCCATGGCGGCGGCGGCCATCATCTGGGCGCGGGCCTCGATATCGGTGCCGTCGCGCCAGGCGCGCGGCAGGTATTCCTTGACCAGACGCATGCCCTCGATGGCGATGCCCTGGCTCATCGGGTGAAAATGGGGCGAGCAATAGGCCTCGAGGCAGTGCGCAAAGGCATCCATGCCGGTGCCGGCGGTGATCGCGGGCGGCATGCCGACGGTCAGTTCCGGGTCGCAGATCACGATCGAGGGCAGCACCCTGGGGTGGAAGATGATCTTTTTCTCATGCGTCTGCGAATTGGTCAGCACGCTGGCGCGCCCCACCTCGGAGCCGGTGCCGGCGGTTGTCGGCACGGCAATGATCGGGGCGATGGCGTCGGCATTGGCGCGGGTCCACCAGTCATCGACATCCTCGAAATCCCAGACCGGGCGGGTCTGGCCGGCCATGAAGGCCACCATCTTGCCCAGATCCAGCCCCGAGCCCCCGCCAAGGGCGATCACCCCGTCATGGGAGCCCGCGCGAAAGACCTCGACCCCGGCCTGCATGTTGATTTCGGTCGGGTTGGGATCGACATCCGCAAACAGCGCGCGCCCCAGCCCCGCGGCATCGAGAAGGCCCAGCAGATTTTCCGTCAGCGGCAGTTGCGCAAGCCCCCTGTCGGTGACGACCAGCGGCTTTTTCATGCCGGTGGCGGCGCAGGCCTCGGCGATTTCGGAGATGCGGCCGGCGCCGAAACGGATATTGGTCGGATATGACCAGTTTGCAGTCAGGCTCATGGCAGTTTCCTCAGGTGATAGGATTTCGGTCTTGTCAGGTTGTGATAGCCGATGACGGACAGCCCGCCGCCGCGGCCGGTATTCTTGCAGCCGGTCCAGCACAGGCCGGGGTCGAGATAGTCGGCCCGGTTCATGAATACGGTGCCGGTTTCGATCTGCTGGCCGATGCGTTCGGCGCGTGCGATATCCGATGTCCACAGCGACGCGGTGAGGCCGAATTCTGAATCGTTCATAAGTTCAATGGCTTGCGCGTCGTCCTTTACGGCCATGATGCCGACGACGGGGCCAAAGCTTTCTTCGCGCATCACCCGCATGGAGTGATCGACATCGATCAGGATCTGCGGCGCCAGATAGGTGCCGGTGCCGTCATCGGCGGGAAACAGGGCCGGGTCGATCAAGGGGCGGGCACCCTTGGCAACGGCCTCGGCGATCTGGTCGCGGACAAGATCGGCAAAGCGTTTCTGCGCCATCGGGCCGAGGGTCGTTTCGGGATCCAGCGGGTTGCCCAGCTTGTAGGCCGAGACGATCTTTACCGCCTTTTCGACAAAGGCGTCAAACAGGCTTTCGACCACATAGATGCGTTCGATCCCGCAGCAGCACTGGCCGGCATTGTACATGGCGCCATCGATCAGCGTATCAACGGCGGCGTCGAGATCGGCGTCTTCCATGACATAGCCGGGATCCTTGCCGCCAAGTTCCAGCCCCAGCCCGGTGAATGTACCGGCGGCGGCGCGTTCGATCGCGCGCCCTGCATTGACCGAGCCGGTGAAATTCACGAAGTCGAACGCGCCCGAGGCAATCAGGTCGGATGTGGTGGCGTGATCCAGAAACACGTTCTGGAACACGTCCTCGGGGATGCCGGCAGCGACAAAGCCCTGCACCATGCGCTCGCCCACCAGCGGGGTCTGGCTGGCATGTTTCAGGACCACCGCATTGCCGGCGATCAGCCCCGGCGCGACCGTGTTGATGGCGGTCATGTAAGGATAGTTCCACGGCGCCACCACCAGAATCACGCCCTGGGGTTCGCGCGCGATATAGCGTTTGAAGCTGTCGCTTTCCTCGACCTCGATGGGGGCCAGCGCCCTGGCGGCGATTGCGGCCATATGGGTTGCGCGTTCGCTGAAGCCGCCGAATTCGCCGCCATAGCGCACCGGGCGGCCCATCTGCCAGGCCAGCTCGGTCACGATTTCATCGTTCATGGCGCCGACATTTTCGACGCCCTTCAGAACCAGCTGAACACGCTCTTCCAGCGGGCGCGCGGCCCAGGATTCCTGCGCGGCGCGGGCGCGTGCCACGGCCTGTCTTGCGGCCTCGGGCGCAAGCGTGTCGCGTTCGACATAGACCGACCCGTCGATCGGGGAAATGCAGGTGATCTTGCTCACAAGGATGACCTTTCACTGGCTGGGGCCCTGCGGGTTGTCCTGTGCAGGGCGGTGGTTGTGTTCAAGGTGTATTCGTCTGTTTCAGAGGCGCCATCAGCAACAGGCCTGGCGCCCCTCTCATCAGGCCCTCTCGAATCCGCGTCTGATTTCGTAATCGGTGACGATGCGGGCGAAATCCTCCTGTTCCCATTCGGCGCAACGCACATAGTGGTCAACCACCTCATCCCCCATCGCCGCGCGCAGCATGGTCGAGCGTTTCAGCGCCTCGCCCGCCGCGCGCAGGCTGTGCGGGATTTCGGGGGCCTCGCGGGCCTCGTACACGTCGCCACGCGTGGCGGGTTGCAGCTCAAGCCCCTCCTCGATGCCGGCAAGACCGGCGGCCAGCTGGCCGGCCAGCGCCAGATAGGGGTTCAGGTCCGACCCGCCGATGCGGCATTCGATCCGCACGCCCTTGGTTCCCTCGCCGCACAGGCGGAAGGCGGCGGTGCGGTTGTCAACCGACCAGACGATTTTCGTGGGCGCAAAGCTGCCCTTCTGAAAGCGCTTGTAGCTGTTGATATAGGGGGCCAGGAAAAAGGTGATGTCGGGGGCATATTTCAGCAGCCCCGCCACATAGGAACGCATCATGCCGGACATGCCGTATTCGGCGCCCTTGTCGTAAAAGGCGTTTTCGCTGCCGCGCCACAGCGACTGATGCACATGGCTGGACGAGCCCACCTTGTCATGGCGCCACTTGGCCAGAAAGCTGGCCGAAACGCCCTGCTGCCAGGCGATTTCCTTGGTGGCGTGCTTGGCGATTGCGTGGTGGTCGGCGCACGCCATCGCGGCGGCGTATCTGATGTTCAGCTCTTCCTGCCCGGTCTCGGCCTCGCCCTTGGAGTTTTCGATCGGAATCCCCGCCGCATAAAGATGGTTGCGCAGCGGGCGCATGACCATTTCTTCCTTGGTGGTCTGGAGGATATGGTAATCCTCGTTATAGCCGCTGATCGGGGTCATGGGCCAACCGGCCTTGCGGTTGTCGTCATAGCTGCCCTCGAACAGGAAAAATTCCAGCTCGGTCGCCATCATGGGCGTCAGGCCCATGGCCTCGGCCCGCCGGATCTGGCGGCGCAGAACGGCACGGGGCGAATGGGTGATCTCGTGATGGGTGTGATGATCCAGCACATCGCACAGCACCATCGCGGTGCCTTCAAGCCAGGGCATGGGGCGGATGGTGGAAAGATCGGGCTTCATCACATAGTCGCCATAGCCGCCCTCCCAGCTGGTCGAGGCATAGCCGTCGGGCGTTGCCATTTCCAGATCGGTCGCCAGAAGGTAGTTGCAGCAATGGGTTTCCTCCCAGGCGCTGTCAACAAAATGCTGCGCAAGGAACCGCTTGCCCATCAGGCGGCCCTGCATGTCGATGATGCAGGCCAGAACCGTGTCGATGCGACCGTCCGCGACGGCCTGTTTCAACGCGTCGAATGTCATTGCTCCGGGCATGAACGCTCCTGCTGTTGTGAAATCCTCTTTTCGGGCAAGCGGCGACCCCGACATCTGCCGGGGCCGCCCCATGGGCCGTCACAGTCTTGTACCGTGGCGGGGCGGCGCGCAAGTGCTGCCGTCCCGTCACATATGTTCAGCCATAGCGATAGGGCCGACCCGCCTTGACCATGGTCGCGTTGTAGTCCTTGATGATGTTCACCACCTTGGCCTTGAGGGGCGATTGCGCGGCGATCTCTTCCCAGAACTTGTGGGCCTCGGCCTCGACCTTGCCCCATTCCGCATCGTCGATCGTGGTCAGCTTCAGCTTGGTGCCCTTGACGCGCAGGCTGGCTTCGCCGCCCCAGTACCACCACTGACGATGATAATGGCTGTCGTTCATGCAGACCTGCAACAGGGTCTTGAGGTTGTCGGGCAGTTCGTTCCAGCGATCCATGTTGGCAAAGAAATGCCCGATCCATGCGCCCGAGATGTTGTTGGTCAGGAAATAGTCGGTCACATCCGCCCAGCCCGAGGTATAGTCCTCGGTGATGCCCGACCAGGCCAGGCCGTCGAGCTCGCCCGTCTGCAGCGCCACTTCGGCGTCTTCCCAGGGGATCGTCACCGAAATCACGCCAAAGCGTTCGAGGAACCGACCGGCGGTCGGGAAGGTAAAGATCTTGAGGCCCTTGAGGTCGTCAAGCGTCCTGATCGGTTTCTTGGTGGCAAAGTTCGCCGGATCCCACGAGCCCGCCGAGATATGCTTGACCCCGACCTTGGCGTATTCTTCCTTCCAGATCTTGTCCAGCCCGTACTGGTTGAACAGCACCGGCACATCCAGGCTATAGCGCAGGGCAAAGGGGAAATAGCCGCCAAATACCGTGACTTCGGTGGGGCTGGCCATGCTGTCGTCATCGGACTGCACCGCGTCGATGGTGCCCTTCTGCATGGCGCGGAACAGCTCGCCCGTGGGCACCAGCTGGTCGGCGGTATACAGTTCGATCTGCATCTGATCGCCGGCGATGGCGTTGAATTTCTTCACCATCGGCACGATGACCTGCTCGGCCAGGGCGGGGCCGGCATAGGTCTGCAGGCGCCACTTGATCTTGGCGCCCTGGGCGCGGACCGCGGGCGCGGCCAGCGATGCGGCAGCGCCTATGGCCGCAGTTGTGATGAACTTGCGTCTTGTGGTCATTTTTCCTTCTCCTCATCCATTGGTTCGACAAACACGGCGCGGCGATCCTTTGGCTTGGCGGGCCGCCGCGCCCGGTGAAAGCTCCCTTGGTGGAGTTCTTGTTCTTCTGCTGCCTTTCATCTGCTGCCTTTCATCCGGCACCCGCCTCGCCCCCGTTCATCCATTGCGTTCATCCATCGCATTCATACATCATGCCCCCTTTCAGCCGTCATAGATATAGGTCGGCAGCCAGAGCGAGATTTCGGGAAACGCCATCATGACGGTCAGCGCCAGCACCATGATCCCGACAAAGGGCACGATCGAGCCATAGATGTCGCGCAAGGTGATCTCGGGCGGGGCCATGGCGCGCATCAGGAACAGGTTATAGCCGAATGGCGGCGTCATATAGGCGATCTGGGTCGTTATGGTATACAGCACGCCATACCAGATCAGGTCAAAGCCCAGCTGATGGACCAGCGGAATATACAGCGGCGCGACGATGACCAGCATCGCGGTATCGTCCAGAAATGTGCCCATCAGCAGAAAGCTGAGCTGCATCAGAATCAGGATCGTCCAGGGGCTGAGGCCCATCTTTTCGGTAAACAGGTTCTCGATCGCCTTGACCGCGCCCAGCCCGTCGAATACCGCGCCAAAGGCCATCGCGGCCAGGATGATCCACATGAACATGCAGGAAATCGACAGCGTCTGACGCACCGAGACCTCGAACACCTGGCGCGTCATGCGCCCGCGCAGCACCGCCGCCATGAAGGCCACCATCGCGCCCACGGCCGAGCTTTCGGTCAGCGAGGTCCAGCCGTTCACGAAGGGAACCATCATCGAGAAAAAGATGATCAACGGCAGCAGCCCGGCCAGGAGCAGGTGGTATTTCTCGGGCATGTGGATGGTGACGTGACGGCTGATCTGGTGCCGGAACCGATACAGAAGCGCCGCCGACAACAGCACCCCCAGCACGAATATCGCCGAGGCCAGCGATGTCTTGGGCAGTTCGATGATCCCGCGCTTGGCCATCCAGAAGGCCAGCGTTGCGGCGATCCCGATTCCCCAGCCGGTGACGTTGATCTTCAGCGGTGCATCGCGGTCGTATCGGGCGCGCTCTTCCTCGTCCAGGGTGGGTCCCAGCGCGGGGGTGATCTTGCAGCGCAGATAGATATAGGCAATGAACATCGCCGCCATGACCAGCCCCGGAATGATGCCGGCCAGCCAAAGGCGGCCCACCGGCTGGCGCGCGATCATCGCATAAAGCACCAGAACCACCGATGGCGGCACGAGTATTCCCAGACTCGAGCCCGCCTGTATGACCCCCGTGACCATCTTCTTGTCATAGCCGCGTTTCAGCAGCTCGGGCAGCGCGATGGTCGATCCGATCGCCATGCCGGCAACCGACAGCCCGTTCATGGCCGCGATCAGCACCATCAACCCGATCGTGCCGATCGCCAACCCGCCCGACACCGGCCCCATCCAGACATGGAACATCTTGTACAGGTCGTCCGCGATCTTTGATTCGGACAGGACATAGCCCATGAAGATGAACATGGGCAGGGTCAGCAGCGGGTACCACTTCATCAGCTTCATCGCCGCCGAGAACGGCATGTCCGACCCGCCGGTCCCCCACAGCAACAGCGCGGACGCCGCCGCCACCCCGCCGATTGCACCGAACACGCGCTGGCCGGTGAACAGCATCAGCATCATGCTGACGAACATGAAAAGGGCGATTTCCTCGTATGACATCAATCGGTCTCCGCGTTGAACAGGGCCACGGGCTCGTCAGCGCGCAGATCGACTCCGCGCAAAGTCGCTATATCCTTGAACAGTTCCGAAAATGCCTGCAGCAACATCAAAAGGATGCCGGTGCTGGCGATGACCTTGACCGGCCACAGATAGGGCCGCCAGGCGGTGGGGCTGCGTTCGAGAAAGCCCAGAACCTTTTTCACCCCCGAAAAGGCGAAATCGCCCGAGAACAGGTCGCCAAAGAAGGTGCCGAACAGCTTGCCGTAGAAGGCAAAGAAGTCATTGCCGAAAAAGCCCAGCGAATAGGCGGTGCTGTTCAGCGCCCCGTAAAGCAGCACGATCAGGTAGAACAGCAGAAAGGTGACCGTCACCGTATCGACCGCGGCGCGGGTGCGGGGCGACCAGCTGCCATAGAACAGGTCCATGCGCACATGCCCCTTGAGCTGCATCGAATAGGGCCCGCCCAGCAGGTAATAGGCCACCAGCGAGAACTGCGCCACCTCCAGCGTCCATTTGGACGGCACGAACAGGGTCTTGGATACCGATGACCACAGCAGCACCCCGACCATGAAGAAGATGCTGTACATCATCACCCGCCCCAGGCGGTAGTTGATCCGATCGACAACATGGACATATGCGCGAATTATTTTCGGCATGTCTCCTCCCTTTCCATGGGAATGGTCCCGGATTCGGCCCCGGATTCGGCCCCCGTTTCAACCTCGGGCATCACCCCGGCCGCGGTCATCGCCGCCGCCAGCCAGCCATGCAGCATTGCCGCCATTTTCACCTGGTCGTCGGCCGAGGCGATCAGGTCGTTGCGGATCTCGATCATCACATTGGCAAGCCCCGCCGGCAGGGCGTGCCGCCTGAGGGTGTGGGTCACGCCCTGTTCGGGGCCATAGGGATCGTTGCGCGCGACCCGGTGCGTGCTGTGGCCTGGCGCGATCTCCAGCATCGCATCGGCCAGCCGGCTGTCGCTGTCATGCAGGATGCCGATCTCGACATCGCGGCGCCTGCCATGAAAGACGGGGGTAAAGCTGTGAACGGTGATCATCGCCGGCCCACCCGTAATGATCCGGTGGGACGCCGCGAGGGTGCTGGCCAGAACCGCGTGAAACGGCTGATAGATGCGCGTGATCCGCGCGCTCCGGGCGCCCTCGTCGAGCGCGGCATTGCCGGGGATCGGGTGCGTTTCGCTGCATGCCGGAATGGCATCGGGCGCCTCGGGCGGGCGATTGCAGTCATAGAGCAGGCGCGACAGACGCGCCGCCACCAGGGGCGCATCGAACAGGCGCGACAATTCGCGGGCAACCGGCAGCGCGCCGGGATCCCAGGCGATATGGGCCCGCCGCAAGGCCGGCGCCAGCCCCAGCCCCCCATATTCGTCGGGGATGCGGTTCGAGGCATGCTCGCACACCAGAACAAGGCCCCCGGCACCGAGCGGGTTGATCACCTCGACCGCATCACTGATCGCGTCGTCACCGATCGCGTCGCTCGTCGCCCCGCGTGCTGGCATCTGCGCGTCCTCCCCAAACGCCGGTTGCGGATAAATCTCTTCACAACAGGGGATTCTGTCAACAAGTTTTCTGAAAAATTTTCTTCACAGCGATGGCTCCTGTCGGTATTCTCAGAAAAACGGAGGGAAGATGGCCGACAATCCCGACACTGTTGCCGAGCGCCTGCACCGCGCGATGGACGGGCTGACCCGTGCCGAACGGCAGCTTGCCTATGTTCTGCTCGAAAACTACCCGGTTTCCGGGCTGGGCTCGATCACCTCGGTGGCGCGCAAGGCCAATGTTTCGACCCCGACGGTTGCCCGCATGGTGCAAAAGCTGGGCTTTTCGGGATTCCCCGAATTTCAGGCGGCCCTGAGGGACGAGATCGAGGCCCGCATTTCCGACCCGATCACGAAATACAATTCATGGGCACGGCAGGCGCCCGACGAACATATCCTGAACCGCTTTACCGATGCGGTGACGGGCAATATCCGCCAGATGCTGGCCCATGTCGACATCAAGGCCTTCGAGGAAAGCTGTGCCCTGATGGCCGATCACGGGCGCGCGCTCTATGTCGTGGGCGGGCGGATCACGCGATCGCTGGCCGATTACCTGTTCCTGCACATGCAGGTGATCCGGCCCAACGTGACCCATATCCAGTCGATCTCGAATGCCTGGCCCCATTATCTGCTGGACGTGCGCAAGGGCGATGTGGTGGTCATCATCGACGTGCGCAGATACGAGAATTCCACCCTCAAGCTGGCCGAAATGGCCGCCGAGCGCGGCGCGCGCATCATCCTGATCACCGATCAGTGGCGCTCGCCCGTGCATGGCTTTGCCGATCATGTCTTTTGCGGCCGCATCACCGTGCCCTCGGCCTGGGATTCGACCGTGACCCTGCTGCTGCTGCTGGAAACCATGATCGCCGAAGTCCAGGAAAGGACATGGGAGACCACGCGCACCCGCATGGAGTCGCTGGAGGAAATGTTCGATCGCACCCGTTTCTTTCGCAAGTTTACCTGAACGCATCGCCGCAGCACCGCAAGAGGCACCGCGCTGCCTGGCTGCCTGGCCGCCTGCGCGCGCGCGGACCGAGTCATGTCATGCAAATAATGTCATGTAAATAATCCTTACATCGGGTCTTGCAATTTCGCGGAAACGGCCCATCTTGGTTGATGTAAAGACCGTTAACATTAACCGCAGCATAGGAGCATCCCCGAAATGAATTCAGTCGCAACCTGGCCATCCATGGCCGAGAGATGGCTTGACGCACGCGGTCGTGGCGCCTGGATCGCGACCATGGTCATCGGTTTCATCCTGTTCTGGCCCATCGGGCTGGCCCTTCTCTTCTACATGATATGGAGCAAACGCATGTCCCCATCCCTCGGCCGTTGCGGCCATTCCCGGCGCCACCGTGGCGACGCCCTGTGGCAGCCCACCGGCAACAGCGCCTTTGACAGCTATCGCCAGGAGACGATCCGCCGTCTCGAGGACGAACAGCAGGCCTTTCAGGCCTTTCTCGACCGGTTGCGCGCGGCCAAGGACAAGACCGAGTTCGACCAGTTCATGGAGGAGCGCGCCCGCAACATCCGTGGCGACGACACCCCCGACACCGGGCAAAACACCGGGCAAAACACCGGGCAAAACACCGGGCAAAACACCGGGCAGGCAGCACCAGGCGACACCCCCGCAACCGGGGCCTGAAGGGCACATGGCGGGGTGACGCAACGACCTGCTCGCGCCGGCAGCCACCCTGGCAAAGGCACACCGGGCACACCCTGGCGCATCCCGCGCGGGGTGTGCCGCCTTTCATTGCGACCTTGAAACCTGTTGTTGCGGTGCCTTGATATTGTTAGCATCGCAGCAGATCAGCCGACCGGTTACACCAGTATCATGCGCCATTCGCTCCCTGTCGTACCTCAGTTCTACGTGACCTCGCCCCAGCCCTGCCCCTATCTGGACGACCGGCTGGAACGCAAGCTGTTCACCGCGCTCCAGGGCGAGGGCGCGCAAAAGCTGAACGATGCACTTTCCAAGCAGGGGTTCCGACGCTCGCAGAACGTGCTTTACCGGCCCAGCTGTGCCGATTGCGCCTCGTGCTATTCGGCGCGTATCCGGGTGGCGGATTTCAGACCCACCCGCAGCCAGCGCCGGGTCATGCGGCGCAATGCCCATCTCACCCGGCAGGCGGCGGCGCCCTGGGCGACCGAGGCGCAATATCAGCTTTTCCGCGCCTATCTCGAGGCGCGCCATGCCGATGGCGGCATGGCCGACATGGATGTCTATGAATTCGCCGCGATGATCGAGGAAACGCCCGTGCGCTCGCGCGTGGTGGAATATTACCGCCCCTCCGATATCGGCCCTTCCGATACCGGTGCGCCCGACCGCAACCGCAACCCCAACCCTGCCGGAACGGGGCGCCCCGTGCTGACCGCGGTCTGCCTGACCGACGTGATGGATGACGGGTTGTCGATGGTCTATTCCTTTTTCGAACCCGAAACCCAGCGCAATTCGCCCGGCACCTATATCATCCTCGATCATGTCGAGATCGCGCGCGAGGCCGGCCTGCCCTATGTCTATCTGGGCTACTGGGTTCCGGGCAGCCCGAAGATGAACTACAAGGCAGGATATGACGCGCTCGAAATCTACAAGGACGGGCGCTGGCAGCCACTGCGCGACCCCGATGGTTTCGACACCATGCCACGCCCCCAGGCCAGCGAACCGATCTCGGACCAGCTGGCGCGCATCCGCCTGCCCGATATCGGGCCGATCCGCACCGACACCGCCTGAACATCCCTGATTTTTGCGATAGTTTTTCAGACCTGCGACATATCGCAACAAAATTGCTATTTTTCGGAAACCGCCATCATTTTCTTCAGGATATCCGCTTGACCTGCCCCACGGGTCAAAATAATGTCGTCGCAACGAAAAGGGGATCAGGCATGGAAAATCCGCTTGTAATCACAAGGAAACGCATGGCGCATTAGTGGCCCCGGCCACCGGCACCATGCAACCCGCCTGATCGGCGGTTTTTTTATGCTCGGGGCCTTTTCCCAGGATCGGAAACCGCCCCGACCCGCGGCACTGAAAGCGAGGATGAAAAGATGACCCGTCAGATGACCGGCGCGCAGATGGTTGTTCAGGCCCTCAGGGACCAGGGGGTGGACACGATTTTCGGCTATCCCGGCGGTGCGGTATTGCCGATCTATGACGAGATTTTCCAGCAGAGCGACATCCGCCACATCCTCGTGCGGCACGAACAGGGCGCGGCGCACGCGGCCGAGGGCTATGCGCGCTCGACCGGCAAGCCCGGCGTCGTGCTGGTGACATCGGGGCCGGGCGCCACCAACGCCGTTACCGGCATCACCGATGCGCTGATGGATTCGATCCCGCTGGTCGTGCTGACGGGCCAGGTGCCCACCTTCATGATCGGCACCGACGGGTTTCAGGAGGCCGACACCGTGGGCATCACGCGCCCCTGCACCAAACACAACTGGCTGGTCAAGGATACCGACAAGCTGGCCGAAACCCTGCACCAGGCCTTTCATGTCGCCACCACCGGACGGCCCGGCCCGGTGTTGATCGACATTCCCAAGGATGTGCAGTTCGCAACCGGCACCTATATCCCGCCGAAAAAGGCGAAAACCGACCATTACGCCCCCCGCATCAAGGGCGACACGCAGCAGATTACCGCGCTGGCCGAGGCGATCGAGCAGGCCGAACGCCCCATCTTCTATACCGGCGGCGGGGTCATCAATTCGGGCGCACATGCCTGCCAGTTGCTGCGCGAGCTGGTCGATGCGACGGGCTTTCCCATCACATCCACCTTGATGGGGCTTGGCGCCTATCCGGCCTCGGGCAAGGGCTGGCTGGGGATGCTGGGCATGCACGGCACCTATGAATCCAACATGGCCATGCATGACTGCGACCTGATGATCGCCATCGGCGCGCGTTTCGACGACCGCATCACCGGGCGTATCGACGATTTCGCGCCGGGCTCGAAAAAGGCGCATATCGACATCGACGCCAGTTCCATCAACAAGGTGGTTCACGCCGACATTCCCATCCTGGGCGATGTGGGGCATGTGCTGGAGGATCTGCTCAAGATCTGGAAATCCCGCGGCCGCAAGACGAAATCGGCGGCTGTCGCGAAATGGTGGAAGCAGATCGAGGAATGGAAGGGCATCAACTGTCTGGGCTATCGCAACTCGGACAAGATCATCAAGCCCCAGCACGCGGTGCAGCGGCTCGAGGCGCTCACGCGTGGCGCCGACCGCTATATCACCACCGAGGTCGGCCAGCATCAGATGTGGGCGGCCCAGTTCATGGGCTTTGACGCGCCCCACCGCTTCATGACCTCGGGCGGGCTGGGCACCATGGGATACGGCCTGCCGGCCAGTATCGGCGTGCAGATCGCCCACCCGGATGCGCTGGTCATCAATGTCGCGGGGGACGCCAGTTTCCTGATGAACATGCAGGAGATGGGCACCGCCATCCAGTTCAACCTGCCGGTCAAGCAGTTCATCCTGAACAACGAACGCCTCGGCATGGTGCGCCAGTGGCAGCAGCTGCTGCATGGCGAGCGCTATTCCCACTCATGGTCGGAAAGCCTGCCCGATTTCGTCAAGCTGGCCGAGGCCTTCGGCGCCAAGGGGATCCGCTGCGAGGACCCGGCCGACCTGGATGACGCGATCAGCGAAATGATCGCCCATGACGGCCCGGTGATCTTTGACTGCGTGGTGGAAAAGCACGAGAACTGTTTCCCGATGATCCCCAGCGGCAAGCCGCATAACGAAATGCTGCTTGGCGACGCCTCGACCGAGGGCGCGATCAGGTCGGACGGCGCCGTGCTGGTTTGAGGAGAGCAAAGATGTGTGCACTATCCCTGAAGAAAGGCACGAGCCGCCATTCGGCCTATGACCTGCGCAGCCCCCTGAGCGACGTAATCGAGACCCACACCCTGGCGGTGATCGTCGATAACGAACCCGGCGTGCTGGCCCGCGTGATCGGGCTGTTTTCCGGGCGCGGCTACAATATCGAAAGCCTGACCGTGGCCGAGGTCGATCATACCGGGCATCAATCGCGCATCACCATCGTCACCACCGGCACCCCGCAGGTGATCGAACAGATCAAGGCCCAGCTCAACCGCATGGTGCCGGTGCACGAGGTCCACGACCTGACCGTGGAAGGTGCCAGCGTCGAACGCGAACTGGCCCTGATCAAGGTGGCCGGTACCGGCGAAAAACGGGTCGAGGCGCTGCGCCTTGCCGACATCTTTCGGGCATCGGTCATGGACACCACGCTGGAAAGTTTCGTGTTCGAAATCACCGGCACGCCGGAAAAGATCGACGCATTCGTCGATCTGATGCGCCCGCTGGGCCTGATCGAGCTGGCCCGCACCGGGGTCGCGGCCATGTTGCGCGGGAAATAGGGGGTACGAGGGGAACTGCGGCAGGGCGCGCATTACGGCGGGGCAACACGGCGGGGCAACACGGCGGGGCAACAGGAGGGCGGGCCAGGGCGAACCGCGGGATTGCGGTGACTACAGCCGCGCCAGCCTTTCGGTCAGCAGGCGATAGAATCCGTCGGCATCGACGCTGCCCATGAACAGGGCATTGGCGGGGCGCCCGCTGACGCGCCACCAGTCGGCCACCGTCATGCCCAGGGTCAGGGGCGATGTCGTCTCGATCTCGACATTGACGTGCCGGCCCTGAAACAGGTCTGGTGCCACAAGCCAGGCAATCACGCAGGGGTCGTGCAGGGGCGCCCCGTCCGAGCCGTATTTCCGGCTGTCGAAACGTTCGAAAAAACCGGTCAGGGCGGCGACTGTCCGGCCCACCCGATTGCCGATGTCGCGCAGGGCCCGCAGCCGCGCCCGCGTCGTCAGCACCTGATGGGTGACATCCAGCGGCATCATCACGATCTCGGCCCCGGATTTCATCACGATCCCGGCTGCCTCGGGATCGACATGGATATTGAATTCGGCCGCCGGCGTGATGTTGCCGACCTCGAAATAGGCGCCCCCCATCAGCACGATCCGCCGCAGCCGGCCAATGATGTCGGGCGCGCGCACAAAGGCGGTCGCGATATTGGTCAGCGGACCCAGTGCGCACAGGGTCACGCTGCCCGCGGGGCGTCGGCGCAGGGTGTCGATGATGAAATCGACCGCGTGCCCCTGTTGCAGCGCCATGGTCGGTTCGGGCAGATCGGCCCCGTCCAGCCCGCTGCGGCCATGTACATGTTCGGCCGTCACCAGCGCGCGGCGCATCGGGGCATCGCAACCGGCGAAAACCGCCATATCGGGGCGACCGCCAAGTTCGCATATCTTGCGCGCGTTCAGCTGGGTCAGCGCCAGCGGCACGTTTCCGGCCACCGCGGTAATGCCCAGAACCTCGATTTCGGGGCTGGCCAGCGCCAGCAGGATGGCCACCGCATCGTCCTGCCCCGGGTCGGTATCGATGATGATCTGTTGCGTCATGTCCGGCCTCTCGGGGATCTTTCATGAGGGGCAGAAGGTGGACAAAAGCCACGGCCTTGTCCACCTTCAATCGACATCCGGGGCTGACTCAGTTGTCGAAATTCACCTCCTCGACAAGACGCAATGCCCTGGGGCGCAGCCGGGCAAGCTCCATCAACGGCAGATCGTCGGGGCTGATCCTGCCCCACGAGGCCACCAGATCGGAAACCCGTGCCGACGGGTTCACGGGGTATTCGAAATTGACCCTGGCATAGATTTCCTGCGCCGCGGGCGAAGCCAGAAACTCCATCAGCCTGAGGGCCTCGGCCCGATGGGGCGCGGCTGCCGTCATCGCCATGCCGGAAATGTTCACATGCGTTCCGCCGCCCTCGAAAACCGGAAAGGCGATCCTGACCGCGTCGGCCCACTGCCTCTGGCCGGGTTTCTTGAGCATGGCGCCCATGTAATAGGTGTTGCCAAGGGCGATGTCGCATTCGCCGGCCCAGATCGCCTTGACCTGACCGCGGTCGTTTCCCTGTGGCTTGCGCGCCAGATTGGCGCGCAGCCCCTTCAGCCAGGTGCGGGCATAGGCCTCGTCGTGATGGGCGATCATGGCCGAAAACAGCGCCAGGTTATAGGGATGCAGACCCGAACGGATGCAGATGCGGCCCTTCCATCGGGGGGTGGCGAGATCCTCGTAGGTCGTGACCTCGCCCGGCTTGACCCGTTCTTTCGAGGCAAAGACGACGCGGGCGCGCCAGGTCAGGCCGAACCACCGGTTTTCGGGGTCGCGGAAGCGCGCCGGGATATCGGCTGCAAGGGCCGGGGAAACCACCGGCTGGGTCACGCCGGCCTTGACCAGCGCGGCGAGGCGCGCGACATCGACCGTCAGCACGACATCGGCGGGGCTGCGCTTGCCCTCGGCAAGCAGCTTTTCGACCATGCCCTTCTTGAGAAAGGCAACATTGACCTTGATTCCCGTGCTTTCGGTAAAGGCCGCAAACAGCGGTTTGATCAGGTCGGGCTGGCGATATGAATAGACATTGACCTCGGCCGCGGATGCGCCGGCCGGGGACATGGCCAGGGGGATGGCCAGGGGGATGGCCAGGGGAACCGCCGGCGCCAGCGCCAGGGCGGCCGCTGCCAGCAGGGATTGGAAACGCAGGGTCATCGGGAACCTCCACCGATTGGTTGACGATGGCGCAGTTGAACCTGAGTTTTTTTGTCAAGTCAATACCTGACTATTATAGTCATGTTATTTTTTCACCCCCCTCTCGGCCTGCTTGACACGGTTCCAAAGGGCATCCATCTCGGCCAGGTCCGATTGTTCCGGGCTGCGGCCCAGGGCGGCAAGACCGCGTTCGAGGCTGGCAAAGCGGCGGGTGAACTTGGCATTGGCGTCGCGCAGGGCGGCCTCGGGGTCGATGTGCAGATGGCGTGCAAGATTGGCCATCACGAACAGGAGGTCGCCGAATTCCTCGTGCAGATGCGCGGTGTCGCCGCTGTCGCGGGCCTCGACCAGCTCGCGCGCCTCCTCGGCGATCTTGTCGACCACCTGCCCCGTATCGGGCCAGTCGAACCCCACCCTTGCCGCCCGTTTCTGCAACTTGACGGCCCGGGTCAGCGCCGGCAGGGCCAGCGCCACCCCGTCGAGCACACCGGCGCGCGCCTGCCCTGCCCTTTCGGCGGCCTTGATCCGCTCCCAGTCGCGGGTCTGCTGTTGGGCGGTCTTTTCCCGGCTCTCGTCGCCAAAGACATGGGGATGACGGCTGATCATCTTGTCGCAGATGCGCCGGGCGACGCTGGCCAGGTCGAACCGGCCCGCCTCGGCGCCCATCTGTGCGTGATAGACCACCTGCAGCAGCAGATCGCCCAGCTCGGCCTCGAGTTCGTCAAGGTCATCGCGCGCGATGGCATCGAACACCTCATAGGCCTCTTCCAGCGTATAAGGCGCGATCGAGCGGAAATCCTGCTCGATATCCCAGGGGCAACCGGTCTCGGGGTCGCGCAGGCGACGCATGATCTGCTGAAGGCGGGCAAGCTGCGCAAGCGCATCGGCACCGGTATCGGCGCTGATATCGGGGCTGGTATCGCCGGGTGTTTTCTGGCCGTGGTTGTGATTTGGCATTGTTCATCCGCTGAAAATGGGCAAATTTGGTCCAAGCATAAAGATGTCCGATCAGGGGAGTCCACCAACGATGCCTATCATCAACCGAATTGCCGAATTTCACGACGACATGAAACAGTGGCGCCAGCATCTGCACGCCAACCCCGAGCTGGGCTATGACCTGCCCGAAACCGCGGCCTTCGTGATCGAGCGTCTGCGCGAATTCGGCGTCGATGAAATCCACGACGGCATCGCCCAGACAGGCATCGTCGCCATCATCAACGGGCGCGGGGCCGGGCCCACCATCGGGCTGCGGGCAGACATGGACGCGCTGCCGATCACCGAAATCCCCGACCGGCCCTACAAGTCGCGCAAACCGGGGGTGATGCATGCCTGCGGCCATGACGGCCACACGACGATGCTGCTGGGGGCGGCGCGCTATCTGGCCGAGACCCGCAATTTCAGCGGCCGTGTCGCGCTGATCTTTCAGCCCGCCGAAGAGGGCGGCGCAGGGGGTGATGCCATGTGCAAGGAAGGCATCATGGAGCGTTTCGACATAAGCCAGGTCTATGGCATCCACAATTTCCCCGGCATGCCGCTGGGCCTGCTGGGCACGCGCCCCGGCCCCCTGCTGGCGGCGGCCGACGAATTCCAGATCGACATTACCGGCCGTGGCGGCCATGCCGCCATGCCCCACGACACCGTTGACCCCGTGATGATCGCGGTGCAGATCGCCCAGACCCTGCAAACCATCGTCAGCCGGAATATCGACCCGATCGAGCCGGCAGTCCTGTCCATCACCCGGATCGAGGCCGGTACCAGCCACAACATCATCCCCGGCACCGCCTTCATGCAGGGGACAGTGCGCACCGTGCGCAAGGAGACCCAGGCCGACATCGTTGCCCGCATGGAGGCCATCGTGACCGCGATCGCGAAATCCATGGGGGGGCAGGCAAGCCTGAATTACCACTATGGCTATCCGGCGACGGTGAACCACCCGGCCGAGACCGAGTTTGCCCTTGAGGTCGCGCGCGAGGTGGCCGGCGAGGCCCTCGTCACCGGCGAAGTGCCGCCCACGATGGGCGCCGAGGATTTCGCCTATATGCTGGAACGGCGCCCGGGTGCCTATCTGTGCCTGGGCACGGGCGAAGGCGCCGGCCTGCACCACCCGGAGTTCGATTTCAACGACGAGGTTTCCCCCGTCGGGGCAAGTTTCTTTGTCAAGCTCGTGGAAACCGCGCAACCGCCCCGCTAG
>CAZWXK010000006.1:0-30837 GCA_964637875.1 uncultured Rhodobacter sp.
CCCGAAAAGATCGAGCACCTGCGCCAGCATCTGCGCGCCTGGGGGGGCAATGCCTCGGGGCTGGGGGTTGCCAATATCGATACGCAAGGCAAGGTGCACCCCGATACCTACTGGTCCGACTACACCATCGGGGATGTGCGCGAAAAACCGTTTTCCGAGCTCTGGACCGGCACTGACCCGATCCTTGCCCAGCTCAGGTTGCGCCCGCGCCCCCTCAAGGGGCGCTGCGGGGCCTGCGCCTACAAGGAAATCTGCGGCGGCAACACCCGCATCCGCGCGCTGCAACTGACCGGCGACCCCTGGGCCGAGGACCCAGCCTGCTATCTGGACAATGCCGAGATCGGGCTGGAAGACGCCGCGCGCCTTGAACTGCGCCCGTTCCGCGGCAAAAGCCACGACCCTGCCCACCAGTTTCAGTGATCGAGGGACGAAAGATGCAAACCACCCTGCTTTCTTCTTTGGTCAAATACGCCCGGCGGAGCCGGAAATGGCGCCTTGCAAAGGCGCCATGCCTGCGGCGCGCGTATTTTCGCAAAGAAGAAGCACTGGGCGCACTGGCCGTGGTGGCCGCGCTGGCCCAGCCCGTTCAAGCCGGGCCGGCCGAGGATTACGCGCAATACTGCGCTGCTTGCCACGGCACCAACCGTCTGGGGGGACAGGGGCCGGCGCTGATACCGCAATCGCTGGGCCGGATGCGCGGGCCGCATGTGGCCCAGGTCATCGCGAACGGGCGGGCGGCAACGCAGATGCCCGCCTTTTCCGGGATTCTGGACAAGGCGCGCATCCAGGCGCTTGCCCGATATCTGCGCCAGCCGCTGGAGCGCATCCCCCCCTGGGGCGCGGCCGAAATCATGGCCAGCCGCAAGATGAACCCGGCCTATATTCCCGCCGACAAGCCGGTTTTCACGGGTGATCCCATGAACATCACCCTGGTGGTGGAAAAGGGCGATCATCATGTCAGCGTGCTGGATGGCGACAGTTTCAGGGTTCTCGACCGTTTCGCCACCCCGTTTGCCGTACACGGCGGCATCAAATACACCCCCGACGGGCGCTATGCCTTTGTGGTGTCGCGCGATGGCTGGGTGCAGAAATACGATATCTGGTCGCTGCACGAGGTCGGGCGTATCCGCGCGGGCCTCAACAGCCGCAATATCGCCATCAGCCATGACGGCAGGCATCTGGCCATTGCCAATTACCTGCCGACAACACTGACGATCCTTTCGACAAGGGATCTGTCGGTCGAAAAGGTGTTTCAGGTGGTCGGGCGCGACGGCCGGCCCTCGCGGGTTTCAGCCGTCTATCAGGCGCCCCGGCGCAAGAGCTTTATCCTGGCGCTCAAGGATACCCCCGAGATCTGGGAAATCGCCACCGACCCCAATGCCGGCAAGGTGCATGAGGGTTTCGTTCATTCCTATGAAAAGGGCATGGAAGAGGCGCTGCCCGCGTCCCAGGGGCTGTTTGCCCGCCGCCGGATCGAGATTTCGGAACCTCTGGACGATTTCTTTTTCACCCCCGACTACCGCTTTCTGGTGGGGGCTGCGCGCGACCGCAAGCGGGGTGTTGTGGTCAACCTGAATGTGGGGCGCGAGATTGCCACCCTGCCGCTGGCCGGCATGCCGCATCTGGGCTCGGGCATCAGCTGGGTCTGGAAGGGCCGCCGCGTGATGGCGACCCCGCATCTGAAAGAGGGCAGGATTTCGGTCATCGACATCGCCGACTGGAAGGTGGTCGCGACGATCAGGACCGATGGCCCCGGATTTTTCCTGCGCAGCCACGAGAACACGCCCTATATCTGGGCCGATGTGTTCTTTGGTCCCCACAAGGATGAAATGCACGTCATCGACAAGCAGAGCCTGAAGATCGTGAAAACCCTGCGCCCCATCCCCGGCGTGACGCTGGCGCATGTGGAATTCACCCGCGACGGAAAATACGCGATGGTTTCGGTGTGGGAAGACAAGGGCGCGCTGCTGATCTATGACGCCAGAACGCTGAAACTGGTCAAGCGCCTGCCGATGAAGAAACCTTCGGGGAAATACAATGTCTGGAACAAGATCACCTTCTCGGAAGGCACCAGCCACTGAAACCGACGCGGGCGATGGCCCAAGATGGCCGGTGTGGAAGCTGGCGTTGCTGCTTTACCCCTTTGCGACCGCCGCGGTGGCGATCAACCTGTTCATGCTGGGGCTGGCGGGCCGCTATTTCGGCCTGCCGGCACTGTCGCCCTGGTGGGCGCTGGGGCTGTCGGTGCCGCTGGGCATTCCGGCGGGCTGGGCGGCGGGGCGCTGGGTGCGGCGCCTGATGGACGAGGCCGAGCCACCCTGAGATGCGCAACCCGGCATCGGTTCGCATCGCCCCCGATACGGTTTGTCGCAGCTTGCCGGTGGAAAAACTTGACCGGCGTCAATGTTGTCGCTGCGGTCATGCAATAGGCCCGGGCTGAAACTGCACCAGTCCAGGGGCAAGACCGCCGTGAACCAACGCATGCCTCATATTCGAAAGCCCGGTATGGCATCGGGCCTTGCGCTGGCACTGCTGGCGATGGTGATGCTGTCGCTATGGCCGGTCAGCGACCTCGCGTCTCGTGCGCAGCACGGTCCGGACATGGCGGCCAGCGCGATCGTCGGTGATGGTTCGGGTGGGGGCGACCTTGCCGCATCCGTGCCCGAATGCGAAACCGATGCCGGCTGCGTGCAGGCCATTGCCGGGGTGATGCGCGCAGGGTTTTCCATCGCGCATGATCCCGATTCGCACGCCTTTCCCGATCTGAGCACCGCCGATATCTGGGCGGCGGACGCGCGCGAGCCCGTTCCGATCGGCTGATCGGCTCGGCATGGCTGCCGACAGGATCACCCTCACTCAACGGACGAAAAAGCAATCAAGGACGATTCCGATGAAACACGCGATGATTTCGCGGGTACTGGGCGCTGTTGCGCTGGGAGTACTCGCAACCGTCACCGGCCCGACCCCGTTGATGGCGGGCGACGCACAAGATCAGGATGCGGCCACGAGCACGACCCGTCTTCTGATGCCCCGACTGGACAGTGCCAGGGGTATGGAGCTGTTCGTCGAAAAGGGGTGCGCGACCTGCCACTCGGTCAATGGCGTGGGCGGCGAGGACGCGGCCGCGCTGGATGCCCATGACATGGACAGGTACATGAATCCCTTTGATCTGGCCGCGCGGATGTGGAGCATGGCAACCATCATGATCCCGGCCCAGCAGGACGAGCTGGGCGCGCAGATCGAATTCACCGGCGACGAGCTGGGCGATATCATTGCCTTCCTGCATGATGACGCCCAGCAGCATCAGTTTGCCGGAGAATATGTGCAAAAGCTGCGCGAACGCATGATGCCGTCGGAACCCGATGGCCAGGGCGGCGCACCCGCCAACGGGGCGCAGGGCGCGGCCGCTGCCGGGCGCCTCGACGGGTAGGGGCATATGCCGCCCCATGTGATGACAACCCGCCCGGGGCGCATTTGCTGCCCCGGGTGCACGCCGTCCTTCATCCCGCTGGTCCGGCGTGTTCGGCCTGCTCGCCGATCCCCTCGGCCAGCAGATCCCAGACCCGGCGGATGCGTGGCGTCTGGCGCATTGCCTGATGGGCAGCCAGCCAGACCGGCAACGAGGGGAGCGCTACGTCGAAATCCAGCTCCTCGACCAGCGGGTCGTTGCACGCCACGCCGCGCTGGGAAAAGCCGATGCCGCATCCTGCGCGCACCAGCTCCCAATAGGTGGCCTGGTTGTCGCAGCGCACGACAAAGCTCGCCCGGGTCACGGGCCAGCCGGCGGCACGCATTTCACGCAGGATCAGGTCGTTGTCGTCATATCCGACCAGGTCGTGCCGGATGATTTCCCTTGCTGTTGCCGGGCGTCCGGCGCGTTCCAGATAGCTGCGCGCGGCAAATATCCCCAGATCGAACGAGGTCACATGCCGGGCGATGATGTCGAGCTGGGTCGGGCGATACATGCGCAGCGCGATGTCGGCCTGGCGGAACAGCAGGTTTTCGGTCGAATCGCTGGGCACCAGTTCCAGCTGGATGGCGGGCTCGGCCATGCGGATGCGTGCCAGGACCGGCGGCAGGAGATATTGCGACACAAACATGCTGGCGGTGATGCGTACGCTTCCCTCAAGGCGTTGCGATTGTCCGGCGGCGGTCAGCTCGATCATCTGCATCGCGTCTCGCATGCGCCTGGCCTCGGGCAGCAGCCGCGCCCCCAGAGCGCTGGGCCTGAGGCCGCGCGGGTGACGTTGGAACAGTTCGGCGCCCAGGCTGTGTTCAAGCGCACGCACATGGCGCCCCAATGTCGGCTGGCTGCGCCCGAGCCGTGCCGCCGCCCCGGAAAGAGAGCCCGCCTCGGCAACGGCAAGGAAGCTCTGGATCAACGACCAGTCGGCGTGGGAAAGCGGATTATCCATTCATTTATGAATACATCATCCCCATTTTTTCGCAATACCAGTCACGATAATGAATGGATATCGTCGCCCCATGACCATATCTCGAAAAGGAGCGACGCCATGGGTGGAACCGTATTGATTCTGGGGGGCTCTGGCCGTTTCGGCCGTCATGCCGGGCAGGCCTTCGATGCCGCTGGCTGGGATGTCCGGCAGTTCGACCGGGCCCGCGACGACCTGGCCGAGGCCGCGCGCGGGGCGGATGTCATCGTCAATGCGTGGAATCCGCCATACCCCCTGTGGCAGGCCCAGCTTCCGCGATTGCATGCGCGTGTGATCGCGGCGGCACGACAGACCGGCGCCACCGTGATGGTTCCGGGCAATGTCTATGTCTTTGGCCCCGATGCACCGATGCCCTGGTCGCAGGACACGCCGCACCGGGCCACCAACCCGCTGGGCCGGGTGCGCATCGCGATGGAGGCGGCCTATCGCCGCGCCGGCATTCCCACGATCATCCTGCGCGCGGGGGATTACCTCGACACCACGGCCTCGGGCAACTGGTTCGATCTGATCATGACCGCAAAGCTGGGCAAGGGGGTGTTCACCTGGCCCGGCAACCCCGATATTCCCCATGCCTGGGCCTTTCTGCCCGATCTCAGCCGCACCGCGGTTGCGCTGGCCGAGATGCGCACGCGCCTGCCGGTCTTTGCCGACATTCCCTTTCCGGGCTACACCCTGTCGGGACGCGATCTTGCCGTGGCGTTGGGGCGGGCGTGCAGCCGCGAGATCCGGCTCGGGCGGATGTCATGGCTGCCGATGCGGATCGGGCGCCCCTTTTCACCGATGATGCGTCATCTGCTGGAGATGCGCTATCTGTGGAACACCCCGCACCGGCTGGATGGCCGGCGACTGGACGCGCTGCTGCCACAGCGGCAGGCAACGCCGCTGCAGCGGGCCGTGTCGGCGGCTGTCGCCCATCTCGGCTGAGGCCGGGGCCGAGGGATCAGTTGCCCCCGGCCCGGCGCAGGATGCGATCGAGCAGCCTGCCCCGATCCGAAGGGCCGGGCGCCTTTTCGACCTTGCGATAATGTATTGCCGGATCATAGACCCTGACGCCCAGCCCCAGATGCCGGGCGGTCAGCAGGCCGGTTGCCGACAACAGGCCGTAGGCGGCGATTTCCTCGTCATGGCGGGCGGTTGCCAGATTTGTCCTGGCCTCGAAAAGCACCTTTTCGGCATCGAGAACATCGAGGGCGGTACGGGTGCCGAGGCTGGCCTCGTCACGGATGCCGTTCAGCGCGACCTGTGCCGATTCCACCTCCTTGCGGCGTGCGGTGATGGTGGCGCGCGCGATGGCCAGCTGCGACCAGCTGCGGTTGACGCCCTGGGTGACCAGCTGGCCGGCCCGCTGCAGGTCGAACCGCGCCTTTTGCGCCAGCTCGCGCGCCTTGCGCAGCGCCGAACTCAGGCTGCCACCCTGATAGATCGGGACCGAGCCCGTTATCGATACGCCTGCCGTGTCGCCGGTCGGGGCATTGGCGTTGATGGCCAGATTGCCCTGAAGGGCGATGCGCGGCTTCATCGCGGCGCGCGCGCGGGCGACGTTCAGATCGGCAATCTCGACCATGATTCGCGCGCGTTGGATGGCAGGATGGTTTTTCAGGGCCAGGGCACGGGCGGCGTCCCGGGTTTTCGGCAGGGCGGGCAGGGGCGGCGGCGGGGCCAGCCTGCCCGGATATCTGCCGACCGCCACGTGATAGGCCTCGCGCGAGATCTCCAGCGTGCCCTGACGCAGGGCAACCACGCTCTGGGCAAGGGCCTTGCGCGCCTCGACCTGGCTGACATCGGTGCGGCGCACCTCGCCTACCTCGAAACGATCGCGGGTCGCCTTGAGCTGTTGCGCGGCGACCTCGAAACTGGTGCGGGCCAGCTGCAGCAGCTTCTTGTCGCGGCGCATGTCCATATAGGCAGTGATTGCGGCCAGCAATACCTGCTGTTCGGTGTCGATCAGGTTCACCCGCCCGACCCTGACCCCGGCCCTGGCCGAGCGGATCGCCAGATCGGTCGTGCCGCCGTCCCACAATGTCAGGCTGGCGGCCAGATTGAGCGTGGCAAAGCGGCTGTCGCGGTTGAAGGCAAAGGAATGGTTCACCCCGGCCGAGGCCTGCGCGCCCAGCGTCGGGCGGCGTGCTGCCCGGGCCTGGGCCACATCCTCGTCGGTGCCGCGCAGCGATGCCCTTGCCGCCTTGAGCTCGGGGCTGTTGCGATAGGCCGAAATCAGGGCGTCGGTCAGGGTTTCGGCGACAAGGGGCGCGGGCGCAAGCGAAACCGACGCCGCAAGAATCGGCACGGCAAGGGCCGGCACCAGGGAAACCTGCGCCAACATGGCCCGCGGGGATGTTCGGAAATGTCTGAGCATCTTGGTCTTTTCGGTCTGCATGCCGGACAGGCCGGCGGTTGATGTGGTTGGAAACGGGTTGGCGGCGCTGTGCGATACCGCCGGGTCACGCCCCATGGGCGGCAAGGAACATGTCGATGCCACTGGTCACGATATGGCAGATCTCGTCATCATCCGGCGGGTCCGAGGCATGGCCGAACAGGCGGGCCCGCATCACGCCGGCAACGCACAGCTCGAACAGCTGGAACGCAGCCAGATCGATGTCGGGGATCGACAGAACCCCGCGCTCGACCAGCACCGACAGGTAGCCGGCCAGAATGGCATGGCCCCTCAGCGGCCCTTTTTCAAAGAACCGCTTTCCCAGCGCGGGCATGCGCGCGGCCACGGCGATCACGGTGCGCTGGGCGCGTATGACCGGCTCGGAACACAGGCGGCTGGCCAGCGTGCAACCAAACGAGATGAGGGTTTCGCGCACCTCCTGGGGGGTTTGATCGGCATGGCCGTTCAGCCTGTCATAGAGATCGGAAAACAGCTTGCGCCGCTCGTCATCGACGATGGCCTCGAACAGCTCTTCCTTGTTGGCGAAATAGACATAGACCGTGCCCTTGGACACGCCCGCCGCCCGCGTGATGTCGTTCATCGAGGCGGCATCAAACCCCATCTCGCGAAATACGCGCCGGGCCCCATCGAGGATCTGGCCGCGTTTGCGCGGGTTCTGGCCTGCCTGACACCTCGCGCCGTCCCGCCCGCCGGAGGACGGGGCTGGACGGGACGGGCCGGGAGAAACGGATTGATCCTTGGATGACATTCCTGCTCCACGAGTTCAAACCGAACGGTTCGGTTCTGTCTTGATTATTGATCGGCGAATCGTGTAATGCAACCGAAAACGTACCGAACCGTTCGGTTCAATATCTCCGGGAAACCAGACATGGCACGCAACGCAAGCGCCCGCAGGACGGGCGCGACAGGCAAGACCGGCAGGGATGTGACACCTCTTGCCGATGCAGGCAGACCGATGCAGGCAGATGCGCATGCGGGCAAGGATCGCGCAGCCATCACAACCGAGGGGCAGCCCGCCCCGAAACGCCGGCGCGGCAGGGCGGTTCTGCTGCTGATATTGCTGGCGGCTCTGTCGGCGGGCGGCTGGTTCGGGCGCGAATACTGGCTGGTGGGCCGTTTCATGGTGACGACCGATGATGCCTATCTCAAGGCCGATTCGACCTATGTCTCGCCCAAGGTCCCGGGTTATGTGGCGCGTGTGCCGGTGGTTGAAAACCAGCTGGTCAGGAAAGGCGATCCGCTGGTGATCATCGACGATGGCGATTACCGGATCGCACTGGACAGCGCCCAGGCCCGGATCGAAAGCCAGAAGATGACACTGGCGCGCATTGACGCCCAGATCATGGCCGCCCGCGCCCAGATCGACCAGGCGCAGGCCGGTCTGCAATCGGCCCGGGCCGCTGCCGAAAACGCCACGCGTGCGCGCCGGCGGGCCGATGATCTGTTTTCCAGCGGAACCATCACCAGCGCCCGGCGCGACACGGCAGTAACCGCCGACCGGCAGGCGCGCGCTGCGGTTGCCTCGGCCCGCGCGCAGCTGGCCGCGGCCAGGGCCAATGTCGCCGTCCTCAAGGCCCAGCGCGCCGAGGCCGCCAGCCGCATGCGCGGCCTTGAACTGGCCCGCGACAAGGCCGCGCGCGACCTGGGTTTCACCACCTTGCGCGCGCCGTTCGACGGGCAGGTGGCCAATCTCTCGGCCCATCCGGGCGATCTGGTCGGGGTAGGGCAGAAACTGGCCCTGGTGGTGCCGGTCGATCGCCTCTATATCACCGCGAATTTCAAGGAAACACAGATGGCGCGGGTCGTCCCCGGCGAAAAGGTGGCGATCCGCGTCGATGCCTTGCCGGATGTCGCCTTTACGGGGCGTGTGGCCTCGATCGCGCCGGGGACGGGATCGATGTTTTCCTTGTTGCCGTCCGACAACGCGACCGGCAATTTCACCAAGATCGTGCAGCGTGTGCCGGTGCGCATCGAACTGACCGGCCCCAGGGGTGCATTTTCCCGGCTGCGGGCAGGGTTGAGTGTCGTGGTAAAGGTTGACAGCCGCACGGCGCCAGACATCGCCCCGTCCCGGCAGGATGGCGGCGCAACCGCCGCTCCTGCGGATGACCGGACACGTGGTGCGCGCGTCAGCATGGGCAACTGACATGTCCGCGATCGCAGGCCAGGCGACGGCGCTGCCGGCGGCCCCGCCTTCCGAGGCGCCCGTCACGGCCGCGCGCATCGTTGCCTTTGGGGTGATGGTGTTCGGCATGTTCATGGCCATCCTCGACATCCAGATCGTTTCGGCGTCGCTCACCGAAATCCAGGCGGGCCTCAGCGCATCCAACAGCGAGATCGCCTGGGTGCAGACCGCCTATCTGATTGCCGAGGTCATCATGATACCGCTGTCGGGCTATCTGGCGCGGATGCTTTCGACGCGGGTGGTGTTTACCGTTTCGGCCGCCGGATTCACCATCGCCAGCGCGATGGCCGCGACCGCCACCAATATCGACCAGATGATTGTCTATCGCGCCGCCCAGGGTTTTATCGGCGGCGGCATGATTCCCAGCGTGTTTGCCGCCGCATTCACCATCTTTCCGCCGTCGAAACGGGCGATCGTATCCCCTGTCATCGGGCTGATCGCGACCCTTGCCCCGACCATCGGTCCGACCGTGGGCGGGTATCTCAGCGACGCCCTTTCGTGGCACTGGCTGTTTCTGGTGAATGTACCGATCGGTATTCTCGTAACGATCTTTGCCTGGATCCTGATCGATTTCGACAGGCCCGACCTGTCGCTTTTTCACAAGTTCGACTGGTGGGGCCTGCTGGGCATGGCGCTGTTCCTGGGGTCGCTGGAATATGTGCTGGAGGAGGGGCCGGCCAATGACTGGCTGCAAGATCCAACCGTGCGCAATTTCGCGATCGTCATGGTGATCGGCGCGGTGCTGTTCTTCTGGCGGGCCTTCACCAGCGAGGAACCGATCGTTGACCTGCGGGCATTCACGGATGTCAATTTCGCGGTCGGCTCGGTGTTTTCCTTTACCCTCGGGGTGGGGCTCTATGGGCTGACCTATCTCTACCCGCTCTATCTGGGGCGGATCCGGGGCTATGACTCGCTGATGATCGGCGAGACACTGGCCGTCAGCGGGGCGGTCATGTTCCTGTCGGCGCCACTGTCGGGGATGCTGACGCGGATACTCGACCTCAGGGTGATGCTGATGGGCGGGTTCGTGCTGTTTGCCGCCGGAACCTGGCGGATGACCTATCTGACCGCCGACTGGGACTTCAACGAACTCCTGCTGCCGCAGGTGCTGCGCGGCATGGCATTGATGCTGTGCATGGTGCCCATCAACAACCTGTCGCTGGGCACATTGCCACGCGAACGCATCAAGAATGCCTCGGGGCTGTACAACCTGACGCGCAATCTGGGCGGGGCCTTCGGGCTGGCGATCATCAACACCATGCTGACCAAACGTGCCGATTTTCATTATGCACGTCTGGCCGAGACGGTGAATTACGCCAATGCGCAGGCGGTCGATCTGGTCAACAATCTTTCGCGCAGCTTTTCCGGCCGGGGGTTCGACGGGCAGACCGCCGCACTTGCCCAGCTGAAACGCATGGTCCTGCGCCAGGCTGGCGTCATGACCTATATCGACGTGTTCGCGATGCTGACGCTCCTGTTCCTGACTCTTGCGGCCGGCGCGATGCTGATGCGCAAACCCCCGCCCGAGGCCAGCGGGGTTTCCGCCCACTGAGCGGCACCCAACGGCCCGTCACAGCGCAGCCCGGCCCCGGGTGGGGCGGGTCACTGCCGCGATCATTCGGTTCCGCTTTCGACCGGCAGTCCTTCCAGACGCCACTCGGGCAGGCCCTCGCTCAGGCGCCGCGCCCTGAGGCCATGGTCGCGCAGCCTGGCCACGGCCTCGAAGGACAGCACGCAATAGGGACCGCGGCAATAGGCAACCACCTCTTTCTCGGGGTCAAGCTCGGACAATCTCTGTTGCAGTTCCGACAGCGGGATATTCACCGCGCCCGGCAGGTGTTCGGCGGCGAATTCGTCGCGCGGGCGCACATCCAGCACCGTGACCAGCCCCTCGCGCGAGCGCGCGATCAGCTCGTCCGGCGAAACCGGTTCCATTGCGTCGCGGGCCTGGAAATAGTCGCGCAGAACCTTGTCGACCTCGGCGAGATTGCGCTCGCCCACCGCGAACAGGGCGTTGAGCAGCCTTTGCACGTTTTCATCCGACAGGCGGTAGAGGATGAATTTCCCCTGCCGACGCGATTCAACCAGCCCGGCATGTTTCAGCTGCTGCAGATGCTGCGAGGTATTGGCCGTGCTCAGGCCCAGCTTTTCGGCCAGTGCCTCGACCCCGCGCTCGCCCTGGGCCAGGTGTTCGAGGATGTCCAGCCGATGCGCGTTTCCCAATGCACGGCCGATCACGGCAAAGGCCTCGTACAGTTTCAGCTTGGGGCTGATTGACATCGGGGGCTCCCTTCATTATATCATTCAAGCGACTTATAGAATGTAGCGTGGAATCACCCACTCCACAAGAGGTATGGAACATGACCGAGCTGTTGTTGACAAATGAAGGTGCCATTCGCCTGGCCGTCTTTCTGGGAATCCTGATCGCAATGGCGGCACTCGAGGTGGCCGTGCCGCGCCGACGTATCGAAATTCCGCGTCTGATCCGCTGGACCAACAATCTGGGAATCGTGGTGATCAACACCATCATCGTGCGGCTGACCTTTCCGGTGGTTGCGGTCGGTCTGGCGCTGATGGCCCAGCGCAATGGCTGGGGCCTGTTCAACATTGTCGAACTGCCGGGCTGGCTGGCAATCCTTGCATCCGTCGTGATCCTCGATTTCGTCATCTATCTGCAGCATGTGGTGTTCCATTTCGTTCCCGCATTGTGGCGGCTGCATCGGATGCACCACGCCGATCAGGCCATCGACGTGACCACGGGGCTGCGGTTTCATCCGCTGGAAATCCTGCTGTCGATGGGGATCAAGCTGGCCGCGGTGCTGGCGCTGGGTCCGCCAGCTGTCGCTGTGCTGATATTCGAGGTGATCCTGAACGGTACCGCCATGTTCAACCACTCCAACATCCGCCTGCCTGCATGGCTGGATCGTTTCCTGCGCCTGTTCCTGGTCACCCCCGACATGCACCGGGTACACCATTCCGTCGACCGGCGCGAGACCGACAGCAATTTCGGGTTCAACCTCACCTGGTGGGATCGCCTGCTGGGAACCTATATCGCCCAGCCTGCCAGAGGCCATGACGACATGGAAATCGGGATCGAGCAATTCCGCACCACGCGTGACCAATGGCTGGACCGGATGCTCATCCAGCCGGCGCTGGGCCCGGCAAGCGGGCCTGATCCGCGCCTGACATCACAACAAGCACAGGAAAAAGGAAAGACCGATCATGCGCAAGGGTAATTTCATGGGGCGTCTGGCCCTGCTGGCCCTGCTTGGCCTGGGGGTGCTGCTGGTGGGGCTGAACCGCGACCGGCTGGACCCGGCGCTGCTGGATGCCTGGCTGTCGGGCTTTGGCGCCTGGAGCCCGGCAATCTATGTCGCGGCCTATGCGCTGGGGACCGTCGTCTTTGCGCCCGGTGCCCTGTTTGCCCTGGCGGGCGGGGCGATGTTCGGCCCCGTGGCGGGGACGCTGTTCAACCTGACGGGCGCGACCATCGGTGCCGCACTGGCATTTCTGATCGCCCGTTTTCTGGCCGGTGACTGGGTTGCACGCAGGGCGGGCGCCAGGCTGGGCCGCCTGATCCGCGGGGTCGAGGCCGAGGGCTGGCGTTTCGTCGCCTTTGTGCGCCTTGTGCCGATATTTCCTTTCAACCTGTCGAACTATGCCTTCGGGCTGACGCGGATTCCGTTCGCGTCTTATGTGGCGACGTCCTTTTTCACCATGGCCCCCGGTGCGCTGGCCTATACCTGGCTGGGATATGCCGGGCGCGAGGCGCTGGGAGGCGACGTTTCCGCCATCCGCTACGGGGTGGTTGCGCTGGCCCTGCTGGCAACCATTGCCTTTGTTCCGCGCCTGATCCGGCGCCTGCGTGGCGCGCCGGTTTCCCGGACCACGATCGACGATCTGCGCGGCAGGCTGGGCACGCCGGATGCGCCCCTGATCCTGGACGTGCGCGCCGCCGACGAATTCACCGGGCCGCTGGGCCATGTTCCGGGGGCGGTGAATATCCCGCTGGATGAACTCGAAACCCGCCTTGACGAGCTGGCCGAGGCCATGGAGGGCGCGATCATTGCCGTCTGTCGTACCGATCGCCGCTCTGCCATGGCGGCGCGCCTGCTGGCCGAGGCCGGTGCCCGTGATGTGCGGGTGCTCAGCGGGGGCATGGTGGCATGGAACGGGGCGGGTCTGCCCTCGGGCAGGGTGGAAAACGCCGCCTGAGCGCCGCAACGCCCCCCAAACCCGGCCCCAAACCCGGCCCCGGTGCCGGGCCCGCAGCAACACGCAGAAACACACAGCAACACAGGAGGTTCCCCATGAAGACCCTTTTCATCCTCAACGACCCGCCCTACGGGACCGAGCGCAGCTATAACGCGCTGCGCCTGGCCCATGCCCTGCTCAAGGCCGATACCGATCACGAGGTTGCCGTCTTTCTGATGGCCGATGCGGTCATCTGCGCGCGCAAGGGGCAAAAGACACCTGACGGATACTACAACATGGAACGCATGATCCGACGCGTGACGCTGGGCAAGGGGCGGGTGCTGCTGTGCGGGACCTGCATGGATGCGCGCGGCATGACCGATGACGACATGACCGATGGCTGCCTGCGTTCGACCATGCCCGAACTGGCGGCCGAGACCCTGTCCGCCGACAAGGTTCTGGTGTTCTGACAGCAGCCCCCGGGGCCAGGCCTCCACGTTCGCTGCCTGTCGGCCAGTGCCCCGACGATAATGGCTTCTTCTTTGCAAAAATACTCTCGGGGGTGCGGGGGCAGACAGCCCCCGCCGGCACGGCCGGCAGCCGCCCGGCCATTGTCCTTCGTGAACTCCCCGTTCGGCCCCCCGTTCGACCCGGCGACCCACCCGACCACCGCATCCACCGGTTGCCTTCGCGGCCCCATTTTCCAACCCCGCGTCGGAAATGAAAAAACTCCTTGACCTTCCATGGACTGGAAGATGCATGACTGCCCCGACACTGAAACCGGGGCGGCACGAAACCCGCCCCCACAGGAGGATCGGGATGAACTGGATTGCGGATAACTGGGTGGTGCTGGCCCTGCTCGGGGGCATGTTCGGCATGCACCTGTTCGGCCACCGGCACGGCAAGGGTCACGCAGGCAAGACCCGCGGCGGCGGCTGCTGCGGGGGCAGCAAGGTCGCGGCCGACGATCGGCCCGAGGGCGACGGGCCAGCCGGGCCTGTCGAGCCGGAAAAATCCGCATGAGTTGACCCGGACCCGGGACCAGGCCCGAAGGAAAAGGAGCATCGGATGTTTTCCCTGACCCTTGGAAACGCTGTTCACAAGCCTGCCAGAACCGCACTGACGATTCTGGCGATTGCCGCGATTCTGGCCGAGATACTGGTTCTCGAAGGGTTCCTGACGGGTTCCTATACCCAGCTCCGCCAGGCGGTGTTGCAACGCGGCGGCGATGTGATCGTGTCCCAGAACGGGGTCACGAATTTTCTTGCCGCGCGCTCGATCCTGCCCCAGCGCACCCGGCGCGACGTCGAGGCCAGGCCCGGCGTTGCCAGCGCCCATCCCCTGACCTCGATTTCGGCAATCTACGAGGCCGGGGGCCGCCTGACTCCGATCATCGTGCTGGTCTATGACGACAAGGGCGGGCCGACACGCATGGTCGCCGGGCGGGCGCCACGCAATCCGCGCGATATCGTCATCGACCGGTCGCTGGCCGAGCGCTACGATCTTTCCGTCGGCGATACGCTGACATTGTCGGCCTATGACTTTACCGTGTCGGGCATCGCCGAGGGTGCCGCCGCGCTGTTCACGCCCTTTGCCTTTCTGACCTATGACGGGTTGATCGATTTCTATTTCGAATCCGATGTCGCCGCGGATATCGCCGCTTTTCCGCTGCTCAGTTTCCTGGTGGTCGATGTCAAAAAGGGCTTTTCGCCCGCTGCCGTGGCCGCCGACATTTCGGCCAACGTCCCCGAGGCCTCGGCCATCCTGCCGGCACAGCTTGCCGCCAATGACGAGAATCTGGGCCGCGAGCTTCTGGGACCGATCATGAACCTGCTGCTGGGGCTGAGCTATGGCATCGGGGCGCTGGCCATCGGGCTGTTTTCCTATGCGGCCGTGCGCACCCGCCGCAAGAGCCTGGGCGTGCTGCGTGCATTGGGGTTCAACACCCGCCACCTGGTGGTCGGGGTGATCATCGAGGCAGTGGGAACCGTTGTACTGGCCATTCCACTGGGAGTCGCCATCGGGGCGGGGCTGGGATCGCTGATCGAATCCCTTGCCCCGGTCTACATGTTGCAGACGCTGGACCCGACCGCCCTGTGGCGCACGGCGCTGATCGCGCTGGTGCTGGCGGTTCTCGGCGCACTGGCCCCGCTGGGCAGCCTGGTGCGGCTGGATCCGGCAACGGCATTCAGGGGGTGAAACGATGTTCAACTGGACTTTCAGGGAACTTCTGGCCGCGCCGCAGCAATTGCTTGCCAGCGTCGCGGCCGTGGCGGGGGCCTTTGCCCTGGTGCTGTTCTTTGCCGGGGTGTTTACCGGTGAATCGCGCCAGATCGTGGCCCTGATCGACAGGACCGATGCCGATGTCTGGGTGATGCAGAAAGGGGTCGGCAACATGCACATGACCACCTCGTTCCTGAGCGACTGGAAGATCGACGCGGTTGCCGCGGTCGATGGCGTGGCCAAGGTCACGCCGATCCTCTATCTGAACTCGGTGATCCAGGCCGGGGGGCGCAGCTGGTTTTCCTATGTCGTGGGAATCGAACAGGGCGATGGTCGGGCGGGACCGTGGAAATCGGCCGCCGGGGCGCGCCTGCCGGGGCCGGGAGAGGCGATCGTTCCCGACATCTTTGCATCGGATGCCGGGCTCGGGATCGGTGACAAGGTGCGCATCGCCGGACGCGACTTTACCGTTGCGGGGTTCTCGGCCGATACCTTTTCGATGGCCAATTCGGTCAGTTTCGTGACCCTTTCCGACCTGGCCGATACCATGTCATCGATCGGTGCCGTCAGCTATCTGCTGGTCGATGCCAGGCCCGGGGTCGATCCGGCGGCGCTGGCTGCGCGCATCCGCCAGCAGGTGGAAAAGGTCAACGCCCTGACACGGCAGGATTTCTCGCGTCGGGATTTCTCGATCGCGGTACAGATGGGGTTGGAAATCATCTGGATGATGACGGTGATCGGCGGTGCGCTTGCCGTGCTGCTGACCGGCTTCATCATCTATTCGCACATCTCCGAGCGTGAACGGGAACTGGCGGTGATGAAGGCCCTTGGCGTGCGCGACCGGGCGATCTGGGCCGCGATCCTCGTTCAGGCGCTGGTCATCGGGTTGCTGGCCTATGGGCTGGCGGTGGCGCTGATCTATCTGGCCATCCCCATGACCGAGGCCTTCGTGCCCAAGGTCAGCCTGGGGATGAGCAGCGACTCGCTCATCCGCACCGGCGGGCTGGCCGTCGTGGTGTCGTTGATCGCCGCCGCAATTCCGGTCCGCCGGGTGCTGGCCGTCGATCCCGTAACCGCCTTTCATCAATGAGGACAACCGAAATGACTTCCGTGATCCTGCATGCTGAAAACCTGACCAAGACCTTTGGCGAGGGCCGCACCCTCGTGCGCGCGGTCGATGGGGTATCGCTGGACGTGGCCGCCGGCGAGATGGTCACCATCACCGGGCCGTCCGGTTCGGGCAAGACGACACTGGTGTCGATCCTGGGCGCGCTGCTGCGCCCCGACAGCGGCACGGTGGTGATCGACGGGGTCGATATATCGACCCTGTCCGACAGGCGCGTTTCCAGATTGCGGGCGCGGACCATCGGTTTCGTGTTCCAGGCGTTCAACCTGCTCGAGGCCCTGAGCGTGCGCGACAACGTGCTGTTTCCCGCCCATCTGGCCCCCGGGGGCGTGCGCGCCGCACAGGAGCGCGCCGACGAGCTGCTGGCCCGGCTGGGCCTGTCCAGGCGGCGCAACGCATTGCCTGCCACCCTGTCGGGGGGCGAGAAACAGCGCGTTGCCATTGCCCGCGCCCTGATCAACCAGCCCCGCCTTATCATCGCCGACGAGCCGACCGGCAATCTCGACAGCAAGTCCGGGCAGGACGTGCTGATGGTGCTGCACGACATCGCCCGCGACGAGGGGCGCGCGGTGCTGATCGTCACCCATGATCGCCGGGTCGAGGACGTGGCCGATCGTATCCTGTGGCTCGAGGACGGGCATCTGCGCGACCGCAAGCAGGACAGCCATGAATGGGTGCGCGATCCGGTGTGCAACATGGCCATCGACGCCTGGATATCGACCCTGTTCACCGAACATCAGGGACAGCGCTATCATTTCTGCTCGGTGCGCTGCCGCGAGCGTTTCACCGCCACGCCCGAGCGCTATCTGGCCAGGTTCGAAACCCCGGTCGGGATGTCTGAAAGGAGTCCGTCATGAAAAGCCTTGCCATGGTGGCACTGACCGCCGCCCTTGCCATGCCCGGCATCTGGCCGGGGCTTTCCGCAACCCCCGCCCAGGCCCAATCGCAGGCCCAATCGCAGGCGGCCCAGCGCGGCCTGGAAATCGCCCGCGAGGCCGAACGGCGCGATTCCGGCTGGCGCGACGCCCAGGTCGGGATGACCATGCTGTTGCAGGACCGCCGCGGCAACACGCGCAAGCGCAGCCTGCGCATGATGATGCTCGAAGTTCCCGGCGACAAGGGCGGCGACATGTCGATCGCGATCTTCGACAGCCCCGCCGACATGAAGGGTACCTTGCTGCTGACCCGCGCAAGGGTCGGCGCCGACGACGATCAGTGGCTGTATCTGCCGGCGCTGAAAAGGGTCAAGCGGATTTCCTCGTCCAACAAGACCGGGGCCTTTTTCGGCAGCGAGTTCACCTATGAGGACATCGCCGCCCCGGAGATCGGCAAGTTCACCTATGAATATCTGGGCACCCGGCCCTGCGGCGGCCGGACCTGCCTGGTGGTTGCGCGCAAGCCCGCCTATCGCAATTCGGGCTACAGCAAGCTGATCACCTGGTTCGACAGCAAGACATATCGCGTGGAAAGGATCGAATATCTCGATCGCCGCGGCAAGATGGTCAAGGTGCTCGGCCTTGCCGATTACAAGCTGTACAAGGGGCGCTTCTGGCGTGCCCGGACCTTGACCATGAAGAATCTCAAGACCGGCCGCGCGACGGTGCTGAAATATGACGACTGGCGTTTCGGCACCGGGCTGAGCGCGGCGACCTTCAGCAAGGGCAATCTGAGGAATATCAGATGAAGACGACGAAAGCGATGCTCTGGCTTGCGCTGGGCCTGGCTGGCGTGACCGCGACGCAGGCCTCGGCCCAGAGCTGGGAGTTCACGGCCGCGCTGGGCGCCGGGCTGCGCGCCTATACCGAGGCCCCCCTGCCGGGCGGTGACAACCGTCGCCTGTTTCCCTCGGTCACCTTCGAGGGGCGGATCACGGGCGATCTGGGCGCCTCCGACCGGGTGGTGCTGTCGCTGTTTGGCCGCTGGGAGAACGGCGGCGAAGGGCGCAGCCACACCGACCTGCGCGAGGCCTACTGGTTGCATCAGGGTGATGGATGGAGCCTGACCGCCGGCATCGACAAGGTTTTCTGGGGGGTCACGGAATCGCGGCATCTGGTCGATATCGTGAATCAGGACGACCTGCTCGAGGGAATCGACGGCTCGGCCAAGCTGGGTCAGCCCATGCTGGGCCTCAGCCTCTATGGCGATTATGGCACGTTCTCGTTCTATGCGCTGCCCGGTTTCCGTCCCCGCGCATGGCCCCGCGCAGGCACCCGCCTCGGCCCGCCCTTGCCGGTGGGGCCGGCGGTATATACCGGACCGGGCGGCAAGGGGCATGTCGATCTTGCGGCCCGCTGGTCGAACAGTATCGGCGACTGGGATATCGGCCTGTCCTGGTTCGAGGGCACCAGCCGTGCCCCCGTTCTGGTGCCGGCGGGGGGTGGGTTGACCCCGATCTATGACCATATCACCCAGCTCGGGCTCGACCTGCAATATACCGCGGGCGACTGGCTGTGGAAGCTCGAGGCCATCAACCGGGCCGGGCAGGGGCCGCGTTTCAATGCCGTAACGGCCGGATTCGAATGGACATTGCCGGGCGGGCTGCCCACGGGGGCCGATCTGGGCCTTCTGGCCGAATACAGCCGCGACGGGCGTGATCCCCTGCTGGCCCCTGTCACCATCCTTGACGACGACCTGTTCCTGGGCGCCCGCCTGACCCTGAACGACCTTGCCAGTACCAATCTGCTGGCCGGAATGGTGCTGGACCGGCGCAGCGGGGCACGGCTGCTGTCGGTCAAGGGCGCGCGCCGGATCGGCGAATCCTGGCAGGTCTCGCTGGAGGGGCGTTTCTTCAACACGCCCGCGCCGGGCGATCCGGTGGCCGCCCTTGCCAACAGCGATTACCTGAGCCTCAGCCTGACACGATCGTTCTGAGCCCGCCGCCCATCGGTGCAAATCGCGCCCGCGCTCAGCGCCGCGGGGCGATGCCGCCGATCATGTCGGTTACCTCGTCGGCGGCCTTGCGCACGCGGGGGCCGGTTGCCAGGATCACCTCGTGGGAAAAACGCACCGTCGGCCCCGAGACGGATATCCCGGCAATGGTCTCGCCATAGGCATCGTGGATCGGGGCCGCGACGCAGCGCATTCCATGATAGCGCTCTTCGTCATCCAGCGCCCAGCCGCGCGCGCGGCTGCGTTCCAGATCGGCAAACAGCGCCCTGGCCGAGGTGATCGTGTTGGGGGTGAACTCGGCCAGCCCGGTCTTTTGGAGGATCTTTTCCACCTGCCTGCGATCCATCCCGAAAAGCAGCGCCTTGCCGATGCCCGAAGCGTGCATTTCCGAGCGCGTCCCGGGGCGAAAGAAGGCACGGATCGGATTGTGGGTTTCGATCTGGCTGACAAAGACGACGTGACAACCATCCCTGATCCCCAGATTGGCGGTTTCGCCGGTCTCGCGCATCAATGCGCGCATGGCCTTGCGCGCCGCCTCGATCAGATTGGTGCGCATCAGATAGCTGCTGCCGACCCGGAACGCCCCGACGCCGACGGCCCATTCCTGGGTGGTGTCGTCGAATTCGGCAAAGCCGTGGTTCTGCAATGTCGCCAGGATCCGGTGGGCGGTCGAGGGTGGCATGCCCACCTGAAGCGCAAGCTCGCTGAGGGTGGCGCCGCGACTGCGTGCAAGGGTGCGCAGGATCAGCAGACCACGGTCCAGTGCCTGCACCGTCGAGGCCGCGCTGTCGGCCTTGCCCGAACGCGGTCGCCCGCGCTTGCGTTTCCTTTCCGGCAGTTCCGACAGGATGATTCCTCCGTCTGGAATCGAGGGTACAGGTTGTTTTTACCGGAATGAAAAAATTTTTCAAAGAAAATCGGATATTAATTTGGAAAATAGAAATTCATTGTAAATCAATAGGATAATGAAATTCCACTAAAAATGGAAAAAGTTTTCGAAAAAATTGCCGATTTGGGTGAATCAGGTCAGGATGGAATCAGACGTGAACAACAGAGGATTCGCCATGTCCGGCCAGAACCCGGTTTTCATCCCGGGCCCGACAAATATCCCCGACCCGATCCGTCACGCCATGGCGGTGCAGACGATGGACCATCGCGCGCCGGATTTCGCCACGACCCTGCGCCCGGTGCTGGCCGACCTCAAGCGCCTGTTCAAGACGGAAACGGCCGAGATCATCACCTTTCCGTCCAGCGGCACGGGCGGCTGGGAGGCGGCTGTCACCAACACGCTCAGCCCCGGCGACAAGGTGCTGGTCGCGCGCTATGGCATGTTCAGCCATCGCTGGATCGACCTGTGCCAGCGGCATTTCCTGGATGTCGAGGTGATCGAATGTGCATGGGGCACCGGCGCGCCGGCCGATCTGTTTGCCGAACGCCTGGCAGCCGACACCGATCGCCGCATCAAGGCGGTTCTGGTCACCCATAACGAAACCGCAACCGGGGTCTTGTCCGATATCGGTGCCGTGCGCGCGGCCCTGGATGGCTGCGATCACCCGGCGATGCTGTATGTCGATTGCGTCAGCTCGCTGGCCTCGATGGATTTCCGCATGGATGAATGGGGCGTCGATCTGGCCATTTCGGGGTCGCAAAAGGGGCTGATGCTGGCCGCCGGCATGGCCATTGTCGCCGTCAGCCAGAAGGCCATGAAGGCAACCGAAACCGCCACCAGCCCGCGCTGCTATTTCGATTTCCGCGACATGCTGAAGGCCAACGCGGCAGCGGGTTATCCCTATACCCCGCCCTTGCAGCTGATATTCGGCCTGCGCAAGAGCCTGGAGATGCTGTTTGACGAGGGGCTGGACAATGTCTTTGCCCGCCACCGCCGTCTTGCCGAGGGCGTGCGCCGCGCCGTTGCCGCCTGGGGGCTGGAACTGGTCGCAAGATCGGCCGAGCTGTATTCCGATTCCGTCACCGCGATTTACGTGCCCGAGGGCTTCAACGCCGATGCGCTGGTCAACCATGCCTATGATGCCTATGGCGTTTCCTTTGGTGTGGGGCTGGGCGAAATGGCCGGCAGGGCGTTTCGCATTGGTCATCTGGGCGCGCTGACCGATGTCATGGTTCTGTCGGGGCTGGCCACCATCGAGATGGCCATGAAGGATCTCGACTATCCGATCACGCTGGGCAGCGGGGTTGCGGCGGCGCAGGAACATTTCCGCGCAACCGCCCGCGCCGCCATGTCGAACGCCGCCTGAGGAGGGATGCCCTTGATGCAGATACCCACCTATGATGATGTCGTTGCCGCCCACGCGCGCATCCGCACCCATGTGCATGAAACCCCGGTTCTGACCTCGACCTATTTCAACGGGCTGACCGGGGCCGAGCTGTTCTTCAAATGCGAGAATTTTCAGAAGGCCGGCGTGTTCAAGGCGCGCGGGGCCAGCAATGCCGTCTTCTCACTCACGGAAGACCAGGCAGCCCGTGGTGTCGCAACCCACAGTTCCGGCAACCACGGGCTGTCGCTTTCCTATGCCGCCGGGCGCAGGGGGATCCCGTGCCATGTGGTCATGCCCCGCACCGCGCCCGAGGCCAAGAAACAGGCCGTGCGCGGCTATGGCGGCACCATCACCGAATGCGAACCCTCGACCAGTAGTCGTGAAGAGGTGTTTGCGCGGGTCGTGGCCGAAACCGGTGCCGAATTCGTGCATCCCTATAACGATGCGCGGGTGATTGCCGGGCAGGGGACGTGCGCGCGCGAGTTGCTGTCGCAGGTGGACGGGCTTGATGCCGTGATCGCCCCCATCGGCGGCGGCGGCATGGTGTCGGGCACCTGCCTGACGCTGTCCAATATCGCGCCGGATGTCGAAATCCTTGCCGCCGAGCCGAAACAGGCCGATGACGCATACCGCAGTTTCAAGGCCGGGCACATCATTGCCGATGACGCGCCCGAGACGGTGGCCGACGGCCTCAAGGTGCCGCTCAAGGATCTGACCTGGCATTTCGTCAGCAACCACGTCACCGACATCCTGCTGGCCGAAGAGGACGAGATCATCGACGCCATGTATCTGATCTGGCAGCGCATGAAGATCGTGGTCGAGCCATCCAGCGCCGTGACCCTGGCCACCATCCTGAAAAACAGGGACCGCTTTGCAGGCAGGCGCGTGGGCGTGATCCTGACCGGGGGCAATGTCGATCTGAAAAAACTGCCCTGGATGTGATCGGGGCTAGGAGGAATGACCATGAAGGACCTGAATTTCCAAGAATACGAGGTCGGCTACAACATTCCCGCCAAGCCGGGGATGAGTTTTGACGAAATCCAGACACCCTGCCTGATCATCGACATGGATCAGCTGGAAAAGAACCTGGACAAGATGCAGGCGGATGCCGACGCCATGGGGATGCGTTTGCGCATACACGGCAAGATGCACAAATCGGCCGATGTTGCAAAGATGCAGATCGACCGCGGCGCCTGCGGCATCTGCTGCCAGAAGGTAAGCGAGGCCGAGGCATTCGCCCGCAACGGCATCAAGGATATCCTGGTCTCGAACCAGGTGCGCGACCCTGCCAAGATCGACCGCCTTGCCCGCCTGCCCGAACTGGGCGTGCGCACGCTGGTCTGTGTGGATGATCCCGAAAACGTGGCCGACCTTTCCGCCGCCGCCGAAAGGCACGGGACCGAGATCGAATGTCTGGTCGAAATCGACTGCGGCGCCGGGCGTTGCGGGGTGACGACCTCTCAGGATGTGGTCAATATTGCCAGGCTGATCGACGCGGCGCCTGGGCTGAAGTTTTCCGGCATTCAGGCCTATCAGGGTGCGATGCAGCATCTCGACCGTTACGAGGACCGCAAGGAAAAGATCGATATTGCCGTGGCGATGGTCAAGGATGCCGTTCAGGCGCTGAAATCGCAGGGGCTGGAATGCGACATCATTGGCGGCGGTGGCACCGGCAGCTATTATTTCGAGGGCGCCTCGGGCGTTTATAACGAGCTGCAATGTGGCTCTTACGCCTTCATGGATGCCGATTACGGCCGCATCCTGGATGAAAACGGCGTGCCCATCAGCCAAAGCCAGTTCGCCAGTTCGCTGTTCCTGCTGACCTCGGTGATGAGCCATGCCAAACCCGACAAGGCGGTGGTCGATGCGGGCCTCAAGGCGCAGTCGGTCGATAGCGGTCTGCCCAGGGTGCATGGCATCGAAGGTGTCGAATATATCAAATGTTCCGACGAACACGGTGTGATCGCCGACCCCGAGGGCAAGTTGCAGATCAACCAGAAGATCAGGCTGATCCCCGGCCATTGCGACCCGACCTGCAATGTTCACGACTGGTATGTGCTGGTGCGTGGCGACAAGGTCGAAGACGTGATCCCGGTGACTGCGCGGGGGCTGGCCTGGTGATGCTGATCGTATCCGAGGAAACCTGCCACAAGGTCATGACCCGCAAGGCAGCCCATGACGCGGTCGAGGCCGTGTTCGGGGCCATGGCGCGTGGGGATGCCTGGAACTTTCCGGTCGTGCGCGAGGCCATCGGGCATGCGGACGCGCTGTATGGGTTCAAGTCGGGCTTTGATCGCGCCGGCCTGGTGCTGGGGGTCAAGGCCGGGGGCTATTGGCCCCACAACATGGCGCGGGGACTGACCAACCACCAGTCAACCGTGTTCCTGTTCGATCCCGATACCGGGCAGTTGGCGGCGCTGGTCGGGGGCAACTACCTGACCGCGCTGCGCACGGCGGCGTCAAGCGCGATCTCGATCAACCATCTTGCGCGCAGGGATGCGCGTGTTCTGGGCATGGTCGGGGCCGGTCACCAGGCGCAGTTCCAGCTGCGCGCCGCCGCCGAGCAACGCGAATTCGAGCGCGTCATCGCCTGGAACTATCATCCCGACATGCTGCCGTCTCTGGGCAAGGTCGCCGACGATCTGGGCCTGCCTTTCGAGGCGGTCGAACGCGAACAGCTGGGCGCCGAGGCCGACGTCATCATCTCGATCACCTCGGCCCATGACGCGCTGCTGATGAAGGACTGGATCAGGCCGGGCACCCACATCGCCTGCATGGGCACCGACACCAGGGGCAAGCAGGAACTCGACCCGGAACTGGTTGCCGCGGCAACGGTGTTCTCCGACGAAATCGCCCAGTCGATCACCATCGGCGAAACCCAGCACGCCGTTGCCGCGGGCCTTCTGGACGAGGATGACATCACGCCCATCGGCATGGTCATCAACGGCGACCATCCGGGCCGGACATCGGATGACGAGATCACCCTTTTCGACGGCACCGGTGTGGGGTTGCAGGATCTGGCGGTCGCCTCGGTCGCGGCGCGGCTTGCGCAGGAACAGGGCGAGGCCGCGATGGTCGAACTCTAGCGACGGGGCAAGGTGGAGACAGGGACAGGCAACAGACGACGGGAAAGGAGCCAGAGCAGGACGAAAGGCCGCCTTCGGGGCGGTACAGCCATTGTCATTGAACAGGGAGGACATTTCATGACAACCAGGACCAACAGACGCAATTTTCTGCTGAAAGGGGCCGGAGCGGCCGCGGCGGCAGGGACGCTTGCGGCACCATCGCTGGCCACGGCAGCGGGCAACACCATCACCTGGAAGCTCCAGACATCATGGCCCGGCGGGATCGGGTTGCAGATATTCAAGGACTGGTGCCGCTCGATCGAGGAACGCACCTCGGGCCAGCTGAAATTCATTCCCTTCGGCGCCAAGGACGTCGTCGGTGATTTCCAGCTGTTCGACGCGGTGAAAAACGGCGTTCTCGATGCCATGAACCCGTTCACGCTGTACTGGGCGGGGCGGATTCCGGCGGCCGTGTTCCTCAGCTCGTATCCCATGGGTCTGCGCAACCCCGGTGAATGGGACACGTTCTATTACGGCCTTGGCGGGCTGGAAATGGCGCGCAAGCTGTTTGCCGATCAGGGCATGTATTATGTCGGCCCCGTTCAGCATGGCCCGAACATCATCCACTCCAAGGTTCCGATCCGCTCGGTCGATGACTTTCGCGGCCGCAAGATGCGCCTGCCCGGCGGCATGGTTGCCGAGGTGTTCCAGGAACTGGGCGCCAAGACGACCCTCTTGCCCGGCTCGGAAATCTTCCCGGCGCTGGAAAAGGGCACGATCGACGTGGCCGACTATGTGGGCCCCGCGATCAACTATGCGCTGGGCTTCAGCCAGGTGACCAAATACATCTCGATGGGGCCGCCGGGCATGATGTCGGTTTACCAGCCTGTCGACCTGATGGACATCACCGTCGGCATGAAATCGTGGAACGCGCTGCCGCCCGAGATGAAGATCTTTGTCGAGGCCGAGGTGCATCGCTATTCGGATCTGCACCATGCCGCGATCCAGGCCGCCGATCAGGAAGCCTGGAAGAAATTCGAGGCCGACGGCACCGAGGTCACCCGCCTCAGCCCCGACGATGTCGAGGTCATCACCGAGATCGCCGTGCGTCGCTGGTATGCCTGGGCCAACAAGGACAGGAACGCGGCGCGTATCTTCAAGACGCAGCTCGATTACATGATGTCGCCGTCACTGGGTTACGTGACCCAGGACATGATCGCGGGTCAGACCCTGAAACTGTGACCCGGCGCATTGTCGGCTCATCCGGCGCCTGCGCCGGGTGAGCCTCCGATTCCGTCGATTTCCATAAATCCGGAATGCCTTTCTTTCCGGGGGAGTGAAACCATGCCGAGCGTCGAGTTCGTTCTACCGCATTGGCTGTACTGGTCGGGGCTGATCATTTTCCCGCTGGTGGCCATGTATCTTTCGCGACGGATCCAGCCGACCCCGGGGTCGCGCTCGATCGGGATCGCCTATTTCCTGTGGCTGGTGGGGGGGCTGTTCGGCTTTCACCGCCTGTATCTCAAGAACCGCTGGGGGTTTCTCTACTGGCCCCTGTTTGCGCTGATCCTCTATTCCAGCGGGGTCGAGCGCCAGGCCCGCATCGTCTATTCCGATGCGGTGGCCGCGGTGGATGCCATCGACAAGTCGGTCCAGCGGTCGCAGTCGCGAATCAGGAAGGCCGATGCAGCCATCGCCCGCGCCCGCGCCGCCATTGACCGCCTGCCCGCCGATGACGAGCGCGCCCGCGCCCGCCAGCAGCGCAAGATCAGCAAGCAGCAAGCGCGCAAGCAAAAGGCAATCGCCAAGATCGCAGAGCTGAAGGCCGAGGTTCAGGGCCTGCGCCCCAGGATCGAGGAATCCCGCAGCCTGCGCGAAAAATGGTCATACACCGCCTATTATGCCTTTCTCGCCATCGTGGCCTTCATGGCGATCGACGCCATATTGATGCGGCGCATGCTGCGTCAGGCGCTGGAAAAGCTGCGCAAGCATCCCGATGACCCGATCGATCGCGAGATCCTCAAGGATGATCGTCTGCTGGCCGGCAAGGGCATCTTTGGCGCCATCGACCGCCTGTCGCTGTTCACCGGCGAATTCGTCGCCTTCTGGTCGGTGATCGCGGTGTTTGCCTATTACTACGAGGTCATCGTGCGCTATGTCTTCAATTCGCCCACCAACTGGGTGCATGAGGGCATGTTCCTGATGTTCGGGATGCAATACCTGATCGCAGGGGCCTATGCCATGCTGACCGAAAGCCATGTGCGGGTGGATATCTTCTATGCGAAATTCACCCCGCGCGGCAAGGCGATCACCGATCTGATCACCTCGGTATTCTTCTTCATCTTTGCCGGCACGCTGTTGTGGACCGGGATGATCTTTGCGGCCGATTCCATCGGCCAGCGCGAGGTCAGCTTTACCGAATGGGCGATTCAGTACTGGCCGGTCAAGATGACCATCGTCATCGGCGCGGCGCTGCTGATCCTGCAGGGCATATCCAAGCTGGCCAGGGACATATCGCTCGTATTCTCACCCGACAGGGAGCGCACCAATGGGTCTTGAAATCGGAATCGGCTGGCTGACCCTTATCATGTTCGGGTCGTTGCTGGTCCTGCTCATGGCGGGTCTGCCGCTTGCCTTTGTCACCGGCGGTCTGGCGATCGTGTTCCTGTTCGTCCTGGGCGACGCGGACACGCTCAACATCGTGCCCAGCCGCATCTTTCCACTGATGACCGACTATCAGCTCTCGGCGATACCGCTGTTCATATTCATGGCGGCGATGCTGGAACGAGCGGGCATCATCAAGGACATGTTCGACGTGATCTACAAGCTGCTGGGCGGCCTCAAGGGTGGCCTGGCAACGGCAACGATCATTGCCTCGACCATCCTGGCGGCGATGGTCGGCGTCATCGGCGCGGCGGTCGTGACCATGGGCATCATTGCCCTGCCGGCGATGCTGGAACGCAAATACGACCCCCGCATCGCCATGGGCTCGATCATGGCCGGCGGCACGCTGGGTATTCTGATCCCGCCGTCGATCCTGGCAATCATCTATGCCGTGGTGGCCGAGCAATCTGTGGGCGAGCTGTTTATCGGGGCGGTCTTTCCCGGGCTGCTGCTGTCGGGGCTGTATGTGGCCTATGTGACCATCCGCTGCTACATCAACCCCGAGCTGGGCCCGCCCATCCCGGTGGAAGAGCGGATCAATTTCCGCCAGAAAATGGCCCTGCTGCGCAAGATGGGCGCGCCGATCATCCTGATCATGGTCGTCTTTGCGGCGCTGTTTTCGGGCGCGGCTACCCCGGTCGAGGCCGCCGGCATCGGGACCTTCGGTTCCTTCGTGGTGGCGGCGCTGCACGGGCAGCTTGACTGGCGGACCATCCGCGAGGCCTCGATCACCACGCTCAAGGCCTCCAGCATGGTCATCTGGATCATGTTCGGCGCGACCATCTTTGTCGGGCTTTACGTGCTTGAGGGCGGGCAGCAATTCGTCACCGCGGCGCTGGATGCAACGGGGCTGGGGCGCTGGGGCATTCTGATCCTGATGATGGTGATCCTGATCGTTCTGGGCATGTTCCTCGACTGGGTGGGGATCCTGCTGCTGGCGGTGCCGATCTTTGTGCCCATCATCAAGAGCCTCGGATTCGATCCCCTGTGGTTCGGGGTGCTGTATCTGGTCAACATGCAGATGAGCTTTCTTTCCCCGCCCTTCGGATATGCGCTGTTCTACCTGCGCGGGGTGGCGCCGCCCGAGATCCCGATGGCGGAAATCTTCAAGGCGGCCCTGCCGTTCCTGGGGATCCAGCTGCTGGCGCTGATCATCTGCATGATCTTTCCGGAAATCATCCTGTGGCTGCCGCGGCAGATCTATGGATAGGCTCCGGGCGCGCCGTTGAAACCTGCCCATCGGACCTGCCCATCGGACCTGCCCGGGCGGGTCCCCCCGGGGCGCCCTGCGTTGACGCCCCGCGTGGATGCCTTGCCCGCCGGCCCCATCCCGGACTGCGCGGCATCGGGTCGGGTGATCTGCGCACTTGAAAATTCCCCTCGGGTGCCGCAAGTAGGGTCATGGGCCGCGGCAAGGGGTCGCGGCGGGGACGGAACAGGCCAATGGCACAGGACTCATCGTCTGGCGTTGCAGCGACGCAGGGCACGCAGGGGCTCGACCATGCCCTGCTGGCCGGGCGCGAGGCCTTTCTGGGATTCCTGTCGAAACGCCTGGGAAACCGTGCCGACGCCGAGGACGTGTTGCAGGAATTCAGCCTCAGGGTCCTTGCGCGCAAGGACCAGCTGCGCGATGCCGACCGGATGGATGCCTGGCTTTATGCCATCCTGCGTTCGACGCTGAACGATTTCTACCGTCGGGCCGGCCGGCGCGCGCGGCTGAACGATGCCTATGCGCGCGATGCCCATGGGCCGGGCGTTGTGCCGGATGCCGCCGAAACCTTGTCGCAACAGGTCTGCTCCTGTGTCGAGACCCTGGTTCCCCGCCTGCGCGAAAAGGATGCCGAGCTGATCCGGCGCATCGACCTTGGCGAAGAAAGCCGCAAATCGGTTGCGGCCGAGCTGGGCCTGTCACCGGGCACGCTGGCTGTGCGTCTGCATCGTGCCCGTGCCGCCCTGCGCGACCGGCTGATGGAATTCTGCGGCTATTGCTGCCGGGACGGCTTTGACGATTGTGCCTGCCCTTCCAGCAGCGGCCAGGGGTCGAACGGGCAGGGCCCGGATGGCCAGGGTTCGGGCTCCTGTGGCTGAGGGGGGCGCGGATTTCCTGTAAGAAACCCGCCCCACGCGCGTCTACCGGATGACAGACTGCGAAACGCCCCCCCCCGACAAAGACTCGTGATCCGGGGGGGCGACAACGTCCAGAGGCGCGACAATGCATGACGACAGGCTGACGACGGCCCGCTCAGGGCCGGGGATGGGCAGCTTCGAGCGCGGTTGCAGATGTCTGCTGCGCGCCCAGAGCCGCGCCTGCCTGGGCATGCTGCCGGACAGATGCGGACCCAAGGCGCGCGATCTTTTCCGTCTGGTCGAAATCGAAGGCCGTCCACTTTCCCATGCGGCCCGCATCCTGGGCCTCGGCCCCGATGCGGCGCGCGAGCTTCTGGCCGAAACGCGGCGCCAGGTTGCCATGCTGCTGGCCCACAGCCTGGCGGCCGGGGACGCGTCTGCCGGGCCTTGCAGCCCCTGTGCTGCCCCGAATTCAGCCCCGGATTCGACCCCGCCGCCGGGGCCGCATGGCACCCGCGGGGCGAGCGGAACAGGATAATTCGTCATATTTCGCCGCCCCGCTGTAATGATTTCCACCCGGCGGCGTCTACAGCAACAGATGAGGCCGGCCGTTTGGCCACCCCGGCCCGCCAGGCGCATGATCGGCGCATGTCGGCCAGGCGGCGGAGCGGGGCGGTCCTGTTCAGAGCCTTTCCAGTAAATCCAGTGGCATGACAGCCACATCGAAAAGGAGCCGACAAGATGACAACCACCAATGGCCAGACCATCTATACCTGCCCGATGCATCCCGAAATCGAAAGCACCGAGCCCGGAAGCTGCCCGAAATGCGGCATGTTCCTTGTCCCGCGCGAGGAAACCGGCGCCCAGGCGGGCGAACACGAGGATGACTCGGCCCATGAATGTTGCGGCGGCGGCGGTCACGGCCATGGCGGCCATCACCACCACGCCCAGGCGGCCGACCAGGGCGAGGGCGGCTGCTGCGGCGGCCATGGCCATCACCATCACGAGACGCGCAAATCGGCGGGCGAAAGCGCGGGCTGCTGCTGCGGCTGAGCGTGAAAAGGGCCGGGTTCGCCGTCTGTTGACCTGAACCCGGCCCGCACGGGCGGCAGCGTTCACCCACCGCTTGTTCGCCGATGATGCGTGCCCGTTTCGGCGCGCCCTTGCCGGCCCGTGTTCGGGGTCGGCCGATACCATGTCCGGCACCATGCCGGCCCATCCTTTTCCACACCCGTGTTCCACACCCGTGCCGCAACCGGCGGTCACGGCTGTTTCTGTTGCGCCGGGGTGCGACAAATT
>CAZWXK010000006.1:30937-72868 GCA_964637875.1 uncultured Rhodobacter sp.
CCGTGCCGCAACCGGCGGTCACGGCTGTTTCTGTTGCGCCGGGGTGCGACAAATTTCCTGTTGCGCCGGGGTGCGACAAATTGGTACTCTCTTTGCCATATTGATCTGTATCATGTCACGAGTTTGTAAGGCGGTTCTATATGTGCCGCGAATCCATCGAAGTGGACATGAGTCTCATGAAAAGAATCCCCCTGCAATTGCTGTTGATATTTGGCTTGGCAATTGTTTTTGCAGGACAAATACAGGCCAGACCCGAGGCCGGATCCGTCCTGTCACGTTATCTTGTAAAGGTCGCCCCAGACGAGATCATGCCTGGCGCAGACGCCTTTGGCGCGATTCGTGCCGACATACCCGTGGCCCCCATCCTGAAGGGCGGCAAGACGGTGGGCTGGGCCTTTGCCACATCCGATTTCGTCGGCACCATCGGCTATTCCGGCAAACCGATTCACATCGTTGTCGGGGTTTCCACCGACGCCGTCATCACCGGCGCCAAGCTGGTCAAGCATTCCGAGCCGATCGTTCTGGTTGGCATACCGGAATCAAAGATCCGCCGCCTGATCCACAGCTATGCAGGCACGGATCTGAAGGCCGAGGTCAAGGCCAAGGGATCGTCGCACAAGCTCGACATCGTGTCGGGGGCGACCGTGACGGTGATGATCATCGACGACACCATCCTGCGGGCCGGCATCAAGGTATCGTGGGCCCTCGGACTGGGCGGGATGAGCGGATCCGATCTGGCCACGGGGCCGAAATTCACCATCAGCCAGAAAACCGGCCCGGCCAAAAGCTGGCAGGATCTGCTGGGCGAGGGGGCGGTCCGGCGCATCACCGTCGATGTCGGCCAGATCAACGAAGCCTTCGCGCGCAGCGGCAACAAGAAGGCGGCCGCGCGGCCCGAAAAGGGCGATCCCAATGATACCTATCTCGACGTTGCGGTGGCGCTGGTCAGCGTACCCGAAATCGGCATCAGCCTGCTGGGCGAGGCCGAATACAGGAACCTCAGGAAATGGCTGAAGCCGGGCGAACAGGCCATTCTGGTGGTCGGGCGCGGGCGCTATTCCTTCAAGGGCACGGGCTATGTGCGGGGCGGCATCTTTGACCGCATCACCGTGACCCAGGGCGACCGGACGGTGCGTTTCCACGACCACGACCACCGGCGCCTCGGCCGGGTTGCCGCGTCGGATGCACCTGAATTCACCGAAACCGATCTGTTCAAGATCCCGGCGGATGCGGAATTCGACCCGACCGCGCCCTGGTCGTTCAACCTGCTGGTGCATCGCGCCATCGGCCCGATCAAGAAGGCCTTTCTGACCTATCATCTGAGCTATCGCCTGCCGGGCAAGTACCTTGTCGCGGTCAAGCAGAGCGCACCGGCCCAGACCATGTCGGCCGACGAACGCGAGGCCGCCGCCAAGACCGCCTTGTGGCAGAAGATCTGGCTGACTCGCAAATACGAGATCGCCGGTCTACTGGCCATGCTGCTGGTGCTGACTGCGGTGTTCTTCTTTCAGAAACAGGTCACCCGCAACGCTCGCGCCTTCTTCTGGTTCCGCATGGGCTATCTGACGGTCACGCTGGTGTTCCTTGGCTGGTATGCCAATGCCCAGCTGTCGGTCGTCAACCTGATGGCGCTGGCCGGCAGCCTGCGAACCGGGTTCACCTGGGATGCCTTTCTGCTGGATCCGATGATCTTCATCCTGTGGTCGTCGGTGGCGGTTGCGCTGATGTTCTGGGGCCGCGGCGCCTATTGCGGCTGGCTGTGCCCCTTTGGCGCCCTGCAGGAGCTGACCAACAAGATCGCCCGCGCCCTGCATGTGCCGCAGGTCCGTCTGCCCTGGGGGCTGCACGAGCGGCTGTGGCCGTTCAAGTACCTGATCTTTCTGGTGCTGTTCGGCATCTCGCTGGCCTCGATCCCGCTGGCCGAACATTACGCCGAGGTCGAGCCCTTCAAGACCGCGATCATCCTGAAATTCGCGCGCGCCTGGCCCTATGTCGCCTATGTTCTGGTGCTGCTGTTTGCGGGCCTGTTCATCGAGCGCTTCTATTGCCGCTATCTGTGCCCGCTGGGCGGCGCGCTGGCGATCCCGGCCAGGATGCGCATGTTCCAGTGGCTGAAACGCTATCGCGAATGCGGCAACCCCTGCCAGACCTGTTCGAACGAATGTCCGATGGATTCGATCCATCCCACCGGCGAGATCAATCCGAACGAATGCATCAACTGCCTGCATTGCCAGGTTCTGTATCAGAGCGACACGAAATGTCCTGTCGTTATCAAGCAACTGAAACGCCGAGCAAAGGATCGCGCGGCAGTCGAATCCAGCCGGGCCGCAATGGAGCGGTTGCTGGCTGATCAACCCGGGAAAAAGGAGACCCGAAATGTCTGACAAGGATGACAAAATCAAGGTAACCCGCCGCGGATTGCTGGGGGCGACCGCAACCGGGGCACTGGTGGCGACGACTCCGGCCGCCTGGCTTGCCGCTGCCAACAAGGCGCGTGCCGAAGCCAAGAGCAGCATCAACGTCAAGCCGGGCGAACTGGACGAATATTATGGCTTCTGGTCGGGCGGCCAGTCGGGCGAGGTGCGTATCATCGGCTTTCCCTCGATGCGCGAGCTGATGCGCATTCCGGTATTCAACCGCGACAGCGCCACCGGCTGGGGCATCACCAATGAAAGCCTCAAGATCCTGACCGAAGGTCTGTTGCCGCACAGCAAGGAGTTCCTCGCCAAGCGCGGCAAGGTGACCTATGACAATGGCGACCTGCACCACCCGCACATATCGTTTACCGACGGCACCTATGACGGGCGCTACCTGTTCGTGAACGACAAGGCCAACACCCGCGTTGCCCGCATCCGTTGCGACGTGATGAAGGTGGACAAGATGATCCAGATCCCCAACGCGCAGGATATCCACGGCATGCGGCCGCAGAAATATCCGCGCACGGGATACATCTTTGCCAATGGTGAACACGAAACCCCGCTGGTCAATGACGGCAAGATCCTGGACGAGCCCGACAAGTATGTGAACATCTTTACCGCCATCGACGGCGACAAGATGGAGGTCGCCTGGCAGGTCATTGTCAGCGGCAACCTCGACAACTGCGATGCCGACTATCAGGGCAAATATGCCTTTGCATCCAGCTACAACTCGGAAATGGGCATGAACCTGGGCGAGATGACCGCCGCCGAGATGGACCATGTCGTGGTGTTCAACATTGCCGAGATCGAAAAGGGCGTGAAGGCCGGCGACTATCAGATGCTGAACGGCGTGCCGGTTCTGGACGGGCGCAAGGGACGCAACAAGAACTATACCCGTTACATCCCGATCCCGAACAACCCGCATGGCGTCAACGTCGCCCCGGACAAGCGCCATGTCTGCATTGCCGGCAAGCTGTCGCCGACGGTTTCGATCATCGATGTGACCAAGGTGGACGCCCTGTTCGAAAAGAATGCCGATCCGCGCTCCTGCGTGGTGGCCGAACCGGAACTGGGCCTTGGCCCGCTTCACACCGCGTTTGACGGCAAGGGCAACGCCTTTACCACGCTGTTCCTCGACAGCCAGGTGGTCAAGTGGAACATCGACAAGGCGATCCGCGCCTATAACGGCGAGGATGTCGATCCCATCATCTCGAAGGTCGATGTGCAGTATCAGCCGGGTCACAACCACTCGTCCATGGGCGAAACGCTCGAGGCCGATGGCAAGTGGCTGGTGTCGCTCAACAAGTTCTCGAAGGACCGCTTCCTCAATGCCGGCCCGCTGAAACCCGAGAACGACCAGCTGATCGACATTTCCAGCGACGACATGCAGGTGGTGCATGACGGGCCCAACTTTGCCGAACCCCATGATGCGATCATCGTGCGGGCCGACATCGTCAACCCGAAAAGCCTGTGGACCCGCGACGACAAGATGTTTGCCGCGGCAGTCGCCCAGGCGAAAAAGGACGGCGTGGTTCTGGAAGAGGACAACAAGGTCATCCGCGACGGCAACAAGGTGCGCGTCTACATGACCTCGCAGGCCCCCGTTTTCGGGCTCGAGAAATTCGAGGTCAACCAGGGTGACGAGGTGACCGTCTACATCACCAATATCGACGATGTGGATGACGTGACCCATGGTTTCACGCTCTCGAACCACTCGATCGCGATGGAGATTGCGCCGCAGGCAACCGCCTCGGTCACCTTCACCGCCGATCTGCCCGGCGTGCACTGGTACTATTGCCAGTGGTTCTGCCACGCGCTCCACATGGAGATGCGCGGCCGGATGCTGGTCAAGCCGGCCTGATCGAAAACACAGGGGCGCCTCGATGGGCAAGATCCTTTCCAGTGTGATCCTCCAGGGGCGGGTGCTGCCGGCATCCGTCCTGCTGGCGGCCCTGTTGTCGGCCACACCGACAACAGCCGCCCTGCGTGAGGTCGCGCCGGGACAGGGTGCGCTGATCGAGGCGGTGAAATCGGCCGAGGCGGGGGATATCCTGCGCCTCGGCCCCGGAACCTATGCCGGCCCCGTCGTCATCGACAAGCCGCTGACGATCGACGGCACCGGCAAGGCCCTGGTTCAGGGCAACGGCAAGGGCAGCGTGATCACGGTAAGGGCATCAGACGTGACCATACGCGGCCTGACGATCAAGGGCTCGGGCTCGTCCAACCAGACTCTGGACAGCGCCGTCAAGCTGCCGCGCGACTGGCGCAATGCCGTTGTCGAAAACAACATCATGCTGGGCAATCTGGTCGGCGTCGATGTGCACGGCGCAATCGATGCGCGGGTTGCCGGCAATGTCATCATCGGGCGCCGTGGCACGCGCATGAACGACCGCGGCAACGGCATATATGTGTGGAACGCGCCGGGGCTGGTGGTCGAGAACAACGACATCCGCTATGGTCGCGATGGCGTTTTCGTCAACACCAGCAACAGGAACATCTTTCGCAACAACCGTTTTCGCGACCTGCGTTTCGCGGTGCACTACATGTACACCCATAACAGCGTGGTCAGCGGCAATTATTCGACGCGCAACCACCTGGGCTATGCGGTGATGTTTTCAAACAACGTCAAGATCACCGACAATATCTCGGTGAACGACCGCGATTACGGGATCATGCTGAACTATACCAACAACAGCGTGATTTCGGACAACCTGCTGAAAGGGGTCAAGGATCGGGGCATCTTTGTCTACAATGCGCAAAAGAACCGCATCACCGGCAACCGGATCGAAGGCTGCGGCATCGGCATCCATTTCACCGCCGGTTCGGAACGCAATATCGTCAGCGGCAATGCCTTTGTCGGCAATCGCATCCAGGTGAAATATGTCGGCACCAAATGGGTGGACTGGAGCTATCGGGGCCGGGGCAATTACTGGAGCAACTTTGCCGCCTATGACCTGAACGGCGACGGCATCGCCGAGGGCATCTTTCGGCCCAATGACGCCGTTGATCGGGTGCTGTGGACACAGCCGGCGGCGCGCCTTCTGCTGGGTTCGCCCGCGGTGCAGCTGGTGCGCTGGTCGCAATCGGCCTTTCCGGCGCTGCTGCCCGGCGGTGTCGTCGACCGGCACCCGCTGATGAACCCCGTCAAGATCGACATACCGGATTGGGAGGCACGCCATGGCAGCGGCAGCTGAGGACAAGGGCGACATGCTGGAGGTGCGCAATGTCGTCAAAAGGCAGGGCCCGCGCGAGACCGTGCGCGATGTCAGCCTGAGCCTGCGCGCCGGCGAACGCCTGGCGCTGCTGGGCCATAACGGTGCCGGCAAGACAACCCTGATCCGCATGATCCTGGGCCTGACCCGGATCGACGGCGGCAGCATTTCCGTCTTTGGCAACCGCCCCGGTGACGGCATTGCGCGGCGGATCACCTCGTATCTGCCGGAATCGGTCGTGTTTCACAAATCGCTGAGCGGGCTTGAACAGCTGGCGCTTTTTGCGCGCCTGGCCGGACAGCCGGTCAAGGCCTGCGCGCCGCTGCTGGAACGCGTCGGCCTGTCGGATGCCGCCAACCGCCGCGTCGGCGCCTATTCCAAGGGCATGCGCCAGCGTCTGGGTCTGGCGCAGGTTCTGCTGGGCCGGCCCCGCCTTGCCCTTCTGGACGAGCCGACCAGCGGGCTGGACCCGATCTCGCGTCACGATTTCTATGGCATCGTCGATGACATGGCGACGCAGGGAACGGCGGTGCTGGTATCATCCCACGCCCTGACCGAGCTCGAGGCCCGCACCGACCGCATCGCGATATTGCGCGCGGGCCGGTTGGTGGCAATGGACAGCCTGGAAAATCTGCGCCGCCGCGCGGGGCTGCCGATCCGCATCCATGTGCGCGCCGCCGATGGCCATGCCGACGAGGTGGCAGGCAGCCTGGGCGGCAGCCGCATGAATGGCTGCCGGGTTGAACTGTCCTGCACCGCCGATCAGAAGATGGCACGCCTCAAGGCGATCACCGCGCTGGGCGATGCGGTGGCTGACGTGGATGTCGTGCCCCCCAGCCTCGAGGATCTGTATCGTCACTATGCCGCAGGGGAGGCCGGATCATGATACGCCGCATTTCCGCAATCGCCGTGGCCGAGCTGCGCATCGCGCTGCGCAACCGCTGGATATTGATCGCGACATCGCTGATGGTGCTGTTCTCGCTGGCGCTGACCTTTTCCGGCTCGGCCCCCACCGGCGCGCTGGGGGTCGATCTGCTGACGGTGTCGGTTGCCTCGATGACAACGCTTTCGGTCTATCTGGTGCCATTGCTGGCGCTGCTCATGTCGTTCGATGCCATCGCCGGCGAGGTCGAGCGCGGCGCGCTGGCGCTGGTGCTGACCTATCCGGTTTCACGCGGCGAGCTGCTGGTGGGCAAGCTGATGTCGCATCTGGTGGTGCTGTCGCTGGCGGTGTTCCTGGGCTTCGGCATTGCCGGGCTGGCGGCATGGCTGGCCGGTGGCGCCAGCGGCGAAAGCCTGGCCGCGCTGTTGCGCCTGTGCTGGAGCGCGGTTGTCCTGGGGGCCAGCTTCCTTGCCATCGGTTACGCGCTGTCGGCCGTTGCCCGCAGCTCCAGCGCGGCGGCGGGGCTGGCCATCGGGGTCTGGATCCTGTTCGTGGTGCTGTACGATCTGGGCCTGCTGGGGGCGCTGGTCTATGACGGCGGCGGCTTTTTCACGCGCAAGATCTTTCCGCTGCTGCTGGCCGCCAATCCGGCCGACGCCTTTCGCATCTTCAACCTGTCCGGGGCCGGCAAGGTTGCGCTGGCATCCGGCCTGGCCGGGGCCACGACCGGGCTGCCCGGCTGGGCGGTCGTGGTGTCGATGTTCGGCTGGCCGCTGGCGGTTCTGGCATTGGCGCGCCTTGCGTTGAAGAGGGTCGAGCCATGATCAGATACGCACTCCTTGCCGTGGTGGCGCTGCTGGCGGGCTGTCGCGATGACAACGGCGCATCAATGCCCGCCCCCGCGCCGATCACCGAGGATACGGTGGCCTATTTCTGCCATATGCTGCTGGTCAACATGCCGGGACCAAAGGCGCAGATCATCCTGGAGGGGGTCGATCAGCCGCTGTTCTTTGCCCAGGTGCGCGATGGCGTCGCCTACATGAAGCAGCCCGAGCGCACCGCGCGGATCCTGGCCTTTTATGTCAACGACATGGCCCGCGCCAAAAGCTGGCAACAGCCGGGCCGCGACAACTGGACCAACGGCAGGACGGCGTTCTATGTCGTTGGCGCCGCCGTCAGGGGCGGCATGGGCGCGCCCGAACTGGCCCCCTTTGCCCGGCGCGCAGATGCCGAGGCCTTTGCGCGCGAAAAGGGCGGCACGGTGGCGACCCTTGATGCCATACCCGATGATGCGGTGCTGGGCGCGGTCGAGCGCCCGCCGATGGACCCGGCCATGAACATGGGGACGGAACCGAAATCGCGCATGGACATGGGATCCGACAACATGACGACCGCCCCGATCAGGATGGCGCCGGCCGAAAACATGAAAGGGAACTGACCGACATGACATATTCGACGGAAATCTCGCCCCGCTTTCCCTCGCGCCGCAGGTTCATCGCCATCGGTGCCGCCGCCGCCGGCGTGGCTGCCCTGCCCGGAACCCTGCATGCACGCCTGCCTGTTGCCACATGGCGCGGTGTGGCGCTGGGCGCCGATGCCAGCGCAACCCTTGCCGGCGTGACCCGGCACGAGGCGCGTCCGCTGTTTCGCCGCATGGAGGCCGAGCTGAACCGTCTGGAAGACATCTTCAGCCTGTATCGCCCGCAATCGGCGCTGTCGCGTCTGAACCGCGACGGCCGCCTGCGCCGTCCGCCGGCCGAGCTTCTGGAACTTCTGTCGCTGTCGGACGCTATCCATGCCCAAACCGGGGGCGCATTCGATCCGACCGTCCAGCCGCTCTGGTCGCTCTATGCCGATGCGGCCAGGCGCAACCGGATGCCCAGCGCGCGCGAAATCCGCGCCGCGCGTCAGCGCATCGGCTGGCAGGCCCTGCGCTATGATTCCGATCTGGTCGCGTTCGACCGCCCGAACATGGCGCTGACCCTGAACGGCATTGCCCAGGGCTATGTTACCGACCGGATCACCGATCTGCTGCGCGCGCGAGGTTTGCGCAACATCCTGATCGACATGGGCGAGGTTCGCGCCAGCGGCACACGCCCGGGAGGTGGGCCATGGCGTGCGGGCATTGCCGACCCCGACGGCGGGGTGCTGCCGCTGCGGATCGGGCTGAGCGATCGTGCATTGGCAACCTCGGCACCGGCTGCTACGGTTCTGGACAGCGCGGGGCGGGTCGGCCACATCTTCGATCCGCGCCCGACGGCAACCGGTACCAGATGGCGGCAGGTCACGGTGTCGGCCGATCGCGCGGCACTGGCCGACGGTCTGGCCACCGCGCTGTGTCTGTTGTCGCGCGACCGGATCACGCGGGCAATCGACGCCTTTGCCACGGCAAGGGTCGAAAAACTGATTTCCTGAGGGCCCTGGTCCCGCATGACGGCTCGATGCGTGGGGCGGCCCGGAAAAAGGGGGCGCATATGCATCTGAATGCCTTTACCGATTTCGGTCTGCGGGTGTTGATGCGTCTTGCCGGCGAGCCCGCGCGCAATTTCTCGTCGCGCGAGCTGTCGCAGGAATTCGGAATCTCGCATCACCACCTGAACAAGGTCATCGCAACCATGGCAAAGGCGGGTTTCGTGGCCACCCGGCGGGGTCATGGCGGGGGAATCTCGCTGGCACGACCCACCCGGGACATCACCCTGGGGCAGGTGGTGCGCGTTCTCGAAGGCAGGACTGCCCTGGTTGAATGTTTTCGCGCCGACGGGGGCAAATGTTCGCTGTCCCATGGCTGCCTTCTGGCCCGGCATCTGGATGCCGCGCGCGGCCGCTTTCTGGAAAGCCTGGACCGGATCGATCTGGCGCAATGCGCCTATGCGCCCGCGAATCTGCGTTAGTGCCTGTCGCCCCGGATCGGATTCGCCTGTGGCCTGAACCGAGGGCGTGCGGGCGCATGCCCGGGCCGCTGCGCAACCCGGGCCAGGAGAATTCGATCAAACGCGACATGCTCTGGCGCAGCGCGCGCCGGGCTGCTCTCATTGTGTTTCGAGGCATCTTCGTGGCGTCCGGCGACGGCCGGTTGCGGGGTGCCGGCTGTCCTTTCCGTCCGACCGGGGCCGGTTCTGCCCCCCTGCGACCGGATGGGCTGCCGGGCCATGAACTGAGGTTCAAAACCCTCGACCCAAAGATCAAAATCGCGGTTTGATCCCTGGGCCAATTTCCCCGGCCGCCGGGTGGGCCTAGGTCAGGGGCATCGAAACCGGCGCAACCGTCGGGACGAGTGAAAACCGAAACACGAAACACAATGAACCCCTGAAAGGATACGAACCATGAAACTCCTGACCCTGACCACGATCGGCGCCCTGTCCGTCTTTGCCCTGTCGGCTGCGGCACAACAGACCACCACCCCGGCGCCCGCGAATGCCGAGATGATCGCCAAGGCAAAGGCGCTGCATGATGCGGTGACCACCCAGAAACACAAGATGACCCAGCAGGAGCTGGCGACGATGATCCAGGAGATGCAGTCCAACAGGGATGCGGCCATTGCCACGGCGCGGGATCATGCGGGCAATATGGACAAGTCCGGCGAGATGAAGGGCATGAAGGATGCCGCCACGGGAATGGCCGGGGAAATGGCTGGCGGCATGGGTGCCGGCAATGGTAACGCCGGCGGCATGGGCGGCAATGGTGGTGCCGGCGGCATGGGTGGCGGCAATGGTGGCGCCGGCGGCATGGGCGGCAATGGCGGCGGCATGGGCGGCATGACCAACTGATCCCCCAGGGGGATCGGGCCGGAGAATCGGCCCGCCTCCTCGGCACCGGGGATCGACCCTGCCCCGGTGCCGGATGACGGAACGCCCCGCGCGATGCGCGGGGTGTTCCTCGTTTTCGGGCTGGCTTGTGCGCCCTTGCCCGGCCGGCCGGCCGGACAGCCGGCGACCGATTCAGAATGCCGAGGGCAGGCTTGCGGTTCTGCGCAGCTGGTCCTCCACCGCGGGGCGCACCGACTGGGCGCCCGAGGCCCGCGCCCGGTCGATGACCTCGCGAATCTCGGCCAGGTTGACGCGGCGCAGCAGATGCTTGACCGGCCCGATCGAGGCCGGCCGCATCGACAGCGCGCGCAGGCCCATGGCGGCGAAACACAGCGCCTCGATCGGACGCCCCGCATCCTCGCCGCAGAACGACACCGGCGTGCCCAGCGAATCGCAGCGCCGGGCGATCTGTTCGATAAAGGTCAGAAAGCTGACATTCAGCGTGTCATAGCGGCGGCGCACGCGCTCGTTCTCGCGGTCGGCGGCAAAGAAGAACTGTTTCAGGTCGTTGCCGCCGATGGATATGAAGTCGGCCATTTCAAAGAACTGATCCGGCGCAAAGGCCAGCGAGGGGGTTTCCAGCATGGCGCCGATCTCGATTTCCTCGGGCACCTTGTGGCCGAGGGCGCGCTCGCGCTCGATCTCGTCCAGCACGGCCTGGCGGGCGGCGGTGAATTCCTCGAACTGGGCGATGAAGGGAAACATCACCTTCAGCGGTCGCCCGTTTGCGGCCCGCAGCAATGCCTGGATCTGCATCCGCATGACGCCCGCCTTTTCCAGCGTCAGCCGGATCGCGCGCCAGCCCATTGCGGGGTTGGGCTCGTCGGTGCGCTTCATGTAGGGCAGCACCTTGTCCGAGCCGATGTCGAGCGTGCGAAAGATCAGCGGCCTGTCGCCGGCGGCGTCCATGATGCGGGCATAGAGCGCGGCCAGCTCGCCCCGGCGCGGCACCTTGGAGCGGATGAGAAACTGCAACTCGGTGCGAAACAGCCCCACCCCGTCGGCGCCCGAGCTTTTCAGGCTGGGCAGATCGACCATCAGGCCCGCATTCATGAACAGCCCGACATGCACCCCGTCACGCGTGACTGCCGGCAGATCGCGGATCGAGGCATATTGCTGTTGCGCCTCCTGCTGCATGGCGATCTTGTCCTGAAAGGCGGCGGCGACGCTGTCCTCGGGGCGCAGATGCGCGATGCCGTGGTCGCCATCGACCAGGATCAGGTCGCCGTTCAGCGCCTCGCGGGTAATCTTTTCGGCATGCACCACCAGCGGAATGGCCATGGCGCGCGCAACAATCGCGGCATGCGAGCCGACCGAGCCCTCTTCCAGCACCACGCCCTTGATGCGCTTGCCGTATTCCAGCAGCTCGCCGGGGCCGATATTGCGGGCGACCAGAATCGCATCCTCGGGGATGTCGACCCCGTTGTGATTGTCCTGCCCGGTCAGCAGGCGCAACAGGCGGTTGGACAGGTCGTCAAGGTCGTGCAGGCGTTCGCGCAGATACGGGTCGGGCACGCGGGCCATGCGGGCGCGGGTGGCGGATTGTTCCTTTTCCACGGCCACTTCGGCGGCAAGGCCGGAACGGATGTCGGCCTCCATCCGTTTGACCCATCCGCGCGAATTGGCGAACATGCGGTAGGCCTCCAGCACCTGGCGGCTTTCTTCGGTGGCGCCGTCCAGCCCGTGGGCCAGCATCTCGTCCACATCGCCCTTGAGGCGGTTCATGGCCTCGTGCAGGCGGGCAAGTTCGGCCTCGGGGTCGTCGGCCACGGGGTTGGCGATCACCACATGGGGTTCATGCAACAGGACGTGACCGGCGGCGGTGCCCTCCTGGGCCGAGGTTGCGCGAAAGGTGACGGGCTGCTGATGCGGCGCGGTGAGTGCCGCGCCCTTGCCGATGAAGGCCCCCAGTTCGGCCATTTCGGCGATGACCATGGCCACGACCTCGAGGCCATAGACCTCGTCATCGGAATAGTCGCGCGCCTCGCGATTCTGCACCACCAGCACGCCGCGGGTTTCACCCAGCCGCTGGATCGGCACGCCCAGAAACGAGGAATAGACCTCTTCGCCGGTTTCCGGCATATAGCGGAATCCCGGCGCATGGGGGGCGTCCGAGACATTGACGGGGCGTGCCTCGCGGGCGACCCGGCCGACCAGCCCCTCGCCAATGCGCAGGCGCGTCTGGTGGACGGATTCCGGCTTCAACCCTTCGGTTGCGCACAGTTCCAGGGTGTCGGCATCGCGCAGCAGGTAGATCGAGCACACATGCGTGCCCATCGAGTCGGCGATCAACTGCGTGATCTTGTCGAGTCGCTCCTGTCCCTCGCCCTCCTGCGCCAGCGTATCACGCAGTCTTTTCAGCAGTTTGCGGGATCTTGATCCTGTGGTTTCGGCCATCGGCCCTCATGCCATGATTGCATTTGTCAGGCTGTGTTTTCCAACCCGAAGGTATCATGCAGGGCTTGCACCGCAAGTTCCATGTATTTTCTGTCGACCAGCACGGAAACCTTGATTTCCGACGTGGTGATGACCTTGATGTTGACGCCCTCGGCGGCCAGCGCCTGAAACATCTGGGCGGCCACGCCCGCATGGCTGCGCATGCCGATGCCCACGACCGAGACCTTGCACACATCCTTGTCGGCGATAAGCCCGCGGAAATTGATTTCGCCGCGTTCCTGTGCCGCATTCAGCGCGGCCTCGGCGCGGGCAACCTGGCCCACGGGGCAGGAGAATGTCATGTCGGTGCGCCCCTCTTCCGAGATGTTCTGCACGATCATGTCCACATTGACCCCGGCCTCGGCCAGTGGGGTAAAGATGGCGGCGGCGATGCCCGGACGGTCGGCGACCGAAACAAGGGTCATCTTGGCCTCGTCGCGCGAATAGGCGACACCGGATACGACATTGCTTTCCATGATTTCCTCCTCGGAACAGACAAGGGTTCCGGAATTGTCGGTGACATCCTCGAAGCTGGACAGCACCCGCAGGCGCACGCCATAGCGCATGGCCAGCTCGACCGAGCGGGTCTGCAACACCTTGGCCCCCAGCGAGGCCAGCTCCAGCATTTCCTCGTATGATATCCTTTCCAGCCGCCGCGCCCTGTCGGTGATGCGCGGGTCGGTGGTATAGACGCCGTCCACATCGGTATAGATGTCGCAGCGCACCGCACCGAAGGCGGCGGCAAAGGCCACCGCGGTGGTGTCGGAGCCGCCCCGGCCCAGCGTGGTGATGCGGCCGTCCTCGGCAATGCCCTGAAAGCCGGCGATGACGGCGACCTTCATGCCCTCGGCGAACTTGGCATCCAGGTTGTCGGTGGGAATGTCGGTGATGCGGGCGGCGCTGTGGGCCGAGGTGGTTTTCAGCGGCACCTGCCAGCCCTGCCAGCTGCGCGCGGGGATGTCCATTTCCTGCAATGTCAGCGCCATCAGCCCGGCGGTGACATTCTCGCCCGAGGACACCACCGCATCATATTCGCGCGCGTCGAACATCGGCGAGGTGGCCTCGACCAGGGCAACCAGCTCGTTGGTCTTGCCCGACATGGCCGACACCACGACGATCACCTCGTGGCCATTGGCAACCTCGTGCGCGACCTTTCGGGCCGCGTTGCGGATGCGGTCGAGATCGGCAACCGAGGTGCCTCCGAATTTCATCACCAGCCGGGACATGGCAGAACCCTTGTATCAAGCCCGTTTCAGTCGGCGTTTCTTAGGCTTGTCCGCGCCCAAGGGCAAGCGCAAGAGGGGATGGCGCGTCAAAAGGGCAGGGTGGTTCCGTCGAAGCTTTCGAAACAGCCGGAATTGTCGGGCGAGAGCAGGCGAAAACGCCGGATCAGCCCGGCCGCGGCGTCCGCGGGCGCGATCTGTGCCGCGGCTCCGCCCATGTCGGTACTGACCCAGCCCGGGTGATAGGCTCCGACGCTGATGCCCTCGGCGGCCAGGTCGCGGGCCAGGTTGCGGGCCAGGTTGACCGCCGCCGCCTTGGACGCACGGTAGATGAGCGAGCCGCCGGCGGCATAGCTGCTGGAGCCCATCATCGAGGCAATCACCGCGACGCGCGCGTTGCGTGCCGCGCGCAGGCCGGGCAGCAGGGTCTGCACGGTCAGGAAAACGCCGGTGACGTTGACGGCAAAGACCTGTGCCCACATTTCGGGCACAAACCCGTCTTGCAGTCTTTCCCGCTTGTCCGGATAGACACCGGCATTGCAGATCAGGAGTTCGACCTCGGCGCCGTTCAGGGCCGCGCCAAGGCGGGCGAGCGCGGCGGGATCGGTCACATCGAGGGGCTGCCACGATACCGTGTCGGCCAGATCGGGGGGAATGGCGCCGCGGGTGGTGGCGACAACCTCGCGCCCGGCCTCGGCATATTGGCGGGCCAGCTCATATCCTATGCCGCGATTGGCGCCTGTCACAACTATTGTCATCGCGCTCTCCGCAACTGGGTTTCATGCAGTCCGCCTGGGCGGCTGCTTCAATTCGTCTTGCGCACGGCCCAGGGCAGGGGGGCGACCGGGATGCCGTCCTCGACCAGGGCGCGGGCCTCGTCGGGGGCAGCCTCGCCGATGATCGGGCGTCGGGGGGCCTCGCCGGCATGAATGGCCCGTGCCTCGCGCGCGAAGGCGCGGCCGACATCCTCGGAACCGGCCTCGACCTGGCGGCGCAGGTCGCGCAGGGCCCGTGCGGCGGGCGAGGTCAGATCGGGGATGGCAGGCTGTTCCCCGTCGGCGGGTACGGGGTCGCGGCTGTCATGGACGCTGCCCTGTGCCATGTCCGCGGCCGAGCCTGTCGGCGGGCCCTGTCGCGGCGCATCGCGGCCGGGTTGCAGGCGTGGCGCCATGATCGCCTTTTCCACGGCGCTGGTGCCGCAGGTCGTACATGAAATCAGGGCGGCCTTGCTGAGCCGGTCAAAGGCATCTGCCGACTGGAACCAGCTTTCGAACATATGGCCGCGTTTGCATTTCAGGGCGTACCGGATCATGGTCTTTCGGAAATTCCCGTCTTTCCTGCCTGTGGATCGTGCGTTCTGCCGCCGTGCAGTTGACGCCTTTCGGCACGAAAATGCAAGCCCGCGACCGTATTCCGGGGTGCGGCCCGGGGATGTGCCGGGGGTGCGGCCCGGGGATGTGGCGGGGCGATCCGGGCCTTTGCGGGGCGGTCGGCAGCGCCCCGAGGGGGGAAATCGCCTGTTTCAGCCCTTTTCCAGGGCGCGAGGGTCGAATTTCCGGATGATCTTGCCCAGCTTGGGCTCGGTCACCAGGCGCGCGGCCTTGCGCTGGCTGAACCACTTGATCCGGCGCTGGCCCTTTTCCTTGAAGTTGCGCAGGCGTTTTTCCACCTTCAGCGGAAAGATGAAGGCCTCGGCCGCGAGGCGCGGCGGATCATGGGGTGCCCGGACATAGCGATAGCGGCCCAGCGCGAAAGGATGGACATGGCCCTTGACGCCCGCCTCCTCGAGCGCCTCGCGCGCGGCGCTTTCATGGGGCTGGAGGCCCTCGATCGGCCATCCCTTGGGCGGAATCCAGCGCCCCGTGCCGCGGCTTGTCACCAGCAGGATCTCGCAATCGCCATTCTTGCCGATACGATAGCAGAGCGCGGCATATTGCGTTGACTTGCCCATCTTGCGGGCCACTTTGCCAAGAGATTTCATGTCCGGCCAATGTTCGATTCGTCCCTGTCGCCCCCGGACGCATTCGCGGGGGCGCGGGGCAGGGCGTTACAGCGGGATTTCAGCGCGAGGCACGGCGGTCGCGCCGGGTGGACATGGGCTGAAAGGCGACGGCCACATGGGCCTCGCAATAGGGCTTGCCCTGCTGGACCGGATGGCCGCAGAACCAGAAATCGTCGGTGGCCGGGTCGCCCACGGGCCATTTGCAGGTGCGTTCGGTCAACTCCATCAGGCTGAGGCGGCGGGCGGTCTTTTCGACCTTGCGCACCTTTTCGAGGGCTTCTTCGCTGATCTCGTTGGCCGAGGGCTGCGGCGGGAGCGGTTGACCCGCCTTGATGATCGGGCGTTTGGGCGGAATTGGCAGCTGCCGTTCGGTTTCGGGCTCGGGCGTGGCCGCGGGCTTGGCGGATTTCTTTTCGGCCCTGGGCGCGCTGTCGGTCTTGGCCGCGGGTTTTGGTGATGCTTCCCTGGTTGCCGGCTTTTCCGCCGGCGTTCTGGGTGTCTTGGCCGCAGCCGCGTTGCGGTTCGACAGGCCGAGGCGGTGGACCTTGCCGATCACCGCATTGCGGGTGACATCGCCCAGCTCCTTGGCGATCTGGCTGGCGCTCTTGCCCTCGGCCCACATGGTTTTCAGTTTCTCGACTCGTTCTTCCGTCCAGGACATGTGCTGCTCCAGCGTTGCGGGTATGCGGCGCGTGGGGCAGTGGCGCCCGCGCCGGCAGAATTTGACGACCGCCCATTGTAACCTCTGACGAGGCGGTTACAAGATGGGACCGCAAGTTTTACCGAGACGGCCCGACGAGACGGGCCAGCGAGACGAGCCGTGGAGATGAGCCGGGGAGACGGGCCGATGGGCAAGGCGACACAAGGGCAGGACGGGCGCGGCAAGGCCCGCAAGGAGCGCGCATCGGAGATGGGTGCGCGGCGCTTCGGGCGGGTGAACTGGCTGGGCCTCTATACCCTGATCGAACGCGAGGTGATCCGGTTCACCACCATCTGGACGCAGACCATCCTGGCACCGCTGATTACCGCCGGGCTGTTTCTGCTGGTGTTCAGCCTGGCGCTGGGCACCCGGCGGGGCGACGTGATGGGCGTGCCTTTTGCCCATTTCCTGGCCCCCGGCATCCTGATGATGACGGTGATCCAGAATTCATTTGCAAACACGGCCAGCTCGCTGGTGATTTCCAAGATTCAGGGCAATATCGTTGATACGCTGATGCCTCCGCTGTCGCCGGCCGAGCTGGTGGTGGGATATGTCGCCGGCGGTGTGCTGCGCGGATTTGCCGTTGCTGCGGCGGTGGTGGTCGTCACCTTTCCGGCATTGGGGGTGGGGATAACCCATCCCCTGTGGACGGTGCTGTTCATCACCATGGGCAGCGCCCTGCTGGCGCTGGTCGGGATGCTGGCCGGGATCGTTTCCGAGCGTTTCGATCAGATGAATGCGATCACCAACTTCATCATCACGCCGCTGAGCTTTCTTTCCGGGACCTTCTATTCGATCGAGGTGCTGCCGCCCTTCCTGCGCAGCCTGACCCATTTCAACCCGGTCTTCTATCTGATCGACGGTTTGCGCTATGGGGTGATCGGTGCCTCGGACAGCAGCCCGGTGGTGGGGGCGCTGTTCAGCGGCGCCCTGATCGTGGTCCTGGGGCTGTGGACATGGCGCTGGTTCGCAAGCGGCTATCGGCTCAAGGCGTAGGGCCTGAATCGCGGGTTCGTGCCCGTGATTCGCTTTCGGCCCTGCGCGCGGGGTCGGGCGCGCATGCGATCAGATGCGACATGCCCCGGATGGCGACGACAGCGATCCGCACCGCGCGGCCAGACGCGATTTCGGCATGGCGGCGTGAAACCATTTGCCTTGCCCGAAACTTGTGCTATAGGCCCCCACAGATTTGCCACGGGGCTTTTGCGCGTCGATCCGCCCAGGGCCGGGCAGTGACGTTGCCCGATCGGGCGGCAAAGCCAGAAAACGGGAACATGTCCCGCAACTATGAGGATTGAGAAATGAGCGACATCGCAGATCGCGTGAGGAAAATTGTTGTCGAGCATCTGAGCGTCGATGCGGACAAGGTGACCGACAATGCGTCATTCATCGACGATCTGGGCGCCGACAGCCTGGACACGGTCGAACTGGTCATGGCGTTCGAAGAGGAGTTCGGCATCGAGATCCCCGACGACGCGGCCGAATCGATCCAGACCTTTGGCGATGCGGTGAAGTTCATCTCGGAAGCCGTCTGAGGCGCATTGCCGGGGCCTGCATGCAGGCCGCCATGGCAGCGGGCCGGGCAAGGGTTTTCCCCGCCGGGGGCCGCACAAGGATACAGCAAGAGGCGCCCATGCGGCGCCTTTTCGCGTTGGGGCGCCGGGCCGCCGGGGTATTTGTTCGGGCGTCTGTTCGGGGCGGGCTTGCCCAAGGGGGACAAAAACCGTATCAACCCGTGACTTGGAAACAAGAGGCAGAGCTATGGAATTGCGTCGGGTCGTCATCACCGGAATGGGCATGGTCACGCCGCTGGCCTGTGGGGTCGAGGAGAGCTGGAACCGTCTGCTGGCCGGGCAATCGGGAATCGCCAGGATCACCCGGTTCGATGCCGGCCATCTGGCCACCGATTATGCCGGCGAAATTCCGCTGGGCGATGGCAGTGACGGGACATTCAACCCCGATGACTGGATGGCGCCCAAGGAGCGGCGCAAGGTGGATGATTTCATCCTGTATGCCATGGCCGCGGCCGAACAGGCGGTGCGCGATGCCGGCTGGACGCCCGAGGACGAGGAGGACCGGTTGCGTACCGGGGTGATGATCGGCTCGGGTATCGGGGGGCTTGGCAGCATCGCCCAGACCGCGCTGACATTGCGGGACCGTGGCCCGCGTCGGGTATCGCCCTTTTTCATTCCCGGCGCGCTGATCAACCTGGCCTCGGGGCAGGTGAGCATCCGTTACGGTTTCAAGGGACCCAACCATTCGGTGGTGACGGCCTGTTCGACCGGGGCGCATGCGATCGGCGATGCCGGACGTCTGATCGCGCTGGGCGATGCCGATGTCATGCTGGCAGGCGGTGCCGAGGCGCCGATCTGCGAGATCGGAATTGCCGGCTTCAATGCCTGCAAGGCATTGTCGACAGGGCGTTCGGATGCGCCAGAGACGGCCTCGCGCCCCTGGGACCGCGATCGCGACGGTTTCGTCATGGGCGAGGGCGCCGGGGTGGTGGTGCTGGAAGAATACGAACACGCCCGGGCGCGCGGCGCGCGCATCCATGCCGAGTTGCTGGGCTATGGCCTGTCGGGGGATGCCTATCACATCACCGCGCCTGCCCCCGATGGCGATGGCGGCCTGCGGGCGATGAAGGCGGCACTGGCACGAGGCGGGATCGAACCCGGTCAGCTGGATTACATCAACGCGCATGGAACATCGACGATGGCCGATGTCATCGAACTGGCGGCCGTCGAACGCCTGCTGGGCGCGGCCGCGGGGCGCGCGACCATGTCATCGACCAAATCCTCGACCGGCCATCTGCTGGGCGCGGCGGGGGCGATCGAGGCGATCTTTGCCATTCTGGCGATTCGCGATCAGGTGGCGCCGCCGACCCTGAATCTCGACAACCCGGCACAGGAAACGCCGGTGGATCTGGCGCCACGCAAGGCCGTCAGGCGCGAGATCGATTTCGCCTTGTCCAATTCGTTCGGGTTCGGGGGGACCAATGCCTCGATCCTGTTCGGCCGGCCGGATCGCTGAGACCGCATGTTCAGGCATGTTGCATCAAATGCGATTACGCTGCTGATCGTGGCGCTGGCCCTGATCGGGGGGATCCTGGCATGGGGCAGCGCGCAGATGAACAGGCCTGGCGATTTCGCCGAGGATGTGGTGTTCGAGGTCAAGCCGGGCGACCGCCTGAAGGCCGTTTCCGAACGCCTGCTGGCGCGCAAGCTGATCTCGAACGGGGTGATCTTTCGCATCGCCGCGCGCTCGGGCGGCGAGGACAAGCGCCTGAAATACGGTGAATACAAGCTGCCGGCCTATTCCTCGATGCGGCAGATCCTGAATATCCTGACCAGCGGAAAGGCGCTGACCTATCAGGTGACGATCCCCGAGGGGCTGACCTCGTTCCAGGTGGTGGCACTGTTGATGGAGGAACCTCTTTTGACAGGAGATATCAAGGAGATACCGCCGGAGGGGTCGCTGGCGCCGAATACCTATGCCATTTCCAAGGGTGACAGCCGGGCCGATCTGATCCGGCGCATGACCATGGCGCAGCACAGGATCATCACCGACGCCTGGGGCGCGCGCGCGCCGGATCTGCCCCTCAAGACCCCGGACGAGGCGCTGACGCTGGCCTCGATCATCGAAAAGGAAACCGCCAAACCCGAAGAACGCCCGATCGTTGCCTCGGTTTTCATCAACCGGCTGCGCCTGGGGATGCGGTTGCAGACCGACCCTTCGGTCATTTATGGCCTGACCAAGGGCAAGGGCGTGCTGGGGCGCGGGCTGCGCCAGAGCGAGCTGCGCAAGCGCACGCCCTATAACACCTATCTGATCGAGGGACTGCCGCCAACGCCGATTGCCAACCCCGGAAAGGCATCGATCGAGGCTGCGCTGAACCCGGCCGATACCGACTATCTGTTCTTTGTCGCTGACGGTACCGGCGGGCATGTGTTTTCGAAAACCATTGATGAACATGTGAAAAACGTGCGCAAATGGCGCCGGATCGAGGCCCGGCGCAGGGCCGAGGAACGCAAGAAGAAGCTGGCTGCGGAAAAACACAAGAAACAACCCTGAAGATAGCTCTTGACAAAGCGAACTCTCTGGAGTATAACTCGGGGCAAGCTGGAAGAAGTGGGCAAGCGGAACGGCGGAAATGCCGGGCCGCTTTTCATTTTTCTCGTGCGGAGCATGAGAAGGCTTGGGGATTTATGACAACTGACATACCGGCGGGGGAAAGCCGGGCCGAGGAGATCCTTGGCCGGGCAAGGCGGCATTATGCCGAAATCAGCGCGGCGCTGGAAGCCGCGCTGGAGCGGATGAAGCAGGATCAGGACGGCGATCTGCGGGCCTTTTCCGCGGCCGTACAGGCCCATTGGAAATCGTTGCAGACCGTTCTGGAACGGGAGATCGAGCTTGAAAAACGCGCAATTGAACGAGGAGAGGCAGGGCGAGCCGGGGCGATCGACCTTGAGGCCGCCCGCGCTGAGGTCGGGCGCAGGCTGGCTTGCCTCAAGGCCGCGCGACGAGGTCGCGGGCTTTCTGGCGGGGCTGAGTGACAACGCGCTGGCGGCGCTGCCCTATCTGTTCGAGTTCTGGGCGCTGGACCACCAGCTGCCACCCGGGGGTGACTGGAAAACCTGGGTCGTCATGGGCGGGCGGGGTGCCGGCAAGACGCGCGCGGGCGCCGAATGGGTGCGCGCGCAGGTCGAGGGTGCGCGCCCCGCGGACCGTGGCCTGGCCCGGCGGGTGGCATTGGTGGGCGAAACCATCGAGCAGGTGCGCGAGGTCATGGTGTTCGGCGACAGCGGCATCATGGCCTGCTCGCCCCCCGACCGGCGCCCGAAATGGGAGGCAACCCGCAAGCGCCTGGTCTGGGAAAACGGCGCCATCGCGCAGCTGTTTTCGGCCCACGAGCCCGATGCCCTGCGCGGCCCGCAATTCGATGCCGCCTGGGTGGACGAGCTGGCGAAATGGAAAAAGGCGCGCGCGGCCTGGGACATGCTGCAATTCGCGCTGCGGCTGGGCGACAATCCGCGCCAGGTGGTGACGACGACACCACAGAACGTGGCGGTGCTGCGCGAGATCCTGAATGCTGACAGCACGGTTGTCACCAGCGCCCCGACCGAGGCCAACCGCGCCTTTCTGGCCGACAGCTTTCTGGCCGAGGTCACGGCGAAATATGGTGGCACGCGGCTGGGCCGGCAGGAGCTGGACGGCGTGCTGCTGGACGAGGCCGAGGGCGCGCTGTGGCCTCCGGCCCTGATCGAGAGGGCGCAGATTGCCGATATGCCGGCGCTGGATCGGGTGGTGGTGGCGGTGGACCCGCCGGTGAGCGGCGGGGCGCGGTCGGACGAATGCGGGATCATCGTCGCGGGGGTGGTGTCAAAAGGCCCTCCGGGCAGCTGGCGGGCCTGTGTGCTGGAAGATGCCAGCCTGGGCAGCGCCAGCCCCCAGGCCTGGGCCGAGCGCGCCGTGCGGGCGTTTCACGACCATGGCGCCGAGCGGGTGATCGCCGAGGTCAACCAGGGCGGCGATCTGGTCGAGGCGGTGATCCGGCAGGTTGATCCGCTGGTGCCCTATCGCGCGGTGCGCGCAAGCCGGGGCAAGGCCGCGCGGGCCGAGCCGGTGGCGGCGCTTTACGAACAGGGGCGGGTGAAGCATCTGCGCGGGCTGGCGCTGCTCGAGGAACAGATGGCGCTGATGACGGCACAGGGTTTCACCGGGCGGGGCAGCCCCGACCGGGTGGATGCGCTGGTATGGGCGCTGCATGATCTGATGATCCTGCCGGCGGCCCATTGGCGGGCCCCGCGGCTGCGGGGGTTGTAGGGCGGCTGATCTGGTGGAGGCAGAATGGGCATCCTTGAAATCGGGTGCAAGGAGAGGTTCGCGCCCGATCCCGAGGGTGGGCGCGGCACTGTCCGGCAAGCAGGTTGCGGATAGCGGTGGCGTTGCTTCCGGTTTGAACATTGTGACAATTCACGCCCGCCCTGGGGGGCGGGGTCGGGCGCGAACCGGATCGCAGGCGATCCGGTAAACGTCAACAGGCCCCAGAGCACCTGCCGGGGCCGAGCTTTTCACGAATATTGCAAGGCGGGGCCTCCCCGCAGGAACATGGAGCATTTCATGGCATGGAATTTTCTTGCACGCCGCGCGCCCGAGGCCAAGGCGGCGGCGCCGGCGCGCGCGCCGGTGATTGCCTTTCACGGCAGCGGCCGGGTGGCCTGGTCGGGGCGCGATACGGTTTCATTGATGCGCAACGGATTTGGCGGCAATCCGGTCGGGTTTCGCTGTGTGCGCCTGATCGCCGAGGCCGCGGCGGCGTTGCCGCTGCTGTTTCTCGACGGCGCGGTGCGGCTGGATACACACCCGCTGCGCAGCCTGGTTGCACGGCCCAACCCGGCGCAGGGGCGGGCCGAGTTTCTTGAGGCCGTCTTTGGCCAGTTTCTGCTGAGCGGGGATGCCTATATCGAGGCGGTCGGGCAGGGCGACAACGGTCTGCCGGCCGAGCTGCATGTGCTGCGCAGCGACCGGATGCGGGTGATCCCCGGAACTGATGGCTGGCCGGTGGGCTATGAATATCGCGTGGGCGGGCGCAAGCTGCGCTTTGACGGGGCGGGGGGCGCGGCACCGATCTGCCATATCCGGGCCTTTGACCCGCTCGACGACCATTACGGCATGAGCCCGATGCAGGCGGCGGCCGCGGCGCTGGATGTGCATAACGCGGCCTCGCGCTGGTCCAAGGCGCTGCTGGACAACGCGGCGCGGCCCTCGGGGGCGATCGTCTATCGCGGTGTGGACGGGCAGGGCCAGCTGGGCGAGGATCAGTATCGCCGCCTGCTGGACGAGATGGAGGCCTATCACCAGGGCGCGGCCAATGCGGGGCGGCCGATGCTGCTGGAAGGCGGGCTGGACTGGAAGCCCATGGGATTCAGCCCCTCCGACATGGAATTCCAGAAAACCAAGGAGGCGGCCGCGCGCGAAATCGCCCTGGCCTTTGGCGTGCCGCCGATGCTGCTGGGCCTGCCGGGGGATGCGACCTATGCCAATTACGCCGAGGCGCACCGGGCCTTTTACCGTCTGACGGTGCTGCCGCTGGCGGGGCGCGTTCTGGGCCGGCTGTCGGCCTGGCTGGGGGCGTTTTCGGGCGAGGCGGTCGAGGTTGCCCCCGATCTGGACCTGATCCCGGCGCTGTCGGCCGAACGCGAGGCCCGCTGGCAACGGGTCAGCGAGGCGACGTTCCTGAGTGACGCGGAAAAACGCGCGCTGCTGGGCCTGCCGGAGCGCGATGATGACTGAGCGCCGCCGCAGTGGCTCGCGCTTTCTGTACGAGCCCTTTGACATGGCAACCGCCCGGATCGAGGCCCATGAACGGCTGATCGACGAACGCTGGGCCGGGCTGGAGCGGCGCCTGCAATCGATCGAATCGATGCTGGAGCGGCTGGAACGCAGGCTGTGGCTGGCGGTTTACGGGGTGGTCGGATTTGCCCTTTCGCAGGGGTTTCTGGCGCTGATGGGATCGCCGGTAAAATAAGGAAAATCAATATGATGAAAACTGTTTCTGCGACGGGACTCGAGGTCAAGTTCTGCCGCCTGGACGCAGGGATCACGCTGGATGATGACGGTGTGATCACAGGATATGCGTCGGTCTTTGATCTGCCCGATCAGGGGGGCGATATCGTGTGCAAGGGGGCCTATGCGGCCTGCCTGAAACGCCTGGCCGAACAGGGGCGCAGCGTGCGCATGTTGTGGCAGCACGACCCGGCCCAGCCGATCGGTGTGTGGGAGGAAATCCGCGAGGACGCGCGCGGCCTGTTCGTGCGGGGACGTTTCCTGACCGATGTGGCCAAGGGGGCCGAGGCGCTGGCACTGGTGCGGGCGGGTGCCATTGACGGGCTGTCGATCGGCTATCGCACGGTCCGGGCAACAAGGAACAGCAAGGGCCAGAGGCTCTTGCAGGAACTGGAGCTGTGGGAGGTTTCGCTTGTGACCTTTCCCATGCTGCCGGAAGCGCGCATCGCCTCGGGTGCCGGGAAACCGGGCTCGGCCAAGGATTGCGCGCGGGAACTGGTCGCGGCGCTGGCCGAGGCCGGAAACATGCTGGCGGCGTGTGGCCAGCAGATTCGTGAACCGAATACGGGAAAGCAGGAATGAAGAAGCAAGAGGTTTCAGCCACCGCTGGCCCGGTGCGCGAGGTCAAGGCCGCGCTGTCCGGGTTTCTGGGTGATTTCGACAATTTTCAGGCCGACATCAGGTCGCGCCTTCAACAGCAGGAAGATCGATTGAAGATGATTGAACGCAAGAGCATGATCGCCGCACAACGCCCCGCCCTGTCGATGGGGGCCGAGCCCGAGGCCCCGCATCGCAAGGCCTTTGCCGCCTATCTGCGCACGGGCGAGGATGACGGGCTGCGCGGCCTGCCGGTCGAGGAAAAGGCCATGTCCACGGCCGTTGCCGCCGATGGGGGCTATCTGGTCGATCCCGTCACCGCCGACCAGGTGAAGGCGGTGCTCAACAGCACGGCCTCGATCCGGTCGATTGCCAATGTGGTGCAGATCGAGGCCACCGCCTATGACGTGCTGATCGACACCACCGACCCCGGCGCCGGCTGGGCGGCGGAAACGGCCGCCACGGTCGAGACCACCACGCCCACGCTGGAGCGGATCTCGATCCCGCTGCACGAGCTGAGCGCGCTGCCCAAGGTCAGCCAGCGCCTGCTGGACGACAGCGCCTTTGATGTCGAGGGCTGGCTGGCGGCGCGCATCGCCGACAAGTTTTCGCGCGCCGAGGCCGCGGCATTCGTCAGCGGCGACGGCATCGACAAGCCGACCGGTTTCCTCAACCATCCGATCGTGGATGACACGCTGTGGACATGGGGCAATCTGGGCTATGTGGCCACCGGCGCGGCGGGCGATTTCAATGCCACCAATCCGGTCGATGTGATCGTCGATCTGGTCTATGCGCTGGGGGCGCGCTATCGCGCCAATGCGACATTCGTGATGAACTCGAAAACCGCGGGCACCGTGCGCAAGATGAAGGATGTGGACGGGCGCTTCCTGTGGTCGGACGGGCTGAGCGCGGGCGAGCCTGCGCGCCTGATGGGCTATCCGGTGCTGATTGCCGAGGACATGCCCGATATCGCGCTGGATACCACCGCGATCGCGTTCGGCGATTTCAACGCCGGCTATACCATCGCCGAGCGTCCCGATCTGCGCATCCTGCGCGACCCCTTCAGCGCCAAGCCGAACGTGCTGTTCTATGCCACCAGGCGCGTGGGGGGCGATGTCAGCGATTTCGCCGCGATCAAGCTGCTGAAATTCGGCATCAGCTGAGGCCCGTTCGGCCCATGACAGGATGGTCTCGTCCCGGCCCGCATGGCCGGGGCGGGGCTGGCGCGTGCCCGCATCGTCCGGCTGCTTCCCTCTCCGCATGAGCGGTGCGGGCGCGCGTCCTGATGCGGGCGATTGCCCGGCAACAACAGGAGATTGCACATGATATTGGTGGAACTGGCAATGGTGCCGGCGGCGGCGTTGCCGGTGGCCGAGTTTTCGCGCCATCTGCATCTGGGCACCGGTTTTGCCGATGACGGCAGCCAGAATGCGGTGCTGGAATCCTATCTGCGGGCGGCGCTGGCGGCGATCGAGGCACGCATCGGCAAGGCCTTGATCCAGCGGGCGTTTTCCTGGCAGCTGACCGCCTGGCACGGGCAGGAGGCGCAGGGGCTGCCGATTGCCCCGGTGCAGGCGATCACGGCGCTGAAGCTGACCGACCGGGCCGGGGTCACGACCACGGTGGATCCGGCACAATACCGGCTGGAAAAGGACAGCCAGCGCCCGCGCCTGGTGTCGGTGCGCGACAGCCTGCCGCCGGTGCCGGCGGGGGGAACCGCCGAGATCCTGTTCGAGGCCGGTTTCGGGCCGGCCTGGGCCGATATTCCGGTGGATCTGGCGCAGGCGGTGTTTCTGCTGGCGGCGCATTACTATGAAAACCGCCACGCGGCGGGCGCGCGCGAATCCCTGATGCCATTCGGGGTGATGGCCTTGATCGAGGCCCATCGCAATGTGCGCCTGCTGGGGGCGGGGGCATGAGCGGGCGGGCCGTGCGCCTGAGCCGCAAGCTGGTGCTGGAGGCAGCGGTGCGGCAGGGCGATGGCGCGGGGGGCTTTGCCCAAACCTGGACGCCGCTGGGCACGCTGTGGGCCGACATGCGCCCCGGATATGGGCGCGCCCATGACGGCGCCGGGGCGCGGCTGTCCCTGAACCGCTGGCGGGTGATCTGCCGGGCGGCGCCCGCAGGCGCGCCCTCGCGCCCGGTCGCGGGGCAGAGATTCGTCGAAGGCACGCGCATCTATCTGATCGAGGCGGTCAGCGCTTGGGACGATGCGGGGATCTATCTGCAATGTTTCTGCCGCGAGGAGGTGGCGACATGAGCTATGGCATGGCGGCCGCCCTGCAACAGGCGGTCTTTGCGCGTCTGTCAGCGGATGCGGCGGTACAGGCGGTGGTGGGGGGCGATGTCTATGACAGCCTGCCCACGGGCACGCTGCCGACGACCTATGTTCTGCTGGGAGAAGAGGATGCGCGCGCGCGCGGGGATGTGACGGCGCGCGGGGCCGAGCATGAATTCATGGTTGGCGTGTTTTCGGACGCGGCCGGTTTCGCCATCGCCAAGCAGGCGGCGGTGGCGGTGTCGGATGCGCTGGTGGATGCGCCTCTGAGCCTGGCGCGCGGGCGGCTGGTGTCGCTGGATTTCCTGCGCGCGCGGGCCCGCCGGGGCCGGGCGCCGGGGGTGCGGCGGATCGAGCTGTGGTTCAGGGCGCGGCTGGATGACGTTTGAGGCGGGGCGCGGATTGCGCGGTGGTCCGGCAGGTTCGCGCCCGACACCGAGGGTGGGCGCGAACCGGATCGCAAGCGATCCGGGAAAGGTATTCAAAGCCCGCCCCGCGTCAGAGAGATGAACGAAACGGAAGGATATACTCATGGTAGCCCAGAAAGGCAGGGATCTGCTGATCAAGATCGACATGACCGGCGCCGGCCTGTTCGAGACGGTGGCGGGGCTGCGGGCCTCGCGCATCAGTTTCAACGCCGAAACGGTGGATGTGACCTCGCTTGACAGCGCCGGCGGCTGGCGCGAGCTGCTGGGCGGCGCGGGGATGCGCTCGGCCTCGGTCACGGGGTCGGGGGTGTTTCGCGATGCGACCACGGATGCCCGCGCGCGCACCATCTTTTTCAACGGCGAAATGCCGGATTTCCAGGTCATCATCCCGGCATTCGGCATCATCGAGGGGCCGTTCCAGATTGCCGCGCTGGAATATTCGGGGCGCTTCGATACCGAGGCCAGCTTTGACATGACGCTGGCCTCGGCCGGTGTGCTGACATTCACGGCGATCTGATGGTGAACCCCTATCGAGGAGAGGTGCGCCTGGTGCTCGATGGCAGGGCGCATGTGATGCGCCTTACGCTGGGGGCGCTGGCCGAGCTGGAGGAGCGCCTTGGCGCGGGCTCGCTGGTGGCGCTGGTCGAACGCTTTGAACAGGGGCGGTTTTCGGCGCGCGACCTGCTGGCGCTGCTGGCGGCGGGGCTGCGCGGCGGCGGCTGGCAGGGCGACGAGGAGGCGCTTGCGCGCGCCGATATCGAGGGCGGACCCGGCGCGGCGGCGCGGGCGGCGGCACAGCTGCTGGCACGCGCCTTTGGCGGCGACGGGGGCGATGGCTGAGAAATTCGACTGGCCCGCATTGATGCGCGCCGGGATGGGCGGTCTTGGCCTGCACCCGGCGCAGTTCTGGGATCTGACCCCGCATGAGCTGTTGCTGCTGCTGGGGCTGGAGGGGCCGGCCGCGGGCGGCGGTTTCGGCCGCGCGCGCCTGGACGAGCTGGCGCGCATGTTTCCCGACCGCGCAACCGGGCGGGATCACGCAACAGGCAAGGAAACAGGTGGATGAGCGATTTTCAGGGCAGGCTGGAAGATCTGGATGCACAGATCGCCGGGCTGGACAGCGCCATTGGCGACACGCGCGAGGTCTCGGCGGCGTTCCGGGCCGAGCTGGGCGACATGCGCGACACGATGCGCGGGGCGCAGGCACAGGTCGAGGGGCTGTCGCGCAGCCTGGGGCGCGGGCTGCGCAGCGCCTTTGACGGGCTGGTTTTCGATGGTGCGCGGCTGTCGGATGCGCTGCGGATGGTGGGGCGATCCATGGCCAATGCCGCCTATGGGCAGGCGATGCGGCCCGTGCAGAACGCGCTGGGGGGCGCCATTGCCGGGATGATGGGCAAGATCCTGCCCTTTGCCGATGGCGGGGTCTTTTCGCAGGGCCATGTGGTGCCCTTTGCCCGCGGCGGCGTGGTCAGCGGGGCGACGCCCTTTGCCATGCGCGGCGCGACGGGGGTGATGGGCGAGGCCGGCCCCGAGGCGATCATGCCGCTGTCGCGCGGCCCCGACGGCCGCCTCGGGGTGCGCGCCGAGGGCGGCGGGCGGCCGGTGCAGGTGGTGATCAATGTCTCGACCCCGGATGTCGAGGGGTTCCGGCGCTCGCGCAGCCAGATCGCCGCCGAGATGGCGCGCGCGATCGAGCGGGGCGCGCGCAACAGATAGTGCAGTTTGCCCATGATCGGTTTCATCCCGATGGTTTTCACGACTCCATGACAACAGGAAATTTCCATGAATTTTCACGAGGTAAGGTTTCCGGCCAGCCTGAGCTTTGGCTCGGCCGGGGGGCCAGAGCGGCGCACCGAGATCGTGACCCTGGCCAACGGGCATGAGGAACGCAACAGCCCCTGGGCGGGCTCGCGCCGGCGCTATGATGCGGGGGTGGGGATGCGCTCGCTGGACGATATCGAAACGCTGGTCGCGTTTTTCGAGGCGCGCCACGGGCAATTGTTCGGCTTTCGCTGGAAGGACTGGACCGATTTCAAGTCATGCGCGCCCTCGGGCAGCCCCGCATTTGACGACCAGGTGATCGGCACGGGCGACGGGCAGAAGGCCCGGTTCCAGCTGTGCAAGAGCTATGGATCCGGCGCCCAGGCCTATATGCGCGAGATCACCAAGCCGGTCGAGGGCTCGGTGCTGTTGGGCGTGGCAGGCGATGCGCTGGTCGAGGGTGTGCATTTCACGGTGGACTACACCACCGGGCAGGTGGCGTTGAACGATGCCCCGGCCGAGGGGGCGGCGGTCACGGCGGGGTTCGAATTCGACGTGCCGGTACGGTTTGACACCGCGCGGCTGGAGCTGTCGATGCGCAGTTTTGCGGCCGGCGAAATCCCCCATGTTCCGGTGGTGGAGGTGCGGGTCTGATGCGCCGGATTGGACAGGAACTGAAGGCCCATATGGCCAGCGGGGCCACCACGCTTGCGCGCTGCTGGAAGCTGACGCGCGCGGATGGGCAGGTCATGGGATTTACCGATCACGACCGGGATCTGGCCTTTGACGGGGTGACGTTCAGGGCTGGCGCGGGGATGGATGCGGGCGCGTTGCAACAGGGCAACGGGCTGGCGGTGGATAACGGGCAGGCGCTGGGCGCGCTGTCCGATGCGGGGATCAACGAGGCCGATATTCGCGCGGGCCGCTATGATCGCGCGCAGATCGAGCTGTGGCTGGTGAACTGGCGCGACGTGGCGCAGCGCGCGCTGTGGTTTCGCGGCACGCTTGGCGAGATCCGGCAGCGCGACGGCGCGTTCGAGGCCGAAATCCGCGGGCTGGCCGAGATGTTGAACCAGGCGCAGGGCCGGGGATTTCACCGCAAATGCGCCGCCGTGCTGGGGGATGCGTCCTGCAAGGTCGATACTGGCGCACCGGGATACAGCGCCGAAGTGGCGGCGGGCACGGTCGCGGACGGGGTGTTCCTGCTGGACGGGCTGTCGGGATTTGATGCCGGCTGGTTTGCGGGCGGGGTGCTGGAGGTTCTGGAGGGCGCGGCTGCCGGGCTGCGCGGCGTGATCCGTATGGACGGGTTTCACGCGGGCCAGCGCCGGGTCGAGCTGTGGGAGGCGTTGGCGATCGCGCCTGCGCCGGGCGACCGGCTGCGCCTGGTGGCGGGCTGCGACAAGCGCGCGGAAACCTGCCGGTTGAAATTTCACAACTTTCTGAATTTCCGGGGCTTTCCCCATATTCCGGGCGATGACTGGCAACTGACCGCACCCGCGCGCGCGGGCCGCAATGACGGCGGGAGCCTGTTTCGATGAGCGCGGTGGTTGACGAGGCGCGGCGCTGGCTGGGCACGCCCTATCTGCACCAGGCCTCGACATGCGGGGTCGGGGCCGATTGCCTGGGGCTGATCTGCGGCGTGTGGCGGGCGCTGCTGGGCCCGCTGCCCGAGGAGCTGCCCGCCTACAGCCGCGACTGGGGCGAGCCGGCGGGGCGCGAATTGCTGTGGCAGGCGGCACGCCGGCATCTGCTGGAAAAGCCGCTGGAGCAGGCCGCCGCGGGTGATGTGATCCTGTTCAGGATGCGCGACGGCGCGATTGCCAAGCATCTGGGAATTCAGTCGGAAACCGGCCCGCGGCCCCGCTTTATCCACGCCTACGAGCGCCACGGGGTGGTCGAAAGCCCGCTGAGCGCGCCCTGGGCACGCCGGGTGGTGGGACGGTTTTGCTATCCGCCGGGGTGAACGTCAACGCGCCCCGGCCACCCGTGACCAGACCTTGCCACATTGCCTGTCTTGCCCCCGGATTGCCTGCAATCCGGTTCGCGCCCGACCCCGCCCCCCAGGGCGGGCGCGAATGATCGGTGGCGTCTCAACCCATTGCAACGTCGCGTGCGTGGAAATTGCCGTGCAGATCTCGGCACGCCCACCCTCGGGGTCGGGCGCGAACCTTGCCTTGGGCGAGGTTTCGAGCCAGTCGAATGACGGTTTCGGGTGACCAGGCGGCAGGGCGCGCGGGCAGCGGATGCGGTTCGGCCTGTCGGTCGGGCGGCACGGAGTTTCTGACGATGCGCCGGGGGAGCAAATCCCAGCGCATTTTTCATGGAGGAATGAATGGCCACATTGGTTCTGTCGGCGGTTGGGGCCTCGGTGGGCTCGGCCATCGGGGGCTCGGTTCTGGGGCTGGGCTCGGCGGTGGTCGGGCGCGCGGTGGGGGCAACGCTGGGCCGGCTGATCGACCAGCGCCTGCTGGGCAGCGGCGCCGATGCCGTGCCCACGGGGCGGATCGAGCGCATCCATCTGAACGGTGCCAGCGAAGGCGGCGCGGTGGGCACCAGCTATGGGCGTATCCGCCTTGGCGGGCAGGTCATCTGGGCCTCGCGGTTCAATGAACGGGTGGTGACAAGCGGCACCGGCAAGGGCACCGCGCGCAGGGCGAGCAGCCATTACGCCTATTCCGTCAGCCTGGCGATCGCGCTGGGCGAGGGGGTGGTCGATCGCATCGCCCGGATCTGGGCCGATGGGGTCGAGATTTCGCGCGACAGCCTGAACTGGCGCCTTTACCCCGGCGACGAGGTACAATTGCCGGATCCCAAGATCGAGGCGGTCGAGGGCGCGGGCCAGGCCCCCGCCTATCGCGGCACCGCCTATGTGGTGATCGAGGATCTGGACCTGGGGCCGTTCGGCAACCGGGTGCCGCAGTTCAGCTTCGAGGTGCTGCGCCGGGCGCGCCCTGGCGGTGTGACCTCGGACCCGGCCGAGCTGATCCGCGGTGTCGCCCTGATCCCCGGCACCGGCGAATATGCGCTGGCCACGACGCCCGTGCATTTCAATGACGGCCCCGGCGCCAACCGCGCCGTCAACCTGCATGTGGCCGGCGGGCAGAGCGATCTTTCGGCATCACTGAACGATCTGCGCGAGGAGGCGCCAAAGGTGGGCTCGGTCTCGCTGGTGGTATCGTGGTTCGGCGACGATCTGCGCTGCGGCAACTGCCGGGTGCTGCCCAGGGTCGAGCAGACCGCGCAGGATGCCGCCAACATGGCCTGGGAGGTTTCGGGCACACCGCGTGCGCAGGCCGAAACGGTCAGCCTTGATGCGGATGGCCGACCCGTCTTTGGCGGCACGCCCACGGATCAATCGGTGATCGAGGCGATTCGCGCCATTCACGCGGGCGGACAGGAGGTGATGTTCTATCCGTTCCTGTTGATGGATATCCAGCAGGGTAACGGCCTGACCGACCCCTGGAGCGGGGCGGCCGACCAGCCGGCCATTCCATGGCGCGGGCGGATCACGCTTTCGGTGGCGCCGGGGCGGGATGGCTCGCCCGACGGGACAGCGGCGGCGGATGCCGAGGTGGCGGCCTTTTTCGGACAGGCGGCGCCGGGGGATTTCGCGCCCGCCGGCACCGGCGTTGCCTATACCGGGCCGGCCGAGTGGTCTTATCGGCGGATGATCCTGCATTATGCGCATCTGTGCGCGCTGGCCGGTGGGGTGGAGTCATTCTGCATCGGCTCGGAATTGCGGGGGCTGACGCGGATTCGCGGCGCCAGCGGGTTTGCGGTGGTGGCCGCGCTCAGGGCGCTGGCGGGGGATGTGCGCGCGATCCTGGGGCCCGATGTCAGGATCGGCTATGCGGCGGACTGGTCGGAATATTTCGGCTATCGCCCCGAGGATGGCTCGGGCGACGTGTATTTCAACCTCGACCCCCTGTGGGCGGATCAGAATATCGATTTCATCGGTATCGACAACTACATGCCGTTGGCCGACTGGCGCGATGGCGACGACCACCTGGATGCAAAGGTGGCGGAGTCGATTTACGATCTCGACTATCTCAGGGGCAATGTCGCGGGCGGCGAGGGGTTCGACTGGTATTATGCCAGCGACCAGGCGCGCAAGTTCCAGATCCGCACCCCGATCCGCGACAGCGCCCATGGCGAGGACTGGATCTTTCGCGTCAAGGATCTGCGCAGCTGGTGGACGCAGGAACATCACGAGCGCATCGGTGGCGTGCGGCAGGCCAACCCCACGGCCTGGGTGCCGGAAAGCAAGCCGATCTGGTTCACCGAACTGGGATGCGCCGCGATCGACAAGGGGGCAAACCAGCCCAACGCGTTCTGGGATGCGAAATCGTCGGAATCGCAGCTGCCCCATTTTTCCGACGGCACACGCGACGACTACATGCAGGCGCAATATCTGCGCGCGATCTATGGCTATTGGAACGATGCCGCAAACAACCCGCTGTCAACGGTCTATGGCGGCCCGATGGTGGATATGGCCCACGGTCATGTCTGGTGCTGGGATGCACGCCCCTGGCCGGCCTTTCCGGGGCGCGCGGATGTGTGGTCGGATGGCCAGAACTATGCGCGCGGGCACTGGCTGAACGGGCGTCTGGGGGCGCAGTCACTGGCCGATGTGGTGGCCGAGATCTGCATGCAGGCCGGGGTGCGCGCGGTTGACACGCGCCGCCTGCACGGCGTGGTGCGCGGCTATCGGCGCGCGGGGCTGGACAGCGCGCGGGCCGCGTTGCAGCCCCTGATGCTGGCCCATGGGCTGGATGCGGTCGAAGAAGACGGGGTGATGCGTTTTACCAACCGCGCGGGCCGGGTGCGCCATGTGCTGGATACGGGCCGCCTGGTGTGGCAGGGCAGCGATCCGCGTATCGAGGCCAGCCGCGCCCCCGAGGCCGAGATGGCCGGCAAGGTGCAGCTGAACTATCTGCGCGCGGACGGGGCCTATGAGGCGGGCGCGGCCGAGGCGATATTGCCCGACGAGGAGGCCCGCGCGGTGAGCCGCAGCGAAATGCCGCTGGTGCTGAGCCCCGGCGAAGCGCAGGCGGTGGTCGAACGCTGGCTGGCCGAGGCACGCACCGGGCGCGAGACGCTGCACCTGGCGCTGCCGCCCTCGCTGGGCTGGCTGGGGGCGGGCGATGTGGTGGCGCTGCCCGCCGAGATGGGCGCAGGGCTGGCCCGCATCGACCGGATCGAGGATCGCGGTGCGCGGCACGCGGTCTTGCAGCGGGTCGATGCCGGGGCCTATCGCCACCGGACGGTCGAAACCGAAGTCATGCGCGTGCAGGATTTCGTGCCGCCGCTGCCGGTGCAGCCGCTGTTCATGGATCTGCCGCTGATCACCGGCAACGAGGTGCCCGAGGCGCCGCATCTGGCGGTGACGGCGACCCCCTGGCCGGGGGCGGTGGCGCTGTATGACGCCGCGCAGGATGCGGATTACCGGTTGAACCGGCTGATCGAGCGCCGCGCCGTGGTCGGGCTGACGCAAGGCCCGCTGTTCCGGGCCGAGCCCGGACGCTGGGACAACGGGGCAGGGGTCAGGGTGAAACTGGCCTCGGGCAGCCTGTCGGCGGCGGCAAGCGATGCGGTGCTGAATGGTGCCAACCTGGCGGCGATCGGCAGCGGCAATGGCGACAACTGGGAGGTTTTCCAGTTTGCCGAGGCACATGCGGTGGCGCCGGGCGAATGGGAGCTGCGGCGCCTGTTGCGCGGGCAGGCGGGCAGTGACGGGCTGATCCCCGATGCCTGGCCGGTGGGCAGCTGGTTCGTGCTGCTGGATGGCGCGGTCGGCCAGATCAACCTGCCGCCGGGGCTGCGCAATATCGCGCGCCATTATCGCATCGGCCCGGCGCAGCGGGGCTATGACGATGCCTCCTATCTGCACGAGGTACTGGCCTTTGCCGGGGCGGGGCTCAAGCCCTATGCGCCCTGTCATTTGCGGGCTGCGCGAAACGGGGCCGGGGATCTGTCGCTGAGCTGGGTGCGGCGCACGCGCATCGATGGCGACAACTGGGACCTGGCCGATGTGCCGCTGGGCGAGGCTTTCGAGGCCTATCAGCTGCGCGTGATGAAGGCAGGTGCCTTGTTGCGCGAGGCCAGCGTGGGCGCGCCCGGCTGGATTTATACGGCGGCGGATCAGGCGGCGGACGGGGTCGCCCCGCCATTCGATATCGAGGTGGCCCAGATTTCCGAAAGATTTGGCCCCGGACATTTTGCGAGGATTGTGATCAATGGCTGATACGGTGAATTTTGCCCTGCCCCTGCTGGCAGCGGCGCAGGCGCAGAAACATGTGACGGTGAACGAGGCGCTGGCGCGGCTGGATGCGCTGGCGCAGCTGCGGCTGGAGTCGCTGGTGACCACGACCCCGCCGGCGGTGGTGGGCGAGGGGCTGGCCTATGGCGTGCCCACGGGCGCGGTGAACGCCTGGAACGGGCAGGCGGGCAAGATTGCGGTCGGGGCCAATGGCGGTTGGGTGTTTGTCACCCCGCGCGCGGGCTGGCGGGCCTGGGTTGTCGATACCGGGCGGCTGGCGCTGTTCGATGGCAGCGCCTGGCGCGAGGATGCGCTGGCGGTCTCGGCGGGGGGGGCGGCGACGCTGCATCGGGTGATCGAGTTCGACCATGCGATCACGGCGGGTGCCAGCAACACGACCAGCGTCGTCATCCCCAATGGCACGCAGGTGATCGGAGTGACGGGCCGGGTCACGGTGGCGATCGCCGGCACCGGGCTGACCGGCTGGGAGCTGGGGGTTGCCGGCGCCACCAACCGCTATGGCAGCGGGCTGGGGCTGGGGGCGGGCTCGTGGCTGCGAGGGCTGACGGGCCAGCCCGTGACCTATTGGGCCGACACCCCGCTTGAGCTGACGGCGCTGGGGGGGAATTTTGCGTCAGGCACGGTGCGGCTGGCGATCCATCTGGTCGCGCTGGAAATGCCGCGCGCGCTGTGATGCGCCGCCTGCTGCATGGCGATCTGGTGGCGGCGGCCCGCGTGTTGCTGGGCCAGCCGCCCGAAGGCAGGCCTGCCGTTCTGGCCCGGATGCTGGATGCGGCCGACCGGGCCGAGGCCCATGTCGCGCGCACCGGGCGGGCGCATCCCCTCTGGGGCGCCGGCTGCCTGGAAACCGCCGCGGCGCACTGGCCGATGGCCGATGAGCGATGGCTGGACGACCCGGCCTATGCGGTCTGTCTGGCGATGGTGCTGGGGGGCGTCGCGAGGCGGCGCTCCTCCAGTTCAGGCCCCAATTCAGGCCCCAATTCAGGCCCGGATTCAGGCCATGGCTCGGGGCACTGTCCGGGGTGGTGAAAACGGGCCGTGTCCTGCCCGTTCGGGCGTCATTGCGGGCGATCTGCGAAGGTCACAATCGTTTCAGGGGGCTTTACTGCCCGGGGATTTTCAATATGTACTGGGGTCGGGGATCATGTTTCCGGGGATGTGCAATGGCCGAGAGCAAGGCAAGAGTGGCGGATTTCGATCCGGTCTGGGACCGGATTCGGCAGGAAGCCCACGAGATCGTCGAACATGAACCCATCCTTGGCGGGCTGGTCCATAGCGGAATATTGCACCATCACAGCCTGGAACGCGCACTGGCCTTTCGCATGTCGCTGAAGCTGGCCTCGGGCGAGATGTCCGACCAGATCATGCGCGAGATCGTGGACGAGGCCTATCGCAGTGACGAAAGCCTCGGCGCGGCGGCGCGGGCCGATATCGTGGCGGTCTATGAGCGCGACCCGGCCTGCCACCGTTTCATCCAGCCGGTTCTGTTCTTCAAGGGCTTTCAGGGTGTTCAGGCCTATCGGGTGGCGCACTGGCTGTGGCAGGGCGGGCGTCGCGAACTGGCCTATTTCGTGCAGATGCGGGTGTCGGAAATGTTCGGCATCGACATCCACCCGGCGGCGCGTATCGGCCAGGGCATCATGATCGACCACGCCCATTCCATCGTGATCGGCGAAACCGCGGTGGTGGGCGACAATGTGTCGATGCTGCACTCGGTCACGTTGGGGGGCACTGGCAAATCCGACGGCCTGCGCCACCCGACGATCGAAGACGGCGTGCTGATCGGTGCAGGGGCCAAGGTGCTGGGAAATATCAGGGTCGGCTATTGCACGCGCATCGCGGCGGGCTCGGTCGTGCTCAAGGACGTGCCGCCCTGCAAGACGGTCGCCGGCGTGCCCGCCCGCATCGTGGGCGAGGCCGGCTGCGCCCAGCCCTCGGTGACGATGGACCAGCTGCTGGAAGGCAAGAGCTGAACGCGCGACCGCTCAGATCCCTGCCGGGGGCGCTTGCAGCCCGGGCGACCATGCCTGTCGGGTTCCATCGCGAGTTGAGGGCAGCGCCCGTCCCGAGGGGGGCGCCAAAGCGCCCGCCTGGGGGGCGGGGCGGGCGCTGCCCGGCGTCAACGCCGGGCGCTCGGGCGAACAATGCTGCACGAAAACTCAAACCCGACCATAGCTCTTCCACTCTGCCCCGCTTGCCAAACCTCGCACGCGCTGCTAGAAAATCGGGCATGAGAACATCGATCTGCATTTGCGAGATCTGCATTACCTGCTGAAATCAAAGGCGGGCCGTTCTCTCTTGTGTTTTCAAACATGATCCAAGGTGATAGGCCCGCGACAGGCGGAAAAACCCTGCGCGAGAAGGCCACATGCCCGACACCAAGCCCGAAATCAGACTGTTCAACAGCATGACGCGAAAGAAGGAAATCTTTCGCCCGCTGGAGCCCGACAATGTGCGGATCTATGTCTGCGGTCCCACCGTCTATGACCGCGCCCATATCGGCAATGCCCGCCCGGTGATCGTGTTCGACATGCTTTACCGCCTGCTGCGCCATGTCTATGGCACGGATCACGTGACTTATGCGCGCAACTTCACCGATGTGGATGACAAGATCATCAAGCGCGCCGCCGAAACGGGCCGGCGGATCGACGAGATCACCGAGGAAACCATTCGCTGGTATCACGACGACATGGAATCCCTCGGCACCCTGCGCCCGGATGCCGAGCCCCGCGCGACCCAGCATATCGGCAACATGATCGCCATGATCGAGGAACTGATCAGGGGCGGCCACGCCTATGCAGCCGAAGGCCATGTTCTGTTTGCGGTCGACTCTTATGCCGATTACGGGCGCCTTTCGGGCCGTTCGGTCGAGGACATGATCGCCGGCGCGCGCGTCGAAATCGCCCCCTACAAGCGCAACCCGATGGATTTCGTGCTGTGGAAACCCTCGAACGCCGACCAGCCCGGCTGGAACAGCCCCTGGGGCCGTGGGCGGCCCGGCTGGCATATCGAATGCTCGGCCATGTCCTATGAATTGTTCGGCCCGCGTTTCGACATCCACGGCGGCGGGGGCGATCTGAAATTCCCGCACCACGAAAACGAGATCGCCCAAAGCTGCTGCGCGCATCCCGGCGATGACGGCTGTTTCGCGCAGCTCTGGATGCATAACGAGATGCTCCAGGTCGAGGGGCGCAAGATGTCGAAAAGCCTCGGCAATTTCTTTTCCGTGCGCGAGTTGCTGGATCAGGGTGTGCCCGGCGAGGTGATCCGTTTCGTCTATCTGGGCACCCATTACCGCAAGCCGATGGACTGGACGGAAAGGAAGGCCCGCGAGGCCAAGGCAACCCTGCGCAAATGGTATGCGCTGGCCGCCCGGGGCAAGGGGCGCGGCGCGCCATATGTCGCGGTGGTCAGCGCGCTTGCCGATGATCTGAACACCCCCGGCGCCATTGCCGAATGTCACCAGCTGGCCCATGCGGGCGACGCCACGACATTGCGCCATACACTGCAATTCCTCGGTCTCATGCAGGATGACGTGCCGGAATGGGCGACCGCCCCGAGGGCGGATCTTGCGCAGCACGCCGAGAAATTGACCCAAGCCCGCGCCAAGGCAATGCAAACAAAGGATTTTTCCAGGGTTGACCGCCTCAAGGCCGCGCTGATTGCCGCCGGGGTCGAGGTGCGGATGGGCAAGGACGGCGTCGAGTTGCTGCCGGGGGCCGATTTCGACCCTGCGAAACTGGAGGGGCTGGAATGAGCGCGCCAACAACCACACGGGACAGCGCCTGCCCCGAGGTGGGTGCGAAAGCGCCCGCCTGGGGGGCGGGGCGGGCGCTGTCCGGGATTTCATCCCGGACCCTCGGCGACAAGGGGTGGCAGACATGACCCGTGACCGCCTCTACATCTATGACACCACGCTGCGCGACGGCCAGCAGACCCAGGGCGTCGATTTCTCGGTCGAGGACAAGCGCCGCATCGCGTTGGCGCTCGATCAGCTGGGCATCGACCATATCGAGGGCGGCTGGCCCGGCGCCAACCCCACCGACAGCGATTTCTTTGCCTCTGCCCCGGCACTGAAACAGGCCACCTTCACCGCCTTCGGCATGACAAAACGCGCCGGCCGCTCGGCCGAAAACGACGACGTGCTGGCGGGTGTGCTGAATGCCGGCACCCCGGCGGTGTGTCTTGTGGGCAAGACCCATGATTTCCATGTCACCACAGCACTGGGCATCGCGCTGGAAGAAAACATCGAAAACATCCGCGCATCCATCAGCCATCTGGTGGCACAGGGGCGCGAGGCGCTGTTTGATGCGGAACATTTCTTTGACGGCTACAAGGCCAACCCCGACTATGCCCTTGAATGCCTGCACGCCGCCCATGACGCAGGTGCGCGCTGGATCGTGCTGTGCGACACCAATGGCGGCACCATGCCCGAGGAAATCCACGACATCACCAGCGCGGTGATTGATTCGGGCATCCCGGGCGGCCATCTGGGCATCCACACCCATGACGACACCGGCCAGGCAGTGGCCGGCGCGCTGGCGGCGGTGCGGGCGGGCGCGCGCCAGATACAGGGCACGCTGAACGGGCTGGGCGAGCGCTGCGGCAACGCCAACCTTGTCACCCTGCTGCCGACGCTGCTGCTCAAACAGCCCTGGGCCGGCACATTGGAAACCGGCGTCACCATGGACGGGCTGAAAAGCCTGACCCGCCTCAGCCGGATGCTGGATGATATCCTCAACCGCGTGCCGCTGAAATCGCTGCCCTATGTGGGGGCCAGCGCATTCGCCCACAAGGCCGGGCTGCATGCCAGCGCCATCGTCAAGGACCCGTCCACCTATGAACATGTGGACCCGTCGCTTGTCGGCAACAGCCGCATCATCCCCATGTCGAACCAGGCCGGGCAAAGCAATCTGCGCCGCCGTCTGGCCGAGGCGGGAATCGAGGTCGCCCGCGACGACCCGCGCCTTGCCGATATCCTGAACGACATCAAGGAGCGCGAGGATCGCGGCTATGCCTATGACACCGCACAGGCCAGTTTCGAGCTGCTGGCCCGGCGCCATCTGGGCCAGCTGCCCGCGTTTTTCGAGGTCAAGCGCTATCGCGTCACCGTCGAGCGGCGCAAGAACAAGTATGACGACATGGTCACCCTGTCCGAGGCCGTGGTGGTGGTAAAGATCGCCGGCCGCAAGGTGCTGTCGGTCAGTGAAAGCCTGGACGAATCGGGGCGCGACAACGGCCCCGTCAACGCCCTGGCCCGTGCGCTGGCCAAGGATCTGGGGCCCTATCAGGCCTGCATCGACGACATGCGTCTGGTCGATTTCAAGGTGCGCATCACCGATGGCGGCACCGAGGCCGTGACCCGCGTCATCATCGACAGCGAAGACAGCGCCGGCGCGCGCTGGTCCACCGTGGGGGTTTCCGCCAATATCGTGGATGCCAGTTTTCAGGCGCTGCTTGACGCCATCGTCTGGAAGCTGATCCGCGACAAGCAACCCGTCGCGACATGAGCATCGCCGCCTGCGCCGAAATCACCCGCGGCCGCGACCCCGACCGCTTTCTTTCGGCGATGGTCGCCCCGCCGGACGATCGCGCGGCGCTGTTCGTGCTCTATGCCTTCAACCTGGAGATCGCCCGCGCGCCCTGGGTTGCCCACGAGCCGCTGGCCGCCGAGATGCGGTTGCAGTTCTGGGCAGACCTGATCGGGGATATGGGCAAGGGCCGCGCTGCCGATGCGCTGGTCCCCGGTCACGAGGTGGCAATCCCCCTGGGTGAGGTCGTGCGGGCCCGCAACCTGCCTCTGGCGCCGCTTGCGGGGATGATCGAGGCGCGCCGTTTCGACATCTGGCGCGCGCCCCACGCCGACGAGGCGGCGGTGCTGGCCTATGTCGATGCGACTGCCGGAAACCTGATGTGGCTGGCCGCGCGCGCCCTGGACATGCCCGAGGATGGCGAGGCACTGGTGCGCGACTTTGCCCTGGGGGCCGGGTTGGCGGCCTTGCTGCGGGCGCTGCCGGCGCTGGATGCGGCGGGGCGCAACCCGTTGCCGATGGGCGACGAGGCCGCCCTGCGCCGGCTGGCCGAAAGGGGGCTTGAGGGGCTGAGGAAGGCCCGCAGACAGCGCCGGAGGGTGCCCGCAAGGGTGCGCCCGGCATTGCTGGCAGGCTGGCAGGCCGATCATGTGCTGCGCAAGGTCCTGCGCCGGCCGGGTGCGGTGATGGCGGACGGGCTGGCGCCCTCGGAATTTGTCCGCAGGGCGGGGTTGCTGGCGCGGAGCATGAGCGGCAGGTGGTGAGGGACGCCTGTCGGTCCGCCCTGCCTGCCCATGGCCGGATCGGT
>CAZWXK010000006.1:72968-75592 GCA_964637875.1 uncultured Rhodobacter sp.
TGCCTGCCCATGGCCGGATCGGTCTGTGGGCCGTGATCCGGGCGCCGGTCGGTCGGGCGGGGGCGTGGATCCGTCAGGCGGGAGATGCGGTTGCCTGCTTGACCTCGCTGACGGCCCTGAGCACACCCTCGATGATGATGTCCAGCTCGCTCTGGCGCAGGCGGGCGGGCAGGCGCATGTCGCAGGCCTTCATCAGCATGGCGCGGGTTTTCGGCAGGTTCGGGATATTGCCGATGAAGTTCCAGTTCCAGAAGGCGCGCGCATTGTCGCGATGCAGGCCAAAGACGGAAACCGGGGTGCCAAGGGCGGCCGATACCGACATCAGCTGGCGGGCCTCGTCAGGCGAGAAATCGACCAGATTGAACTGAATCGAATCCGGGGCGCGTTCTTCGCCGGGCAGGGGGGCGGGGACCTCGATATGAGGCGAGGCGCTCAGCGCGGCCGCGACGTAATCGTGATTGGCCCGCCCGTCGCGCACCCGACGCGGAATTTCGGCCAGCTGCGGACGGATGATCGCCGCCGACAGGTTGTTCATGCGCATGTTGTAGAGCGGCAGCGCGTTCTGGTAGCGGGCAAAGGCATTGCTGCCCAGCCGGTGCTTGCGCCAGTTGTGTTCATAGGCGCCCGACATGATGACGGCGCGGGCAATCACGTCTTCGTCGTCGGTGATCAGGATGCCGCCTTCGCCGCCATTGACCAGCTTGTATGACTGAAAGGAAAAACAGCCCAGCTTGCCGATGGTGCCGATCTTGCGCCCCTTCCAGGTGGTCCCCAGGGAATGGGCCGCGTCCTCGATTACCGGCACGCCGCGGGCGTTGCACAGCGCCATGATGGCATCCATGTCGGATGTGTGGCCGCGCATGTGCGAGATTACCACCGCCGCGATATGGGGGGTCAGTCTGGCCGCGAAATCGTCCATGTCGATGCGGTAGTTGTCGCCGACCTCGACAAGGATCGGCTGCGCCCCCGCATGGACCACCGCCGAGGGCACGGCGGCAAAGGTGAAGCCGGGGATCAGAACCTTGTCGCCGGGCCGGATGCCCAGCGCGGCGAGGCCGAGAAAGATCGCCGACGAGCATGAATTCACCGCCAGGGCAAAGCGCGCGCCCATCAGGGCGGCGAATTCCTCTTCCAGCAGGACGACCGGGGCGGGATCGCCCTCGGAGGCGGTATAGCGGAACAGGTCGCCCGATGCGAGGAGGCGTTCGACCTGTTTCAGGGCCTCGGCGGGGATGGGCTCGGCATCATAGACCGATGAGGAAAGCTGGTTCATGTTTCGAAAAATCCGAAATGTTGTTTCGGATTTACTGTAACGGCGAAGCCTGCGTGAATCCAGCTGTTTTGTCCCGCCGCCGGTATTTCAGGGCTGCGGCGTGACAAGAATGGCGCGGAAATCGTTCACGTTGGTCAGGGTCGGGCCGGTGACGACCTGATCCCCGATGCGCGCAAACAAGCCATGCCCGTCATGGCGGGCGAGCGCGTGTTCCAGCGGATAGCCCGCCGCCTGTGCGCGTGCGATCGTGTCGGGGGTGATGATGGCGCCGGCGACCTCGGCCCCGCCGTCGATGCCGTCGCTGTCGCAGGCCAGTGCGCAGATGCCGCGCGCACCGTCCAGTTCCCGGGCCAGCCCCATGAGGAATTCGACATTGCGCCCGCCGGTGCCGCTGGCCCCTTGGGACAGCGTGACCGTGGTTTCCCCCCCCGACAGCAGGACACAGGGCGCATCCCCGCGCCGGGCCAGCGCATCGCGGGCCATCTGCCGGCCCAGCGCGCGGGCCTCGCCCTCGATCGCGTCGCCCAGGATGATCGGGGTGATGCCCCGCGCGCTGGCGCGTTCGGCAGCGGCGTGCAGCGACATCATGGGTGCGGCGATGATCCGGTTTTCGACTGTCACAAGGCGCGGGTCATCGGGAAAAGGGGTCTCGTTGGCAGGGTTGGCCAGGGCGCGGGAAACTGCCGGGGGCAGGTCGTTGGGCAGGTCGCCGGGCAGGGCGTCCAGAACGGCGCGGGCCTGTTCCAGCGTGGTTTCGTCGCCAACCGTGGGGCCCGATGCGATGGTGCCCGGATCATCCCCCGGGACATCGGAAATCATCAGCGCCAGCACGCGCGCAGGCCAGGCGGTGGCGGCAAGACGGCCGCCCTTGATGGCCGACAGATGCTTGCGCAGCAGGTTCATCCGGTCGATCGGCAGGCCCGAGGCCAGCAGCGCGGCGTTGACCGCCTGCTTGTCGGCAAGGTCGAGCCCCGGCGCGGGCAGGGTCAGCAGCGAAGACCCCCCGCCCGAGATCAGTACAACCAGCAGATCGTCGGCGCCAAGGCCGCGCGCGATTTCCATGATGCGCGCGGCGGCGGCGACACCGGCGGTGTCGGGCACCGGATGGGCGGCCTCGATGATCTCGATATTGTCGCAGGCAACGGCGTGGCCGTATCGGGTGACGACCAGGCCGCGGCATCGGCCGGGGTAATGTTGTTCGAAGGCGCGCGCCATCGCGGCCGAGGCCTTGCCCGCCCCCACCACCACGCAGCGCCCGGCAGGTGGTTCGGGGATGTGTTGCGGGATCACGCCTGCGGGCATGGCCGCGGCGATGGCCGCGTCGAACAGTTCGCGCAACAGGGCGCGCTCG
>CAZWXK010000006.1:75692-81403 GCA_964637875.1 uncultured Rhodobacter sp.
TCAGACATTGACCAGCAGATGTTCGCGTTCCCAGGGGCTGATGACCTGAAAGAACTCGTCCTGCTCGGCCCATTTGACGGCGGCATAGACATCGCAGAATTCGGGGCTGAGGACCTCGGCCAGCGCCTTTGAATCCTCGAATGCCAGCAGCGCCTCGCGCAGGCTGCGGGGCAGATCGTCCTCGGTTGCATAGGCGCTGCCGGTTATCTGGGCGCGGGGCTCGGTCCCTTCGGTCAGGCCCAGAAACCCGCAGGCCAGGCTGGCGGCGATGCCCAGATAGGGGTTGCAGTCCATCCCGGCCAGACGGTTTTCGATGCGCGTGGCCGCGGGCGGGGCGATGGGCACGCGCAGCCCCGTCGTGCGGTTGTCGCGCCCCCATTCAAGGTTCACGGGTGCCGAATGGTCGGGCACGTAACGGCGGTAGGAATTCACATAGGGCGCGATGATCGCGATGGCCGAGGGCAGGTGGTTCTGCAGCCCCGCAATGAAATGCCGGAAGGCCGAGGATTCGCGCCCCTTGCCATCGGTAAAGATGTTGGCGCCCGTTTCGATGTCGATGATCGAATGGTGGATATGCATGGCCGAGCCGGGCTGATCCTGCATCGGCTTGGCCATGAAGGTGGCATAGCATTTGTGGCGCAGCGCCGCCTCGCGGATCAGGCGCTTGAAATAGAACACCTGGTCGGCCAGCTGCACCGGGTCGCCATGGGGGAGGTTGATCTCGATCTGCCCGGCGCCGCCTTCGTGGATGATGGTGTCGATCTCGAACCCCATCGCCTCGGCGAAATCATAGATGTCGTCGATGATCGGGCCGTATTCATCGACCGCGCTCATCGAATAGCCCTGGCTGGCGGCCACGCGCCGGCCCGAGCGGCCAAAGGGCGGCTCGATCGGGCGCGACGGGTCGGTGTTGGGGGCAACGATGTAGAATTCCAGTTCCGGCGCGACGATCGGCGCCCAGCCCTTTTCGGCATAAAGAGAAACCACCCGTTTCAGAACGTTGCGCGGGGCGAATGGCACGGGGTTGCCGTTCTGGTCGTCGATATTGTGGATGATCTGGATGGTCGGATCCGGCGCCCAGGGGGCGGCAACGGCGGTGTCGAAATCGGGCGTCAGCACCATGTCCGGGTCGGTATAGCGGTTTTCTCCGCCGAAATCGGCCCAGCCGCCGGTGATCGTCTGGTAAAAGATCGAATCCGGCAGATACATCCGTTTCGAACGGGCGAATTTCGCCGCCGGCATGGCCTTGCCGCGCGAAATGCCGGGGATGTCGGCGATGATGCATTCGACCTCTTCCACCCGGCGGCCGTCGATATATTCCTGCGCGGGTGTTGGCAGTCTTTCGATCCAGCTGTCTGATTTTCCGGTCATGTCAGTCATTGCCCCCCCTTGGGCCTGTCTGGGAATGGGCCTGTTTGAAAAAGGCGGCGATCTGATCGGCAACGCGGCCGGCATCCAGAGGTCGGTCGCCTCGGGCCAGCGCCTGTTGCAGCAGATCGTCGGGCACCACCCCCTTGCCGCGGGTGCGGATCAGGCCGGCCACGAATTCGGGGCTGAATTCGGGATGCGGCTGATAGCTGAGCGCGCGCGGCGCGGCCTTGTCGCCATAGGCCAGCGCGGCGATCGCACAATGGGGGCTGGTGCCGATGACATGGGCATCGGGCGGCAGTTCGCTCACCTGATCCTGATGCCAGGCGTTCAGCACGAGATGGCCGATCTCGCCATCATATTCGGTTGGCCCGACCGCCCAGCCGCCCGGAAATTTCTCGACCTTGCCGCCCACCGCCTGGGCCAGGATCTGGTGACCGAAACAGATGCCCACGATGGGCACGCCCGCGCCATAGGCCTTGCGCAGGAATTCTTCGAGCCGCGGGATCCAGGGCAGATCCTCATAGGCGCCGTGGCGCGAGCCGGTTATCAGCCAGCCATCGGCGTCATGCACGCTATCGGGAAACACGCCATCAACCACCGGCCAGGTCTGAAAGTCGAAACCGTGGCCGGCCAGAAGGCGCGCAAACATGTCCGGGTAGTCCCCGAAATCGGCAGCCAGCGCATCGGGCGCGTGGCCGGTTTGCAGTATTCCGATTTTCATCGATCACCTGTTCGTGGATTTGATCAAATTGCTAGCAGACTGTCATCCGCAGGTCCAGAGCGGGGCGTCAAGGCGCCCGCATCAAAGCGCCCGCATCAATGTGGAAAACTCCAGCGCCGCGTCGGCATCTTGCAGGCGGGCCATTTCCTGGCGCTTGCACAGCACCATGTTGCGGATCAGTTCCTGCGGGAAAAGTCGGGCAATCAGGGGGTCGGTTTCGAATCGCGCGATGGCCCCTTCCCAGGTGGCGGGCAGCTGCGGGGCGCTGGCCTGATAGGCATTGCCCGTGACCGGCGGGGGGGGTGTCATTTCTTCCTCGATGCCGATCAGGGCCGCGCCCAGAATGGCGGTCAGCATCAGATAAGGATTGGCATCGCCTCCGGCAACGCGGTGTTCGATGCGCCGCGCAACCGGGCTGCCGCCGGGGATGCGGATCGCGGCGGTGCGGTTTTCATAGCCCCAGGCGGCGGCGGTGGGGGCGTGGCTGTCAGGTGTCAGGCGGCGATAGCTGTTGCCATGGGGCGCAAAGACCAGCGCACAGGCAGGCATGGCCGCCAGCAGCCCGGCGACCGCATGGCGCAGCGCGTCGGCCCCCCGCGCGGTGCCGTCGTCAAGGATGTTTTCCCAGGCCTCGTCCAGCACCGAAAAATGCACATGCATCCCGTTGCCCGGCTGATCGACATAGGGTTTGGCCATGAAGCTGGCATGCATCCCGTGCTTGCGGGCGATCCCCTTGACCGCCATGCGGAACAGCACCGCGTCATCCGCCGCCTTGAGCGCGTCATCCACATGCACAAGGTTGATCTCGAACTGCCCCGGGCCGGCCTCGGAAATGGCGGCGTCGGCGGGAATATCCATCTCGGCGCAGGCGGCATAAAGATCGGTAAAAAAGGCGTCGAATTCGTCAAGCCCCGCCAGCGACAGCACATCGAGCGCCGCAAGCGGCTGGCCGGTTGCCGGCGATCGCGGCGGGGCGGGCAGGGCCGCGCTGCCGTCAAGCAGGTAGAATTCCATCTCGGTAGCAACCACCGGCGTCAGGGCACGCGCGCGATAGCGCTCAAGCACCGCCTTCAGCGCATGGCGCGCGTCACCCTGAAATGGCGTGCCGTCATCATTGAACATCCACAGCGGCAACAGGGCCGAAAGGGTATCGAACCAGCTGATCGGCACAAGGCCGCGCTCGGTCGGGCGCAGGGTGCCGTCGGCGTCGCCTGTGTCAAACACCAGCGGGCTGTCATGGATGTCGGCCCCCCATATATCGACATTCAGCGCCGAGAGCGGCATGCGCAACCCGCCCGAAAAGGCCTTGGAGGCATGTGTCGCAGGCACCCGCTTGCCGCGCGCGATGCCGTTCAGGTCAAAGGCGGCCAGCCGCAGCGCCCGGATGTCGCCCCGGATGTCGCCATCTGCGTTCAGCCATTCGATGTCACCTGTCCCCATCCTCGACCCTGCCCGTTCATGCCAGCTGTATTCGGCCCCATGCGGGCCGCCATGGCCTGCGGATGGCCCGCGGATGGCCCGTGCTGCCCGTCCGCATCCTTTTGCGGCCGTCCGGCGCATCTTTCCCGCCTGGCGGGGCAAAGGTCAATCCTGAAAGGGGGGGGCGATCCCGGACGGGGCCTGTCGGTCGGCTATTGGCCCGAATCGCCGTTCGAACCGTCGCCCGGTCCATTGACCTGGCCTGCCGTTCCCGCCGAGGCCGAAAACCATTTCGCCGCGAGGGTCTGGAGCGTGCCGTCACGGGCCATCTGTGTGAGAGCGGCGTTGATGCTGCCCTGCAATGCACCGCTGCCACCTGGCAGCGCGACGGCAATCGGCCCCTCGGCGTCCAGGCCACGGGCCGCGATCGACAGCTGGTCCGGCCGTTGTGCGACCATCCGTTCGAGATAGGCCTGGTCGGCGACCAACCCCGCCACCTCGCCCAGCTCGACATCCCGGATTGCCTGTGCGGGGTCGTCATAACTGACCGGCGACCATCCCTTTTCGGCCACCCAGCGTGCTGCCCTGGTGCCCGAAATGACGGCAACAGCCGTGCCGCGCGGGGGCATCTGGCGGTCGGCGGAAACCAGCATCGCGGCCGGCATCGCCCCCAGATAGGGGCGCGAATAGGCTATCGCGCCACCATCCCCGTTGCTGTCCTTGCCCGGCAGCTCCCGCGCCGAGAGAACGGCATCGAAATCGCCGTTCGCAAGGCCGGGGATCAGTTCATCCCATGGCACCGGCTGGAAATCGCACGCCAGCCCGGCACGCGCGCACAACAGCTGCATGAGATCGGCCTCGAATCCCCGCACCTCGCCGTCCTCGTCGAGGTAATTGTAGGGGGGGAAATCGGCGACTGTGGCAAAGATCACCGTCTCGCCTGCCCGCGCGGTTGACGCGGCAAGGGCAAGGATCAGCGCGATGATGGGCGTGGCAAATGATTTCATGGCCGTGCGATCTCTTTCCCCGGGCGAATGTTCCGACAATCTGGCCCAAGGGCATCGACCATGCTTCATGGCCGATTCCGGCTCGGGCGAGGGTTTCTCCATCAGGCCGAGGATGCCCTGCAATTGTGGCAATCGCGGGGCGGAAACGTGGAAATGTCGAAACATGTCGCCCGGATTTCCCGTTCCCACGGGGCGTAGCGGCATCATTGAAATTTGTCCCGTGCTGGGTTACGGGAGGAGACGGGAGAAAATAAGTAGAGGAATACCGAAATGACGATGCCGCCGCCGCTCAAGCCCAAGGATGCCCCGGATCTGTCCTCGTTCAACTGGGAAGATCCGTTCCTTCTGGACACCCAGCTCGAGGAAGACGAGCGCATGATCAGGGAGTCCGCGCGCAGCTTTGCGCAGGAGAAACTGCAGCCGCGCATCATCGAGGCCTATCGCGAGGAAAAGGCCGACCCCGGCATCTTTCGCGAAATGGGCGCGATGGGGCTGCTGGGCACCACCATCCCCGAGGAATATGGCGGACTTGGCGCGGGCTATGTGTCCTACGGGCTGGTTGCGCGCGAGATCGAGCGCGTGGACAGCGGATATCGCTCGATGATGAGCGTACAGTCCTCGCTGGTGATGTATCCGATCTATGCCTATGGCAGCGAGGAACAGCGCCGCAAATACCTGCCGAAACTGGCCTCGGGTGAATGGATCGGCTGTTTCGGCCTGACCGAACCCGACGCCGGATCGGACCCCGGCAGCATGCAGACGCGGGCCGAAAAGGTACAGGGCGGATATGTGCTGCGCGGCAACAAGATGTGGATCTCGAACAGCCCCATTGCCGACCTGTTCGTCGTCTGGGCAAAATCCGATGCCCATGGTGGGAAGATCCGCGGTTTCATCCTGGAAAAGGGAATGAAGGGCCTGTCCACGCCCAAGATCAAGGGCAAGCTGTCCTTGCGCGCATCCATCACCGGCGAGATCGTGATGGACGGCGTCGAGGTCGGCGAAGACGCGCTGCTGCCCCATGTCGAGGGGCTCAAGGGGCCGTTCGGTTGCCTCAACCGCGCGCGTTATGGCATTGCTTGGGGGGTGATGGGCGCGGCCGAATTCTGCTGGCATGCCGCACGTCAATACGGGCTGGACCGCAAGCAGTTCGGCAAGCCGCTGGCCGGCATGCAGCTGTATCAGAAGAAACTGGC
>CAZWXK010000007.1:0-71709 GCA_964637875.1 uncultured Rhodobacter sp.
ACCGGGCAGGCCTCCTGACAGAAACCGCAATAGATGCATTTGGTCATGTCGATGTCATAACGCGTGGTGCGGCGCGAGCCATCCTCGCGCGGCTCGGCGTCGATGGTGATCGCCTGCGCGGGGCAGATCGCCTCGCACAGCTTGCAGGCGATGCAGCGTTCCTCGCCGCTGGCATAGCGGCGCAAGGCGTGCTCGCCGCGAAAGCGAGGCGACAGATAGCCCTTTTCATGGGGATAGTTCAGCGTCGCCTTGGGGCGAAAGAAGTATTTCATCCCCAGCTTGAAACCGACCATGAAATCCCACAGCAGGAAATACTTGGTTGCGCGTGTCCAGTCGATTGCCGTCATCGGATCACCCCCCCACGGCCCAGCGCGCATAGGCGCCACCGAACCATCCAAATTGTGCCGCAAAGGCAACGAAAACCACCCAGCCAAGGCTCATGGGCAGGAAAACCTTCCAGCCCAGGCGCATCAGCTGGTCATAGCGGTAGCGCGGGGTGATCGCCTTGACCATCGCAAACAGGAAGAAGAATACCGCGATCTTGGCGATCATCCACAGGATGCCATCGGGCAGGCCCGGAATGGGCGACAGCCAGCCGCCAAAGAACAGTACCGAAATCAGCGCGCTCATGAACACGACCTCGGTCAACTCTCCGATCATGAACAGCAGGAACGGGGTCGAGGAATATTCCACCTGATACCCCGCAACCAGTTCGGATTCGGCCTCGGGCAGGTCAAAGGGCGGGCGGTTCGTTTCCGCCAGTGCCGACACGAAGAACAGCACCACCATCGGCAGCTGCGGCAGCCAGTACCAGCTGAAGATGCCGTAATTCCCGTCCTGGGCGCGCACGATATCCGAAAGGTTCAGGCTGCCGGTGGACAGGATCACCCCGATGATGATGAAGCCGATCGAGACCTCATAGGAAATCATCTGTGCGGCCGATCGCAACGCCCCCAGGAACGGGTATTTCGAGTTGGATGCCCATCCCCCCATGATCACCCCATAGACCACCAGCGAACTGGCCGCGAGGATGTACAGGATGCCGACGTTCATGTTCGATACCACCCAGCCGTCGTTGAACGGGATCACCGCCCAGACGATCAGCGGGAAGATCAGCGAAATCATCGGCGCCAGGAAATAGACCGGCTTGTCGGCACCGGCCGGCACCACGATTTCCTTGACGATATACTTGATAAAATCGGCAAAGCTCTGCAACAGGCCAAAGACACCGACGATGTTGGGTCCGCGCCGCATCTGGACCGCGGCCCATATCTTGCGGTCGGCATACATCAGGAACGCCAGCGCCACCAGAAGCAGCACGATCACCAGGAGGGATTCCAGCGTAACCAGCAGGAATATCCCGAGATTGGTGTTATAGAAAAAATCCGCCATCTGCCTTCACTTCCTCAGACCGTCGGAATCCCGTCGGCTTTACAGTTGTCCACAACCACTTCGGCGTCGAGGGTCAACCTGCCCCGGGGCAGGGTTTTCGAGACCGTATAAACCGCATCTCCACGCCAAAGACCATCCTTTTCCTCGACATTCGTGCGCACATGGCGCGCGAAACCGTACCCCCGGATCAGGGCGTATTGGGCCGCCGCGCATTTGGCGTAATCGGCCACATCGGCGACACTGCGCGCCCCGCGCATGGCGACCTTGAAATTGACCAGATCGCCGTCCAGAAGGATCGTTTCGACCCCCAGATAGACGGGGTTGAAATCAGCGCGCCCGACACCGGCCGGCGCGCCGCCGCTACAGGCCGCCACCCCGCCCAGAAGGGCAAGGGAAAAGCCGGCCTTGAGGGCGGTTTGCTGCATCATTTCCCCTACTCCGCCGCCATCTTGCGCCGCCGGGCGGCGGCATTTGCCGAAAGCTCGGCCATGATTGCCGATGCCCTGGCGATCGGGTTGGTCAGATAGAAATCGTCGATCGCCATCATCAGGCGCCCCGCTGCCATGCTGCCGGATGCGGGGATCTGCCAGTCATTTTCGGGCACCTGATCGATTTCGCGAAGATGCGGCACATCGGCAAACAGCGCACCGCGCAATTCGTTCATGCTGTTCCAGGGGAGCGCCGACCCCAGTTCGCCCGACAGCGCGCGCAGGATCGCCCAGTTTTCCCGGGCATCCCCCGGCGGGAAGGCTGCGCGCAGCGCCAGCTGCGGCCGCCCCTCGGTATTGACGAACAGGCCGTTTTCCTCGGTCCAGGCGGCGCCGGGCAGGATCACGTCGGCGCGGTGCGCTCCACGATCGCCATGGCTGCCCTGATAGATCACGAAGGGCCCGGCCGGAATATCGGTCTCGTCCACAGCCAGCGCATAGACGACATCGGCCCCGTCAAGGGCTGCGTCCATGCCGCCATCGGTGGTGGCGCCGACATCCATCGCACCCACGCGCGCAGCCGCCGTGTGCAGCACCATGAATTTCGAGCGGGTCCGTTCGGCCAATGTCATCGCCGCCGCAAGAACCGCCTCGCCATCATCGGCCAACAGAGCGCCCTGCCCGATGATGATGATCGAGGGCAGATCCAGAACCTTGCCGAAATCCTTGTCCAGCAGGGCCTCAAGCGCTGCCCGGTCGGTCCCGGCATGGGCGTAGTCATAGGTCAGATCGACCGCCTCGCCGACAAGGCCGACCTCGGCGCCATTCAGCCAGGCCTTGCGGATACGGGCGTTCAGCACCGGAGCCTCGGCACGCGGATTGGTGCCGATCAGCTGAATCATCTGCGCGCTGTCGATATCCTCGATTCGCGCAGTACCCGCATAGGCGGCGCGGTTGCCGGCGGGCAGTTTTGCCCCGTCGACGCGGCATTCCACAGTGCCGCCCAGCCCCTGAACAAGCTGTTTCAGCGAAAATGCCGCCTCGACCGGGGCCAGGTCGCCAAGCAGACCGACAGGTTTCCTTGCGCCCTTCAACGCCGCGGCTGCGGCTGACAGGGCCTCGGGCCAGGTCGCCGGGCGCAGCTTGCCATCGACACGCAGATAGGGTTGATCCAGGCGCTGCCGCGCCAGCCCGTCCCAGATGAAACGGGTCTTGTCGGATATCCATTCCTCGTTCACGCCGTCGTGGTTGCGCGGCACGATGCGCTTGACTTCACGGCCCTTGGTATCGACGCGGATGTTGCTGCCCAATGCATCCATCACATCGACGGTTTCGGTCTTGCGCAGTTCCCACGGGCGCGCGGTAAAGGCATAGGGCTTGCTGGTCAGCGCGCCGACCGGGCACAGGTCGATGATGTTGCCCTGAAGTTCGCTGTCGAGCGTCTGGCCCAGATAGGTGGTGATCTCGGCATCTTCGCCGCGGCCGGTCTGGCCCATCAGGGTGATGCCGGCAACCTCGGTGGTGAAACGCACGCAGCGGGTGCAGGATATGCAGCGCGTCATGTGGGTCGCCACCAGCGGCCCGAGGTCGATGTCGTCAACCGCGCGCTTGGGCTCGCGGAAACGCGAGAAATCGACGCCATAGGCAATGGCCTGGTCCTGCAGGTCGCATTCACCGCCCTGATCGCAGATCGGGCAGTCGAGCGGGTGATTGATCAGCAGGAATTCCATCGTCCCCTCGCGCGCCTTGCGCACCATGGGCGAGTTGGTCCTGATCTCGGGCGGCTCGCCATTGCGGCCGGGGCGCAGGTCGCGCACCTGCATGGCACAGCTGGCCGTGGGCTTGGGCGGACCGCCGACGACCTCGACAAGGCACATGCGGCAATTGCCGGCAATCGACAGGCGCTCGTGATAGCAGAAGCGCGGGATTTCGACCCCTGCCTCCTCGCAGGCCTGAAGAATGGTCAGGGCGGGATCGACCTCGATCTCGGCGCCGTCAATGATGATCTTTCTCAACTCACTCATTCCGTCATGTCCTTGTCGTCGGCGCCTCGGCGCCCGGCCACGTTCGTTGTCATTCCGGTCTCAGATACGAACCGATCTCGGTTTTCTTTTTCATCTCGGCAAATCCCACGCGGCAATAGGTCTCGGGCTTGCCGGGAATCACGCCACGGGCCTTGAGCCAGGCGTCGGTTTCACGACGCAAACGCTCCTGCTGTGCCGGATCCTTGCGCAGGCGGTCGATATCGGCCTGGCTGTAGCCCAGACGCCGTGCCATGTTGAAGGTGCCGATCACATAGAAGAACGCCTTGACCCGGCGCGGGGCGATGCGGTCGCATTTGGTAAATATCTCGTTGGTGATCGAGCCCAGGAGAATGCGGTGCATGATCTCCTTTTCGTTTTCGAGCCCCTCCTTGGCCAGTGCGGCCAACGCACCCAGTGGCGAGACCGCGACAGCAACGGCAAGCGCCAGCGCAGGCAGCGTACCGCGCATGCCCGGCCCTCTGTTCGCCACTGCCGCCACTCTCGTCATCTGCCCGGACCCCCCGTCGTGCTATTGCGCAGCGACCGCGCTGATGCGGCCTTTCTGACTTGCCCGGATACGATCCTCGATCTCGTCGCGGAAATGGCGGATCAAGCCCTGGATCGGCCAGGCCGCCGCGTCGCCCAATGCACAGATGGTGTGCCCTTCGACCTGTTTTGACACATCCAGCAGCATGTCGATTTCCTCGATCTCGGCTTCACCCCGCACAAGGCGGTCCATCATCCGCATCATCCAGCCGGTGCCCTCGCGGCAAGGCGTACACTGGCCGCAGCTTTCATGTTTGTAGAACACCGAAAGGCGCCAGATCGCCTTGATGATATCGACCGACTGATCCATCACGATCACCGCTGCCGTGCCCAGGCCCGAGCGCTGATCGCGCAGCCAGTCATAATCCATGATCGCCTCGCGCGCGATATGGGCCGGCAGCAGCGGAACCGAGGACCCGCCCGGGATCACCGCCTTCAGGTTGTCCCACCCGCCGCGGATGCCTCCGGCGTGTTTCTCGATCAGTTCCTCGAAGGAAATCGACATCGATTCCTCGACGACGCAGGGCGTGTTCACATGACCCGAAATGGCAAACAGCTTGGTCCCCGTGTTGTTGGGGCGGCCGAACCCCGCGAACCAGTCGGCGCCACGGCGCAGGATGGTGGGCACGACGGCGATGGATTCGACATTGTTCACCGTGGTGGGACAGCCATACAGCCCCGCGCCCGCCGGAAATGGCGGCTTCATGCGGGGCATGCCCTTTCTGCCCTCGAGGCTCTCCAGCAGGGCGGTTTCCTCGCCGCAGATATAGGCGCCGGCGCCGTGATGCAGATACAGGTCGAAATCCCAGCCCGAGCCGGCGGCGTTCTTGCCAAGTAGGCCGGCGTCATAGGCCTCGTCGATGGCCGATTGCAGGATCTCGCGTTCGCGGATGAATTCGCCACGAATATAGATATAGGCCGCATGCGCCCCCATGGCAAAGCTGGCCAGCAATGCACCCTCGATCAGGGTATGCGGATCGTGGCGCATGATCTCGCGGTCCTTGCAGGTGCCGGGTTCGGATTCATCCGCGTTGATCACCAGATAGCTGGGGCGGCCATCGCTCTGCTTGGGCATGAAGGACCATTTCAGCCCCGTCGGAAAACCCGCCCCGCCGCGGCCGCGCAGGCCCGATGCCTTGACCTGTTCGATGATCCAGTCGGCCCCCTTGCGGATGATGTCGGCCGTGCCGTCCCAATGGCCGCGCTTGCGCGCGCCGGCAAGCGTGCGCTCGTGCATTCCGTAGAGGTTGGTAAAGATCCGGTCCTCATCCTTCAGCATCTGTCATTCCTCGTCCCGCTGGCGTTTGCGCCAGATCTGAATCAATACGACCATCGCCCAGAAGAGCGCGGCAAGAGCGGCCAGATCGGCCAGAAAGGCATATCGGGGCGCCCAGTCCAGCCACCCTCCAAGCCAGGAAACCCCCATCCATGCCGGAAAGGCCACAAGGATGACGATCGCCGCCAGGCGTGCATCTTTCTGTTGATCGTCCTTGCTCACCAAGGTCTCCATTTCCATTCTCCTGGCGCCGGTCAGGCGCCGGTTTCCTTTTTCCCGTCCTCGATCGACGCCCGCTCTGCCGGCATGCAGAAAAGACGGATCGACCAGAAGGCCACCACGAAAAACAGTGCGATGGCGGCGGGAATTGCCAGCCCCGGCCCCGCTATGCCGTTGCGCACCAGCACCACCCCAAAGGCGATTGCGATGACAAGCGCACTCAGCCAGCTGATGCTGCGACGGGTTTCCATGCCTGAGCGCAGATTCATGATTTCGCCCCCCCGGCACGGGCCTGGCCATCGCCGCCACTGGGGGCTTCATCGCGGTTGCGCAGGAAACCGATGGCGATCTTGCGCCACAATTCGGCCCGCGCCGAGCCCTCGTTGATGATGTTTTCGTTGATCCAGGCCAGCTCGCGCTTGTTCATCCGGGCCAGCTGGTCAAAGCTGAAGATCCCCGCCTCGTTCAGCGCGGCCTCATGGGCGGCCGTCAGCCCATCGATACGGGTCAGCCGGTCGGCCTCGTCCGCAGAGGCCGGCGTGGCCGGCCGGGGTTTCGATGGCACGACGGTATCGGATTGCACCGGTCGCCGTTCCGCCGGATCGGATTGCGGCGCCGCGGGGCCGGGTCCGGGGTCTTGATCGTCTTTATCGCCACTGGCGGAACCGGACGTGGTGTCGGTCTTGTCCACGCCACCTGCCAGATGCAGTCCGGGCCGGGCGTCATCGCCCATCTCGGCCTTGATGTTGTCGGCGATCTCGGCCAGTTTCCGTCCGATATCCCGTTCGGCGGGATGCGCCCCGTCACCACCCCCGTCACCACCCCCGTCACTGGCCCCGTCACTGGCCCCTTCGCCGCCCCCGTCACCACCGCCGACTGCCAGTCCGAGACCCGGCCCAGATATCGTGACCGAGGGTTCGATTCTGTCCTGGCCGCTCGGCATGTCGGAATCGGCAATTCGTGCTGCCTCGTCCACGAGGCGGGCTTGCACGGCGTCCGATGTTGCATTGGCATCGGGTTCGGGCAACCGGTCGTCTGCGCGCGCGGCGGCCTCGGCGATGCGCCGGGCCACGCGGTTGCGCCCCGCGCGGCAGAACAGGCGGCGCAACAGCACCCCCAGAACGACCGCGACAAAGGCGCCGATCGCGACGGCAAGCGGCAGGTCGAGGCCGAAATCGCCCTGCAACGCCCAGGCGGAAGCCCCGCCAAGGACGAGCGCGATCAGCCAGCAGACCATCCTGCAGCCTGTGTCCCGATTGGTGCCATCGCTCATGACAGCCGCTCCTGTTGCGCGTTACCGGCCATTCATTCGGCCTCGCCCTCGTTTCCGTCCGGGGAAGCCGGGGTATCGCCCCCTTCGACAAGGGCGCGTGCCTGCCCGACCCAGCCATCGCGACTTGCCCGTCCCTTGAAACGCTGGAGATTGGCATCGATCCAGGCGACCTCGTCCGGCGACCACGCGGCGATCTGATCGAAATGCCAGACCCCCATCTCGTTGAGTATCCCTTCCAGTGCCGGACCTATGCCCTTGATCCTTTTCAGATCATCGGCCCTGCCATCGCGTGGAGCCCCGAGCATGGCCGGCCGGGACTGCGCCCCCGTTTCATCGGCTCTGGTCGCATTGGCGCTGGCATCGGGCGCGGCCGCGGCTCTGCCAGCGGCGGGCCGACGCGGTTTCAGCACCGGCACCTCGTCGCCCTGGATGCGCTTGACCGTGTCGCCCATCTCGACAGCGCGGGCCACGGTGGCGTTGTACTGATCGCGCCCGCTTTCGAATTCCTTCAGCGAACTCAGCCCCGAGATGGGCTCGGCCGCGTAACGCCCGTTCTGCGGCCCGGGAACCGGCACCTCGCCCCGGGCAAAGGCGGCGAGGATCTCGCGCAGCCTGTCGGCAGTGAGATCCTCGTAGAAATCCTTGCCGATCTGGACCATGGGTGCATTGGTACAGGCGCCGAGACATTCGACCTCTTCCCAGCTGAACCTGCCGTCCGGCGAGAGCTGAAATGGCTCGGGCGCGATTTCCTCCTTGAGAACCGCGATAAGATCTTCGGAGCCGCACAGCATGCAGGACAGCGTGCCGCAAACCTGCACATGGGCGACCGAGCCCACGGGGTGCAGCTGAAACATGAAATAGAAGGTCGCGACCTCGAGCGCACGGATATGGGCCATGCCCAGCATGTCGGCCACATGTTCGATCGCCGGGCGGGTCAGCCAGCCAACCTGTTCCTGGGCGCGCCACAGCAGCGGGATGATGGCGCTGGCCTGGCGTCCCTCGGGATATTTGGCGATCTGCGCCCTGGCCCATTCAAGATTGGCGGGCGTGAAGGCAAAGCTTTCGGGTTGCTCGGGATGAAGGCGGCGTAGCATCTATCGGGTTTCCTTCGACATCGACCGGGGTCGCACGTGGCTGGCGCCGGCGCCTCCGGCGGGAGTATTTGGACAAAGAAGAAGGGCGCGGGCCGGGGTCATCGGTCGATTTCCCCGAACACGACGTCGAGCGAGCCGATGATGGCCGACACATCAGCCAGCATATGCCCACGGGCCAGGTGATCGATCGCCTGCAGATGCAGATAACCCGGCGCGCGGATCTTGGCCTTGTAGGGCTTGTTGGTGCCGTCGGCCACCAGATAGACCCCGAATTCACCCTTGGGGGCCTCGACCGCGGCATAGACCTCGCCGGCGGGAACATGCAGCCCCTCGGTGTACAGCTTGAAGTGGTGAATCAACGCCTCCATCGAGGTCTTCATGTCGCCGCGCCTGGGCGGGGTGAACTTGCCGCGCGCCAACACGTCGGTCCGGGCGTCGGGCTGCGACAGCTTTTCGATCGCCTGGCGAATGATTTTCACGCTTTCGCGCATCTCGGCCATGCGCACCAGATAACGGTCATAGCAGTCGCCATGCTTGCCGACCGGGATCTGGAAATCGAACTCGTCATAACATTCATAGGGCTGGGCGCGACGCAGGTCCCAGGCCATGCCGGCCCCACGCACCATGACCCCCGAAAAGCCCCAGTCAAGTGCGTCCTGTTCGCTGACCACGGCAATCTCGACATTGCGCTGCTTGAAAATGCGGTTTTCAGTCAGCAGCCCGTCGATGTCGTCGAGGACCTCGGGGAAGGTTTCGGTCCAGGCCATGATGTCGTCGAGAAGCGCCGGCGGCAGATCCTGATGAACGCCACCGGGCCGGAAATAGGCCGCGTGCAGACGTGCCCCGCAGGCGCGCTCGTAAAAGATCATCAGCTTTTCGCGTTCCTCGAACCCCCAGAGCGGCGGCGTCAGCGCGCCGACATCCATGGCCTGTGTGGTGACGTTCAGCAGGTGGTTCAGGATACGACCGATTTCCGAATACAGCACCCGGATCAGGCTGGCCCGGCGCGGGACCTCGATCCCGGCGAGACGTTCGATCGCAAGGCACCAGGCATGTTCCTGGTTCATCGGCGCGACGTAATCGAGCCGGTCGAAATAGGGAAGGCTCTGCAGATAGGTGCGGCTTTCCATCAGCTTTTCGGTGCCGCGATGCAGCAGGCCGACATGCGGATCGGCCCGCTCGACCACCTCGCCGTCAAGCTCCAGCACCATGCGCAGCACGCCATGCGCGGCCGGGTGCTGGGGCCCGAAGTTGATGTTGAAATTGCGGATCTTCTGCTCGCCGGTCAGAACATCGCCGAATTCGCCGTCCATCATTCGGACCCTCCATCAGCACGCTTGTTGAAGGCCATGATCCACAACAGGATCAGCGCAATCAGCGGGATGACGGCAAAGATCGCCACCCAGTTCGGTATGCCGAATTTCGGCAGAAGGCGCCAGAACGGCACGATCACCAGCGCAGCAAAGATGATGAACCAGATCAGGCCAAAGCCCTGCATCGCGAATCCATAGCCGATCATGACGAGGCTCCTTCCTTTTCGTCGCCGGGAAGAATGTATTGCGCCCCTTCCCAGGGAGACATGAAATCGAATTGCCGATATTCCTGGATCAGCGAGACCGGCTCGTAAACGACCCGCTTTTCCTTTTCGTCATAGCGCACTTCGGTGTAGCCGGTCGTCGGGAAATCCTTGCGCAGGGGATGGCCGCGAAAACCGTAATCCGTCAACAGGCGGCGCAGGTCGGGATGGCCCGAGAACAGGATCCCGTACATGTCGAAGACCTCGCGCTCGAACCAGCCGGCCGAGGGGTGAACCCCGGTGATCGAGGGGACATGCTCGCCCTCGCGCAGGGCCGTTTTCACGCGGATGCGCAGGTTCTGATACATCGACAGAAAGTGATAGACCACGTCGAAACGCTTTTCCCGGCTCGGGTAATCCACCGCGGTGATGTCGACAAGGGTTGAAAACTGGCAATGCCGGTCACATTTCAGGAAGGTCGCGAAATCGGGTATCGCGTTCAGCACGACATTGACCGTCAGCTCGCCATGGCTGATGGAGGTCGACACGACGGCATCGGCCTGCTTTTCCTCGATCAAGGCGGCCAGTTCCTGCAGAGCTTCGCTCATCTTGTTTCCCCTTCTAGCGGGTGATCGTTCCCGTGCGGCGAATCTTGCGCTGAAGCTGCAAGAGGCCATACATCAGCGCCTCGGCCGTCGGCGGGCAGCCGGGCACATAGACATCGACCGGCACGATCCGATCGCAGCCGCGCACCACGGAATAGCTGTAGTGGTAATACCCGCCGCCATTGGCGCAGGATCCCATCGAGATGACATAACGCGGCTCGGGCATCTGGTCATAGACCTTGCGCAGCGCTGGCGCCATCTTGTTGGTCAATGTGCCGGCCACGATCATCAGGTCAGACTGGCGCGGGCTGGCGCGCGGGGCGGTGCCGTAACGTTCAAGGTCATAGCGCGGCATCGAGGCCTGCATCATCTCGACCGCGCAGCAGGCCAGGCCAAAGGTCATCCAGTGCAGGCTGCCGGTACGGGCCCAGTTGATGATATCCTCGGTCGAGGTCAGCAGGAACCCCTTGTCCTGCAGCTCGGCCGACAGCGCGGCGGTGGCAACCTCGTTATCGGCGCCCGCGGTGTTCGCTGAGGTGCTCACTCCCATTCCATGGCCCCCTTTCTCCACTCATAGGCAAAGCCGATGGTCAGCACGGCCAGGAACAGAAGCATCGACCAGAAACCGAGCAGCCCCACATCCTTGAACGCAACCGCCCAGGGAAAGAGGAACGACATTTCGAGGTCGAAGATGATGAACAGGATCGACACCAGATAGAACCGCACATCGAATTTCATGCGCGCATCGTCAAAGGCGTTGAACCCACATTCATAGGCGCTGATCTTTTCGGCATCCGGATTTCGCACGGCCACAACCATGGCGGCCATCAGAAAGACAAGCCCGATGATGATTGCGAGACCGAGGAAAATCAGGACCGGAAGGTATTCTCGTAGCAATGCGTCCAACACGACCTCCTGATATACAATTGTATGCCGTTCCTTGCGCGTGGTTTACTCCCGCCCCCATGGGACGTCAACACACGCCGGAGCCATCCTGACGGATTTCGGTATACTTAACCCGAATTACCCTTCACGGCCAGCAGGAAGGTAGGATTTCACTGCGAAAGAGGGCCGCGCCTCAGCCGGCCCAGCAGGGCTTGCGCCGATCAAAGAACGCGGCGATTCCCTCGGGGGCCTCGTCGCCTTCCCAGGTGGCGACCAGGCGGTCGATGGTGGCATCGATGATTTCCGGTGTAATTGGTGTGCCCAGCATCCGGGCGAGTCGCTTTGATTCGGCCACCGCACCAGGTGCGGCCTGCAGATAGGGCGCGACTTCGGCCTCGATTGCCTCGTCCAGATCGTCGGGCGAAACGACACGCGCCAGCAGGTCCAGATCGCGCGCCTCATGCGCATCGAACAGACGTGCCGACATGAACACGCGCCGCGCCTTGCCCTCGCCCATGCGGGCCAGGACATAGGGGCTGATGGTCGCGGGAATCAGCCCCAGCCGAACCTCGGTCAGGCCGAAACGCGCACCCGTCGCGCCGATTGCCACATCGCAGACCGAGATCATGCCGATGCCACCGCCAAAGGCGTTGCCCTGCACGCGCCCGATCAACGGTTTCGGCAGCGTGTTCAGCGCAAACAGCATGTCGGCCAGCTTGCGCGCCTCGGCCCGGCGCTCGTCAGCCGCGGCCGTCATCTGCGCCTGCATCCATTTCAGATCGCCGCCTGCGCAAAAGGATTTCCCCTCGGCCGCCAGAACCACCACCCTGACCGCCGGATCGTCGCCCAGCCGGGATGCCGCCGCCGTCAACTCGTCGATCATCTGCCCCGAAAGGGCGTTGTGCTTGTCTGCGCGCGCAAGCCACAGCGTGGCAACCCCGCGCGCATCGGTTTCGATCCTGATGGTTTCGAACATGTCTATTCCCCTCTCAGGCTGCGGGCAAAGCGAGCGGAGGCGGCCAGTTTTGCGGCATCCAGCCCGGTTTTCACCCCCAGCGCGCGCAGCCTTGCATCAACCGCCTCGGTTGCAACATTACCCGCGGCACCCGGCGCATAGGGGCAACCGCCAAGTCCGCCCACGGCCGCGTCGAACACCCGCAGACCCAGTTCCAGAGACGCCTCGATATTTGCCAGCGCGCGCCCGGCGGTGTCATGGAAATGGCCAGCCAGACGGTCGGCCGGAACCTCATCGAGAACCGCCTTCAGCATGGCCGTCACGCTCTCGGGCGTGCCCCGGCCGATGGTGTCGCCAAGGCTGATCTCGTAGCAGCCCATCTCGAACAGGGCGCGCGCGACCTCGGCCACCTTTGCGGGCGGGGTCGGTCCGTCATAGGGGCAGTCAGTCACGCAGGACACATAGCCGCGCACGGGGATGTCCACCGCGCGCGCGGCCTCGACCACCGGGCGGAAACGATCAAGCGATTCCGCGATGGAGCAGTTGATATTGGCCCTTGAAAACCCCTCGGATGCCGCACCGAAAATGGCAATCTCGTCGGCCCGTGCCGCGCGCGCGCCCTCGAACCCGCGCATGTTGGGCGTCAGCGCCCCGTAGCGCACACCCGGTGCGCGCCGGATGCCTGCCAGGACCTTGTCGCTGTCGGCCATCTGCGGCACCCATTTCGGTGAAACGAAACTGGCAACCTCGATGCGCCGAAAGCCGCATTCCGACAACATGTCCACCAGCCGGATCTTGTCGGCAACGGCAATCGGGCGCTTTTCATTCTGCAACCCGTCGCGCGGGCCGACCTCGAATATCTCGACTGTTTCAGGCATCGGGCAACTCGTAGAAATCCTTGTGATACAGACGCTCGGCCCCCTCGGGCGGCAGCGCCTTGCGTAAGGCCGGGCGTTCGCTCAACCGCCTCCAATAGGCAGAGAGCGCGGGATAATCATCCAGCCGCACGAAATGCGCGGCGCCATAGACGGAATAACCGATATTGGTATCAATCGCCGAAAACCCGCTTTTCAGCAGATAGTCGCGCCCGTCCGACAACCCATGTTCCAGTACGCCCAGCGTGCGTTTCAGGCGCATGGTTTCGTATTTCATCACCGTGGGCGAACGCATCCAGTTCTCGCGCAACACCACATGGTGCTGGGTCAGCGTGGCGATATGCTGGCCGATGGTTTCGGCAAAATGCAGATATTGCAGCCATTCCACCCGTTCGGGATCGCCGGGCGGCCGCCCCAGCCCGCATTCGGGATAGGTCTCGACCAGATATTCGGTGATGGCACCGGTCTCGAACACCACCACATCGCCATCCTCCAGACAGGGCACGCGACCGGCCGGCGACAGCTTGCGGTAATCATCATTATACAGTGACTTGCGAAAGCTGTGGACGACCAGCTCGAATTCCAGCCCCATCTCGTAAAGCAGGGCCAGCGAGCGGGTCGAGCGGCTTTCCCAACCGTGATGCAGGCGACGGGTCATGGGGTGGCTCCTCTGGTTTCTTCTTTGTGAAAATACGCATATCGCGCCGCCTGCCGCAAATCGCGCGGATGCGTATTTGTGCAAAGAAGAAGCATCATTCTCCCTCTTCCAGGCGGATCAATGCCGCACCCGATTCGACCTGCGCACCCTCGGCGACAAGCACCTCGGCAACGACGCCCGCGCGCGGCGCCTGCAGGGGGTGTTCCATCTTCATGGCCTCAAGCATGACCAGCTGCGCGCCCTTTTCAACCTGCTGGCCAGCCTCGACAAATATGCGGCGGACCGCGCCCGGCATGGGTGCCGCTATTATATTGCCGCCCCCATGGGCGTCACCCACCACATCCAGCGGGTCGCTGCGCCGGAATTTCCAGGCGGCATCGCCAAATACGGTCACCCCGCTTTCGGTGACGACAAGGGAAAGATCGGTTTTGTCGCCATTGATCCACCACTGGCCCGCGCGGCGCTCGACCCCGATCGCGGCGTCGCCCAGCGCGACCTGAAACCGCGTCGGCGCCAATGTAGTGATGCGAGCGGTGATCTCTTCTTCCTTGTGGCAAAGCGTGACGTCCTGTTCCAGGGGCGACCACAGGGTAAATCCGCGCGACCAGTCGCCCCCCTGATGCAGGCCAGCTGCGCCGAGGGCGGCAAGGGCCAAAGCCGCGGGCGGGGGCGCGGGTTCTGCCGTCAGCGCATCGATATCGCGCGCGATCAGGCCGGTATCGACCTCGCCCGCGGCAAAGCCCGGATGGCGGCACAGCGCCCCCAGAAAGGCGATATTGGTCACACTGCCCGCGACCCTTGTCGCCGCCAATGCGCGTTCAAGGCGCTTCAAGGCGATCTCGCGGCTTTCGCCATGTGTGGTGATCTTGGCGATCATCGGGTCGTAATGGGGGGAAATCACATCGCCCGCGCGCACGCCGCTGTCGATGCGGGCGCCTTGCGGAAAGGACAGATGTTCCAGCCGCCCGGTGGCGGGCAGAAAGCCTGCGGACACGTCCTCGGCATAAAGTCGGGCCTCGAAGGCGTGGCCGTTGATTGCCAGATCCTGCTGCCGGGCAGGCAACCCTTCGCCTGCCGCGACCCGAAGCTGCCATTCGACCAGATCGACGCCGGTGATGGCCTCGGTCACGGGGTGTTCGACCTGAAGGCGGGTGTTCATCTCCATGAACCAGAAGCGGTCGGGGCGCAGCCCCTCGCTGGCGTCCACGATGAATTCGACCGTGCCCGCACCGCTGTAGCCAATGGCCCGCGCGGCTCGCACCGCCCCGTCGCCCATTGCCGCGCGCATCTCGGGCGTCATGCCCGGCGCCGGGGCCTCTTCGATCACCTTCTGGTGGCGCCGCTGGAGCGAGCAGTCCCGCTCGAACAGATGCAGCGCGTCGGCGCCGTCGCCAAATATCTGGATCTCGATATGGCGGGGCTTCTGGATGTATTTCTCGATCAGGACGGTATCATTGCCAAACGCCTTGCGCGCCTCGGAGCGCGCCGAATCCAGCGCCTGCGCGAAATCCTCGGCGCGCTCGACCAGGCGCATGCCCTTGCCGCCGCCGCCGGCCACCGCCTTGATCAGCACCGGATAGCCGATGGCATCGGCGGCACCGGACAGGTGTTCGTCATCCTGCCCCGCGCCGTGATAGCCGGGCACCACCGGCACCCCGGCCTTTTCCATCAGCGCCTTGGCCGCGTCCTTCAGCCCCATGGCCCGGATCGCCTGTGCCGACGGCCCGATGAATACCAGCCCCGCCTGCACCACCGCATCGACGAAATCGGGGTTTTCCGAAAGAAACCCATAGCCCGGGTGGATTGCCTGCGCGCCGCTTTCCCGTGCTGCCCGGATGATCGCCGCGCCTTTCAGATAGCTGTCTGCCGGTGCCGCGCCGCCGATATGCACGGCGCGGTCGGCCATCTCGACATGCAGCGCACCCGCGTCGGCATCGGAAAACACTGCAACTGTTTCAACACCCATGCGACGCGCGGTGCGGATGATCCGGCAGGCGATTTCGCCCCGGTTGGCGATCAGGATGCGGTCAAACATGGTCTTCCCTCGTTCTGAATGCGCCATACGTATTTTTCCAAGGAAACGGCCTTCTCTTTTGCGCAAATACTCCCGCCGGAGGCTCCCGCCCTAACAGCGCGGTGAACGGGCTGGCTGACTGGCACATCATCACCCCCCTCACATCCTGAACGCGCCAAAGCGCGTGTCGGGGATCGGGGCGCACAGGCTGGCCGACAGTGACAGCGCCAGCACTTCGCGGCTTTTGCGGGCGTCGATGATGCCGTCATCCCACAGCCGCGCACTGGCATAAAGGGGGTGGCCTTGACGGGCGAACATTTCCAGCGTGGGGCGCTTGAATTCGGCCTCTTCCTCGGCCGACCAGCTGCCGCCAGCGCGCTCGATGGCGTCGCGCTTGACGGTGGCCAGCACACCGGCCGCCTGTTCGCCGCCCATCACCGCGACCGAGGAATTCGGCCATGTCCACAGGAAGCGCGGGCTGTAGGCGCGCCCTGCCATGCCATAATTGCCCGCCCCGTTCGAGGCCCCGATGATCATGGTGATCTTGGGCACCGCGGTCGAGGCCACGGCCGTCACCATCTTGGCGCCGTGGCGGGCGATGCCTTCGTTTTCGGATTTTTTCCCGACCATGAAGCCGGTAATGTTCTGCAGGAACACCAAAGGGATCTTGCGCTGGCTGCACAGTTCGACGAAATGGGCGCCCTTGGCGGCGCTGTCGGAAAACATCACGCCATTATTGCCGATGATGCCGACGGGGATGCCTTTGACATGGGCAAAGCCGGTGACCAGGGTTTCGCCGAAACGCGGCTTGAATTCATCAAAAAACGATCCATCGACAATGCGTGCGATCACCTCGCGCACATCATAGGGCGTGCGGTTGTCAGGCGGCACGATGGACAGCAGTTCCTCGGGGTCGTAGTCGGGTTCCTGCCCCTGTGCCAGCAGCACGGTTTCGGGTTTGCGCCGGTTGAGCATGGCCACGGCGCGGCGCGCGAGCGCCAGCGCGTGGGAGTCGTTTTCGGCCAGCAGGTCGGCCACCCCCGACAGGCGGGTATGGACATCGCCGCCGCCCAGTTCCTCGGCGCTGACGATCTCGCCCAGCGCGGCCTTGACCAGCGGCGGGCCCGCCAGAAAGATGGTGCCCTGATTGCGCACGATGATGCTGACGTCCGACATGGCCGGCACATAGGCCCCGCCCGCGGTGCAGGATCCCATGACCACGCCGATCTGGGGGATGCCCTTGGCGCTCATGTTGGCCTGGTTATAGAAGATGCGGCCGAAATGGTCGCGATCGGGAAAGACCTCGTCCTGGTTGGGCAGGTTGGCGCCGCCTGAATCGACCAGATAGATGCAGGGCAGATGGTTCTGCTCGGCGATTTCCTGGGCGCGCAGATGTTTCTTGACCGTCATCGGGAAATAGGTGCCGCCCTTGACGGTGGCATCGTTGCAGATGACCATGACCTCAAGCCCGTGCACGCGGCCGATGCCGCAGATGATGCCGGCACCGGGGGCGGCGCCTTCATACATGTCATGGGCGGCGGTCGCGCCGATTTCCAGCCAGGGCGCGCCAGGGTCGAGCAGGTTTGCCACCCGGTCGCGCGGCAGCATCTTGCCGCGGCTCAGATGGCGTTCACGCGCGCGCGCGCTGCCGCCCTGTGCGGCGGCCTCGGCGGCGGCGCGCACCTGTTCCAGCGCCCTCAGATGCCCCTCGCGATTGGCGCGCGCGGCGGCAGAGCCGGGCAGGAAATTCGATTTCAGTCGCATCGCGTGATCCTTGTTCAGTGTCAGGGCCAGCCCCGCGCGGGGCACTCAGGGTGCCGTCACCTTCATCAGCTCGCGCCCGCACAGCATGCGGCGGATCTCGGATGTGCCGGCACCGATTTCCATGAGTTTCGCATCGCGCATGATGCGGCTGACCGGGCTTTCATTCATGTAGCCGGTGCCGCCCATGGCCTGCACGCCCTGCACCGCGACCTCCATCGCCTTTTCGCTGGCATACAGGACGCAGGCCGCCGCGTCCTGGCGCGTGACCTCGCCCCGGTCGCAGCTGGCGGCAACCGCATAGACATAGGCGCGCGCGCTGTTCATGGCGGCATAGATGTCGGCGATCTTGCCCTGCATCAGCTGGAAATCCCCGATGGGTTTGCCGAACTGCCTGCGCTCGTGCAGATAGGGCATGATGTGATCCATGACCGCGGCCATGATGCCGACCCCGATGCCTGACAGAACCACGCGCTCGTAATCGAGGCCCGACATCAGAACCCTGACGCCCTCGCCCTCCTTGCCCAACACGTTTTCAAAGGGCACTTCGACATCCTCGAAGATCAGCTCGGCCGTGTTGGAGCCGCGCATGCCCAGCTTGTCGAAATGGGGGCTGGTGGAAAAGCCCTTCATGGTCTTTTCGATCAAAAAGGCGGTGATGCCGCGCGGGCCTGCGGCGGGGTCGGTCTTGGCATAGACGACCAGCGTGTCGGCGTCGGGCCCGTTGGTGATCCAGTATTTGGTGCCGTTCAGCGTGTAATAGCCGTTCTTCTTTTCTGCGCGCAGACGCATCGAGACGACATCGCTGCCGGCGCCCGATTCCGACATCGCCAGCGCGCCCACATGTTCGCCGGAAATCAGGCGCGGCAGATATTTGCGTTTCTGTTCATCGGTGCCGTTCAGGCGGATCTGGTTCACGCACAGGTTGGAATGCGCGCCATAGGACAGCGACACACTGGCCGAGGCGCGGGCGATTTCCTCGACCGCGATGGTGTGGGCCAGATAGCCCATGCCGGCGCCGCCATATTCCTCGGGCACGGTGATGCCCAGCAGGCCGAGGTCGCCCATCTCGCGCCACAGCTCGGCCGGGAAGTTGTTGGATCGGTCGATCTCGGCCGCCATCGGGGCAACGCGCTCCTGGGCCCAGCGGTGAACCATGTCGCGCAGGGCTTCGATTTCCTCGCCAAGTGCGAAATTCATGGAGGCGGTGAACATGGGGCAGACTCCCGGTTAATTGAACGGACGTTCATTTAATAGCAGCGCATCCCCCACCTGTCCAGCCGCGTCGTCACGTCGGGGATGTCTTGAAGCGGGCGCTCGGCACCCCTACCCTAAAAGGCGAGATCACCGAAAGGCAGGACAGATGCACAGGCAGAAACCCCCATCCGGCAAGCCGCTCGGCCTTCCCGAATTGCTGGCCATCGCCCTTGGCGGCATGATCGGGGGCGGCATCTTTACCATCCTGGGCATTTCGGTATCGATCGTCGGGGTCTATGCGCCGCTGGCCATCGCCCTTGGCGCGGTCGTGGCGGCGCTGGCCTCGTATTCCTATGTCCGGCTGGCGCTGTTCTATCGCGACGAGGGCGCGACCTATTCATTCTTCAAACGCAGCTATCCCGAACACCCGCTGGCGGCCTCGCTGATCGGCTGGTGGGTGATCTTCGGCTATATCAGCACGATCGCGCTGTATTCATATACGTTTGCCTCATACGCCATCAGCGACAGCGCCTGGGCCGAAAACGATCTGGTCCGCAAGGCGGTTGCCCTGGCGGTGATCGGTTTCTTCACGCTGATCAATCTGTGGAGCGTCAAGGGCATGGGCCGGATCGAGGATCTGATGGTCTATACCAAGATCCTGTTCCTGCTGCTGATCTCGGGGCTGCTGCTGGCAAACGGGCGCGCCAGCCTGCCCCAGCTGGTCGAGCAATCGCCGCCGCTTTCGCTGTGGGGGCTGCTGATCGTGGCCTCGGTCACATTCGTGGCCTTCGAGGGTTTTCAGCTGGTCATCAACGCCATGAACGAGATGACCGACCCGGCACGCAACATCCCGCGCGCCATCTATGGGGCCATTGCCATTGCCGCGGGCGTCTATGTGGTGATCGCCGCCGGCGCGGTCCTTGCAATCCCGTTCGAGGACATCCTGCGTAACAAGGAATTCGCACTGGCCGCAGGCACCCGCGACACGCTGGGCAACATGGGTTCGGCCATCGTCATCGCGGGCGCGCTGCTGGCCACGATGAGCGCGATCAGCGGCACCCTGTTTGGCGCATCGCGGCAGATGGCGGTAATCGCGACCGACGGGTTTCTGCCCATGTTCCTGGCGCACCGCAGCGGCGGCATCCCGCGGCGCGCAATCCTGGCCATGGCGCTGACGGCCTCGGCGCTGGTGCTGGCGGGCAGCCTGCGGGTGATCCTGGAATTCGGCTCGGTCACGTTCCTGCTGGTATCCTTCCTGATGGCGGTTGCCAATCACCGGATGCGCGACAGGACCCGTTCGCATGTGTTGATGACCGTGTTTTCCATGGTGACGCTGCTGGGCGGCACCGGCATCATCCTGTGGTACGAGGCCGTCACCGCTCCGGAACAGCTGATCTTCATCCTGTCGATCTACGGCCTGCTGACGCTGGGCGCGCTGGCCTGGGCGCGACGCCTGCGCTGGCGGTGACGGATGCGTGCCGGGCCGATTGCAGGCCGCAGATCGGGCCCGTTCAACCCTGCGGCGGATAGAACCTGTCACCTTCGAGACGCGCATTGCCATAGAAATTGACATGGACAAAGGGCTGCTCCTTGCCGTTTGGCAGCATCACCCCGGTTGGGATCGGGCTGGCAACCGGTCCCTTCGGGCCAGCCTTCAGCGGCGGCATGGCCAGATGGATTTCCAGCTTGTCCGGATTGGCGACGCCAAATCCGATCCTGAAATTGTCGTCGCGCGTACGTTCCGACACCATCACATGGATCACGCGTTTGCTGTCAACCTTCCGGCCGTCGATATAGATATCGCCCAGCCCCCAGGCCGTGATGTAGGAAAATTCCTGTGCGACCAGCGGCGTCCCGATACCGGTCCCGCCATGCATCAACACGTCGGTGCCGACGCCCCCGAACATCGGATGATCGCCGCCCCCCGTAATCAGCCGGTTCATCACCACGCGAAACTGGCGCCCCTGCGGCCCGACAAAGCGCGCGTCCATCGCGATCCGGTCTCGGGAGCCCGCGCCATCCTTGGCACTGAGATCGGCCACCGTCATCCTGAAGCTGCCGGTAGTCATCTTGATCTTGTTCGAAAACATCAGCGGTTTCGCGATGGTGGTATAGGCCGTACCCGCAGCATTGGTCAGGCGCATGTCGAGCGGCAGCAGTTCGACATTCAGCGGCTTGTCCGGCGTTCCGAACAGTGCCGGATCGAGCCTTCTCTTGTCAGGAAATTGCCAGAGCGCGGTGCCGTCTGCCGATGCCCGCATCTCACCCGGGCCAAGTGCCTGTTTCGCGCCGTGGGCCTGCGCTGCCGCAGCCAGCACGACGCCTGTCAGAACGGCGGTAACGACCCCCGCACATGCAGCTTTCGTTGAGCTTTTCATCTTTCTTTTCCTCCCTGAGACAACAATCGTTGCCGCCCAAGCCTAGCGGAAAAGAGTCGTGCACAGGGTCACACCTGCCGCAAAGGGGCGTGAAAGAGACGTGTCCCCAGCGCCCGATCCGCGTGAGCCCGCGTGAAAGGGTCGTGAAGCGGCGTGTCACGGCGTGAGGTCCCCGTGAACAGCGCGGCGAATACCCTCAGGCCCTGCTCATGCACCGTCTCGGGCAACAACTGCGGCCAACTCATCACGAATGATCGCGGCGATCAGCGCGCAATCCTCCAGCGAAAAGGTCAGCGGCAGGCGCATGTCGATCAACGTCGCCAGAACCGCATCGGTGCGCGGCAAGGCCTGCGCCGGCGCATAACGCCAGCTGTCGTGGCGCGAGGTATAGCCCCTGGGTTCATCCGCGCCGAACCATTTCAGCTCGACCCCGCGGGCGGCGCAGGCCCCAAGCAGCGCCTCGATCTGCGCAGCGTCGAAATCCGGCAGGCGGAACTGGATGGACGAGCCGACAAAGGCCTCTTTGGCGGGGCGCTCGACCAGGGCAATTCCCCTTGCGCCGCGCAGGCCATCCTCGACAACCCGGTAGCGCGCATTCCACGCCGCCACCTCTTCGGGCAGGCGCGCAAGCTGAGGCCGCAAAATCGCCGCGCGCAAATTGTCCATCCGCCCCGAGATATTGGGGGTTTCATGGCGCAGATCCTCGAACGCCTCGGCAGGCGGTGCGGCAAGGTGGCGGTCATACAGCATATAGCTGCCTGACAACAGGATCATCCGCGCCATCAGATCATCGTCATCGCTGACCAGCAGCCCGCCCTCGCCGGAATTGACATGCTTGTAGGTCTGGGTCGAATAGCACCCGATCACCCCGTGCCGCCCGGATGGCACGCCGTCCCAGGCGGCCCCCATGGTGTGGGCGCAATCCTCGATCACCGTCAGCTGCGCGCCGTCGCACAATTCCATCAGGCGATCCATGTCGCAGATATGGCCGCGCATATGGCTGAGCATCAGAACCCGCGCGCCGCTGCCCCTGAACTTTGCCGCCAGATCGTCGAGGTCGATCACCAGATCCGGCGTCACCTCGACAAGCACCGGCTGCGCGCCCACACTCGCGATCGCACCGGGCACGGGGGCAAGCGTAAAGCCGTTGGTCAGCACCCGATCACCGGGCCCCACCCCGACCGCCCGCAGCGCGCAGGCCAGCGCATAGCCGCCCGAGGCCACGGCAAGGCAGTATTTCGCCCCCGTGAGATCGGCAAATTCACGTTCAAGCAGCGCCGTCTCGCCGGCCTCGCCCTCGGCCACGTTATAGCGATGCAGCCGTCCCGAGCGCATCACCGCAACCGCCGCCTCGATGGCATCCTCGGGGATCGGCTCCTGCTGGGTGAAATTTCCGGTAAAACGGGTCTTCAAGACGGCACCTCGCTGTTTGCCCCGTCATAGGATGACACAGCGAGGCGGGTCAATCGGGGGCGCCCTCTGAAAGCCGGATTCGGATGCATTCCCGTTCTCCTCGATCATACCCCTGCCAGGGCTTCTTCTTTGCAAAAATACTCACTATCCAACGCTATCCGCAAACGCATGCTGTCGCCTTCACCCCATACCCAACCGCTCCAGCACCCCGGGCAGATCGCGGTAATGATCCAGCAACGCCTCGGGCTCCAGCGCGGCCACCCCCTGCCCTGCCGGGCCGAAGGTCACCAGCACCACCGGCACGCCTGCCGCACGCCCCGCCGCGCGGTCGGTTACCGTGTCGCCCACCAGCACCGCATTGCCCGCATCCCCGCCGACACGGCGCACCGTTTCCAGCAGGTGTTCGGGATCGGGCTTTTTCACCGCAATGCTGTCTGCCCCCAGCAGCGCGCCGAAATAGTCGCGAATCCCCAGCTCGCGCACAAGGGTCTCGGCCAGCGATTCGGGCTTGTTGGTGCAGATGCCCAGCGCCATGCCCGCCGCGGCCAGCGCATCGAGCATCTCGACCACCCCCTCATACAGGCGCGTGTGGTGGTTGATGTTGTTGCCGTAATAATCCAGCAGCATCGGATACAGCCGGTCGATGTCGCCCTCGTCCCAGCCGCCCACAAGCCGCGAGAACCCCAGCCGCAGCATGGCGCGCCCGCCGTGAAAGGCCGTCAGCGCATCTGCAACCGGGTCAAGCACCACGTCATGGCCGCCCATGCGAAAGGCCGCGTTGGCCGCCGCAATCAGATCTGCGCTGGTATCCGCCAATGTACCGTCAAGGTCGAAAATAACCGTTTTCATGTCCGCTCCGCCTGTCTATGAACCGCTTATAGGAACAAGTGTAATGAACCGAAAGCATTGTTGATTGCCCCCGTCTTTCGGCCCTGCCCGCGAACGGCTAGACATGAGACAGGCAGACAGACAGGACTACCCATGCCCATAGCGACGCTCATCCTGGCCGCGGGCCAGGGCACAAGGATGAAATCCGACCTTCCCAAGGTGCTGCACCGGCTGGCCGGCGCACCGCTGTTGCAGCATGTGATGCAGACCGGCGCCGCCATCGGCGCAAGGCGCAGCGTTCTGGTGGTGGGTCATGGCGCGCAGGCCGTGGCTGATACGGCGCGCGATATCGACCCGGAAATCACCATCGTCGAACAGGCACAGCAAAAGGGCACCGGCCACGCCGTCGAACAGGCGCGCGCGGCGCTTGAATCGTTCCAGGGCGATGTGATCGTGCTTTATGGCGACACGCCCCTGATCCGGGCCGAAACGCTGGCCGCGATGCGCAAGGCCCGCAGCCGGCACGACATCGTGGTGCTGGGGTTCGAGGCCGCCAATCCGGGGCGCTATGGGCGCCTGATCGTGGACGGCGACGGCACGCTCGAGGCCATTGTCGAGGCGCGCGATGCCAGCCCCGAGGAATTGCAGGTCAATTTGTGCAATTCGGGCGTCATCTGCGCGTCAAGCGCGCTGCTGTTCGAACTGGTTGCCCAGCTGGGCAACGACAATGCCAGCGGCGAATATTACCTGACCGACATCATCGCGCTGGCACGCGCGCGCGGGCTGTCCTCGGGCGTGGTGATCTGTGACGAGTCCGAGACGATGGGCATCAACTCGCGCGCCGAACTGGCTGCCGCCGAGGCCGCCTTTCAGGCGCGCGCGCGGGCCGAGCTTCTGGATGCCGGCGTGACCATGACCGCCCCGGAAACCGTGTTTCTGGCCCATGACACGGTGATCGGGCGCGATGTGGTGATCGGGCCGAATGTCGTTTTCGGCCCCGGGGTCACGGTTGAAACCGGTGCCGAAATCCGCGCGTTTTGCCATCTCGAAGGCTGTCACATCAGCCAGGGCGCCATCATCGGCCCCTTTGCCCGGCTGCGTCCCGGTGCCGAGATCGGCAATGATGCCCATGTGGGCAATTTCGTCGAGATCAAGAACGCCATCCTCGGCGAAGGCGCCAAGGCCAACCACCTTTCCTATATCGGCGATGCCGATGTGGGGGACGGCGCCAATATCGGCGCGGGCACCATCACCTGCAATTATGACGGGGTGATGAAGCACCGCACAAGGATCGGCCGGCATGCCTTCATCGGCTCGAACACGGCGCTTGTGGCGCCGATCAGCGTCGGCGACGAGGCAGTCACCGGCTCGGGCAGCGTGATTACCCGAGACGTGCCCGATGGTGCGCTGGCGCTGGAGCGCAGCCAGCAGGTCACGCGCGAGGGGCTCGCCCGCAAGCACATGGCCCGGCTGCGCGCGATCAAGGCAAGGAAATTGAAATCAGGCAATTGACAAAAGACAGGATAATCCCATGTGCGGCATTGTAGGCATTCTTGGCAAACACGAGGTTTCCCCCCTCATACTGGACGCGCTGAAACGGCTGGAATATCGCGGCTATGACAGCGCCGGGATCGCCACCATCCATGACGGCCGGCTCGACCGGCGGCGCGCCACCGGCAAGCTGATCAACCTGTCGGATCTGCTGGTGCACGAGCCTCTGCCCGGCAAGGCAGGCATCGGCCACACCCGTTGGGCCACCCATGGGGCGGCAACGGTCGAAAACGCGCATCCCCACCGCGCCGGGCGCGTGGCGGTCGTGCATAACGGGATCATCGAGAATTTCCGCGAACTGCGCGCCGAGCTTGCCGCAAGCGGGCGCGATTTCGTCACCGAAACCGACACCGAAACCGTCGCGCTGCTGCTGGAACATCATCTCGACCAAGAGCTTGCCCCGAAAGAGGCCGCGCAACAGACCATCGCGCGGCTGGAAGGCGCCTATGCGCTGTGTTTCCTGATCGAGGGCCATGATGATCTGCTGATCGCCGCGCGCAAGGGCTCGCCGCTCGCGATCGGGCATGGCGAGGGGGAAATGTTTGTCGGCTCGGACGCGCTGGCGCTGGCGCCGCTGACCGATCGGGTGACCTATCTGGAAGAGGGCGATCTTGCCATCGTCACCCGCGCGGGCGCCGAGATCCATGACGCCGAGGGCCGCCTTGTCAACCGGAAGATGCGCGAGATCCGTCTTGACGGCGGGGTTGCCGACAAGGGTGGCTACAAGCATTTCATGGCCAAGGAAATCGCCGAACAGCCCGCGGTTCTGGGACATGCGCTCAACCACTACCTCAGCGCCGACGGCACGTCTGCGCGCCTGCCCGATGCGGGCATCGATTTCACGCAGACCGGGCGCATCACCATGGTGGCCTGCGGCACCGCCTATCTGGCCTGTCTGGTGGCAAAATACTGGTTCGAATGTCTGGCGCGCATCCCGGTCGAGCTGGATGTCGCCTCGGAATTCCGCTATCGCGAACCGCCGCTGGACGCGGACGGGGTGGCAATATTTGTCAGCCAGTCGGGAGAAACGGCCGACACGCTGGCCGCGCTGCGCTATTGCAATGGCAAGGTGGCGAAAACCGTGGCGGTCGTGAATGTGGCCGAAAGCACGATCGCGCGCGAAGCCGACATGGCGCTGCCCATTCTGGCGGGGCCTGAAATCGGCGTTGCCTCGACCAAGGCGTTTACCTGCCAGATGGTCACGCTGGCCGCGCTGATGATCACGGCGGCGCGCCAGAGGGGGCAGATCGACGCCGCGCGCGAGGCAGAACTTTGCACCGCGCTTGGCAACCTGCCGCAGCTGGTCAATGCCGCATTGCAGGCCGAAGACAGCATCCGCGACATCGCCCGCAAGCTGGCCGAGGCGCGCGACGTGCTGTTCCTGGGCCGCGGGGTGATGTTTCCGCTGGCGCTGGAGGGGGCGCTGAAGCTGAAGGAGATCAGCTATATCCACGCCGAGGGCTATGCCAGCGGCGAGCTCAAGCACGGGCCCATCGCGCTGATTGACGAACATGTGCCGGTAATCGTGATGGCCCCGCGTGACAATCTGTTCGACAAGACGGTTTCCAACATGCAGGAGGTCATGGCGCGCGGCGGGCGCATCGTTCTGATTACCGATGCCGCAGGCGCGCGCGAGGCGGGCCAGGGCGTGTGGGAAACGATCATCATGCCCGATGTCGACCCTGTCCTGGCGCCCATCGTCTATGCCATTCCGGCGCAGCTGCTGGCCTATCATACCGCCGTGACCAAGGGCACCGATGTGGACCAGCCGAGGAACCTCGCCAAATCGGTGACGGTGGAATAGGGTTTCAAGGGGGGATCGGGGGCGCTGCCCCCGTCGCGCAAGCGCGACTCCCCCGGCGTATTTGAGCAAAGAAGAAGGGGGGCCGGCGTGGCCAGGCAGTTCGATCACATAGATGAGCGCAACCGGGCATTCATCGAGGAACAGCATATCTTTTTCGTGGGCACCGCCGCACCCGAGGGGCGGGTGAACATCTCGCCCAAGGGGATGGATTCGCTGCGGGTGATGGGGCCGAACCGCATCGTCTGGCTGAACCTGACCGGCAGCGGCAACGAAACCGCCGGGCATTTGCGGCAGGCAAACCGGATGACCCTGATGTGGTGTTCGTTCACGACGCGCCCGCTGATCATGCGAGCCTATGGCACGGCCGCCACCCTGCATGTCAATGATGACGGATTCGATGCGCTGGCTGCAATGTTTCCGCCCTCGGTCGGGGCGCGGCAGATATTCGACATGGATGTCGAGATGGTGCAGACCTCCTGCGGCTATGCGGTGCCTTTCCTTGACTATGTGGGCGAGCGCGACACGCTGGAAAAATGGAACGAAGACAAGGGCGAAGGGGGAATTCGTCGCTGGTGGGCAGAAAGAAACGCGATCACGCTGGACGGGGCGCCGACCGGGATTCCGGTGATCGGCACGGGCAGGGACGACTGACCTCGGCCCGGCTCAGCCAAATGTCGCCGGCACGATCAATTCCGGCTGAGCACCACTTCCCTTGGCGATGTGCCTCGGCTAGAGTGCCGCCGACAGGGGGCTCCGACAGCGATCCGGCACATGCCCGGACAATGGAGCCCACGCAGGCAATTCGGCCATGCATGCAGGAAGAACAGGGCAGCATGGCGGGTTTCGACGGGGGGCACACATGAAACCTTTGGGCACGGCGACAAGGGCGCGAACGGGCGTGATCCTGCTGGTGCTGTCCTTTGGGCTGGCCGGTTGCGGCACGGATTTCAAGATGCCCGAATTTTCCCTTGGCAAGAAAAAGGCCGAGGCCGGCGAAACCGCCAAGGCTGCACAGAAGAGTACGGTCAAGCTGGTCGAGCGCGATGTCGAGGCGCCCGATGTGTTTCAGGTAACGGATACCGCCCTGTGGGACGGCAGGCCGTCGCTGGGGGGGGTCTGGGTTGCCTATCCCGGCGATATTCAGCCCGAGCGGGTAATCATCCGCAACGAGGAGAACCGGAAATTCGTGATCGGCGCCCTGTTCAAGCGCGAGCGGGACAATCCCGGGCCGAAATTCCAGCTTTCGTCCGACGCAGCGGCCGCGTTGGGGGTTCTGGCGGGCAAACCGACCATGCTGAACGTGACCGCACTCAGGCGCGAGGCGGTGCCGGCCGTCGAAACACAAGGCACAGGAAAAGAGACCGGGGAAAAGGGGGCCGGCAACGGGAAGAAGGCCCCGACACCTACGGGGAAACCCGCGGGCGACAAGATCGAAACCATCGCCAAGGCCGCAATCGCCAAGGCCGCAAACGGCACGAGGCCCAGGGCCAACCCGGCGCGCAAGCCCGCCACCGACGGGAAGGCGGGCAACAACCCCGTCAGGACGACCGGGCAAAAGACACCCGCCGCACCGCGCAAGCCGGTTTCGACGCTGGCCAAGCCGTTCATCCAGATCGGTATATTCAGCGTCGAGCAGAATGCTCGAAATACCGCCACCGCCCTGCGCACCCAGGGCGTGTTGCCCATCGTCAAGGCCCAGGAATCGCGCGGCAAGAAATTCTGGCGCGTTCTTGTCGGCCCGGCGACAAGCGCATCGGAACGCTCTGTCCTGCTGAAAAAGGCGCGCGCGCTGGGATTTGGCGATGCCTATTTCGTGTCGAGATGACACAACCGCATATCGAGGAGGCTTTGACGTGATCAGGCCGTATTTCCTGCTTGTCGCCCTTGTCATGGTCTGGGCATCGGCGCAACCTCTGGCAGCGCTGGAGACCAAGGCCAGGGCCGCCTTCGTTCTGGATTATGACACCGGTACGGTTCTGCTGGAAAAAAACGCCGATGTCGCGATTCCGCCGGCCTCGATGTCCAAGCTGATGACGATCTACCTGGTATTCGAGGCCTTGCGCGACGGGCGCCTGACGCTCGATGAAAAGCTGCCGGTTTCGAGGGCAGCCACGAAATACCGCGGATCCACCATGTTCCTGAAACCCGGCGAGAAGGTGCGGGTCGATGACCTGATCAAGGGGGTGATCGTTCTTTCGGGAAACGATGCCTGCGTCGTTCTGGCCGAGGCCCTGGCGGGCTCGGAGGCCGAATTCGCCCGCGCCATGACCGAGCGCGCGCGCCAGTTGGGCATGACGCAGTCGCGGTTTGCCAACTCGAACGGCTGGCCGGATCCCGGCCAGCGCATGAGCGCGCGCGATCTGGTGACGCTTGCAACACGCATCATTCGCGACTTTCCCGAATACTACAAGAAATATTTCTCGATCCGCGAATTTGCCTTTGACGACCGCGCACCGGCGAACCGCTACAACCGCAACCCGTTGCTGAAGATGAGCATTGGCGCCGACGGGCTCAAGACCGGCCACACCGAAGAGGCGGGTTTCGGTCTGGTCGGCTCGGCCATACGCAACGGGCGCCGTGTCGTGATCATGATTTCCGGCCTTGAAACCGCGCGCGACCGTGCAACCGAAGGGGCCAAGCTGATCAACTGGGCCTTTCGGCAGTTCGCGGTGAAAGAGGTGCTCAAGGCGGGTCAGGTCGTGGGCAGCGCCGATGTCTGGCTGGGCAAACGGGCCAAGGTCGACCTGAAGGTTGCGGACGGATTGAAGATGTTGCTGCCGGTTTCGGCCGGCAAGCAACTGAAGGGGAAAATCCGCTTGAAATCGCCCGTTGCCGCGCCAATACGGGAAGGGCAGAAGATTGGCACCCTCACCATCACGGTGCCCGATCTCAAGACCGTCACCGTTCCGCTGGTGGCCGCGCAGTCGGTCGAAAAGGCAGGATTTGCCGCACGGATGCGCCTGTCGGCCTCGATCCTAGCGGCCAGAGTCATGCAACTGGCCAGGTAATGACAGCGGGCGGGCGGTTCATCACCTTCGAGGGGATCGACGGATCCGGCAAATCGACCCAGGCACGCCTGCTGGCCGACCACCTGCGCGACCAGGGCCGCGACATCGTGCTGACGCGCGAGCCGGGCGGCGCGCCGGGGGCCGAGGAAATCCGCAAGCTGCTGGTCGAAGGCGACCCCGAGCGCTGGTCGCCGGAGACCGAGATCCTGCTTTTTACCGCTGCGCGGCGCGACCATCTGGAACGCACGATCCTGCCCGCCCTTGCTGCCGGGAAGGTGGTCATCAGCGACCGTTTCGCCGATTCAACCCGTGTCTATCAGGGGGTCGCGCGCGCGGGGCTGCGGGGCCTTGTGGATCAGTTGCACAAGCTTATGATCGGGCGCGAACCCGACCTGACCTTCATCATCGACATGGATCCCGAACAGGCGCTGTCGCGCGGGCTGGCGCGGCAATCCGGCGAGGACCGGTTCGAGGATTTCGGCCTGCCCTTCCAGCAGGCGCTGCGACAGGGCTTTCTGGATCTCGCGGCCGAATTTCCCGCCCGCTGCCGGGTGATCGACGGCAACCGGCCTGTTGACGCCGTCACCGCCGATGTGCGTGCTGCCGTGCAAGAGGGGGCAGCATGAGCAGAAAACCGGAGCAAGACGCCGACATCCCCGAACCCGACGCGCTGGACGGCGCGCCGCATCCGCGCCATACAGGGGCGCTGTTCGGGCAACAGCAGGCCGAGCGCGCCTTTCTGGAGGCGCACACGGGCGGGCGGCTGCACCATGCGTGGATGCTGACCGGCCCGCGTGGGGTGGGCAAGGCGACGCTGGCCTGGCGCATCGCGCGCTTTCTGCTGACCCTGCCCGATGACGAGGGCGGCCTGTTCGCCCCCCCTGCCCCGCCCGAAAGCCTGGACACCGACCCCGACCACCCGGTGATCCGCCGCATGGCCGCGCTGGCCGAGCCACGGCTGTTTCTGTGCCGCCGCCCCTGGGACGACAAGGCCAGGCGCCTGAAACAGGCGATCACCGTTGACGAGGTGCGGCGCCTGAAATCGTTTTTCGCGCTTTCCGCCGCCGATGGCGGGCGGCGGGTAGCGATCATCGACGCGGCGGACGAGATGAACAACGCCGCCGCCAACGCGCTGCTCAAGATCCTGGAGGAACCCCCCGCGCGTGTCACCCTGCTGCTGGTTGCGCATCAACCCATGCGCCTGCTGCCGACGATCCGCAGCCGCTGCCGCACGCTGACCTGCGCGCCGCTTTCGCCCGATGACCTGGCGCGCGCCATGTCTGCCGCCGGTTTTGCCCCCGAGGGCGATGTATCCGCGCTGGGCGCGCTGGCCGGGGGCTCGGCGGGCGCGGCGATCCGGCTGATGGCGGGTGACGGGGTGGGGCTTTACGCCGCGCTGCTCGACATGCTGGCCGCGCGGCCCCGCGCCGACCGGCCTGCGATGATCCGACTGGCCGAAAGCTGCACCGGCAAGGGCAACGAGGCGCGCTATGATCTGGTGTTGCGCCTGATCGACATCCTGCTGCACCGCCTCGCCCTGACCGGGGCCAGCGGGGCGCCAACGCCTGCGGTCACCGGCGGCGAGGGCGAAATCCTTTCGCGCCTGTCGCCCGACCTGCCCGCCGCGCGCCGCTGGGCCGAGACCGCCGCCCTGCTGGCCGATCGCAGCAGCCACGGCCGCGCCGTCAATCTTGACCCCGCGGCAGTGATCCTCGATATGTTGCTGAAAATCGATCAGACCGCGGCACCGCTCAGGGCCGCATGACGCCCCAAGCCGGAAAGCCCCGCAGATGAACGACATAGCCCAGATCGTTGACAGCCATTGCCATCTGGATTTTCCCGATTTCAACGACGACCTCGACCAGGTGATCGACAATGCGCGGGCCAATGGCGTGAGGCGCATGGTGACGATCGCGACCCGCCTGTCAAACGTCGCCCCCGTTCGCACCATTGCCGAGCGATTCGACGGCGTATTCTGGGCCGCCGCCAACCACCCGATGAATGTGGCCGAGTGCGAAATGGCCACGGTCGATACCCTTGTGACGCTTGCCGAACACCCGAAAATGGTGGGCATCGGCGAAACCGGGCTGGATTACCACTATACCGTCGAAAGCAAGGCACAGCAGATCGACAGCCTGCTGATCCATATCGAGGCCGCGCGTCAAAGCGGCCTGCCCCTGATCATCCATTCGCGCGATGCCGATGACGACATGGCCGAAATCCTGACGCGCGAACATGCGGCGGGCGCCTTTTCCTGCGTCATGCACTGTTTTTCATCCGGCCCCGCGCTGGCCGAAACCGCGCTGGGGCTGGGCTTTTACCTGTCGATGTCGGGGATTGCCACCTTCCCCAAATCCCAGGCCGTGCGCGACATCTTTGCCGCCGCCCCGGTTGACCGGATCCTGACCGAAACCGACGCCCCCTATCTGGCGCCGCCCCCCCATCGCGGCAAGCGCAACGAACCTGCCTACACTGCACTGACCGCCCGCGTGGGCGCCGATCTGTTCGGCATGGACTATGCCGATTTCGCACGCCAGACCTGTGCGAATTTCGACCGCCTGTTCACAAAGGCTGCGTGATGGCAAGGCTGCGCTTTACCATACTGGGCTGCGGTTCCTCCGGGGGGGTGCCCCGGCTGGCCGACCGGCCCGGCGGCAACTGGGGCGCCTGCGACCCGAACGAGCCCCGCAACCGCCGCCGTCGCTGTTCGATGCTGGTTGAACGCATCACGGATGCAGGCACGACGCGGGTGCTGATCGATACCTCGCCCGACATGCGCCAGCAGCTGCTTGATGCCGGCGTGGGCGAGCTCGACGCCGTAGCCTACACCCACCAGCATGCCGACCATGTGCACGGGCTGGATGATCTGCGCATGATCGTCTTCAACATCGGGCGCCGCCTGCCCGTCTGGGCCGACGGCCCCACGCAAGAGGCGCTGATCAGCCGCTTTGGCTATGCCTTTGTCCAGCCCGAGGGCAGCCCCTATCGCCCGATCCTCGACCTGCACGGCATCAACGGACCCGTACAGGTGGACGGCGCGGGAGGCACGCTGACCCTGACCCCCTTTACCGTCGGCCATGGCAGCATCGACGCGCTGGGATTTCGCATTGGCGGGCTGGCCTATCTGCCTGACGTGGCCGAAATGTATGACGCTGCATGGCAGGCCGTGCAGGGGCTTGACGTCTGGGTGCTGGACGCGCTGCGCCGCAAGCCGCATCCGACGCATTCGCATCTGGAACAAAGCCTCGACTGGATCGCGCGCGCAGCCCCCAGACGCGGCATCCTGACCAACATGCATTTCGACCTCGACTATCAAACCCTGTGCGATGAGACCCCCGAAAACGTCACCCCCGCCCATGACGGCATGGTGATCGAGCTGGACGCCTAGGCGCGTGGGCGCGCTGCTGGAAATCACCCTGCCGGTCTTTCTGGTGATCTCGTTCGGCTGGGCCGCGCGCTGGCGAAACTGGTTTTCCGATGACGCCATCGACACGCTCATGCGGTTCTCGCAGAATTTCGCAATTCCGCTGCTGCTGTTTCGGGCGATCTCGACGCTTGACCTCGGCCAGGGTTATGACCCGCGGCTGCTGGCGTCGTATTACACGGGCTCTCTGGCCGGATTTCTGGCGGGGATGCTGGGGGCGCGTTTCCTGTTCGGGCGCGACTGGCAAGACAGCGTCGCCATCGGCTTTGCGGCGCTTTTTGCCAATACCGTGCTGCTGGGCCTGCCGATCACCGAGCGCGCCTTCGGCCCCGGCGCGCTGGGTCCCAACTATGCCATCATCTCGATCCATGCACCGTTCTGCTATGTGCTGGGAATCACCACGATGGAAAGCATCCGCAATCGCGGCCACGGGCTGGGCGCATCTCTGCTCAGGGTTGTCAGATCCATCCTGTCGAACCCGCTGGTTCTGGCGATCATCGCGGGTTTTGTCGTCAACCTTGCCTCTGTTGCGCTGCCGCAGCCCCTGACCCATGCCTTCGACCTGGTGATCCGCGCCGCCCTGCCCACCGCCCTGTTTGCCCTGGGAGGCATTCTTTACCGCTATCGCCCCGAGGGCGACTGGCGCGAGGTGGCCTGGGTCATCGCCATTTCCCTGATGCTGCACCCGCTGATCGCCTATACCCTGTCAAGCAGGATCTTTCACTTGCCACAAGGCATGGTCAACAGCGCCACCCTGACCGCTGCCATGGCGCCGGGCGTCAACGCATACATATTCGCCAACATGTATGGACGCGCCCGCCGGGTGGCGGCGACCGCAGTGCTGGCAGGCACGGCGGCCTCGATCCTGTCGGTCACATTCTGGCTGACGGTATTGGGGGCCTGAGCGCCCTCCCGCTTCTTCTTTGCGAAAATACGCACGCGCCGCAGGCGCAGATCACCCCGGGCTCAGCCCGCGCAAGCGCTCGGACCGGCGACGCAGGATTTCAACCATCGTCAGCAACCCGATCGAGATGATCACCAGGATCGTCGCCACCGCCAGAATGGTCGGGCTGATCTGTTCGCGGATACCGCTGAACATCTGCCGCGGGATCGTGCGCTGCCTGACATCGGCCAGTTGCAGCACGACAACCACCTCGTCAAACGAGGTGATGAAGGCAAACAGAGCGCCTGAAATCACGCCGGGCAGAATCAGCGGCATCTGCACCTTGAAAAAGGTCGTGACCGGCCCTGCGCCCATATTGGCCGCGGCGCGCGTCAGGCTCTGGTCGAACCCCACAAGTGTCGCCGTCACCGTGATGATGACAAAGGGCGTCCCCAGCACCGCATGCGCCAGGATGACACCGGTATAGGTCTTGGCCAGCCCCAGATCCGAGAAAAAGAAGAACAACCCCGAAGCGGTAATCACCAGGGGCACGATCATCGGCGAGATCAGCAGTGCCGTGATCGAACGCCGCCAGGGCATCTCGTCCCGGGAAAGGCCGATCGCCGCCAGCGTGCCCAGTGCGGTAGCCAGCAATGTCGCCCAGGTGCCGATCCAGAACGAGTTCTTGATCGCGCGAATCCACTGGGCATTTTCCCACATGTCCTTGAAAAATGCCCAGCCGGTCGAATTCGGGTCGGTCATGCCGTTCTGCAGGATGTCCCAGTACCAGCGCAGGGAATAGCCGGCAGGGTTCAGCGAAACCATGTCAGGGGTAAAGCTGAAATAGGGGGTCGCATTGAACGACAGCGGGATGATGATGATGATCGGGGTAATCAGGAACAGGAAGATCAACCCGCAGATCACCCGAAAGCCATAGAACCACGCAACCTCGCCCGAGGTGGCATAAGGCGGAAGATTCAGCCGGTAATCGCCTGTTGCGATCCAGATCGCCATACGCCCGATGATGTATCCGACGATGGAAATGACGATGCCGAAAGCAAGGCCGAGGGACAGCGTCCCCGACAGCAGGAAAACCGCCCCGACAATCCAGCCCGACCATTTGCGCAAGGGTTCCAGAAACAGCACCGAAACCAGCGCCGCAAGCCCGAAGATCACCGCGCCGATCAGCAGATAGGGCAGGAACAGGGCCTTGTCGCCCTCGGCTGTCATCAACCCGATCACTGCCCCCAGAAAGGCCGGAATCGATATCGGCAGCCAGAGCGGCGGGCGCGGCGGGATGTAGCGATAGCTTTTCTTCTCGGTCACGACGGTCAACCCAGCTTCATGTTGTCGATGCCCACCAGCCGATCATACAGCCAGAAGAAGAACAGCACCACGACCAGCAGTACCGCGCCCAGCGCGGCGGCGAGGTTCCAGTTCAGGCTTTTGCGCATGTGGAAATCGATCATGTTCGAAATCATCTGCCCATCTTCGCCCCCGACAAGGGCGGGCGTGATGTAATAGCCGATCGCCAGAATGAACACGAGCAACGCCCCCGCCCCGATACCGGGAACGGATTGCGGGAAATAGACCCGCCAGAAGGCGGTGGCCGGGCGCGCGCCCATGGATTTGGCGGCCCGCACATAGGATGGCGGGATCGTCTTCATCACCGAATAGAGCGGCAAGATCATGAAGGGCAGCAGGATATGCGTCATCGCGATCAGCACGCCCGTTTCGTTGTAGATCATTGAAAATCGCTGCTGATCGGTGGTGATGCCGAACAGCACGAACAGGTTGTTCAGCACGCCCTCGCTTTGCAATATCGCGATCCAGGCGGTGGTGCGCACCAGCAGCGACGTCCAGAACGGCAGCAGCACGAGGATCAGCAACAGGTTCGACGTACGCACCGGCAGTGTCGACAGAAGATAGGCCACCGGATAGCCCAGAACCAGCGTCGCAAGGGTCACGATCAGCGAGATCCGCATGGTACGGATCAGCAGCTTCATGTAGATGCGGTAACGTTCGGGCTGGCGCGTGATGCTGCCATCGGCGTTGTATTTCAGGTCAACCGCCTGCAACAGATAGGCGGGCGTATAGGTCTTGGCGGTAATCTTGATCGCCTGCCAGGTGGCGTTGTCGCCCCATTTCCTGTCCTTCTTTATCAGCGCCTCGAGATAGGGCGGCTTCATCTTCCTGGCCTTGCGCGCGGTTGATGTGAACAACGAGCGCGTGCCGGGCAATTCGCGGTTCACGCGGGTCGCAACCTGCCCGATGGTGCGGTTCTTGCGCGCCACCACCAGGTCGGCAACCAGGGCCGCGGCCATGTCTTCGGTTATCGGGGATCTGGTGTCCCATTTCTGGACGATCGCGGTAGTGCGCGGCATGATTTCGGCGAATCTCGGATCGTGGACGCCACGATAAAGCAGGGTCAATATGGGGATGATGAAGGCAACGATGATGAAGGCCAGCAGCGGCAATGCAAGGCCGAAGGCACGCGCGCGGCTTCGGAACATCGCCTGCGCCAGCTTGCGCTTCAGAGGCACGCCATCGGCTGTTACGATCGGTCCTGTAGCGTCGCTCATCTCTGCCCCTATCCAGGAAATCCCCGATCAGAGGGGCGCAAATCCCGCGCCCCTCTGCACGTCATGTCGCACGCTTACTTGGCCAGCCAGGCGTTGAAACGGTCGTTCAACTCGTCCTGATGGTCGGCCCAGAACTCGAAGTCGTTCTGGATCGCGGTCTTGAAGTTCTCGGGCGCGGTCGGCATCTGCGCCTTCATGTCGATCGAAGGATCGGAATGATAGCTGCCGATCAGCTTGTTGGCCGATTTCCGGGCCGGACCGTAAGAGATCCAGCTTGCCTGATTGGCCAGCTGCTGGGTCGCGGTCGAAAACGCCAGGAAGTCCATCGCCAGATCCTTGTTCGGCGCGCCTTTCGGGATCACCCACACGTCAAAATCGAAGATCTGTGCATCCCAGACGATCTTGAACGGTTTCTTTTCGGCGGCAACGGCGTTGAAGATGCGGCCGTTATAGGCGGTGGTCATGGCGACTTCGCCATCCGCAAGCAGCTGCGGCGGCTGAGCGCCGGCTTCCCACCAGACGACATCGTTCTTGATCCGGTCAAGCACCTTGAAGGCGCGGTCAACCCCTTCGGGCGTGCCGAGAACCTTGTAGATCTGGTCGGCAGGAACGCCATCGGCAGCCAGCGCCATTTCCAGGTTGGCCTTGGGTGTCTTGCGCAGACCACGTTTGCCCGGGAACTTCTTGGTGTCAAAGAAATCGGCAATCGTCTTGGGCGCATTGTCGCCCTTGAACTTGGTGGTGTCATAGGCATAGATCGTCGACCAGACGATATTGGCGACGCCGCAATCGGTGATCGCGCCGGGAATGAAATCCTTGGTCGCCGGGGTGCCGTCAGGCGCCGGCGGCAGGATCGAGGGATCGATGGGTTCGAGCAGCCCCTCATCGCAGCCGCGCACGGCGTCGGACATTTCCACATCGACAATATCCCAGGTGACATTGCCGGCCTCGACCTGCGACTTCACCTCGGACAGACCGCCGTTATAGTCTTCGGAAATGATCTTGTTGCCGGTCTTGGCCATCCAGGGCTTGTGATAGGCCTCGATCTGGGACTTGGTATATGCCCCCCCCCACGACACGACGGTGATGGAGCCGGCCGAAGCCGCGCCAGCCACCAGGGCCGCCACTGCCGCGCTAGCAAATACGCTTGTGATCTTCATGTTTTTCTCCTTGTCAGTTTCACCCGTTCTTCTCCCCATCCTGGCAGGCACCGGGCCACACCGCCAGGTTGTTCGCTCAGGTCGCGTCCAGCGCCCGGCAATCTTCGGTTTCCCAGCCAACGGTGGTCTTTTCGCCCACCACGAGGCGCTTGTTGTCGGCCGCATTGGGCACCTTGACGACGAAATCCTCGTTGCCATGGACGCGCATCCGGCAGCGAATGTGATCGCCCAGATAGATAAGTTCGAGCACCTCGGCCTCGGTGCGGTTCATTCCCTGATCGGCGCCGACCCTGACGCGCTCGGGCCGAATCGAAAGGGTGGTCCGGTCGCCGACATCGCCGCAGTTCACCGCCTTGGCGGTCACAACCGCGCCGCCGTCCAGCTCGACCGTGGCGACATCGCCATCGACAGCCCTGACGACACCGGTCATGCGGTTGTTTTCACCGATGAACTGGGCGACAAAGGCGTTTTCCGGCCGCTCGTACAGATCGTCGGGCGTGGCCAGCTGCTGGATGACCCCGTCATCGAACACGGCGATGCGGTCGGACATCGTCAGTGCCTCGGACTGATCGTGGGTTACATAGACCACCGTCACGCCCAGCCGGTCGTGCAGATGCTTGATCTCGAACTGCATGTGCTCGCGCAGCTGCTTGTCCAGCGCACCCAGCGGTTCGTCCATCAGCACGAGGTCGGGTTCGAACACCAGCGACCGGGCAAGCGCGATGCGCTGCTGTTGCCCACCCGAAAGCTGCGCCGGGCGGCGGTTGATGAAATCGAGCATCTCGACCATGTCCAGCGCATGTCTGATCTTTTCCTCGCGCTCGGCCTTGCCCATCTTGCGCACTTCCAGCGGAAAGGACAGGTTCTCGCCCACCGTCATGTGGGGAAACAGCGCATAGTTCTGGAACACCATGCCGATTCCGCGCTTGTGGGGCGGGATGTTGTTGATCGGATGTCCCCCCAGCAGGATGTCGCCGTGGGTTGCGGTTTCAAACCCGGCCAGCATCATCAGGCAGGTCGTCTTGCCCGAGCCCGACGGCCCCAGCATGGTCAGGAACTCGCCCCTGCCGATCGCCAGATTGAGGTCTTTCACGACCAGGGTTTCGCCATCATAACTTTTCTGAACGTGATCAAAAACAACGAAACCGTCTTCTTTCGATACGGTCTGCGGCTCTGCGGACAAGTCTGTCTCTCCCTGTTGGACCCGAAACCGGGGCTGCGGTTTTTCTGGATCGGGCTAACCCAACCATATTAGAGGGCACATTGCAACAAGTCGGGCCCGGAAACATCCCCCGATTGCAAATCCCTGTTTGTGTTGCACAATCGCCTGTTTCCGAGACCGAAAATTGCCTGTGGGCGGCATACCGGGAAAGATTGGCGACACGCCTGCGTGACCCTGCGACAAGGGCGGGGCGTATCGCGACCTGCTCAACGCAGGCCATGGTTGTGGGCAAACCGCGCGCGCAGGGCGTCGGGGTCAAAGCCGTCGCGAATCCAGTCGATCAGCGAAACCCCCTTTGGCGCGGCCTCTTCGAGATAGGCCTCGAAGAACAGGTCGAGGATGCCGTTCTTCGAGCGCCGCAGATGGGCATAGCGCCAGTGGAGTTGCTTCATCGCCTCGGCAACCGGCACATCCCGGATGACATGCAGATAGAGCGCGGCCGCAAAACCCGTGCGGTCGGCGCCCGACTTGCAATGCATGACGACCGGCCTTTCCATGCTGCGGAATATGTCGATCAGGCCCAGGATCTCGTCTGCCGAGGCCAGATCCGATCCGTACAGACGATGGTCGATCAGCTGCAATCCCAACGCATCGCAGGCCTCGCGTTCGAACAGGTACTGGCTGTGCCGGGCGGCGCCGCGCAGATTGAGAATGGTCCTTATCCCCATGTCCCGGAACTGGGCCAGCCGCTCGGGCGACGGCTGATTGGCGCGGTAGACCCCATCGTCTATCTTGTGGAAATTCTTCCACCATCGGCGCAGGATGGCATGATCGAACCAGTCGAAATGCAGCTTGGCGCGCCGGCGTGCCTCGGGGGTCGAGATATCCACCCCCAGCTCATGGCGCCATTCGCGGAAACGTTCGCGCAGGGTCATTGCTGGGTCATCCCGGTCCTCCGCCGCCCCTTGCATCGGAACGCAGGCGCATGTCGCGCGCCCGCTTCCATGGCAGGCGGTTCCAGTGCAGGGCTGCCAGATAGCCCAGGCGATAGCGCAGATTTTTCAGGGCCTGGCGCAGAAACCCGCCCCCCGAAGCGTCGTCGGCGCGCCTTCTTGACGCGGCGATGGTGTCGCCGCGACTGGCCTCGACGCCCGGCCGGATCGGAGGAGGCAGCACCAGACGAATGCGCAGGCCATGTTCCCAGAACCGCTTGTGATCCTCGTCGATGGGGCGCGCAAAGGGCAGGCTGCGGCGCATCAGCTGCTCGGCCGCCGCACGGGTGATGACATAGCCCAGCGTCGTGTTGGGAACCTGATAGGGAAGCGCAAGTTCATACCCCCTGCACAGGGGGCGCCGTCCCAGCATGCGCTTGTCGGGGCGTCGGGTATACAGCTTGACCAGATCCCAGTCGCCGATCTCGGCATCCCGGGCCAACGCGCCCAGGACCAGGGCCAGATCGGGGCCGGCCTCGAAATCGTCCTCCAGAACGACGGCACCCGGCGCGTCGGAAAGGGCCAGCCTGCGCCATACCTCGACATGGCTGAGGTAACAGCCGATCTCGCCCGCCAGCAGGGGGTGGCGAAACTTGTGCCGGTTGGCATCGGCGTCATAGACCCGCGCCACCTCGTCGGCACCGAGCGCCCGGCCGTTGACGGCATCGACACGCCGAAACGCGATCCCGAGAGCGTCGAGCGCGGCGCGGCACCTGCGCATCCGCGCGGTATTGTCGGCAAGGTTGATCACATGAACCGGCCAGATACCCCGTGTTGCGACGATGCCGGTCATGGACAGCCCCCCTGCATGCGGGAAATGTCGCGCCAGCCAGGGCTGAGGCGATCGAGTGCCTGTTCCAGCCCATCATCGGGAAAACTGGGGGCAAAGGCGGTGGCGCGTTCGATCAACAGCCTGTTCTTGGCGCTGAACACGGTGGAAAGGCGCGCCACCGGCCCCGGCACCAGCGCAGCGCGCGCCTCGGGCAGGCTCATCAGCCAGCTCTTGCGGAATCGGGCACGCTTGCGGGCAAACCGGCTGTCGGGATTGTCGTCGAGTTCGTAATTCACAAATCCTTCGCCGGTTTTCAGAAATTTCAGATGCCAGTAGAGATAGCCCACGAACCGGCGCCTGAGGCCGGCGCGGCCAAAGCGCTCGAAACGGGGGTCGTGATGGAAACGGGTCGCGGGAGACACCCTGAAATACCCGATATCGCCCCCCCCCGAAACGGGATCGACCGCGGGGATCGCCAGCCGGCCCGACCTGTCGCGCGCCAGATTGACCCCGGAAAAGCAATGCAGCGCCCCCTCGTCCAGCCGGCCCGCACGCAGATCATCGCAAATGCGCGCGACCGCAGACGGTATTGCCAGATGGTCGTCATCCAGCTTGACCGCATGGCGATACCGTGTCTGCGCAAGCGCGAAATTGGAATAGTTGACCATGCTTTCCGGGCTGTCGCCGGGGGTTTCGGCATGGGCCTTGCTGCCCAGCGGCTGCACCCGGTCGGTATAGTGGAAAACCCGGATCCGGGGCGCGAACTCCTGCGCAAGACGCGCCAGGATTTCCGGGGTTCCATCGTTGCACTGGTTATGAACGGCGACGATCTCGTCATAGAATCCGATGTGGCTGCGGATGGTCGGCTCGATGAAATCGGCGCCGTTGCGGATGCGCATGAATGCACTGATGCCCGGCTTGCGATCGTCCACGCGCAAGTGATCGGGCCGAAAGACATAGCCTGTTACCGTTTCCATATGCATCCGTCGCCCGACCAAACCCGTTCCTGCAAGGATTTCGTGTAACCGCTGCGGCCTGCTTGCGCAAGCGACCGGCCACAGGTCCGCCTCGGCCCGAGGGAGAGACGGCGCATGGCCGCCTTCGCTCCTGAGAGCGGGCCTCCTGCGGCGTCGCGCAGATCGCAGCCCCGTAATCGTGACCCTGTGCAAAACGGTGCAAAGCATGTTATCGCGCCCCTGTTGACGCAATACGGAGGCAAGGAATGATCGTCACCCATATATTCGGCGGGCTGGGCAACCAGCTGTTCCAGTTTGCCTTTGGCAAGGCGCTGTCGGCGCGCCTTGGGGTCGACTTGGCCATCGACACCCGCTATTTCGATCGGCCCCGTCCTGACGCGCTGTGTCTGCATCACTTTTCCATCCGCACGCCCGAGGCCGATCGAAAGGGCCTGCCCGCCATGCGTCATGACGGATTGCTGCCCTATCTTGCCGCAAGGATGCGCGGCCACCGCTGGACGATGTTCCGGGAAAGATCCCTGGCCTATGACCCCGCGGCGGAAATGCTGGGCGACAATACCTATCTCAAGGGCTACTGGCAGACCGAGCGCTATTTCCGCGATCATGCCGATCTGGTGCGGGCCCACCTGCAGGTCGTCACGCCGCCAACCGATGAAAACCGTCGCGTCATGGAAGAACAGGAAGGCTGCCTGCCGGTCTCGTTGCATGTCCGGCGCGGAGACTATGTATCCAATCCGAAATTCAACGCGACCCACGGCACATGCGACCTTGACTATTACCGGCGCGCGGCCGACCTGATCGTCGAACGCATTGGCGAGCAGCCGGTCTTCTTTGCCTTTTCGGACGAACCCGACTGGGTGCGCGACAATCTGCGCCTGCCCTATCCGATGCGGATCGTGTCCCATAACGGCCCCGAGCACAATTACGAGGATATCCGCCTGATGAGCCGCTGCCGCCATCACATCGTGGCCAATTCCTCGTTCTCGTGGTGGGGGGCCTGGCTGAATCCGGACCCGGACAAGATCGTGATTGCCCCCCGGCGCTGGTTTGCCGACCCGAAGATGCAGAAACACGATCTTGTCCCGGAAAGCTGGATCACCCTGTAGAACGGGTGGCAGCCGGGCACGGCCGCTCCACTTCATCATTTCTTCATTCCCACCGGCCAGGATGGTCGCATGTATGCCACATGGCGGGAGGGATGAATGAAACGCTTGCGAAACTGGCTGGGCAATGCCTCATGCTGCCTGTTGCAGCAATGGCGCATGCTCGCCCAGATGGGGGCGATCATCCTTTTTGCATCAGCGGCAATCCTGTACCTTCCCCGCCCCATGGCCCAACGCCTGTTGCGCGATGACATGGTGAACCGGGCCCATCAGTGGGAAACACGGCTGGAAACAATCCTCGACGGGGGGCGCGCGACCTTTGCAACGGGCCGTATTGCAGCCCGCGACAAGGCATCGCTGGCGTTGTTCCTGCGTGCAAGCGACGTGTTCCGCATGCGCCTGTTCGACCGGCGGGGCAGGATCTTCTGGTCGTCCCGCCCGGACGAGATCGGCAGAACCCTGCCCGAAGACAGCTTTGCCACCGTCGCCGCGACCGGCCGATACGTCTATGCTCAGGACGAAACCACCGTTGCCCGGATCGACGGTTTCAGACAGGACAATCCCGACAGCTTTCACAGGCCGGGCGACCGCAGGCTGGTCGCCGAAATCACCGTGCCGGTACTCGAGCGCGGCCAGTTCCAGGGGGCGGTGGAATTCTATCGCGACATCACCACCATGCACGCAAGTTTTGTCGCGCGCATGCGCACCGCGCTGGCTGCATTCGCCGGCATCGGCGTTGTCCTCAGCTGCGGCATCATCCTGTTCATCGTGCTGAATGACCAGAAGCGCATGCGCCTGATGCGCGAAAACGCCGTCCAGGAACAGGTCATCATGGAGCAGCAGAAACGTGCCGCGCGCGAGATTCGCATGCTGTCCAGCCTCAATGAATGGCTGCAATCCAGCAATTCCCTGGACGAGCTGTTTTCCATGGTCAGCGCCTTCATGGGCCGGCTTCTGCCCGATTGCGCCGGCAGCATCTATGTCTATTCCAATTCACGCGATGTGCTGGATGGTGCCTGCCAGTGGAACGGTGCGCCTCTGCATGCTCATATCCGGCCCGATTCCTGCTGGGGCCTGCGGCGTGGGCGCACCTATGCCTATGGCCAGGGCGAGATAGACTTTGCCTGCGAACATGTAACCGGCCCGGGCGTCGGCCCCGAACAGCCCCCCGCCCCGAGCCCCGGCATCCCCCCTGCGCGGCCTGGCGTTCCGGCACGGGAAAACCCCGTATCGGAATCGCGTTACCAGCCCTGGAAAGACGGACGCCCCTATTTCTGTTTTCCCGTTCTGGCACATGGCGAAACGGTGGGTCTGATGCATCTTGCCCCATGTGCGGGCGTCTCGACCGAAACCTTTGTTGCCGTGCGCAATCTCGGCCAGATGTGTGCCGAACAAATCAGCCTGGCGATTGCAAATGTCCAGCTGCGCGACCAGCTGCACCACCAGTCGGTACGCGATCCGCTGACCGGTCTGTTCAACCGGCGCCATTTTCTGGAGAACCTGCGCCGCCATATCGATGCGGCCCGCCACGAAAAGGGGGCTGTCTCGCTGATCTCGATCGACGTCGACCACTTCAAGGCCTTCAACGACAATCACGGCCACGACGCCGGCGACATGGTTCTGCGCGCTGTCGGCGAAACTTTGGAGCGCCTTTGCGACGGCGACGAAATCCCATGCCGCATGGGAGGTGAGGAATTCATCGCATTGCTGCCAGATGCCGGCATGAAGGCGGCTCTGGCCAAGGCGGAACAACTGCGCAAGGCGATCGCCGCCATCAAGATACGCTATGGCGAGAAAACCCTGCCGCGCATAACCATATCGGCCGGGGTCTCGACCTGGCCTGCTGACGGCGCAATGCCGCAGGACCTGATCAAGGCCGCCGACAACGCGCTGTACGAGGCCAAGGCCCGCGGTCGCAACCGCGTCTGCCCCACCGCGGGCGCCACCCGGGAGAACCGCGCAAAGGATCCGAATCAGGAACACGATACCAGATCGGGGCGCGCGGCGGCCGGCGGAAAAAGGGAACCTTCCGGCGGCGACAGCAAGGCCAGCATCGACGCGGGCGCGGTGGATGATCCGACCCGCACGCCGCCTGTTGCCGGTCTGGGCGCACATGGGACAGAACACCCGGCGGCCGGCCCGATTCATCGCGACAAGGTTGCCAATTCCGCAAAGGCCCGGCCGAATGGCCGATCACCCGACGAACGCCTCCTGACAACGCGCGCCACCCCTGCCCCGCGCCCCGGCTGACCCGGGAAAGGCGCGCGCCACAAGGCGGATCTCCTACATCAGGTACCCGACCATTTGCACATGGCTGTGCGCATCTGCCTTACCCCGGGCGCATCGCATTTCCCGGATGCCCCGGCCAGTGCGCGGGACATGCCCCGCCCCGCAATGACAGCGCAAGACAAGGGCGCAAATCTTGTTCTTGCCTAATACATGTAATGTGGTACGGTATTACATATTTATCGAGTCACGGCGAAAGGGAGAGTCGTCGAATGAACGCGAATATCCACCAGGGATTGACAGCAACACGGCAGGTCACGGTAGATCGCGACCGGACAATCGGCTTCATGGGCGAGGATCTGCGCGTCTATGCCACCCCTGCGCTGGTGGCCGACATCGAAATGGCCTGCCGCAATCTTCTGGTCGAAAACCTGCCCGAAGGCCAGGATTCGGTCGGCGTCACGGTTTCGATCGCCCACCTCGCCCCCACCCTGCTGGGCATGGAAGCCACCATCACCGTCACCGTGACCGAGGTGGACGGCAACAAGATCACCTTCGGGATCGAGGCACGCGACCCGGTGGAAACCATCTGCAAGGGCAACCACCAGAGATTCATCGTCGATCTGGACATCACCCGAGAGCGCCTGCGCAAGAAAGCGGAAAAAGCCGGAATGCAATGAAAGGCGGGAACATGCGGGAATCGGCGACAACGAAACGCGGGCATGTCTGGTCCTATTGCTATCAGTGCGTCGCCGGACCCGACCTGCTCCAGGTCGTGACCGAGGACGACGTCCCGACCGAGATTCGCCCCAACGCGCCGGCAGCGGCGATTCACCCGGCCGGTGGCAAGGTCTGCGTCAAGGCGTTCGGCCTGATCCAGAAGACCCACAACCCCAACCGCATCAAGACCCCGATGATGCGCACCAACCCGAAAAAGGGCCGAAACGAGGATCCGGGGTTCAAGCCCGTCAGCTGGGACGATGCGCTGGACGCGATTGCCGCACGCCTGCGCGAGATCCGAAAAACCGGCCTCACCTGCAAGGAGGGCTTTCCCCGCGTCGCAGCCAGTTTTGGCGGAGGCGGCACACCCACGGCCTATATGGGTACTTTTCCGGCGTTTCTGGCAGCCTGGGGGCCGGTCGACATGAGTTTTGGCTCCGGTCAGGGCGTCAAATGCTACCATTCGGAACATCTGTATGGCGAGCTCTGGCACCGCGCCTTTACCGTCTGCCCCGACACGCCATTGGCCGAACTGATCATTTCCTTTGGCGCCAATGTCGAGGCCTCGGGCGGGGTCTGCGGGGTACGCCGCCATGCCGATGCGCGCGACCGTGGTGTGCGGCGCATCCAGGTCGAGCCCCATCTTTCGGTAACCGGGGCCTGCTCGGCCGAGTGGATTCCGATCCGGCCCAAGACCGACGCCGCCTTTCTGTTCGCCATGCTGCATGTGATCCTGCATGAGATCCCGCGCGAACGCCTTGACATCCCGTTTCTCAAGGAGCGCAGTTCGTCACCCTATCTGGTTGCTCCCAACGGATTCTACCTGCGCGATCCCGAGACGCGAAAACCCTTGCTGTGGGATCTGAAGTCGGGCCGGGCGGTGCCCTTCGACACCCCCGATACCGACCCCGCGCTTGAGGGCGAATTCAATGTCTCGGGTATCGAGGATGGCCCCGATGATGCCCAATGGGAACATCGCGATGTCGCGGTCAGACCGGCATTTTCCCATCTTGTGGATCATCTGGCCCAATATGGCCCCGAATGGGCTGCCGGGATCTGCGATGTGCCAGCCGCGCGAATCCGCGAAACCGCCCAGGCCTGGATCGATCACGCCCATGTTGGCGAGACCATCGAGGTCGACGGTGTCACGATGCCGTTCCGACCCGTGTCGATCAGCCTGGGCAAGACGGTCAATAACGGCTGGGGCGGTTACGAATGCGTCTGGGCGCGCACCCTGATGGCCGTTCTGATCGGCGGGCTCGAGGTGCCTGGCGGGACACTCGGAACGACGGTGCGCCTGAACCGGCCGGCCGACAACCGCTGGTCAAGCGTCGTTCCGGGGCGCGACGGGTTCATGAACTATCCGATGAACCCCACCGATCGGGAAAACTGGCACGACCGCTCGATCTCGCGGCACGAGCACCAGACACTGGTACCGCTGGCGGCAAATTCGCCCTGGTCGCAGGCGCTGGGGCCGACGCATCTGGCCTGGATGATGCAGCGGCAGGATCTCGAACACCTGCCCCATACGCCACCACCGGACCTGTGGTTTGTCTATCGCACCAACCCGGCGATCTCGTTCTGGGATACAAATGCCGTGTCCGAGGCCATGGCGAAATTCCCCTTTACCGTGTGTTTTGCCTACACGATGGACGAGACCAACCACATGGCAGACATCCTCCTGCCGGAATGTACCGATCTGGAGGGGCTGCAACTGATCCGTATCGGGGGCTCGAAATATGTCGAGCAATTCTGGGACAATCAGGGCTTTGCCCTGCGCGACCCTGCCGCCAGCCCGCGCGGGGAGGCGCGCGATTTCACCTGGATTGCGACCGAACTGGCCCATCGCGCCGGCATTCTGGAAAACTACAACCGTGCCATCAACAAGGGCGCGGCGGGGGTGCGCCTGTTCGGCGAGGGCTATGATTTCTCGCTTGACGAGAACCGGCCGCACGAGGTCGAGGAAATCTGGGATCATGTCTGCCGCGCCGCCAGCGCCGAGCTGACAGACGGCGCCGAAAGCCAGGGCCTGGACTATTATCGCGAGCATGGTTTCCGCGCCAAGCCCTTTCCACGCAAGCGCTGGTATCTGTACCCGGTGATGGTCGAACAGAACCTGCGTTTCGAACTGCCCTATCAGGAACGCCTTTTGCGCATCGGTCAGGAGCTGGGTGCAAGGCTGCACGAAACCGGCATCACCTGGTGGGACCGCCAACTCAGGGAATATGAACCCATGCCCCACTGGCAGGATCCGCCGGGCATATATGACGCGGCACTGCAAAAGGCCTATGGCGCGACGGTTGCGGATTTCCCGTTCTGGCTGATCACTGCACGTTCGATGCAGTATTCCTGGGGCGGCAATGCAGGCATCCAGATGATTCACGAGGTTGCCGCAAATATCGCCGGCCATGGTGGCGTGGTGATCAACAGCGCAACCGCCGCCCGTCTTGGCATCAACGAAGGTGACGCGGTCGAGGTTGCCTCGCCCATCGGAACCACCAGGGGACGCGCCATCCTGCGCAGCGGCATCCGTCCGGACACATTGCTGATGATCGGTCAGTTCGACCACTGGAAGACACCCTTTGCCAAGGATCTGAACACCCCCAGCATGAACAGCCTCGTGCCAATGCTTCTGGATCTGACCGACGCCACCGGCTCGGGCGCCGATCTGGTGAGGGTCAGGATCACGCGCACCGGAGGACCGAAATGACCCGTTATGCGATCGTGGTCGACCTGAACCGCTGCGTCGGCTGTCAGACCTGCACCGCCGCCTGCAAGCACGCCAATGCCACCCTGCCCGGCGTGCAATGGCGCAAGGTGCTGGATTTCGAAACGGGCGCGTATCCCGATGTGCGCCGCGCCTTCCTGCCGGTAGGCTGCATGCACTGCGATGAACCGCCCTGCATGGACGTCTGTCCATCGACAGCGACCCGCAAGCGCGACGATGGCATCGTCACCATAGATTACGACATCTGTCTGGGATGCGCCTATTGCGCGGTTGCCTGCCCCTATCAGGCCCGCTTCAAGGTGACCGAGCGCGAGGCCGCCTATGGCAAGGCCGGGCGGATGCGCCACGAGGATACCCGTTTCGACCCCGCAATGATGGGGGTCGCGCAGAAATGCACCTTCTGCGTTGATCGCATAGACGAGGGGCTGGCCGCCGGGTTGACGCCTGGCATCGACCCCGAGGCCACGCCCGCCTGTGTCTTTTCCTGCATTTCCGGGGCGCTCAGCTTTGGCGATCTGGATGACAGCCAGAGCAATGTCTCGCGCCTGTTGCGCGAGCATCGCAGCTTCAACATGCATGAGGAACTGGGCACCGGGCCCAACATCCATTACCTGTACGAGCACGCGGCCACCGACAGCGCCGCCGAAACCGTTTCCGGCGCCTTTTCCGCCACAGGCACAGGCACAGGCAAGGGCACGGGCAAGGGCACGGGCGCCACGCCCGCACCCGTACTTGAACCCGACACGACCGGCCTTGCCGCGGTTTCACCCCGGCTTCAGACCAACTGGGACTGGCGCGCCGCCGGCAATTTCATTTTCGGCGGCACCGGTACGGGACTGATTGCCGCAAGCGCCGTGGCCGGGTTTGGCGGCCTCTTTCCCCGCCTTGCCGCCCTTGCGGGCCTGGCGCTGGTCGCGCTGGGGCTGTTTTGTGTCTGGCTGGAAATCGGCAGGCCCTGGCGGTTTCTGAATGTCTATCGCAACATGCGCACCAGCTGGATGACGCGCGAGGCGCTGGCGGCGATCCTTCTGTTTGCGCTGGGACTGCCGGCGATCTGGTTATCGTCCACCGCGCTGGGCCTGGTGGCCGCTGCGGTCGGGGTGTTCTTTCTGTATGCGCAGGGGCGCATCCTGCGGGCCGCAAGGGGTATTCCCGCCTGGCGACATGACCGCCTGCTGCCGGTGATCCTGGCAACCGGGCTGACCGAGGGCACCGGCCTTTTCGCGATCGGCGCCGCAATCGCCGGCGCGGGAACTGCCGCCATCTGGGCGCTGGCCGTGCTGGTGATCCTGCGTCTTGCAGCCTGGCGCGGATATCGTCGTGGCCTGGGGGCCGGGGGTGCGCCGGTCGAAACGCTGCGCGCATTCGATCGTGATCGCCTGGCCCTGGGATGGCAGACGCAGCTCGTGATTCTCGTGCTGGCCGCAATCGCACTGCTCTGGCCGCCCCTGGCGGTGCTTGCCGGGCTCGGGGCGGCGCTGTCGGGCTGGCGTTTCAAGTTTGGCCTGATCACCAGGGCGGCATTTACCCAGGGCTATGCCATCAATCGCATGCCCGCGCGCGGCGCCGGCATCAGCGCCCCGGGGATCAAGCCGGGCTGGACGCGCGAAGAGGGGCAGAAAAGGTTGTCCGCCTGAACCGCGATGTCTTCCCGCGCCGCCACACGCGGCCACGGGCAGACATCGCCGGGGAAACGGGTCTGCGAGGGGAAGGACGCCCGCAAAGGAAAAAGGGCGTCGGTTGATATCAACAGGGAGAATACATCGATGGGCCTGGAACGGAACATGGAGTCGCGCGACGACCCCAGCTACATGTTCGAACGCGAAATCGAAACCATGCCGAGGGACGCGCTGGCCGCGCTGCAGGCCGAACGCCTGCGCTGGACGCTGAGGCGCGCTTATGAAAACGTCCCCTTCTATCGCGCGGCCTTCGACGCGCGCGGGGTGCTGCCGGATCAGGTGAAAAGCCCGGCCGACATCCGCCACTTTCCCTTTACCGTCAAGGATGACCTGCGCGCCGGCTATCCCTTTGGCATGTTTGCAAGTCCGCCTGACAAGATCATGCGCCTGCATGCCTCCAGCGGCACCACCGGCAAGCCGACGGTGGTTGGCTATACCCGCGGCGACCTCGATCGCTGGGCCGGTCTGGTCGCGCGCTCGATGGCCGGCGCCGGGGCAAGGCCTGGCGATATCGTGCATAACGCCTATGGCTATGGCCTGTTCACCGGGGGTCTGGGCTTCCATGCCGGGGCCGAACGCCTCGGCTGCACGGTTGTGCCGATCTCGGGTGGCGGCACCGAGCGCCAGATCACCCTGCTCAGGGACTTCGGCGCCAATATCCTGCTGGCGACACCATCATATGCGCTGAACATCGCCGAAACCGCCGCCCGCGAAGGGGTCGATCTGGCGGCGCTGCCGCTGCGACGTGGCATGTTCGGGGCAGAACCATGGTCGGACGAGATGCGCGCGACCCTGGAGCGTCTGATGGGTATTCGCGCGGTTGATGTCTATGGCCTGTCCGAGATCATGGGCCCCGGCGTGGCCTGCGAATGCGATGCAGCTCAAAGCGGGCTGCATGGATGGGAGGACCATTTCCTGTTCGAGGTGATCGACCCCGAGACCCTGGAACCCCTGCCGATGGGCGAGGCCGGAGAGCTGGTCATCACGACTCTGACACGCGAGGCGATGCCGATGATCCGCTACCGCACCCGCGACATCACCCGCCTGTCTGACGCGCCCTGCGCCTGCGGCCGCACCCATCTGCGGATCATGCGGGTCAGCGGACGCGATGACGACATGATGATCATACGCGGCGTCAATGTCTTTCCCAGCCAGATCGAATCGGTGCTGGTCGCGGTCGAGGGGCTTGCGCCCCATTACCAGATCGTGCTGCGGCGCGAGGGCGCGCTGGATTCGATGACGGTCGAGGTCGAGGCGCTGAATGCCGGGGTCGATTGCGATGCCTGCGCCCGGGCGCTGCGCGGACGGATCAAGGCAGTGATCGGCGTCACCTGCACCGTCGAGGTCAAGGAACCTGGCGCCATTCCCCGCTCGCAAGGCAAGGCCGTAAGGGTGCGCGATCTGCGCGGCTGACCCGCGCCGCGCGACCCGCGCGCAAAGGGGCCGAAAGCAACAGCAACGGCCCCGCCGCAACCGGGCGGGGCCGTTGGTGACTGTGCCGCGTGCCCGCCGCGCGGTGATCGGGCGGGCCCGACGACAACTCAGATTTCGAACGCCGCCTCCAGTGGCGTGATGTCGCCCGGCTCGTTCGAGACATACGCGTGATAGGGCGCGCGATCCCCCCGATACAGGATCCCCGTATTCATGCCGTCATCGGTCATGATACGCCGCGCCGCGCGGGCAGGATCGTCGGTGGGTTCGACGACCGCCTTGTGGACGGTCTTTTTCCACGCGCGCTCATCCGGTCGGAAGGTGACACAGGGGCTGAGGATCTCGACGAACGAGAATCCGGGATGGTTGATCGCCTCGATCAGGGTATTGGTGCAGGCCTTGATGTCGCCCGAGAATTCGCGGGCAACGAAATTGGCCCCCGAGGCCAGCGCGATCACCAGCGGATGGAACGGCCGCAGCCCGGTGCCGCCGGGCGAAAGCGCGGAATCCCAGTCGGGCTCGGTCGTGGGCGAGGGCTGTCCCTTGGTCATGCCATAGACACGGTTGTCCATGACCACATAGGTCAGGTCGATATTGCGCCGGCAGGCATGCAGGAAATGGTTGCCGCCAATTGAAAAGCCGTCGCCATCGCCACTCATGACCAGCACTGTCAGGTCGGGCCGGGCGACCTTCAGCCCCGTTGCCAGGGGCAACGAGCGCCCGTGTACGCCATGAAACCCATAGCAGTTGGTATAGGCAGGAATGCGCGACGAGCATCCTATCCCCGATACCACCGCGATATCCTCGGGGGCGCGACCCAGCTTGGAGAGCGCCCGCGTGATCGACAGCAGAACATGATAGTCGCCGCAGCCCGGGCACCAGATGGGATCGAGGTCGGATTTGAAATCGCTGGCCTTGAATTGGGTGGCGTTCATTGGTCGCTCCACTCGTTGATCATTGCGGTAATTTCCTCGGGGCCGATCAGGCGGGGCCCCTCGCGGTTCAACCGGCGCACCTCGCCCGGCAGATCGGCATGCGCCCTCAGATGACGGTGGAACTGTCCGGCATGAGTCTGTTCGACGATCAGGATGCGCCGCGCCCCGCCGAGCGCGCGGGCCAGCGGCGCCGCCGGGAAAGGCAGCATCTGGCGCAGGGCGACCACACGCACCGAATTGCCCTGGGCGGCCAGCATGCGCGCCGCCTCGCGCGCGGCCCCGGTCAGCGAGCCCCAGGTCAGGATCACCGTATCTCCGCTGCCCTCGTCGATGCCCCAGTGATCGCCGAAATCGAACAGCTCGACCTTGCGGTGGCGCTTGTCCATCTGCTTTTTCTGATCGAACGAGCGGCTTGACGGATTGCCGTTCTCGGCATGGGTCAGCCCGTCGGCAGTATATTGTCCGCCAGCGGTGCCGGGCAATGCCATCGGCGACACCCCGTCGGCGGTGATCGCATAACGCAGATAACCGGTATCCTGATCCGAGGCGCCATCCTGCCATGTCTTGCGCGCACCGATAAAGGCGACATCGGCCGGGCGCTCGATCAGAACGCGGGCCTGTCCGATGGACTGATCCGACAGGATGATCGCCGGGCATTGCAGGGTTTCGGCCACATGCACGGCCCATTGGGTGGTAAACAGGCAGTCAGCCACCCCAAGCGGGGCCAGAACCACATGGGGCGCATCACCGTGAAAACCGTAGACCGCGATATTCAGGTCGGACTGTTCCGATTTGGTGGCAATCCCCGTCGAGGGCCCGCACCGCATCACGTCCACGACCACCACCGGAGTTTCCGAGGCCGCGGCCAGGCCCAACCCCTCCATCATCAGGGCCAGACCGGGCCCGGATGTCGCGGTGATCGAGGCGCGGCCACCGAATGACGCCCCCATGATCATGTTGATCGAGGCAAGTTCGTCCTCGGCCTGGACCAGGGTTCCGCCAACCTTTTGCAGGGCCGGCGCCAGCCATTCCAGAACATCGGTGGCCGGGGTGATCGGATAAGCCGCGGCAAAACGCACGCCGCCGCGTATTGCGCCAAGGCCGGTGGCCTCGTTGCCGGTGATGAGCCAGCGCTTGCCCTTGCTCGGAGCGGCCGACGCCAGGGGATATTCGCGGCCAAAGCCCTCGGCCTGGCCTGCACCGGCGGCAATCCCGTCAAGGCCCGCCTTGACCACGGCCTCGCCCTTGCGCGCCAGTTTCGAGGCGAAAACGTCGTTTACCACATCCAGCGGCAGGCCGGTGAGGCGCGCCACCAGGCCGACCGCAATCATGTTTTCGCGGCCGCCATCGATGGCGCCGGCAAGTTCCTTCATCGGGCAAAAGACGACATGCGCGCCGGTTTCACGAACCTGCCGAGGCACCTCTCCGGCCGCGGGATCGGCAATGACCAGCCCGCCATCGGCGACCGGCATGTCGGCAAGGAAGCGATCGGCGTTCTTCCAGTCGATGGCAACCAGTATGTCAAAGGCCGGCGGCATGCATTCCACCGTATCGGTCGCAAGGCGCACAAGGGCCGCGGCCTCGCCCCCGCGAATCTGCGGGCCGACCGAGCGGGTGAGTATCCCGGCATATCCCGCCTTTCCCGCCGCCTCGAGCAACAGCGATCCGGCGGTGATCGCCCCCGCGCCACCGGTGCCGACAATCGCGAAGGATACCGATTGCCTTGCCTTGTCCTGTTCTACCATCTTTTCCTTCCGCTCCCGTCTGCCGGATCTCCGCAAAGCGTGGTCTTTGGGAAATCCTTGGTTGACGTTAAAAAAGTATTCGAGTACCATTTTACGGTAATAGGAATTCCAGGCCCTGTCAACCGGGCCGCAGATGACAACGGGAGAGAATGCATGCCACATCGCTGGCTGATGGTGTCGGGCGACAAGCCCCTGAAGCGCGAGGAATTCACCCCCGCCGCGCCGGCCCCCGACGAGGTGGTGGTCGAGGTTGCGGGTTGCGGTGTCTGCCATACCGACCTCGGCTACTATTTCGACGGCGTGCGCACGAACCATGCGCTGCCGCTGACCCTGGGCCACGAAATCAGCGGTATCGTCACGCAGGCGGGCAGCGCCGCGCGGGACTGGCTGGGCAAGGCGGTCATCATTCCGGCGGTCATGCCCTGCGGGGAATGTGATCTGTGCCAACGTGGCAAGGGCACGATCTGCCGGGCACAGAAAATGCCGGGAAACGACATTCAGGGCGGCTTTGCCACCCACATCACCGTGCCCGCGCGCGGGTTGTGCGCGGTCGATCCGGGGCGCCTGGCGGATGCCGGGCTTGAACTGGCCGATGTCTCGGTCGTGGCCGATGCCCTGACCACGCCTTATCAGGCGGCGGTGCAGGCGGGAATCCGACCCGGCGATCTGGTCGTGGTCAACGGCACGGGGGGCGTGGGCGGCTATGCGGTGCAGGTCGCGGCCGCGCTGGGGGCAACGGTCGTGGCCATCGACGTCGTCCCGGCCAAGCTGGAGGCTGTCGCACAATATGGCGCCAGCCTGACCCTGAATGCCCGCGAACATGATCCGCGCGCCCTGAAGGGTGCGATCCGCGATTTCGCCCGCCAGCGCGGCCTGCGCCAGAGCGAGTGGATCATCATGGAATGTTCCGGCACCGCCGCGGGGCAGAAAACCGCATTCGGCCTGTTGAATCACGGGGCAACGCTGTGTGTCGTGGGGTTCACCATGGACAAGGTGGAAATCCGGTTGTCGAACCTGATGGCATTCCACGCCCGGGCATTGGGAAACTGGGGTTGCCCGCCCGAACTGTATCCCGGGGCGCTGGATCTGGTGCTCGAGGGCAAGGTCCAACTGAAACCCTTTGTCGAACAACACCCGCTGGACAGCATCAACGACGTTTTCGATGCCGTACATCACGGCAAACTGACGCGGCGCGCCATCATGGTGCCGAACGGAGGAAAGCAATGAGCGACGATTTCGAATTTCTGCCCCATGACCTCGTTTCGCAAGAGGTGATCGACGGCCTGACCGATCAGGTCCTGTTCGAGAAGCGCCCCGTGAAAAACCCCGATGGCAGCATTGCCGAGGGTCTGCATGCGGCCTGGATCACGTTGAACAACCCCAGCCAGTACAACTCGTATACCACGGCGATGGTCAAGAAGATCATCCTGTGTTTTCGCGCCGCATCGAACATGCGCGACGTGGTTGCGGTGGTGTTCACGGGTGCTGGCGACAAGGCATTCTGCACCGGCGGCAATACCAGGGAATACGCCGAATACTATGCCGGCCGTCCACAGGAATACCGCCAGTACATGCGCCTGTTCAACGACATGGTCAGCGCCATCCTGGGTTGTGACAAGCCGGTGATCTGCCGGGTGAACGGCATGCGCATCGGCGGCGGGCAGGAGATCGGCATGGCCTGCGACTTTTCCGTGGCGCAGGATCTGGCCCGTTTCGGCCAGGCGGGGCCGAAACATGGATCGGCGGCAATCGGGGGATCCACCGATTTCCTGCCGGTGATGATCGGCGCCGAAATGGCGATGGTATCGGGCGTATTGTGCGAACCTTTCAGCGCCCACAAGGCCCAGCGCCTGGGCCTGCTGACCGAGCTGGTCCCGGCCCTCAAGGTCGATGGGGAATTCATCCCCAACCCGCTGGTCGAGACCGAAATGAAAACCGACGCCTGGGGCCGCATCCTGCATGGAGAACCCAGGACGGGCGACGCTCTGGCCGAAGGCAAGGCCCTTATGAAACGCGGCACCGTCGATCTGTCGCTGCTGGACGAGGCGGTCGATACCCTGTGCACCAAGCTGATGCTGACCTTCCCCGACTGCACCACCAAGTCGGTCGAAGAGCTGCGCAAACCCAAGCTGAACGCCTGGAACATGAACAAGGAAAACAGCCGCGCCTGGCTGAGCCTCAACATGATGACCGAGGCCAACGCAGGTTTCCGCGCCTTCAACGAAGGCAACCGCGAGCTGGGCCGCGAGGTCGATTTCGTTCGCCTGCGGCGCGAACTGGCCCAGGGCGCGACCTGGACGCCGGAATTCATCGACAGCCTGATGCCCGGCGCCGACAAGGAGGCCGGCCAATGAGCCGACCGCTTGGCATATCGGTCGAGCGCGACGGGGCGCTGCTGCACCTGACGCTGGCGCGCCCCAAGGCGAACATCATCGACGCCGGAATGATCGCTGCGCTCGACCAGGCGCTGGCGCGCCATCTGGACCACCGCGACCTCAAGGCGGTGCTGCTGGATGCCGATGGACCCCATTTCAGCTTTGGCGCCAGCGTCGAGGAACATCTGCCCGAAAGCTGTGCCGAAATGCTCAGGGGGCTGCATGCATTGATCCTGCGCATGATCGACGCCCCGGTGCCGGTGCTGGTGGCCATCCACGGCCAGTGCCTGGGCGGCGGGCTGGAGGTCGCCTGTGCGGGCTCGATGCTGTTTGCGTCTCCCGATGCCAATCTCGGCCAGCCGGAAATGCAGCTGGGCGTCTTTGCGCCGGCTGCCTCGTGCCTGCTGCCCGAACGCATCGGCCAGCCCCGCGCCGAGGAAATGCTTTATTCCGGTGCTGCGATCGACGGCAGGCGGGCGTGTGAAATCGGCCTTGTCGATCACCTTGCCGACGACCCGACGCAAGCTGCGCTGGAATGGTTCGACGCGCAGCTTGCGCCGAAATCCGCCTCGTCCCTGCGTATGGCGGTGGCGGCGGCGCGCATGGAATTTGCCGCCCGCATCCGGGCAAGGCTGGAAAGGGTCGAAAAACTCTATCTCGAAGAACTGATGCAAACCCGCGACGCGGTCGAGGGCCTGAACGCCTTCATCGCCAAGCGCCCTGCGAAATGGGAGAACCGATGACCAGTCCGACAACAGAAGAGATCGTTGCCCGTTGCGAGGCCCTGTTCGACGATCTGACATTCAGCCACGCACGCGATTGGAAAGCCGCACAAGAGGGGCGCAAGGTGATCGGCCATCTGCCGATCTATGTCCCGCGCGAACTGATCCACGCCGCCGGCATGCTGCCGCTGGGAATCATGGGGGGCGGCGACAATCTCGAGGTCATTCACGGCGACGCCTATTATCAAAGCTATATCTGCCGCATCCCGCGCTCGACCATCGAGCTGGGCCTGTCGGGGCGGCTGGATTTCGTCTCGGGCATGCTGTTCCCGTCGATCTGCGACGTGATCCGCAACCTTTCAGGCATGTGGAAAACCCTGTTTCCCGATGTCTATGTCAAGTATTTCGACACGCCGCAAACCTATGTCGATGAGGTCGGCGGACAGTTCTATATCGGCGAGATGCGCGAGCTTCTTCACGATCTGGAACAGATCGGCGGCCGCAGGATCACCGACGACGACATCCGTGCCTCGATCGAGGTCTATAACGAAAACCGCCGCCTGATCGGCGACCTCTATCGCCTGCGCGCGGCCAAACCCTGGCAGGCGCCGGCATCGGAATCCTATCTGGTAATGCGGGCCGGCCTGCTGGTTCCGGTCGAGGAACACAACCAGATCCTGCGCGACTATGTTGCCGCGGCCGAGGCCACGCCACGCCCCGTCAAGGACAATGCCCGCGTGGTGCTGACCGGCATGTTCTGCGAACAGCCGCCGCTGAACCTCATCAAGTCGCTCGAACTGGCCGGCTGCTATGTGGTCGATGACGACTTCATCCTGGTGGCCCGCTGGCTGATGAGCGATGTCCCGACCGAGGGCGATCCGGTCGAGAACCTGTCCAGGGCGTTTCTCCACAATTCGATGGAAACAGCCGCAAAATACGAACCCGTCCTTGCAGACAAGGGCAAGTTCCTGGTGCGCGCCGTGCGCGAAAGTGGCGCCGAGGGGGTGATCTTTGCCTCGACCAGCTTCTGCGACCCGGCCCTGCTGGACCGCCCGATGCTGCAGAACGTGCTGAAAGAGGCAGGCATTCCCCACATCGCATTCAAATACGCCGAAAACTCGGGCCAGATGCAGCCGATCCGCGAACAGGCCGGAACCTTTGTCGACTCGATCAAGCTATGGAGCGCCGCATGAGACCTGCAACCACGAAACCCGCCAAGCAGGAGGTGATCAAGGACGCCTCCATGCTGAAGCAGAAGGAAATGATCAACGCCCATTACGAGCGCCTCACCAACGCGCCCGAAACCGGCGAAAAGGTGGCCTCGACATTCGTGCCGGGCAATCTGAACGAGCTGCTGATGTGCTTTGACCTGGTCAACAACCTGCCCGAGGTCAATGCCATCCAGAACGGCCTGCGCCGCAAGTCGGGCGCCTATATCATGGAGGCCGAGCGCGCCGGTCATTCCGAGGATGTCTGTACCTATGTGAAATCCGACATCGGCATGATGCTCAAGGGCAATATCGGCCCCAATGGCAAGCCGCTGCCCAAACCCGACGTGCTGTTGCTCAGCTATACGGGCTGTTTCACCTTCCTCAAATGGTTCGAGCTGCTGCGCGAACAGTACAAATGCCCGACCATATTCCTGCAGACCCCGTACATGGCCGACGGCAAGATCACGCCCAACATGATCCAGTACATGGTCAAGCAGCTGAAGGAGGACGTGATCCCGACGCTGGAGCAGGTCAGCGGCGTCAAGTTCGATATCGATCGCCTGCGCGAATACCTCAGGAAATCGGCCAGGGCCGAGGACGATCTTGTTGCCGTGCTGCAAAGCGCCAAGAACAAGCCCAGCCCGATCGACGCCTATTTCGGCGGGATCTATTACATCGGCCCGATCTTTGGCGCCTTCCGCGGCACCGATGACGCCATCGACTATTACCGCTTCCTGCGGGAAGAGGTCGAGGAGCGGATGAAAAAGGGCCTCGGCCCCGTCACCCCCGACGGTACCATGAAAGATGAAAAATACCGCCTGGTCGTCGAGGGGCCGCCCAATTACACCAATTTCCGCCAGTTCTGGAAGATGTTCTATGACGAAGGCGCGACCGTGGTGGCCTCCAGCTATACCAAGGTGGGCGGCACCTATGATTTCGGCTTCCGCCACGACCCCGACAAACCGCTGGAATCACTGGCCGAATATTGTCTCAATGTTTACACCAACCGATCGCTGCCGATGCGCATCGACATGCTGGTGAACTACATCAACGAATACGAGGCCGACGGGCTGCTGATCAACTCGATCAAGTCGTGCAACAGCTTTTCAGCCGGGCAATTGCTGATCATGCGCGAGGTCGAGAAACGTACCGGCAAGCCCGCCGCATTCATCGAAAGCGACCTGGTGGACCCGCGCTATTTCTCGGCCGCCAATATCAAGAACCGGCTGGAAAGCTATTTCCAGATGGTCGAACAGAAACGCAGTGGAAGGGGGCAAGCGGCATGAAGACCTTTGTTGGCATCGATCTGGGATCGACCACCACCAAGGCTGTCCTGCTGGACGAAGCGGGCGATATCCTGGGACGTGGCATCACCAACTCGCGCTCGAACTATGAAACCGCCTGTCGGGTGGCCCAGCAGGAAGCGGCGGTAGATGCCCGTTTCACCCTGTTCAGGCGCGAATTCGGCGCCGAGGACGGCACCAGAAAGGAGGTCGAGGATTTTCTCTCCTCGCTGGAACGTGCCTTTCGGCTGGAACAGTTCCTCGAACAGCTCGACGATCTCGAGGAGACCTGCCTGACACAGATACATGGCGCGCGCTTTACCCATGACGCGGAAGGGGTGAAAAAGGCCCTGTCCGAAATCTTTGCACGGCTGCGTACGGAATCCCCGGCCATGTTCGCGCCGGGTGCGGCACGCAAGTCGGATTTCTTCCGCGACATTGCGGGCTCGCGCTATCTGGCCCTGTCCGAAGAGGTCGCCCGCGACATGGGGCTGCCCTATGACCTGCTGCTGAACGTCTATGACAAGTCGATCATCGCGGTCGAGAACCGCCCGCCCAAGGGTACGCTCTCGGACAAGTTCAAGAGCGCGCTCAAACGCGTCACCGCCGAAGGCGCGGCACTGTCTGGCGACATGCTGGCACCGGTCGAAAAGGCGCTCGACATCGAGCTCGAGGAAACCTGGCTGGTCGGCACCGGCTATGGCCGCGTGACCCTGCCCTTTTCCAAGGAACATATCCGCAGCGAAATCCTGTGCCACGGGCTGGGCGCGCACATGATGTATCCCAATACCCGCACGGTGCTGGACATCGGCGGCCAGGATACCAAGGGCATCCAGGTCGATGAAAACGGTATCGTCGAGAATTTCCAGATGAACGACCGTTGCGCCGCCGGCTGCGGGCGCTATCTGGGCTATATCGCCGACGAGATGAACATGGGCCTGCATGAACTGGGCCCCATGGCCATGAAATCGGAAAAGCCCGCCCGGATCAACTCGACCTGCACGGTATTCGCCGGCGCCGAGCTGCGCGACCGGCTGGCCCTGGGAGAAAAGCGCGAGGACATCCTTGCCGGATTGCACCGGGCGATCATCCTGCGGGCAATCTCGATCCTCTCGCGTTCAGGCGGGGTCAAGGACGAGTTCACCTTTACCGGCGGGGTGGCCAAGAACGAGGCCGCCGTACGCGAGCTGAAAAAGCTGGTGCATGAAAACTATGGCGAGGTGAAGATCAACATCGACCCGGACTCGATCTATACCGGCTCGTTGGGTGCCGCCGAATTCGCCCGCCGCGCCGCCGAGGGAAACATGGAAGGAGTTGAGGCATGACATTGTCAGCGGGAATTGACGTGGGAACAGGGGCCGTCAAGGTGGCGATATTCCGGGTCGAGGATGGCAAGGAAGAATGGCTTGCGCGCGCGACCCTGCGCATCCGTCAGCGCGACCCGATGCAGCTGGCCCGCGAGGCGTTTGACGACTGCCTCGAACAGGCCGGACTGAAGGAAGGCGACCTCGACTATGTTGCGACCACCGGCGAGGGCGAGGCAATTCCCTTTCACACCGGGCATTTCTATTCGATGACCAGCCACGCCCGCGGCGCGCGTTTCCTGAACGCCGACACGGTGGCCGTACTCGACTGCGGCGCGCTGCACGGACGGGCAATCATCACCGATGACCAGGGCAAGGTCATCAATTACAAGATGACCAGCCAGTGCGCGTCGGGCTCGGGGCAGTTTCTGGAGAACATCGCCCGCTATCTGGGCATCGCCCAGGACGAGATCGGCACCCTCAGCCAGCAGGCCGACGACCCCGAGGAAGTGTCGTCCATCTGTGCCGTCCTGGCCGAAACCGACGTCATCAACATGGTCAGCCGCGGCATCACGACGCCCAATATCCTGAAGGGGATTCACCTGTCCATGGCCAACCGCCTTGCACGGCTGCTGAAATCCATCGGCGTTCGCAGCGATGTCATCATGATGACCGGCGGGCTTGCCACCGACGAGGGGCTGTGCGCGGCACTGCGCGAGCAACTGGCCAAGATGAAGGGAATGGAGGCCACCGTGGCCAACCACCCCGATTCGATTTATGCCGGAGCAATCGGCGCCGCGCTGTGGGGCGCCTTCAGGGCCGACAAGCTGGCGGCCCAGGGGCAGCTTCTGAAAGCATCCTGAGACACGAGAAAGAGGAGAGTGGAAACATGGCATTGATGATCATCGAGGGCTGCACCGCCTGCGACGCCTGCGAACCCGTATGCCCGAACGAGGCAATCACCGCGGGCGATCCCATCTATATCATCGACCCGATGAAATGCACCGAATGCGTCGGCGAAGAGGACGAGCCCCAGTGCCGCCTTGTCTGCCCCGAGGAATGCATCGTCGAAAATCCCGACTGGGTGGAAAGCGAAGACGAGCTGCAAGCGAAATACGAGGCCCTTCATTCCTGAGCGCCGCATATCCCTGCCCCCGCTCTTTCCCCGCTCTTTCGCGGCGATGCCGTCAGCGGGGCAGTCAGCAGGCCGACCGTCCACGCCATGGCTGACGTGGATGTCACTGTCCCGCCGGATGATGGCAACCCATCGCCGGCGGGGCATCTCGTCTGCGGCAGAACCACGAGCAGAACCGTGTTCGGATCGGCCGTCAGAGCGCCTGCAGATCGCTGATCAGGGAAAGGCGCTGGGTGGGTTGGAACCCCGCATGTCCCAGAAAGGCGATCACCTCGACATCGTTCCAGGCAACTTCGCTGCGCAGGCTGTCCACCCGCAGGACACCCAGATTCGAGACCAGGCGCGCCAGCAGGGCATGACCGACCCCCTGTCCCTTGTAGCCGGGATCGACACCGATCGTATCCATCACCGCCTCGCTGACCATGTGGCCGAAAGCGCCGAAATCGACCCGTGCCATGATGTAGCCGACGACGAAACCTTCCATCTCGGCCACCAGTGATACGCGGATACCGGATTCGACGGTTACTTCGCGCAGCTTGCGTTCGAAATAGGCGCGCCGGTCGGATCCCGACAGGCGCCGGTCGATACGGATGATGGCGTCGAGATCCGCAGCCTCCATCGAGCGCACCGGAATCCGGTCGGATGACAGGGCACCGGGCTCGTCACCGTCAGGCGTGCTGAAATCGATCTCGATCCCGTCTTGCAGGTCGTCATCGGGGGTATCCTGCGGCAGGGGATCGGCCATCGAGCGCCCCAGGATCATCCGAGGCGCCAGACGGAAACCCGCACTGCCGAAAAATCCCAGCAGGTGCCGATCGGACCAGTCAACCTGCGTTTCCAGCGCGATCGCGCCCTTGTGCCGCAGGATGTCGCGCACCGCTGCCAGCAGATCGCCCCCGGCACCGCGGTTCTGGTGCCCCAGGGCAACCCCGATCACGTCAAGCAATCCGCGCCGCCCGGGCTGGCCGAATTCGCCCTCGATCAGCGATGCCAGGGCAAAGGCGATCAGGCGCCCGCCATCATGCAGGCCGACATAAACATAGTCGCCCGGTTCATCCAGCGCGGCCTTGAGGCGCTTGTCGAAAAACCCGCGGCGCGATTGCCCGGTATTGGCGCTGTCCAGCGCAACCACGGCCTCGAAATCATCGGGTCCCAACGGGCGGATGACGCCGTTCCTGCATCGGATGTCGCGTGCCATTTGCATGTATCTCCCTTTTGTGCGGCTCAGGCCGAGGCGTATTCCTCGGCCATGCGCATGTCGGTTTCGGCGTCGAGGATATCTTCGAGCAGCGGCAACATTGCCATGTCTTCCTTTTCGGCATGCGCCAGGATGCGTTCGATGAATTCACCCGCATCATGGACGAATTTCTGCCAGGAATCATGGTCGAACCCCCCATCCAGCCCCTTGCGGGCAAGCGCCGCCGCCGACAGGCCAAGAGGCAGGATGATCCTGTGGTCCTCGTCCAGATGGTCGCAGATCTCGTCCTCGCCCTCGTCGCGCAGCAAGGGAAACATGGAGTTCTCTTCGAAGGTGAAATGATTGGTGACCTCGTGCTCGATCGCCTCGGCCGCGCGCAACAGAAGCTGGCGCGTATCGTCGTCGCCGGTATCGGGACCGTCACGCCCGGTGCGGCCGAGCAGACCGTCGATCTCTTTTGCAAGGGCCATGACGGCCTGGTGATCCTCGTACAGCATCTGGACACAGCGGCGGGTAAAGGTCATCTTTCCGGCTCCATTCTCGTTTTCTCTCCAGACCGGCCCGATCGGCAGGTCCGATCGACAGGCAACATGATGTCAGTCGCCCGCAAGATCCCGCGCCAGTCGCGCCGCCAGGGCGGCCACCGAAAGACGGCGGTAATGGGGGGCAATGCTGGTGGTGCGCTGTGGCGACACCGCCTTTTGTACCTGGCGCGAAATATTGCGAAAAAACGCATCAGGCGTTGTGTCCGGCAACAGCGGGTCGCCCACTTCAACCATGACAGGGCATGAATTCGTGCCCGTCACGGCAAGCAGGAACCGCAGCCCGCCATCGACCCCGCGACAGGAAACGGCAACACCGGCCAGCGGAAAGTCGATCGCGCCGCGCTGCCTGATCTTGCCATAGGTCGAACGCAGCCCGTCGGGCGGCACATGCACGCCGACCAGTATCTCGTCGGGCGCGCAATTCAGGTGGGCAGCGCCGTCCTCGACAAACAGTTCGGCAAGGCTGATCCGACGACGCCCCTGTGGCCCTGCCAGCTCGACCTCGGCCCCCAGCACCATCAGCGCGGGCGCCAGATCGCCGCAATAGGCCGCGCGACAACGGTTTCCCCTAGGGGCGACATGACAGATTTCACCACGATATTTCAGGCAGAAATCATTGGACTGGCGCCACCATTCGCTCTGGTTGTAGTACAGGCAGCGGGTATCCTGACACAGGTTGCCGCCGATCGTGGCGACCTGGCGATGGGTCGGCCCGGCAACCGCAAGCAGCGCCTCGCGCAGTGCGTTCAGGCCATGCCAGTCGAGATCGGCATCCAGCAACGCGGCCAGCGAGACACCGGCACCGACGGTCAGGCCCGTGTCGTCCTGTTCGATGACATGCAGCACATCGACCCTGGCCAGATCGATCAGCGCCGGTGCCGCGACCAGACCACGGCGCATGTTTGCCAGCAGATCGGTTCCCCCGGCGCACAGACGGGCACCGGGTCGCGCGGCCAGCGCGGCAAGGGCCTCGTCCAGCGAGGTCGGGCGCAGCAACTCGAATTCGGGCATCACATTCATTGTGCGGCCTCTTTCTTGCGGGTCTTTTCGGCCTTTCTCATCGCTTCCAGCAGGCGATCCGGCGTAAAGGGCAGGAAGTCGGCGTCAACCCCCACGGCATCGGCGATCGCATTGGCCAATGCGGGCGGAAAGCCGGACAAGGCCCCTTCGCCGGCCTCCTTGGCACCAAAGGGGCCATTGGGATCGATCGATTCGACGATGAAAACCTCGATGTCAGGGGATTCGACAATGGTCGGCACCTTGTAGTCCAGCAACCCGGCATGAGATTGCAACCCGTCCCGATAGGCGGTTTCCTCGCTCAGCGCCTGCCCCATGCCCATCCAGACCGAGCCCTCGATCTGACCACGTACGGCAAGCGGGTTGATCGCATATCCGCAATCGAGCGCCGCCCATACCTTTGTCACCGCGACCTGGCCCGTGTCGAGATCGACCTCGACCTCGACCACCTGCGCCCCATAGGAAAAGCCCATGGTGGCACCGACAGCGCCGCCGCGATGCTTGCCGCCCTGGGCCTCGGGCGGGGTGGAAAACGTTCCCTTGACGTTGATCGTGCCCTCTTCGGCAAGTGCGGCAAGGGCAACCTCGTCAAAACCCAGCACAGACTGGGTGCTCCCGCGGACCGAAAATGTCTCGGCCTGGCAAAGGATATCGTCGGGATCGGTCCCGAGCTTTTTCGCCGCCGCCGCAACCAGCCTTGCACGCATCGCCTTTGCGGCCTCGATCGCGGCATTGCCCACCATGAAGGTCACGCGGGACGAATATGATCCGTTGTCCTTGGGCGTCACTGCGCTGTCGTTGGCCACGACCCGTATGCGCTCGATCCCTATCGACAGGATCTCGGCGGCGGCAAGGGCAACGATCGTGCTGGACCCCTGACCGATGTCGCTGGCCCCGGTGAAAACGGTGATCGCACCATCGAAATCCAGCTTGATCGAGACGACGGCATGGGGTTCGCCCGTCCAGTGGACGGGTTTGGCCGCACCGCTGACATAATGCGAACAGGCCATGCCCAACCCCCTGCCCGGCCCCAGCTTTCCCCTGCGCGCATGCCAGTCGCTGGCCTTTTCCACCTTGTCCATGCATTCATCCAGGCCATAGGAGTTGACCATCAGGCCATTGGCGGTGAAAAGCGGCGCGTTCAGCAGATTTGCACGGCGCACCGCAAAGGGATCGAGCCCGAGTTCCCGGCTCATCCGATCGAGCAGACATTCAAAGGCATGGCGCACGTCAACCGTTCCATGGCCCCGCATGGCACCACATGGTGGCGTGTTGGTATAGACGCGCCAGCCATCATATCTGACATTGGCGATATCGTAGATGCCATGCAGCAGGGCCCCGGCATACAGGATCGTGACCAGACCATAGCCGGCATAGGCACCGCCGGCCATGGTGACCTCGGCCTCGACGGCGGTGATGCGGCCGCTTGCGGTCATCCCGATCTTCAGGCGCACATCGGTCTGGGGCCGGCCGCGATGGGTCAGGAAACTTTCCTCGCGCGACAGACGCATCATCACCCTGGCGCCGGCCTTGCGTGCCAGCAGCGCGGTGATGATCTCGAAATTCAGGGTTTCGGTGCGGGCACCGAAACCGCCGCCGACGAAAGGCTTGATCACGCGTATGCGCGAGGCATCCATACCAAGACACCGCGCAAGCGTCAGGTGGACATAGAACGGAACCTGGGTAACGGAATGAAAGGTCAGCTGCCCGCGCTCGGGGTCGTATTCGGCCAGTGCGGCGTGGGGCTCCATCATCGCATGGTTGACTTCGGCGCAGGAAAAGCTGTCCTCGCGGATCAGATCAGCCGCGGCAAAGCCTTCGGCCGGGCTGCCGAAAACGTGGTGAACCTCGCGTTCGATATTGCCGGGCTTGTCGTCATGGAGTAGCGGTGCGTCCGGCGCACGGGCCTCGGCACTGGTATGGACGGCGGGCAGTTCCTCGATTTCCAGTCGGATCAGCTCCAGTGCCCTTTGCGCGGTAGCAGTGTCCACGGCGGCGACGGCGGCCACCGGTTCGCCCCGATAACGCAACTTGTCGCGCGCCAGCGGATATTCGTTCTGAGCGATCGGAATCACGCCATAGGGCACGGCACAATCGTTGCCCGTGACAACAGCCATCACACCGTCGAGTGCCTCGGCAGCGCTGGTATCGACGGCCAGGATCCGGCCGTGACTGACCGGCGCCCGCAGGATGGCGCCGACCAGCGCGTTTTCGTGGTCGAGATCGGCGGTAAAGCGCGCGCGGCCGGTGACCTTTTCAATGCCATCGATCAGGGGTGCCGGCCGGCCGACTGTCCGATGTTTCCCATCGCCGCTCATTTCCCGGCCTCCATCGCAGGGTGATCCTGGCGCATGGTCCGGGCGGCCGCGCGCACGGCCCGGATGATTGCGCCATAGCCGGTGCAGCGGCAGATGTTTCCGGCCAGTGCGGCGCGGATCTGGTCGTCGTCCGGGTCGGGATTGCGCCTGAGCAGCGCCTCGGATGCCATGATCATGCCCGGTGTGCAAAAGCCGCATTGCGCCCCGAGATATTCATGAAACGCCCGTTGCAGCGGCGACAGCTTCCCGCCGCGTGCCTGGCCTTCGATGGTCTCGATGACCACCCCGTCGCACGACGCCGCCAGCGTGATGCAGGACAGACGCGGCGCGCCATCCACCAGCACCGTGCAGGCACCACATTCGCCACCATCGCAACCCTGCTTGACGCCGGTCAGATGCCTGTGCTCGCGCAGATAGTCGATCAGAAGCATGTTGTCGGGCACAAGATCCTGGTACCTGCGACCGTTGATGGTGATTGAGATGATGTGGCTCATGCTGGGACTCGATCCTTGCCGGAGATTCCATTGGGCATAGTATTTCGTTATATCGGTACCACATTACGTCTTTTGCGTCCATAGCCATATTGATCAGCCCCGGAAAACGGTGGTCACTGGATGGCAACAGGGGAAATCCAGCCAGTTCACACGGCACATCCAGCGAGCTGAAACGCCATGAAGGCGCCCCCCGAAAGGCACCCCTCATCCGGCGGGAATGACCGCGGTGGCCTCGAGTTCGATCAACCCGGGGTGATCCACCAGGTCCGACACGAAAATCATGCTCATCGCCGGGAAATGACGCCCCATGTGGCGCCGCCAGATCACACCCAGTTCCGAACGCGATTCCAGGTATCGGGTCCGGTCGCGGCAAAAGGCGGTGATCCGGCAGATATCGCAAGGCGCGCCTCCGGCGGCCGCGACAACCGTCAGCACGTTTTTCAGCGCCTGCTCGAACTGCGGAGCCAGATCGGAACTGTGGAATTGCTGCCTGTCATCCCAACCGACCTGCCCGGCAATGAACAACATCCGCCCCGGTGCGGCCAGAATGCCGTTGGAATAGCCGACCGGGGGGGCCCAGCCCGCCGGGTGAATGACCTCGTGTTCGCGGTTCATGTCAATCTCCGTTTGCATGACTCGGTATTTAAGTATATTAGTACTGTTATACCTCTTAAGATACCCCAAAATCTGCGCGAGGCGTTGACGGATGAATCGGCCAGGGCACTACAACGCGGTCACCGACATGATCGACCGCAACGTGGCGCGAGGGCTGGGCGACAAGGTGGCCTTCATCGACCCCATGCGCAGCCTGACCTATGCCGCGCTGAGGGATGACAGCTGCCGGTTTGCCAACCTTCTGGCCGCCCTCGGCATCGAAGCCGAAATGCGAATCGGGATGCTGATGCACGACACGGTGGATTTCCCGGTGGTTTTCTGGGGCGCCCTCAGGGCCGGCGTGATCCCGGTTTGCCTGAATGCCCTGCTGAACCGGGAACAATACGACCACCTTCTGTCCGACAGCCGGGTGCGCGCATTGTTCGTGGATGAGTCCCTGTTGACCATCGTCGCCCCGCTGTTCGAGCGCCTGCCCTTCCTGCGTCATGTGGTTGTCGTCGGGCGCAACGGGGGCACCCACCCGACCCTCGAAGCCCTGCTTTCCAAGGCGTCGAGCCACTTTGACACCGCCGACACCTGCGCCGACGAGGTTGCCTTCTGGCTCTATTCATCGGGTTCGACCGGCGATCCCAAGGGCGTGCGGCATGTCCATGCAAGCCTGCCCTTCATTGCCGAAAGCTGGGGTCGCGGCGTACTGGGAATCGGGCCTGACGACCTGTGCTTTTCGGCAGCCAAGCTGTTCTTTGCCTACGGGCTGGGCTCGGGGATGGCGCTGCCCATGTCGGTCGGTGCGACCACGGCCCTGTTGCCCGGCCGCCCCACACCGCAGGCGGTGCTGGACATGCTCTCGCGCCATGACCCCACATTGTTTTTCGGCGTGCCGACGCTTTATGCCTCGATGCTGGCCGATCCCGACTGCGGGGCCGGACGCGGGGCGACCCGGCTGAGGCTGTGCATCTCGGCGGGCGAGGCATTGCCGCGCGAAATCGGGCTCGAATGGCAAGAGAGGATGGGAACCGACATCCTCGACGCGGTAGGCTCGACCGAAATGCTGCACATGTTCCTGGGCAATCGCCCCGGCGAGATTCGCTATGGCACATCCGGGCGCGCGGTGCCGGGATATCGCCTGCGCCTGGTCGATGAATCCGGCCGGGATGTGCCCGACGGAACGCTGGGCGAATTGTGGGTCAGCGGTGGCTCGGCCGCCGAAGGGTACTGGAACCAGCGCGAAAAGAACCGCGCAACCTTTGTCGGCGAATGGGTGCGCACCGGAGACAAGTATATTCGCGATTCCGCCGGTTACTATCACTACTGCGGGCGTGCCGACGACATGTTCAAGGTCAGCGGAAAGTGGGTTTCCCCCTTTGAGGTCGAGCAGGCCCTGATTTCGCATCCGCAGGTGCTGGAAGCCGCCGTCGTGCCACAGGCCGACAGCGCCGGGTTGATCAAGCCAAAGGCCTTTGTCGTGTTGCACCCGGGCGCAGATGACACCGAAGAGCTGCGCCGCGCGCTCAAGGAAACCGTCAAGACACGGGTCGGATTGTGGAAATACCCCCGCTGGATCGAGATCGTCGATGACCTGCCGAAAACCGCGACAGGAAAGATCCAGCGATACAGGCTGCGCCAGCACCCGCTGCGGGAGGCAAAGCCTGCCGATACGGACAATGGCGGGTCGGGACGAACCGATATCGACCCCGTACGCCCCGCCCGAATGCATCCCCACCGGAAGGAGAATGGAACCTTGCGCGAGATCGTGATACTTGGCCGTGGTGGGCAAGGTGCCCAGACTGCCGGCAACCAGCTTGCCCGCGCGCTGTTTGCCGAAGGAAAGTTCGTTCAGACCTTTGCCACCTATGGCGGCGCACGCAGGGGCACGCCGGTGATGTCATCGCTGCGGGCCGATGACAGGCCGATCCGCCTGCGCAGCAATATCGAACAGGCCGATGCCTTTCTCTGTTTTGACGACAGCCTGATCGAACCCGCCTTTCTGGGCGCGGTCAGCGGGGATACGCTGGTCGTGATCAATTCGGCCCGCCCGGCCGAGGCCTTTGAGGTGGCGCCGGGTGCGCGCGTCCTGTGCATCGACGGGCGCGCCATTGCCCGGCGCAACCAGTTGGGAAAGGTCGTCAATTCCGCCCTGTTGGGGGCGCTTGCGGCCGCGCTGGGGGCGCCCATGATCGAAACGCTTGTCGAGGTGATCCGCGAAACCGCACCCGCCAAGAAGGAAGAAAACATTGCCGCCTGCCGCGAGGCCCATGCCCTTGTCGCCGGCGAGATCAGAGGAGCTGCATGATGGATGACCTGCCTTCCCCTCTGTGGACCTACCTGACCTCGGACAACCGCCTGACGGGCACATGGCGCAGCGCGCTGCCGGTACACCGCGACGTGCCCTCGCCCTGCCGTGGGGCCTGCCCGGTGGACGGGCATATCGCCGAATGGATCGGCCAGATCCGCGACGGCGACATGCGGGCGGCCTGGCTGACGCTGGTCGCCAACAATCCCTTTCCGGCCGTGATCGGCCGCGTCTGTCACCACCCCTGTCAGAGCCTGTGCAACCGCGCCGACCTGGACGAAACCATCGGCATCCGCAGCCTGGAACGACATGTCGGGGATCACGCCCTGGCACAGGGTTGGCGCCTGCCCGCGCCGCTGCCGGCAACCGGGCGCAAGGTGGCCATCGTCGGCGGCGGTCCTGCCGGCCTGTCGGCCGCCTGGCAGCTGATGCGCCGCGGCCATGCGGTAACCCTGTTCGAGGCATCAGCCACTCCGGGTGGGCTGCTCCGTACGGGGATTCCGTCCTATCGCCTGGACAAGGCAGTGCTGGATGCCGAGATCGCGCGCATTGTCGATTACGGGCTGGACCTGCGCTGTGGCGAGCGCATTGCCGGGCGCACAGGGCTGGAACAGCTGCGCAACACGTTCGACGCGGTTTATCTGGCCACCGGCGCGACACGCCCCAAACGCCTGCCGTCGCTGGCCCCTGACGAAGCGCTGGCCCGAGACGGTCATGTGATGGACGGCGCCGAATTCCTGCGTCTGACCAACGCGGGCAAAACGCCCCCTCTGGGCCGCCATATCGTGGTCGTCGGCGGGGGCAGCGCGGCAATGGATGTCGCCCGCAGCGCGCGCCGTCTGGGCCATGATGTCACCATCCTTGCACTCGAAGACGAAGCCGCGCTACCGGCCCAGCGCGACGAGGTGATCGAGGCCCGCGAAGAGGGGATCACCTTTGTCACCGGGGCGCGCATGTGCAAGGTTGCGGCCCGTGACGCA
>CAZWXK010000007.1:71809-73643 GCA_964637875.1 uncultured Rhodobacter sp.
GGGGATCACCTTTGTCACCGGGGCGCGCATGTGCAAGGTTGCGGCCCGTGACGCAACCCGTGACGCAGCCCGTGACGCAGCCCGGAAATCCGCGCGTGACGGGGGGCTCACGCTGTCCTGCGAAAGAGTCCGCTTCGTCCCGGGCGCCCAGCGCGGCGCGTTCACTGTCGAGCCGGTAAGGGACAGCACCTTTGACATCGATGCCGATGCCATCGTGCCGGCAATCGGACAGGATGCCGATCTCGATCTGTGGGACGGGCTGATTGCGGCCGACGGCAGCGTTCCATCCCCGATAGCCGCAACCGGAGACGGCTGGCAGACGGCGATCGAAGGTGTCTTTGCCGGCGGTGACCTTGCCAGCATGGACCGCTTTGTCAGCGCCGCGATCGGCATGGGCAAAGAGGCCGCCGAGGCCATCGACGGATGGCTGACCGAAACCGGCGACAGCCCGGCAGACAGCCCGGCCGCGGTGACATTCGACGAGATAAACACCGCCTATCACCCTCTGGCCCCGCGCCAGATGCAGGATAGCCGCCCGGTCGATACCCGTCTGAACAGCTTTGTCGAGGTCCAGCTGCCCCTGGCAGCCGAGCAGGCCCTTGCCGAGGCCGAGCGATGCTTTTCCTGCGGGACCTGCATCTATTGCGACAACTGCTATGTCTACTGCCCCGACATGGCAGTGATCCGTCTGGAACGGGGCTATGAGATCCGCACCGACTACTGCAAGGGCTGCGGTCTGTGCGTGGCCGAATGTCCCACAGGCGCGGTACGAATGATTGCGGAGGTGCAGCAATGAAGGACCAGGCGACCAATCAGCGGCTGCAACTTCTCAGTGGCAACCATGCGGTGGCAATGGGGGTGATGCTGGCACGACCCGATGTCACGCCTGTCTATCCCATCACCCCACAGACACCGATCCTTGAAAAACTTACCGAACTGCATGGGCAGGGCAGGTTGGGCGCCCGCATGTTGACCCCCGAATCCGAACATTCGGTGATGGCGACCTGCATCAGCGCCTCGCTCACCGGGGCGCGGGTGTTCACCGCGACCTCATCGCAGGGGCTCATGCTCATGCACGAATTGCTGCACTACGCCTCGGGGGCGCGTGCGCCGATCGTTATGTTCAACGTCAACCGCACCCCGGCATCGCCCTGGGGGTTCTGGCCCGACCAGCTCGACAGCCTGTCCCAGCGCGATACCGGCTGGATCCAGCTGTACAGCGAAAGCCCGCAGGAATCACTCGACCTCGTGATCCAGGCCTTCCGTATTGCAGAGCAGGTGGAACTGCCGGTGATGGTCAATCACGATGCATTCTATGTCAGTCACGCGATGGAGCCCGTGGACGTACCCGAGCAAACCGACATCGATTCCTTTCTGCCACCGTTTCACAAGGACCTTCGCCTTGATGTGACGACCGGGCGCGCCTTTGGCGCCCCCGCCGATCAGGCGACCTGGAACCGTACGCGGCGCGATATGGCCCGCGCGATGGATCGGGTCCCGAACCTGTTCTCCGAGGTCGGGAACGCGTGGCAGAGCCTGACCGGCAGGGCTTCGGGGCCGCTGGAAACCTATCGCATGGATGACGCAGATCGCGTGTTCGTCGTCCTCGGCAGCCTTGCCGGCACCGTGCGCGACGCGGTGGATGCCCTGCGCGAAAAGGGCGTGCGCGCCGGGCTGGCCAAGCTGCGCCTGCTGCGCCCCCTGCCCGTGGCGCTGTTGCGCGATCTGCTGTGCGGGCGCGATGATGTGCTGGTCCTGGACCGCGACTATTCCCCCGGCATGGGCGGCATCCTGCATCAGGAGGTTGCAGCCGCGCTGCACGGCGCGCCCCGAT